>NZ_JBSGDR010000002.1:0-796921 GCF_053602455.1 Amycolatopsis sp. NPDC004378
CACCCGCTATGCCAAACGCGCCGCCTATTACCAGGCTGAGCTCACCATCGCCGCAATCGTGCTCTGGCTCCGATGACTTACAGGACAGCTCCTAGGCGCCCGGGCCTTCTCGGCACCACTCGCACTGCGAAGACGTGACGGCTGAGATCGGCCCGCCGCACCGCGTCCACACCGCGCAGGACGTCGTCGGCACCCTGCTCAGGGGCAACTGGGCGATCTTCGCACACGAATGGGCCGACCCCGGGGGGATCGACCCGGCGCACTGGCGGGACGTCGTCGAGGCGGCCGCGGAAGCGGCCGGGGTCGACGTCGAGTTCGTCATCATCCCGCGCCGGTCCCTGACCGTCGTGTTCAACCGCGCCGCCCCGCCGACCTTCGACCAGGTGCGCGCGTCGATCGAGGTGATCGAACGCCGGCGGCGGTGAGTTCCACCCTGCGGACTTCGTTGCCGCGCCCGCGTCACGGGCGTAGTTCTGGCAGTACCGAGGCGAGAAGGTTTTGGCCAGCGGCGCGCAGCGCCTCCGTTGAGGGCGGCGGTGGGGGCACGGATGGAGGACGGAATGCCGGTCGAGTTCCTGGGCATCGGGGGCACGCACGACGGGTCCGAGACGCACGCCCGCTCCGGCGGGGTGTTCGACAAGGAGTACACGCTGCGCCTGGCCCGCGCGCACGAGGACTTCGGCTGGGACCGGGTGCTGTTCGCCTACGGCTCCGGCTCGCCCGACCCGGCGCAGGCCGCGGCCTACGTCGCCACCAAGCTCGACAAGCTGCAGATCCTGCTCGCGCACCGCCCGAACGTCTCGTACCCGACGTTCGCGGCGAAGACGTTCGCGACACTCGACCAGATCTCCGACGGCCGCCTCACGGTGCACTTCATCACCGGCGGCAACGACCACGAGCAGCAACGCGAGGGCGACTACCTCACGAAGGACGAGCGCTACGGCCGGACGCGCGAGGCCATCCAGATCATCAAGAAGGCCTGGACGTCCGACGAGCCGTTCGACTTCGAAGGCCAGTACTACCGCTTCGCCGACTACGTCAGCGACGTCAAGCCGGTGCAGAAGCCGCGTCCGGACGTCTCCTTCGGCGGCTCTTCGCCCGCCGCGTACGCCGCCGGAGGGGCCGAAGCGGACATCTTCTGCCTCTGGGGCGAGCCGCTGGCCCAGACCGCGGAGCAGATCGAGTCCGTCAAGGCGGCCGCGGCGGCGGCCGGCCGCACGGACGTGCCGCGGATCCAGGTCGCGTTCCGGCCGATCATCGCGCCGACCGAGGAGCTGGCCTGGGAGAAGGCGTACGCGACCGTCGGGGCGATCAAGGACCGCACGAAGGGCGGGCAGCCGCTGACCCGGCGGCACAAGCTCACCGAGCCCGAAAACACCGGCTCGCAGCGGCTCCTGGCGCTGGCGGCCCAGGGCGAGCGGTTCGACCGCGCGCTGTGGACCCCGACGGCGGCCGCGACCGGCGGCGCCGGCAACTCGAACGCGCTGGTCGGCACGCCGGAAACGGTCGCGCAGGCCCTGCTGGACTACTACGACCTCGGCGTCGAGATCCTGTCGGCCCGCGGCTACGACATGCTCGGCGACACGATCGACTTCGGCCGCTACGTCATCCCGATCGTGCGGGAAGAGGTGGCCAAGCGCGACGCCGAGCGGGCCGCCGGGCGCACCCGGACCCCCGCGGAGGACGCCCTCGCCGTCGACGGCTGATCCCGCTCTTCTCCCGGTAGCCACCTCGCGAACGCGAGGTGGCTACTTTTGCCTCTGGTCCTCCGCCAAGGGGTACGGAATGATCCATTAGTGACTCCTGGGCGACCGGTCAGACACTGCGGGCTATCGTCTGACCCGTTCAGGACACGTCCGTGACACCTTGGATACCGGCGAAAGAACCTAGAGATTTACCAACCGTCACGGGACACTGGCTGAGGTAACTCACGTACCGTGACTGCCTCATGACCGACCGGACGTATCGTCGCCGGGGGTCACGGTCTGCACGATGAGGTCGGGAGATAGCGCATGGCAGCACCGCGGGATCGCGTCACGTTCCGCGAGGTGTTCGGGATCGCGGAGTTCCGGGCGCTGTGGTTCGGGGAACTGCTGTCGATCGCCGGCGACCAGCTGGCGCGGGTCGCGCTGTCCATCCTCGTCTTCACCGTCACCGGGTCCGCCACGCTGACCGGCCTCACCTACGCGCTGACGTTCGCTCCGTCGCTGATCGGCGGCATCTTCCTGACCGGCCTCGCCGACCGGTTCTCGCGCCGCACGGTGATGGTCACGGTCGACCTGCTGCGGGCCGCCCTGATCCTGCTCGTCGCCATCCCCGCGCTGCCGTTCTGGGCGGTCTGCGTCCTGGTCGCCGCCGTCTCGCTGCTGAACCCGCCGTTCAAGGCCGCACAGCTCGCGCTGCTGCCGCAGATCCTCGAGGGCGACCGGTTCGTCGTCGGCATGGGCGTGCGCAGCATGACCGTGCAGTCGGCGCAGCTGCTCGGGTTCGCCGGCGGCGGCGCGCTGCTGCTGGCCCTCGACCCGCACCTCGCGCTGGTGCTCGACGCGGCCACGTTCCTGCTCTCCGCCGCCTTCGTCCGGTTCGGGGTGCAGGCCCGGCCGCCGGCCGCGAACGCCGAGAAGCGGAAGTCCTTCTTCGCCATGGTCGGCACCGGCAGCCGGGTGGCGTTCGCCAACCCCGCGCTGCGGGCCCTCGTGCTGTTCACCTGGCTGATGGGCCTGCTGCCGGTCTACGAGGGGATCGCCGCGCCGTACGTCTCCTCGGCGGGCGGCGGACCCGAGCTCGTCGGGCTCCTGCTCGCGGCCGACCCGGTGGGCAGCGTGATCGGCACGTTCGTCTTCACGCGGTGGGTGCCGGCCGCCGCCCGGCCGAAGCTGATCGGCCCGCTGTCGGCGCTGTGCGCGGTGCCGATGCTCGTCGGCTTCGCGCAGCCGAACCCGTGGGTGTCGATCGTCCTGTTCGTCCTGTCCGGCGCGTTCGGCTCGGTCGCGCTGCTGCAGGCGACGGCGTCGCTGACGCTGGCCGTGCCGGACGAGAACCGCGCGCAGACGATGGGACTGTCCAACACGGGCTTGACGACGATGCTCGGCATCAGCCCGCTCATCGGCGGGGTCCTGACCGACCTCGTGGGGGCGCAGACGACCGTCGGCATCTTCGGCGTTGCCGGATTGATACTCACGGCGCCGCTCGCCCTGGCGTGGTACCGATCCCTGAACGCGGACCGTTCCAAACCCGTGAACGACGAAGCCCCGCGCGCCGAGCACGCCTGAACCACGTGCTCCACGCGCGGGTGTACTAGACCTCGCGACCTTGCGGTGCGCCCTGCTACTGGTCTCTGGTTCGCATCGCTGGTCACCCTTCATCCGGCGTCAGGAAAAAGGTACACACCGAAAGCCCTTGTGGACAGGAGGCAAACGGGCTGAAACTGTCCGTGAGTGGGTTGTCACCGCGCTACAGCGCAAGAGCTTGGGGGAAAAATGGTCACATCGGGGGAACGATCTGGACAAGGCCTGATTTTTGGTGTTGCCGACTGGGCGCTGTGGCGGCGACCGCCACGCTGGATCGCGCTCACCCTGACCGCCATCACCGCGGCGGTCACGTGGGCGGTCGCCGCGGCTTTCACCACTCCGGCCACTCCTGACCAGTTCGGCATGTTCGGCCTGCTGCTGGGGCTGGCCGTCGCGCAGAACGAGATCAGCCGCCGCATCGAGCGTGCCCGGCGCAGCCTGAACGAAACCTCCCACGTCAACATGACGTCGGTCTGGCTCATCCCGGCCGGCCTGCTGCTGCCCGCGCAGCTGGTCGCCCTGCTCAGCGTGTCGCTGTACGTCAACATGGCGCTGCGCAGCTGGTCGGGCACCCGCCCCGGGCAGCCCCACCGCGTCGCGGCCAACGCCACGACCGCCAGCCTGTCGGCGTGCACCGCCGGGCTCGCGGTGCTCGTCTCACCGCAGATCAGCGTGCCGACCGTGTGCCTCGCGGTGGCCATCTACTTCGTCGTCAACGCCCTCCTCACCAGCCTCGGCCTCTACCTGGCCAACCAGGCGAACGCCACGGTGGAGGGGTGCCTGGGGAACATGGACGACAACCTGCTGGAGCTGGCCACCCTGTGCGTCGGCGGGCTGCTGGTGATGGTGCTGACCGACGAGCCGCTGCTGTCGGTGCTGGTCATCCTGCCGCTGTACGTGCTGCAGCGGTCCATGCTCATCAAGCGGCTCGAGGAGCTCGCGACCACCGACCAGAAGACCCAGCTGCTCAACGCCACGACCTGGCAGGACGGGGCACAACGGGAGATCTCGCGCGCCGAGCGGGAAGCCGGCACCTTCGGCGCCATGATGATCGACCTCGACCACTTCAAGCGGATCAACGACACCTACGGGCACCTCGCGGGGGACGACGTGCTCAAGGCGGTCGCCGCCGTGGTCAAGCAGGAGACGCGCGCCCACGACCTGGTCGGCCGGTTCGGCGGCGAGGAGTTCGTCGCCCTGCTGCCCGCGACCTCCAAGGAGGACGCCATCGTCACGGCGGAGCGGATCCGGCAGCGGGTCAGCGAGCTGGTCATCAGCACGAAGACCAACGAAGGCGCGGCTGTCGACATCGAACGCCAGACCGCCTCGATCGGCGTCGCCTCCTACCCGCTCGACGGGTCGTCGATCGAGGAAGTGATGGCCTCGGCCGACGCGGCCGTCTACGCCGCCAAGCACGGCGGACGCAACCGGGTGGTCGGGTCCGCGGCGCTGATGGCCGCGGCTTAGCGCCTCACCGCAGCCGGTCGATGACGTCGCTCGCCTTCGTCTGGAGGCGGGCGACGCCGCCGACCGTGAATTCGGTGAGCAGGTCGATCAGGGCTTCCTGGTCCGGCGGCTCGCCGTCCCAGGTCGCCTGCACCAATGACTCCGTCATCGCGAAGAAGAGCGTGACGAGCGCGCGGTCGGCGCGGCCCGAATCGATGCCGTGCGCGGCCCACCGCTTGCGGGCGGCGTCGGCGTAGACGACCGCCAGTCTCTCCCTCAACCGGGTGAGAGCGGGGTCGCCCGCGCGCTCCGCCGCCCGGAGTACGCCGTAGGCCTCGGGGCTGTCGGCGACGAACGTGACCATGTTGGCGTAGTTGGCCCGCGCCCAGGCCCGGAGACCGGGCTGGAGGTCGGTCACCGCCGGGCTCGCGATGGCGGCGAAGGCCTGCTCCTCGGTTTCGGCCACGACCTCGGCGAACAGCGTCGCGCGGTCGCCGAACTGCTCGTAGACCGCCTGGCGCGAGACGCCGGCTTCGCGGGCGATCTGCTCGATCGTCGCGCCCTGCATCCCGTGCTGCGCGACGACCTTCGCGGTCGCGTGCAGCACGCGGGCGCGCTGCTCCCCGACCGGGAGCTTGCGCGGCCGTCCGCGCGGCGCCGGGCTTGACATGGTGACCCACCTCACCTGATTCTTTTTCCGACACCTCTGTCTGAAAAGGTGTTCCCCGCGCACTAGTCCTGCTCAACGAGGAGCAAGCATGCGTATCTTCTCTCGCCGCGCCCTCTCCGCGGCGGTCGCCACGGTTTCGGTACTGGCCCTGGTGGCTCCCGGCGCCTCCGCGGCGTCCTTCTACGACCCCCCGTCACCGCTCCCGGCCGGGAGCAACGGCGACGTCATCCGGCACGAGGCGTCGACGTTCTACATCGACCCGGTCCAGCTGATCAAGGCCGACGCGGACGTGCAGCGGATCATGTACCGCAGCACCGACACGCACGGCTCGCCGATCGCCGTCACCGGCACGGTGCTGACCCCGCGCTCGGCCTGGCACGGCACCGGCGTGCGGCCGATCGTCTCCTACGCCGTCGGCACGCAGGGCGAAGGCGACGACTGCGCGCCGTCGAAAGCGCTTGCCGCGGGCTTCGAGTACGAGGGCCCGTTCATCGCCGGGCTCCTGACGCGGGGCTACGGCGTCGTCGTGACCGACTACGAAGGACTCGGCACGCCGGGAGACCACACGTACGTCAACCGCGCGTCGGAGGGCCACGCCGTGCTCGACGCGATCCGCGCGGCGCAGCGGCTGCCGGAGGCGAGTCTGCCGCCCGACGGCCCGGTCGCGATCGCGGGCTACTCCCAGGGCGGTGGCGCGTCGGCCGCCGCGGCGGAGCTGCAGCCGAGCTACGCGCCGGAGTTGAACCTGAAGGGCGCGTACGCCGGCGCGGTGCCGGCCGACCTGGCGTCGGTGGCGAAGAACCTCGACGGCCACTACGCGGTCGGCTTCCTCGGGTTCGCGCTGGTGAGCATGAACTACGCGTACCCGGAGCTGAACATCCCGGCCCTGCTCAACGCACGGGGCAAGCAGCTGTTCGAGCAGGTCCGGACCGAGTGCACGGTGGAGGCGATCGCCGCGCACGCGTTCACGCAGTCGTCGACGCTGACCACCGACGGCCGCTCGCTCGTCGCGTACCTCGGAGAGGAGCCGTACGCGTCCCGGGTGGCCGAGCAGAAGATCGGGACGCTCAAGCCGACGGCGCCGGTGCTGATCGTCCACAGCGCACTCGACGACATCGTGCCCTACGCGCAGGACCGCGACCTGGGCCGGACGTGGTGCGGCAAGGGCGTGAAGGTGCAGTTCAGCACGTCCCTGGTGCCCACGCACGTGCTCACCGCCGTGCGCGCGTACCCGGAGGCGTTCGCCTGGCTCGAAGGCCGCTTCGCCGGCCTCCCGGCAGTCAGCAACTGCGGCCTCTTCTGAGGGTCTGCCGCGGCTTGTCGTGAGTGTTCAGGGCGGTGAGATCCGCCCTGAACACTCACGACGTCGGGTTTCACTTCAGGCCGGTGGCTTCCGCGGCGGCGGGGTCGGAGTCCGCGAGGAACGTGCGGCAGCGGTCGTACTCCTCGGTTTCGCCGATCTTCCCGGCGGCCTTGCCGAGGACGGCGAGGGCGCGCAGGAACCCCTGGTTCGGGCGGTGCGCCCACGGCACCGGGCCGAAGCCCTTCCAGCCGGCGCGGCGCAGCTGGTCGAGACCCCGGTGGTAGCCGGTGCGGGCGTACGCGTAGGCCGCGACGGTCTCGTCCGCGTCCAGGGCCTTCTCGGCCAGCGTGGCCCACGCCTCGCTGTAGTCGGGGTGTTCGGCGGCGACGGTCGCCGGGTCGCTCCCGGCGTCGAGCGCGGCCTGGGCGGCGGTGTGCTCGGGCAGCAGCGTCGGCTCGGGGCCGAGCAGGTTGTGCGTCATGGCGCCCATTCTGCCTTCAGAGGAACAGGGCCCCGAGCACACCGCCGCCGGCCAGCACCAGCGCGCCGATCAGGACAGCGGCCACAAGTCGTTTCGGCATCATGGCGGCACACCATGCCAAGCCGCGCACGGTGAAGGCAAATCGTCCACCCTTAGGGGTGACACCCCATTTTCGCGTCCTTTGCCACTGTCTTGGCCCGCTCGTGACCATGACCGGCCATGATGTCCGGCATGGCCAAGGCAGTCGACGTCCCGGCGGACGTGATCCCGCGCAGCCCGATCGGCAAGACGCGGCTGTTCTTCTCGCGGCACTGGCACCGCGGCGCCCCCGGGCAGCCGACGCCGGAGTGGGTCCTGCGGTTCTGCTACGGGATGTGGCTGGCGGCGTTCGCGTTCAAGCTGCTCGGCTCGTCGTGGGACATGTCGTGGCACTTCATGTGGCTGCGCGACGACCTGGCGCCGCCGCACCTCATCAACACCGTCGGCACGGTGATCATCGTCGTGCTGGTGGCGATCCACAGCTACACGGGCCTGGGCTGCGACCGGACGTCGCTGCGGCTGATGCAGATCGGTCTGCTGACGTTCCTGGTCGCGGCGCCGCTGGACGTCATCAACCACCGCGTCAACGGCCTCGACCTGACGGCGTGGAGCCCGTCCCACATGATGCTCTACCTGGGCACGGGCATCATGCAGGCGGGCGTGCTGCTGGGCTGGGTCCGGCTGTCGCCCCCGGGGCGCTTCCGGACGGGTGTGCTGCTGGCGCTGTGGGCGTTCTTCCTCGAGAACACGTTCTTCCCGAACGGCCAGCAGGAGTACGGCATCCTGGGCCTGCGCGCCTGGGAGCGCGGCGCCCCGGAGGCCGAGCCGTCGCTGCTGACCTTCGCGGCCAACCAGATCGGCCACCCGGTCGACCGCGCGGCGATCCTACACTTCACGATGCCGATCCCGGAGTGGGTGTACCCGCTGTGGGGCATCGGGGTTTCGGCGCTGATCCTGGCCCTGGCCCGGCACACGCTGGGCCGCCGCTGGTCGGCTTCCCTGGTGGCCCTGGCTTATGTCGCTTATCGGTCCGTGATGTGGCCCCTGCTGCTCGGGCTCGGCTTCCCGGTGTCGACGGTGCCGTTCTACCTGCTGCTCGTCGGGCTGGCGGTGGATCTGGCGTTCACGATGGGCACGGGGGTGCTGCAGGCGGGCGCGGGAGCTTTGCTGGTGACGGCGTTCGGCTACGGCGGGCTGTGGCTGCAGGCGCAGTTCCGGCCGTGGGTACTCGGCGACGCGCACACGGAGTCGGCCCCGCCCGTGGCGTACTGGACGGCCTTGGTGGTGCTGGCCGGGGTGTTCGTGCTGTGGGCGGCGGCCGGTCCGGCTACGCGCCGGTGGTCCGCGAGGCGGGTAACCGCGTAGCACGACGCGCTACACTCGACTCGTGAAGGTGATCAGCCAGCGGGAGTTCCGCAACAACTCGGCCGCGGTCATGGACGCGGTCGAAGCGGGCGAGACGTTCCACGTCGCTCGCAACGGCGTGGAGATCGCCGAGCTGCGCCCGGTGCCGCGCCTGCCGCGGTTCACCGCGGAAGAGCTGGTCGAACGGCACAAGCGGCTGCCCAAGGTGGACGCGGCGGCGCTGCGACGGGAAGCCGACGAGCTGTTCGGCGAGGACCGGATCGGCGACGACGACAACCCGTGGGAACGCGAGCGTGGCTGAGCGGCACGCAGCCGGGGTGCTCGACACCTGCACCTACATCGACCTCGACACCCTGGACCCGAAGGCGCTCCCGGAATTTCCGGAGATCACCGCGGTCACGATGGCGGAACTCCACCAGGGCGTCGTCACGACGGCGGACCCCGCGGTGCGTGCGGTGCGCAACGAGCACCTGGGCGCGGCGATCGTCGAGTTCACCCCGTTGCCCTTCGACGGAGAAGCCGCGGCGCGCTACGGAACCCTGGTCGCCTTGACGATCGCCGCGGGCCGCTCGCCCCGGCCACGACGGCTGGACCTGATGATCGCCGCGATCGCCTCGGTGCGGAATCTTCCCCTCTACACACGCAATGCCCGCGACTTCAAGGGCTTGGAGTCCCTGCTGGAAGTCGTCGAGGTCTGAACCGGGCCTCGACGAGGCGACACGTCCCGCACACGACGAAGGGCCGCCACGGTGTTCCGTGGCGGCCCTTCGTGGTGTCCTACTTGACCTTCGTGCCTGCCGAGCCGAGGGCCTGGCAGGCCTCGACCACGCGCTGGGCCATGCCGGCCTCCGCGGCCTTCAGGTACGACCGGGGGTCGTAGACCTTCTTGTTGCCGACCTCGCCGTCGATCTTCAGGACGCCGTCGTAGTTCTTGAAGAAGTGGTCGACGATCGGGCGGGTGAACGCGTACTGCGTGTCCGTGTCGACGTTCATCTTCACCACGCCGTACGACACCGCCTCGCGGATCTCCTCCGGGAGCGAGCCCGAGCCGCCGTGGAAGACCAGCTCGAACGGCTTCGAGCCCGCGGGCAGGCCCAGCTTCTTCGCCGCCGCCTCCTGGCCGCCCTTGAGGACGTCCGGGCGCAGCTTCACGTTGCCCGGCTTGTACACGCCGTGGACGTTGCCGAAGGTCGCCGCCAGCAGGTAGCGGCCCTTCTCGCCCGCGCCCAGCGCGTCGATCGTCTTCAGGAAGTCGCCTTCGGCGGTGTAGAGCTTCTCGTTGATGTCGTGCGCGACGCCGTCTTCCTCGCCGCCGACGACGCCGATCTCGACCTCGAGGATGATGTGCGCGGCCGCGGCCTTGGCGAGCAGCTCCTGCGCGATCTCGAGGTTTTCGTCGAGGTCGATCGCCGACCCGTCCCACATGTGGGACTGGAACAGCGGGTTCTGGCCGTTCTTGACGCGCTCGGTCGAGATCTCCAGCAGCGGGCGGACGAAGCCGTCCAGCTTGTCCTTCGGGCAGTGGTCGGTGTGCAGCGCGACGTTGACGTCGTACTTCGCGGCCACGACCTGGGCGAACTCCGCGAGCGCGGTCGCGCCGGTCACCATGTCCTTGACCTTCTGGCCGGACGCGAACTCCGCACCACCGGTGGAGAACTGGATGATCCCGTCGCTCTCCGCCTCGGCGAACCCGCGGATGGCGGCGTTCACGGTCTCGGACGAGGTCACGTTGATGGCCGGGTACGCGAACTCGTTCGCCTTGGCCCGGTCGAGCATCTCCGCGTAGACCTCGGGGGTCGCGATGGGCATCGGTATTCCTCCTTGGCAGGGATGGGTCCCGACCGCATCGTACGAGGTGTACCGCCGTCGCACACCGGTCCCCGCACGGAAACTTCTCCGCACGTCGAATCGGTTCAGAAGGGGACGCCCGGCCGCCGGGCGAGCCGGCGGCCGGACGGGGATCACAGCAGCTCGGCGGCCAGCGCCCGGTAGCCGGGCCACGGGTCCTCGTTCAGGACCTGGACGACGACCTGGTCCGCGCCCGCGTCGAGGTGGGCCGACAGCCCGCGCGCGACCGTCGCCGCGTCGCCGTGCAACGCCAGCGCGTCGATCAGGCGGTCGCTGCCCTCGCCCTCCAGGTCGGCGTCGGTGAAGCCGAGTTTCCGCAGGTTGGCGACGTAGTTCGACAGCCCGAGGTAGTACTTGACCGTGGTGCGGCCGATCGCCCGCGCCTCGGCGGCGTCCGTCGACAGGACCACCTTGTGCTCCGGGGCCAGCAGCTTGCCCGCGCCGAGGATCCCCCGGGTGTCGCGCGTGTGCTCCGGGGTCGTCAGGTACGGGTGCGCGCCGGCCGTGCGCTCGCCCGACAACGCCACCACCTTCGGCCCGAGCGCCGCCAACGCCCGCCCGCCGACGGGGACGCCCGCCTTGTCCAGCCCGTCGAGGTAGTCGACCAGGGCCGCGTACGGCTTCTTGTACTCCTTTGTCGCTTCGCGGTGGCCCGCGCCGACGCCGAGCAGGAAGCGGTCCGGGTACTTGCCCGCGATCCGCTCGTACACCTTCGCGATCGACGCCGGGTCGTCCTGCCAGATGTTCACGATGCCGGTCGCGATGACCAGCGAGTCCGTCGCCGCGAGCAGGTCGTCGACGGAGTCGAGGTCGCCGGCGCCGGGCGAACCGCCCAGCCAGATCGCGCCGTAGCCGAGCTTCTCCGCTTCCGTCGCGAACTTCGCGTCGACGTTCGCGTGGTACCGCCAGATTCCGAGCTTGCCCAGTTCGATAGCCATGGAACACTCCAACGCGTGAGACGGCGATTTTCCTCCCGGTACCGACAAACTAACGTCGATGGCATGACCAAGCTGGGCAACACCGATCTCGACGTCTACGGCCTCAACCTCGGCGGCAACGTCTTCGGCTGGACGGCCGACGAGCCGCAGTCCTTCGCCGTGCTGGACGCCTACACCGCGGCCGGCGGCAACTTCGTCGACACCGCCGACCTCTACGGCGGTGGTGGCGGCTCCGAAGAGATCCTCGGCAACTGGCTGGCCGCGCGCGGCAACCGCGACGACGTCGTGGTCGCGACCAAGGTCGGCATGTGGGACGGCCGGCCGGGGCTGTCCGCGAAGAACATCCAGGCCGCGGCGGAGGACTCGCTGCGCCGCCTCAAGACCGACCACATCGACCTCTACTACGCCCACCGCGACGACCCGGGCACCCCGCTCGAGGAAACGCTCGAAGCGTTCGACGCGCTGGTCCGCGCGGGCAAGGTGCGCCACCTCGGCGCGTCCAACTACAGCGCCGAACGGCTCGCCGAAGCCCTGTCGGTTTCGGACCGGAACGGGCTCGCGCGGTTCGCCGTGCTGCAGCCGCACTACAACCTCGTCGAGCGCGACTACGAGCGTGACCTCGCCCCGCTCGTCGCACGCGAGGGTCTCGCCACCCTGCCGTACTTCGCGCTGGCCAAGGGCTTTCTCACCGGGAAGTACCGCACGAAGGGCGCCGGAAGCGACAGCCCGCGCGCCACCCGGGCGGAGTCCTATTTGGACGGCGACGGCGAGCGCGTGCTCGCGGCGCTGGACGAGGTGGCGGAGGCGCGCGGCGCATCGGTCGCCACGGTGGCGCTCGCCTGGCTGCGGCAGCAGCCGACCGTCGCGGCCCCGATCGCCAGCGCCCGCACGCCCGAGCAGCTCACCGACCTGATCGCGTCGGTGACCCTCGACCTGACTCCGGAAGAAATAGCGGCGCTTTCCCGTGAAAGTGACCCTACTGTCGGGTAGCTTACTGCGGGTAAGGTGGGGTACGGTGCCCTCAAGTGACATCTAGGAGGGCACCGTGGCCAACCCGTTTTCG
This sequence comes from Amycolatopsis sp. NPDC004378, assembly GCF_053602455.1. Classification (NCBI taxonomy): domain Bacteria; kingdom Bacillati; phylum Actinomycetota; class Actinomycetes; order Pseudonocardiales; family Pseudonocardiaceae; genus Amycolatopsis; species Amycolatopsis sp. NPDC004378. Next base: position 12,444 of record NZ_JBSGDR010000002.1, read on the forward strand.
CTGCTGAGCGGCACCAAGAAGGTCGACGGCAAGGTCGTGCTGATCACCGGCGCCGCCCGCGGCATCGGCGCCGGGCTGGCCGAACGCCTGGCCGCGCGCGGCGCGAAGGTCGCCCTCGTCGGGCTCGAAGCCGAAGAGCAGCAGAAGGTCGCTGGCCGGATCGGGCCCGGCGCGAAAGCCTGGGAAGCCGACGTCACCAGCTGGGACGCCCTCAATGACGCAGTGACCGGCGTGGTCGAGCACTTCGGCGGCATCGACATCGTGATCGCCAACGCCGGCATCGCGACCGCGGGCTTCGTCCGCTCGGTCGACCGGGCCGCGTTCGAGAAGGTCATCGAAGTCGACCTGCTCGGCGTCTGGCGCACGTTCCGCGTCACGCTCCCGCACGTCATCGAGCGCAAGGGCTACCTGCTGGCCATCTCCAGCCTCGCCGCGATCACGCACGCGCCGGGCATGGCGAACTACGCCGCCGCGAAGGCGGGCGTCGAAGCGTTCTCCAACAGCCTCCGCGCCGAGGTCGCCCACCTGGGCGTCAAGGTCGGCGTCGCGCACCCGACGTGGATCCGCACCGACCTCGTCGAGAGCGCCGACGCGCACCCGGTGTTCGGCAAGCTCCGCGCGTCGATGCCGGGCCTGATCGGCAAGACCTACCCGCTCGACGTCGCCCTCGACGACCTCGAAGCGGGCATCCTCAAGCGCGCCCGGACCATCCACGTGCCGCGCTGGGTCGGCGGGCTGAAGCTCCTCCGCGCGTTCTTGCCGCCGATCATCGAGATCGGGTCGCGCAGCCGGGTACCTTCGGCGGACAGGGCCGCGCTGGCCGACATCGAGGCCCGCGGCGCGTTCGAGTCGGCGGTCACCGGCCACGGCGGCCGGGCCGCCACCAAGGGGTGAGCATGTCCCGTCGCGACCAGATCCGGATGACCGAGGACGAAGTGCGCGCGTACTTCGCCGAGCAGAAGGTCATCAACGTCGCCAGCGTCGGCCCGAACGGCCGGCCGCACCTCGCGCCGCTCTGGTACTTCCCGCACGAAGACGGCGTCGCCACCTGGACGTACGGCACGTCGCAGAAGGCGAAGAACCTCCGGCGGCTGCCCGAGGCGACCGTGCTCATCGAGGACGGCGACAGCTACGAAAAGCTGCGCGGCGTCTCGCTCGAGGCCGACGTCCAGCTCGTCGAGGACACGGCGGAAGTCACCCGGATGGGGATCACGCTCATGCAGCGCTACGCCGGCGCCAAGCCCGGCGACCCGGTTCCCGATGAGCTGAGTGCCTTCATCGCAGGTCAGGCCCCGAAACGCATCGGGCTGATCTTCCACCCGACGAAGATCGTCAGCTGGGACCACACCAAGCTCGGTGGGACGTACTAACCAGTAGGGAGTACTTCCAAGTAACTGTTACCTGAGGTAACGTCATCTGGGCAGCCAACTCGACGCAGCGGAGGCCGACAGATGACCGAGCGGTTCAAGGTCGTAATCGTGGGCACCGGGTTCTCCGGGCTCGGCCAGGCGATCCAGCTCGAAAAGGCCGGCATCCGGGACTACGTGATCCTGGAGAAGGCCGGCGAGGTGGGCGGCACCTGGCGCGACAACTCGTACCCCGGGTGCGCGTGCGACGTGCAGTCGCACATGTACTCGTTCTCCTACGAGCAGAACCCGGACTGGTCGCGGTCGTTCTCGCCGCAGCCGGAGATCTTCGAGTACCTCAAGGGCGTCGCGGACAAGTACCGGCTGCGCGAGAAGATCCGGTTCGGCGTCGAGCTCACCGGCGCCCACTGGGACGAAGGCGAGCGCCGCTGGACGGCGACGACGAAGGACGGCCGCGAGTTCGTCGCGCAGTTCCTCGTCTCCGGTGTCGGGGGCCTGCACATCCCGCAGGTCCCCGAACTGCCCGGGATCGCGAAGTTCAAGGGCCAGACCTGGCACTCCGCGCAGTGGAACCACGAGTACGACCTGCGCGGCAAGAAGGTCGCCGTGGTCGGCACCGGCGCCAGCGCGATCCAGTTCGTCCCGAAGATCGCCCCCGACGTCGCCGAGCTGACGCTCTTCCAGCGGACGCCGCCGTGGATCATGCCGAAACCCGACCACGCGATGCCGTCGTGGGCGCAGCAGCTGTTCAAGCGCGTGCCCGGCACCCAGCGGCTCTACCGCAACGCGCTGTACTGGTTCCTCGAGGTCCGCGCCGTCGGCTTCAACGGCCACCCGGCGATCATGAAGGCCGGCGAGCTGATCGCGAAGCGGCACATCGCCAAGGGCGTCAAGGATCCCGCGCTGCGCAAGAAGGTCACGCCGGACTACACGATGGGCTGCAAGCGCGTCCTGATCTCCAACGACTACTACCCGGCGCTGAACCGGCCGAACGTCGACGTGAACACGTCCGGCATCAAGGAGGTCAAGGCGCACTCGATCGTCGACGCGGCGGGCGTCGAGCACGAGGTCGACGCGATCGTCTACGGCACCGGCTTCAAGGTGACCGACGCGCTGGAGTACCTCGACATCACCGGCGTCGACGGCCGTGACCTGGCCAAGGAGTGGGCCGCCGAGGGCATGCGGACGCACAAGGGCATCACCGTGTCCGGCTTCCCGAACCTGTTCTTCCTGCTCGGGCCGAACACCGCGCTGGGCCACAACTCCGTCGTGTTCATGATCGAGTCGCAGGCGAAGTACGTCGTCGACGCGATCAAGCTCGCCGACTCCCGCGACGCGGCCGCGCTCGACGTGCGGCCCGGCGTGCAGGACAAGTTCCAGCAGGAGATCCAGGACAAGCTCGTCAAGGGCGTCTGGACGCAGGGCGGCTGCAAGAGCTGGTACCTCGACGCGAAGGGCGTCAACCGGACGATCTGGCCCGGCTTCACCTGGCGCTACTGGCTCGAGACGCGCAAGGTCGACCCGGCCGACTACGAGCTGTCCGGGCGCTCGTCATGACTTCCCCGGACGAGCAGATCGTCCTGCACGCGCGGGACGTGAAGTTCGACTGGGCGGCGCTGCCGATGCACTGGATCCCCGGCGAGCCGCAGGCCACGCACACCATCAACGTGCTGCACCTGGCGCTGCCGGAGGGCGAGCGCTGGTTCGTCGAGGTGTTCAAGCAGGCGGTGCCGCTGATCCGGGACGACCGGCTCAAGGAGGACGTCCTCGGCTTCATCGGGCAGGAGGCGGTGCACGCCGAGGCGCACGACGGTGCCGCGGCGCACCTCGAAGCCGCCGGCGTGCCGGTGCGGCCGTTCGTCGCGCAGATGGAGTGGCTGTTCCGGAAGCTGCTCGGCGACCGCGACCTGACCGGGCGGGCCGCGGAGGAGTGGCTGGTCGAACGGCTCGGCATCATCGCCGCGATCGAGCACTACACGGCGTTCCTCGGCCAGTGGGTGCTCGACGCGCCGCTGGAGGACGCCGGCGCCGACCCGGTGATGCTCGACCTGCTGCGCTGGCACGGCGCCGAAGAGGTCGAGCACCGGTCGGTCGCGTTCGACCTGTTCGTGCACCTCGACGGCCGGTACACGCGCCGGGTGCGCAGCATGGCGGCCGTGACGCCGGTGCTGGCGTGGGTCTTCGCCCGCGGCACGCGCTACCTGGTGCGCAACGACCCGACCCGCCCGGGCCGCGCGTCCCTGCGCGGGTACCGCCGGGCGGCGAAGCGGGGGCTGCTGCCGACCGGACGTCAGCTGCTGCGCGAAATCCGGCCGTACTTCCGGAAGTCCTACCACCCGGCGGAGACCGGGAACACCGAACAGGCCGTGGCCTACCTGGCGAGCTCACCCGCCGCCCGGGCGGCGGGATGACGCTCGGCCGGCCCGCCCGGCTGGACGGCAGCGGCCGGACCGACCACCTGATGTCCACTTTGGTCGGTGTCGTGGGCGTTTACCGCCGGCTGTCGCGCTTCAGCGGGAAACGCCGTCCGCCGGTGCGGGCGGTGGACCGGAACCTGCCGCTGGTGGTCGAATCCGTCGAACCCGAGGCCGAGGGCGTGGTCGGCCTGCGCCTCGCGAACGGGTCGGCGTTGCCGGGCTGGCGGCCGGGCGCGCACCTCGACCTCGTGCTGCCGTCCGGGCTGGTGCGACAGTATTCGCTGTGCGGCGACCCGTCCGAAACGGACCATTACCGCATCGCGGTGCGGAAGGTCGGCGTCGCGTCGGCCGAGGTCCACGCCCTCACGGCGGGCACGCGGGTCACCGTGCGCGGGCCGCGGACGGCGTTCCCCTTCGTCGGCCCGGGACCGTTCTGGTTCATCGCGGGTGGCATCGGGATCACCCCGATCCTGCCGATGGTCCACCGCGCGGAGGCCATCGGCGCGGACTGGCGGCTGGTCTACGCCGGCCGCAGCCGCGCGTCGATGCCGTTCCTGGACGAACTGCCGGACGACGACCGCGTCCGGATCCGCCCGGACACCGAGTACGGCATCCCGGCGTCGGGCGCCGAACTGCTCGACGGCCTGCCGGACGGCGCCTCGGTGTACTGCTGCGGCCCGGCGCCGATGATCAGCGGTGTCCGCGTCGACCTGGCGCTGACCTCGGGCGCGGTGCACTTCGAGCGGTTCGCACCGCCGCCGATCGTCGAAGGCGAGCCGTTCCAGCTGACTTTGCGCAGGTCGGGTCGAGTGCTCGAGGTTCCGGGCGACCGGACCGCCCTCGACGTCCTCCGCGAAGCGCGGCCGGGTACGGCGTACTCGTGCCGCCAGGGCTTCTGCGGGACGTGCGCGGTGCCGACGGCCGGCGGCGGGTCCATGCGGATCTGCGTCGACCGCGGCACCGCGGTGCTCGACCTATGACCCCTCGGGGACCCAGGCGCCGATCACCGGCTTGAACTCGCGGACGCTCCGCTCGGCGATGACGCCCTCCAGGAAGTACGGGTCCCGGTCGATCGTCTCCTTGAGGTGCGCTTCGTCGTCGGCCTGGTAGAGCGTGAGGCCGCCGGTGCCGTCGCCGAGCGGCCCGGCGACCGCGACCCGGCCCTCCTCGGCCAGCTTGCCCAGGAACTCGCGGTGGCGCGGCCGCACCTCCTGGAGCTTCTCCTGGACGTAGGTGATTTCGACGAGGTACCAGGCCATGCGGATCTCCGTGCTCGGACGGGCGGGACGCGACCGACGCTACCCTGTGTCCCAGCATCCGAACTCTGGCGACGCGGGGCCAACCCGATAGGCTAGGCGTGCGTCAGTACCTGTGTGAGCGCTGTGAATACCGTGAACCTGCTGACGCGGCACACCGTGCAAACCGGGGTCGAGAACAGGCAGGGGTTCATGCTCGAGGGCAATGCGGAACGCAGTGTCGAGGCGACCCTCGGCCACCTGCGGGTCATGGACGGTCCGGCACCGGCTCAGACAGCCGCGCCGCTGACCCTCGAAGACCTCTACCGCCAGCACCGCATGCGGCTGGTCCGGCTGGCGATCCTGCTGGTCGACGAGCCCGCGACCGCGGAAGACGTCGTCCAGGAGGCCTTCACCGGCCTGCATCGCAACTGGGGCCGCCTGCGCGACGCCGCCGCCGCGGTCGGCTACCTGCGCACCGCCGTGGTCAACGGGTCGCGCAGCGTGCTGCGCCGCCGCAAGACCGCGCGGGAGTACGTGCCGCCGCACGCGGTCAACGCGCGGTCCGCCGAGAGCCTCGCGATGCTGTCCAGCGAGCACCAGGCCGTGGTCAGCGCGCTGTCCAAGCTGCCGCCCCGCCAGCGCGAAGTGCTGGTGCTGCGTTACTACGGTGGGCTGAGCGAGGCCGAAATCTCTGAGGCCGCAGGCATTTCCAAGGGTACCGTTAAATCGACCGCCAGCCGGGCTCTCGAGGCACTCCAGAAGGCCATGCAGGCCCCACAGTGACCCGGGTGGACCATTCCGATCACTGAGTCGTATCACCATGCTTGGTCCAGACCAATATATGCTGGGGGGCGTGAGAGGCGCCGGAGATTTCGTGATCATGGGCGGCCGGGTCGCAACCCCGGACCGTCTACTCGACGACGGCTGGGTGGCCGTCACCGACGGGCGGATCGCCGGCGTGGGTTCCGGGACCCCGCCGTCGGGCGAGTACGTGGACGTCGGCGGGGCACTGGTCGTGCCCGGGTTCATCGACACCCACTGCCACGGCGGGGGAGGTGCTTCGTTCACCTCCCTCGATCCCGAAGAGCTCCTGACGGCGGTGCGAGCGCACCGCCGTCACGGCACCACGACCATGCTCGCCAGCCTGGTGTCCGACCCGGTGGACATCCTGCGTGAGCAGGTCGCGGCGCTGCGTGAACTCGCCCAGGACGGCGAGGTCGCGGGCATCCACCTGGAGGGGCCGTTCATCTCGAAGGCCCGTTGCGGGGCGCACGACCCGGAGACGCTGCTCGAGCCGGACACCGGCACGGTCGACAAGCTCCTGAGGGCCGGCCAGGGCGCGATCCGGATGGTCACCATCGCCCCCGAGCTGCACGGCGGCGTCAAGGCCGTCCGGCAGCTCGCCGAATCGGGCGTCATCGCCGCCATCGGGCACACCGACGGCGTCGAGGAGCAGCTGCTGCCCGCCATCGACGCGGGTGCGACGGTCGCGACCCACCTGTTCAACGGCATGCGGCCGCTGCACCACCGCGAGCCGGGCCCGGTCGGGGCGCTGCTGGACGACGAGCGCATCACGATCGAGCTCATCTGCGACCTGGTGCACCTGCACCCGACGGTCGTGCGGCTGGCCGCGAAGCACGCGGGCCGCAACCGCACGGTGCTCATCACGGACGCGATGTCGGCCACCGACGCGGCGGACGGCCGCTACACGCTGGGCCGGCTCGAGGTCGACGTCCACGACGGCGTCGCGACCCTCGCCGACAACGGCTCGCTGGCCGGCAGCACCCTGACGATGGACACCGCCTTCCGCAATCTCATCCGGGGTGCGAAACTCGGCATCCTCGACGCGGTGCACGCGACGTCGCAACGACCCGCCGAGCTGCTCGGCATCGCCGGCCACACCGGCATGCTGTGCCAGGGCTACGCGGCCGACATCGTGATCCTCGACCAGGACCTGCGGCCCGCGAAGGTGCTGCGCCGGGGTGAATGGGTCGCCGAGGTGGGAACGGCTACCTTGAGCACCTAGGTCTGAGCACGAGGAGACGGGCGGAGATGAGCGAGCCGAAGGACCCCGAGCAACTGCTGGCGGACGCCCTTCGCGCGCAAGCGGTCTTCGCCCCTTCGGCGTCGCCTGCGTCGGCTCGCGAGCCCGAGCAGGCCACTGACGCCGTCCCGACCAGCGCGATCAACGAGCTGCCGTCGGCGTACGGGCTGCTGTCCGGCGCGAGCGCGGACTCCCTGGAGCGCGAGCGGGCGGCACTGGACCCGGTCGCCGAGGCGCCGACGGCGTACACCCCGCCGCCGCCACCGAGGCCGTCGGCGCAGCTGCCCGCGTACTGGATCCTGCTGCTGGCGGTGCTGCTGGGCCTCGCGGCGGGGTCCGTGGTGGGCCTGCTCACGCTGGTCTGAACGGGTCTCAGCAGCGGCTCAGGGTGACCCTGTACCGTTTTCCAGGTGATTCTCGCCCAGAGCACGGTCAACACGATGTCGCTGCTGCCGTCATGGCTGGACCCGCAGCACCTGCTGAGCGGCCTGACGACGCCGGTCCTCGCGGTGCTGTGCCTGATCATCTTCATCGAGAGCAGCATCTTCCCGGTGCTGCCCGGTGACTCCTTGCTGTTCACCGCGGGCCTGTTCATCGCGAACGGCACGCTCGACGCGCCGTTGTGGCTGGTCTGCGTCCTGGTGACGGTCGCGGCGCTGCTCGGCAACGTCGTCGGCTACTACATCGGCTACTTCGCCGGGCCCAAGCTGTTCAACCGGCCGGACTCGAAGTTCTTCAAGCGCGAGTACGTCGACAAGACCCACGAATTCCTGGAGAAGCACGGCCCCAAGGCGGTCGTGCTGGCCCGGTTCGTCCCGTTCGTGCGGACGTTCATCACGTGGATCGCGGGCATCGGCCGCATGGACCCGAAGCGCTACTTCACGTACACGATCATCGGCGGCATCCTCTGGGCCGCGGGCATCACGGTGCTCGGCTCGCTGCTGGGGAACATCTCGTTCATCCGGAACAACGTCGACGCGATCTTCGTGCTGATCGTGCTGGTGTCGGTGGTCCCGATCGGCCTGGAGTACCTGAAGTCCCGCCGCGAGAAGAAGGCGGCGGCGACCGCCGACCCGGACGTCACGCAGCGGATCCCGCGCATCAAGGACTGAGGGCGGCCCCCGGGCCGTCGACCGGCGGACCGGTCCGGGCGGACGCGGCACGACCAGGTCATCGAGAACACTAGGTCATCGAGAACATCGAGCCCGGGTTGAACAGGTTCTCTGGGTCGAGGGCCTGCTTGATCTGCCGGTGCACGCGCATGCCCACCGGCCCGATCTCGCGCTCCAGCCACTCGCGCTTGATCTTGCCGACGCCGTGCTCGCCGGTCACCGTGCCGCCGAGGGACAGGCCCACCTCGAGGATCTCGTCGAACGCGCGGCGGGCGCGGGCGAACTCGTCCGGGTCGTCCGGCTGGTAGACGATCGTCGGGTGCATGTTGCCGTCGCCGGCGTGGCCCACCACCGCGATGCGCAGGCCGACCTCTTCGCTGATCTTCTCGCACCCGTGGATCAGCTCCGCGATGCGCGTGCGGGGGACGCACACGTCGTCCGTCAGCCAGACGCCGTACGTCTCCAGCGCCGTCAGCACCACGCGGCGGGCCTGCAGGAGCATCCGGCCCTCTTCGAGGTCTTCGGTCGTGTACGCGAGGTCCGCGCCGCAGTCGACGCAGATCTGCTCCAGCGCCGCCAGCTCGCGGCGGGCGACCTCGCCGCCCGCGTCCGACTGGCCGAGCAGCAGCGCCTTGCAGTCCGAGCCCGCGCCGAGGTCCGTCTTCAGGTACGCCTCGGACGCCTTGATCGAGGACGCGTCCATGATCTCCAGCAGCGACGGCACGAGTCCTTCGCGGACCACGCGGGCGACGGCTTCCCCGGCCGCTTCGGTGGTCGTGAAGCCCGCGACGAGCGTCGCCGGTGCCTGGGGCAGCGGCTTGAGCTGCACCGTCGCCTGCGTGATGACGCCGAGCGTGCCCTCGCTGCCGACGAACAGCCGGGCGAGGTCGTAGCCGGCGACCCCCTTCACCGTGCGGCGGCCGGTCTTGAGCAGCGACCCGTCGGCCAGGACGACCTCCAGGCCGAGCACCGAGTCGGTGGTGACGCCGTACTTCACGCAGCACAGGCCGCCGGCGTTGGTCGACAGGTTGCCGCCGATCGTGCACCAGTCGTAGCTCGACGGGTCCGGCGGGTAGAACAGGCCGTCCTTCTCGACGGCGTTGCGGAAGTCCAGGTTGACGACGCCGGGCTGCACCACGGCGAGCCGGTTCCCGGCGTCGATCTCGACGATCTCGTTCAGCTTGGTCAGCGACAGCGTGACGCAGCCGTCGATGGCGTTCGCGGCGCCGGAGAGCCCGCTGCCCGCGCCGCGCGGCACGATCGGCACCTTGGCCTCGGCACACGCCTTGACGACGGCCTGCACCTCCTCGACGTTCGCCGGCAGCACGACGGCGAGGGGCTTGCCGGCCGGCGCCAGCGGCATCATGTCGCGCGCGTAGGACGCCGTGACGTCGGAGTCGGTGAGCACGGCGCTCTTGCCGAGGAGGTCGCGCAGCCGGGTGACCAAAGCTTCGTTGCCCATGGCCTCATCGTAAGCCCGGATAGTCCGCACTGCGGAACTTCTATTTCAAAACGGCCCTACCGGACCAAGCCCAGCAGCTTGTCGACGTGCACCCGCAGCAGCACCCGCTGGTCGCTGACCATCGCGTCGCGGTACTCGTCCCAGTCGGGGTGTTCGCCCGCGGCCCGGCGGTAGTAGTCGACGAGCGCTTCCACCGTCGCGTCGTCCCGCGAGGCCGCCGGGGCCGTCAGCTCGGCGCGGCCCTCGGCGACGACGTAGCTCCAGCCGTCTTCGCTGCCCACGTGGTACGTCACCCGCGGGTCGCGGCGCATGTTCTTCGTCTTCGCCCGGGTTTCGGTGATCGACGCGGTGATCGTGTTGGTCGCGGGGTCGTAGAGGTGCGTGATGGTGGACAGCTGGGGCCGGCCGTCGCGGCGGATCGTGGCCAGGACGCCGTGGCGCTGCGTGGCGATGAAGTCCTTCAGAGCTGTGTCGTCGGTCATACCCGGTTCAACCCGCGGTGGCCGTCTTTGTTCCGCCCTCGACCGGGTATCCGCGTCACCCATAAGTGCTGATCAGCACGGCAGAGGACGACAAAAGGGACGAACGAGGGCGCGGAAATCTGCTTGCATCGGACAACTAAAGTGTGTTGTGACACATCGGGTGGTCCACGGCTTGCACAACGGTCCGTGAAGGCACATTCTTGCCGTAGGCAACTAGTTGCAGCCGCCAACCAACGCCTCGCCCGCGTGAAGGACTCAGCAATGGCACCGAACAGCTCCGCCACCCGGCCCACGGCCGAACTGGACCTCGCCGACCAGCTCGGGCACGAGCTCGTCCGCCTGGTCCGCCTGATCAACAAGGCGAAGTCCCAGGTGTCCAAGCAGGGGCCGGACGGGATCGAGCGGGCGGCCTACGCGATCCTCTTCACCCTCATCCACGAGGGCCCGCAGCGCACCAGCCGGCTCGCCGAGTCGCTCCACTCCGAGATCTCCACGATCAGCAGGCAGTCGAGCTCGCTCGTCCAGCACGGCCTGGTCGAGCGCCAGGCCGACCCGGAGGACGGGCGGGCCTGCCTGCTCGCGCCGACGGCCGAGGGCATGCGGGTGTTCGAAGAGAACCGCAAGCAGCGCAACCAGTGGCTGGCCGAAGTGCTCGGGGACTGGACCGAAGGGGAGATCCAGACCCTCAACCGGCTCTTCGGCCGGCTCAACACAGGTATCGAGAACCACTCTCCACAGCTGGCCGACGCGCACCCGTCCGCCAGTGCACCGGCCAAGGGGGCCAACGCATGAGTTCCACCACCGAAGCACCCGCTCTGCCCGAGGTGGGGCAACCACCCCGGCTGAGCCACCGCCAGATCGTCACGATCCTGAGCGGCCTGATGTGCGGCATGTTCCTCGCCGCGCTGGACCAGACGATCGTCGGTACGTCGATCGTCAAGATCGCCAACGACCTGCACGGCTTCGACCTGCAGGCGTGGGCGACCACGGCGTACCTGATCACCTCGACGATCGTCACGCCGATCTACGGCAAGCTCTCCGACATCTACGGCCGCAAGCCGTTCTACCTCGCCGCGATCACGATCTTCGTGGTCGGTTCGCTGGCTTCGGCCTTCTCGCAGTCGATGTACGAGCTGGCCGCGTTCCGCGCGGTGCAGGGCCTCGGCGCCGGCGGCCTGATGTCGCTGGCCATGACGATCCTCGGCGACATCGTGCCGCCGCGGGAGCGGGCCAAGTACCAGGGCTACATCCTGGCCGTGTTCGGCCTGTCCACGGTCCTCGGCCCGGTGCTGGGCGGCTTCTTCGCCGGCATCGAGCACGCCGGCAGCATCTTCGGCTACGACATCCACGGCTGGCGCTGGGTCTTCCTGATCAACGTCCCGATCGGCATCATCGCGCTGTTCGTCGTCGCGCGGGTGCTGAACGTGCCGCACGAGCGCCACGACCACAAGATCGACTGGTGGGGCGCGCTCGCCCTCGTCGTCGCGGTCGTGCCGTTCCTGATCGTCGCCGAGCAGGGCCAGAAGTGGGGCTGGGGCGACCAGAAGGCCATCCTCTGCTACGTCGTCGGCGGCGTCGGCATCATCGCCTTCATCGCGATCGAGCGGTGGATGAAGGAAGCCGCGCTCATCCCGCTGCGGCTGTTCAAGAACTCGACGTTCACCGTGGCGATCATCGGCGGTGTCATCGTCGGTGTCGCGATGTTCGGCGCGATCACGATGATCCCGCAGTTCATGCAGGTCGTGCAGGGCTACACGCCGACCGAGTCCGGGTTGCTGATGCTGCCGCTGATGGCGGGCATCATGACCAGCTCGATCGTCTCCGGCCGGCTCACCGGGAAGACCGGGCGCTACAAGATCTTCCCGATCATCGGCACCATCCTGATCGCCGCCGGCGCGTTCTTCTTCGCGCAGGTCAAGTACGACTCGCCGCTGTGGCACCCGCTGGTCGCGGCCGCCATCATCGGCCTCGGCCTCGGCCAGTGCATGCAGACGCTGATCATCGCGGTGCAGAACGCGGGCCCGCGCAGCGACATGGGCGTCTCGACCGCGTCGGCGACGTTCTTCCGGCAGATCGGTGGTACCGCCGGTGTCGCGATCTTCCTGACGATCCTCTTCAACACCCTGCTGCCCAACATCACCAAGGCGTTCGGCGGCAAGCTGCCGGCCGGCGCGGGCGGCGGGATCGGCGACCTGTCGAGCAACACCAGCAACATCCAGAGCCTGCCCGAGGCGATCAAGACCCCGGTGCTGGTCGGCTTCACCGAGTCGATCACGACGGTGTTCTACGTCGCGGGCGCGGTGGCCCTGCTGGCCACGATCGTGCTGCTGTTCATGAAGGAGATCCCGCTGACCAACGCGGCCCCGGCCGCGGCGGCCATGGAGGGCGGCGAGGCGCTGCTCGAGGCGGAGGACCACGCGGACGAGCCGACCGAGATCGTCGAGCCGGTCAAGCCGGCCGACCGCGAGCCGGCCCTGGTCGGCGGCGGGAAGCACGCGCTGAGCACGAACGGCCACGGTGACTACCAGGCCGTGTCGGGTGCGCTGCCGATCACGAACTCCGTCGCGGACTCCGGGCTCGACGTCCCGGTCGGCGCGGGTGGCGTGCCGGTGACCGGGCACGTCCGCCGCCAGGACGGCAGCCACGTGCCGGGTGCCGCGCTGACCCTGATCGACCAGCGCGGCCGCCAGGTCGCGCGGGCCACCGGGGCGGGCGACGGCAGCTACTCGGTGCCCAGCCAGGGCCCGGGCGCGTACGTCCTGATCGTGTCGGCCCACGGCCACCAGCCGCAGGCCTCGAGCGTCGTGATCAGCAACGGCCCGGCGACGGTCGACGTCACGCTCACCGGCTCCGGCGAGCTGACCGGCACCGTGCGGGCGGCCGCGACCGGCTCCCCGCTGGCGAACGTGACGGTCACCCTGACCGACGGCCGGGGCGAGGTGAACGGCGCGTTCATCACGACCGCGGACGGCACCTACGCCTTCGTCGGGGTCGGCGCCGGGGCGTACACCCTGGTCGCGAGCGGCCCGGGCCACCGGCCCGTCGCGGTGACGCTGACCGTGCCGGACAGCGGCGTGCTGCGCCACGACGTCGAGCTCGCGAGCTCGGTGCTGCTGACCGGCACCGCGCGGACCGAGGGCGACCGGGTGGTGCCGGACGCGCGGATCACCGTGCTCGACGCCGAAGGCAACGTCGCGGCCGTCGCCCGGACCGACGCCGAAGGCCGGTACGTCATCAGCGACCTGCCCGCGGGCGCCTTCACGGTGGTCGCGAGCGGTTACCCGCCGGCGACCAGCCAGGTGGAGCTGACCGGCGGCGAAGCGGGCCACGACGTCAAGCTGAGCTACGACCAGGCCCTCGACGAGCTGGTCGACCGGTCATGACCGGGCTGCGCGCGACCTTCCGCACGGCCGAGGGCTGGGCGGTGGAGCACGCGGTGCTCACCGTCACCGACCCGGCCGGGCGGCAGGTCGCCCGGCAGGCGGCCGACGTCCGCGGGGAGGTCGTCACCGACGCCCTCCCGGCGGGCACCTACACCGCGGTCGTCACGGCGGCCGGGTACACCCCGGTCGCCAAGATGACGCAGGTCGCCTCGGACGGTTCCGGTTCGCTCGGCGACGTCGTGCTGGCCCCGGTCGCCGAGGCGATCGACCTGCCGCCCGCCGGGCCGTGGGTGATCGACCCGATGCACTCGTCGGTCGTCGCGACCGCGCGGCACCTGGGCATCGCGAGCATCAAGGCGCGGTTCCCGGACGTGTCCGGCCGGATCGAGATCGGCCGCCCGGCGGAACGCTCGTCGGTGCACGCCGAGATCAAGGCGGCGACCATCGACACCGGCATCAGGATGCGGGACGACCACCTGCGCTCGGCGGACTTCCTCGACGTCGACGTGCACCCGGTGATCACGTTCACCAGCACCGGGCTGCACCAGCGCGGCGTGGACTCGTGGACGCTGGCGGGCGAGCTGACGCTGCACGGCGAGCGCCGCGAGATCGAGCTGGAGCTGACGTACGGCGGCTGGGGCCCGGACCCGTGGGGCGGCGTGCGCGCGGCGTTCCACGCCGAGACGACGCTGCACCGGAACGACTTCGCGATCAACTACAGCGCGATGGTCCGCGCCGGCGTCGCGGCGGTCGGCACGACCGTGAAGGTCGAGCTCGACATCGAAGCGGTCCAAGGCGAATCGCTGCCGCAGTTCTGAGCCGTCTCTTCGGGAAGGCCCTCTCACCGCAGGTGAGGGGGCCTTCACCGTTGGTGAGAGAAGAATCTTCCGGAGAGCTCGTTTTGACCGTTCGCCGCGGAGCGTTCACCTGGGCCACGTAGGCTCCCCGTGTGAACGTCGTGAGCATGGAGGCCGCGGGCGTCGGCGTGAGCTGGCTGGACACCGCCGGCCCGCTGCTCGTCTGGGTGATCGTGCTGAGCTTCGTGCTGGTCGAGTGCGCGCTGATCATCGGGCTGTTCCTGCCCGGTGATTCGCTGCTGTTCGGCGCCGGCGTGGTGCTGGCCCAGCACGGCTCGGACCTGAACGCGTGGCTGCTGTCGGGCGCCGCGCTGGTCGTCGCCGTGCTCGGCAACCAGATCGGGTACTACATCGGCCGGGGCAGCGGCACCAAGCTCATCGCGCGCCGCGACGGCAAGGTGCTGAACCGGCACAACCTCGAGCGCGCGCAGCGGTTCCTGGACCGCAAGGGCTTCTTCGCGATCGTGGCGGCCCGCTGGATCCCGTGGATCCGCACGCTGGCGCCGCTGATCGCCGGCGCCGCCCGGATGGACCCTCGCCGCTTCATGGCCGCGACCGCCCTCGGCGGCGTGCTCTGGGTGCCGACGCTGGTGCTGCTCGGCTACTACGGTGCGGGCCTGCTGGACGTGCTCCCGTGGCTGAAGACGGCGGCCCTGTGGGTCAGCATCGCGTTCTTCGTCTTCGGCACGGGCTACGGCGTGGTGCGCTACCGCCAGGAAATGCGGCGCCCGGTCGACGAGCGCGACGACGCGCGGGCCTGAGTCACAGCTCCGGGTCGGCCCAGATCTCCAGCTGGATGCCGTCCGGGTCGCGGAACACGACCACCTGCGAGCCTTCGAAGGTGCGCGACGGCGCGGCCGGCAGGTACGAGACCCCGAACTCGGCGAGGCGGCACTCCCATTCGGCCAGCTCGGCGACCGAGCCCACCCGGAAGGCGACGTGGTCGAGGCCGGTGCGGCGCTCGTCGAACCCGCGTCTGCCGGTGTCCGCGTGCTGGACCAGCACCACGGAGAACTCGTCCCCGGCGGACCGGAGCACGACCTTGCGCAGTCCCGTGTCCGGCTCTTCGCGCCGGATGACCTCCTCGAGGTCGAGGACCCGTGCGTACCACGGCACGCTGCGGTCCACGTCGGTCACGGTGAGCGCGAGGTGGTGCACGGACATGAGTTTCGCCATGGCTTCCGAAGCCGTCCTTTCTCGTGGCGGCTTCCCAGAGTTGCACAGCGTTCGCCCACCGAAACGAGGGTGACCAAGTTCCCCGTCCGATCGTGATCTCGCCGTCTCCGGGCGTCCCAGCAGGCGGACGTCGGTGACCGAAGGTCATGCGCGATTATCGGAGAGTACTCGTCCGATCACCGGCCGCCACCGACGTCGAGCACCGCGCCCGTCGTGAACGACGACGCCGGCGACAGCAGGAACAACACCGCCTCGGCGATCTCGGCCGGCTGCCCGGCGCGGCCCATCGGGATCTGCGGCGCGTACTTCGCCATCCGGTCCGGCAGGCCGGCGGCCGCGTGCAGGCCGGTGTGGATCATCCCGGGCGCGACGGCGTTGACCCGGACGCCCTCGCCCGCGACCTCCTGCGCGAGCCCGAACGTCATGGTGTCGACGGCGGCCTTCGACGCCGCGTAGTGCACCCACTCGCCGGCCGAGCCGGTGCGCGCGGCCGTCGAGGAGATGTTGACGATCGCGCCGCCCCCGCCGCCGTAGCGCGTCGACATCCGGCGGACCGCCTCGCGGCAGCACAGGAACACCCCGGTGACGTTCACGTCGAGCGTGCGCCGGACGACCTCGACGTCGTAGGAGTCGAGCCGCCCCGGCGTGTTGCCGACGATCGCGGCGTTGTTGACCAGCGCGTTCACCGGCCCGAGCTCGGCGGCCGCGTCGAACAGCGCGCGGACGTCGTCCTCGGCCGAGACGTCCGCGCGGACCGCCAGCGCCTGGCGCCCCGACGCACGCACCCGCGAAGCGACCTCCTCCGCGGGCGCGGGATCACCGGAGTAGTTCACGACGACGTCGTGGCCGCGCTGAGCCGCCAGCGTGCAGATGGCGGCGCCGATCCCGCGGCTGCCGCCCGTGACGACGAGGGTCAAATCGCGAAGTTCGCCAGCGGCAGGTTCTCCAGCACCAGGTCCGCGCGGTCGCGCGTCTGCGAGATGAGGTCGGCGTTGCGCTGGTCCGAGCCGAGCGCGCGGCGGCGGGCCTCGACCAGCGAACGGCCGTAGCGGCGGTGGCGCGACACCAGGCGTTCGATCCGCTCGGGCTCGTCCGGCGCGAGGAACCAGGCCTCGGTGAGCAGCGGCCGGATACCGCTCCACGGGTCGTCCGGCAGCAGCAGGTAGTTGCCCTCGGTGATCACCAGCTGGACCTCCGGCGGCACCGCCACGGCCCCGGCGATCGGCTCCTCGATCTCGCGGCGGAACTCCGGCGCGTACACCGTCTCGCGGCCTTCGGCGAGCCGCTTGATCATGTGGAAGTAGCCGGCCGCGTCGAACGTGTCCGGGGCGCCCTTCCGCTCGGTGCGCTCCAGCCGGCGCAGCTCGACCTGCGCGAGGTGGAAGCCGTCCATCCCGACCACGGCGGCGCGCGAGCCGAGCGCGTTGGCGATCGCCCAGGCCAGCGTGGTCTTGCCGGACGCGGGCGCGCCGATGATGCCGAGCACGTTGCGCTGCCCCCGCACGGTCAGGCCCTCGGCCCGGGCCAGCAGGTCGTCGAACGCCGTCATGTCCTGTTCCTTCCTGCGATCGCGGTCGTCCACGACCGCGGTCCCACCTGCCGCACCCGTTCGGCGGCCACCTCGTTGGCGAAGCGGATCCGGTCCGTCACCGTCGGTTCGCGCGGCACGGCCACGGCGAGCGCGCCGTGCCAGACGTCGCCCGCACCTAGTGTGTCTCGCGCTTCGACGTCGGCGACAGGCACCTCACCCGAGCGTCCGTCCGCAGTGGACCACCGCACCGGCCCGGGACCCGCGGTGGTGATGACGGTGGGGACGCCGCGCTCGTGCAGGCCGGGCTCCGGCGCCCGGAAGTGCGCGGAACACGCGGCGATGTCGACCAGCGGGAGCAGCTCGTCGAGCACGGGCTTCCAGCTCCCGGCGTCGAGCACGACCGGCGCCGCTGTCCCCCGCGCGACGGCCAGCGCGAGTTCCGGGTAGTGCCCGTCGAGCAGCACCACGTCCGCTTCGGGAACCGGCACTTTCTCGTGAAAGGGCCGGTCCGCGGCGTTGCGGGCGACGACCGTGCGCTCTCCGTCGCGGTCTCGGACGGCTACCGCGCTGACCGGGGGTGGGTCCGCGAGCGAAGGCACGAGGTCGATCAGCCGGACGCCGTGCGCTTCGAGGTCGGCGCGGGCGAGGGCCGCCAGCGGGTGTGCGCCGAGGACGGTCAGCAGGGTCGCCTCGACACCGAGCGCGGCGGCCGTCACCGCGGCGTTCGTCGCGGGCCCCCCGGCCGCGACGTCCACCCGCAGCGACTGCACCTTCTCGCCCGGCGCCGGAAGCTCGTCGACCCGCTGGATCACGTCCACGGTGCACAAGCCCGCCAGCAGCACCTTCATTTCAAGCCGGCCACGTGGGTCGCGGCGGCGGCTTCTTCGACTTCGCCGTTTTCGTTGAGCCGCAACGCACCCGTGAGCAGGCCGACGACCTGGTTCATCGAGTGCGTCTTCGGCGAGACGACCGCGACGCGCTTGCCGAGGCGGTGCACGTGGATGCGGTCGGCGATGTCGAAGACGTGCGGCATGTTGTGGCTGATCAGCACCACCGGCAGGCCGCGGTCGCGGATCCGGCCGATGAGGTCGAGCACCTTGCCGGACTCGGCGACCCCCAAGGCGGCCGTGGGCTCGTCCATGATCACGGCCTTGGTGCCGAACGCCGCGGCCCGCGCGACGGCGACACCTTGCCGCTGGCCACCCGAGAGCGTCTCGACGGGCTGGGTGATGGACTTGATGTTGATGCCCAGTTCGTCGAGGATCCGCTGCGCCTCCGACCGCATGGTGCCGGTGTCGAGCTTGCGGAACAGCCCGAACGGTCCCTTGAGCCGTTTTTCCCGGCCCAGGAACATGTTCGACGCGATGTCGAGCGCGGGCGCGACGGCGAGGTCCTGGTACACCGTCTCGATGCCGTAGTGGCGAGCGTCCAAAGGAGACTTGAAGTGGACGGTCCTGCCGTCCACTTTGATCTCTCCCTCGTCGGGGATCACCGCGCCCGAAAGGGCTTTGATGAGCGACGACTTGCCGGCGCCGTTGTCGCCGACCACGGCGAGCACCTCGCCGGGCAGCAGGTCGAAGTCGGCGCCGTCGATGGCGGTCACCCGGCCGTAGCGTTTCACCAGCCCGCGGGCCTGGAGGATCGGTTCGGTCATGACTGCTGCTGCCTCCTCGCGATCCGGTCCACCACGACGGCGGCGATGAGCAGGGCGCCGGTGGCGAGGTCCTGGTAGTTGCCGTCGACGTTCATCTGCGTGAGGCCCGACCGCAGCACGGCCACGACCAGCGCGCCCATCAGCGTCCCGAGCACCGAGCCGCGGCCGCCGAAGAGGCTCGTCCCGCCGAGGACGACGGCGGTGATCGAGTCGAGGTTGCCGAGCTGGAACTGGTTCGGGTCGGCGTTCGGCGTCCGGCCGAGCGCCTGCCAGGCGGCGATGCCGAAGGTCAGCCCGGCCACGATGTACACCGACAGCACCGTGCGGTTGACCTTGATGCCGGACAGCCGCGCGGATTCCGGCGCGTTGCCGACCGCGTAGACGTGCTTGCCCCACGCGGTTTTCGTCAGCGCGTACCAGACGCCGAGGTACATCAGCAGCGCCAGCGTCATGCCGTAGGTGATCGGGATGCCGCCGAAGAGGTAGCGCTTGGTGCCGAGCCACTGCAGCAGCCCGTCGGTCACCGGGACGGCCTGGCCGCCGGCGATCAGCTTCGACACCGCGGTCAGCATGGTGAACGTGCCGAGCGTGATGATGAACGCGGGCAGCTTGACCCGCGTGGCGAGGCCGCCGATGAAGATACCGACGATGATCGTCAGCACGACCCCGGCGAGCAGCGCGACGAAGCCGTTCGTGCCGGCCGCGGCGAGCTTCGCCATGATCAGCGTCGCGACGACCATCGACGACGCGTTGGACAGGTCGATGCCCGCGATCAGGATGACGAGCGTCTGTCCCAGCGCGAGCGTCCCGACGACCAGCGACTGCTGGACCACTGTGGACAGGTTGTCGAGGTCGAAGAACGTGTCCGTGGCGAGTGAGAACACCACGATCGCGACGACCAGCGCGAGCGCCGGGCCGACCGCGGGGGCGCGGAGGAGGAACTCGCCGAGCGACTCACGTTCCTTGGTGGCCACTGCGGTTGTCATTTCTGGCCTCCCCAGCAGTTCTGCAGGCCCCACGCCGAATCGTGGCTTTCGATGCCGGGCAGGGGTTTGTCGGTGATCACGGCGGACCCGGTGTTCACGAAGCCGCTCGGCTTCTTGCCGGTCTTGGCGTAGTTCACGGCGGCGAGCACGCCCTGTTCGGCCATCTTCTTGGGGAACTGCATGACGGTCGCGGCGAACTGGCCGTTCTTGACGTTCTGGACGCCCTCGCAGCCGCCGTCGATCGAGCCCATCACGATCTGGTTGGTGAGCCCGCGCGCGTTCAGGGCCGCGTAGGCGCCGCGGCCCATCGGCTCGTTCATCGAGTAGACGGCGTTGATGTCCGTGCTGCGCTGCAGCAGGTTCTCCATGCCCTGCTGGGCGAGGCTCTGGTCGCCGTTGGCCGCGGTGTGGCCCTTGATCTCCGGCGAGCTGTCGGTGAGCCCGATGCCCTTGAGGAACCCGCCGTGGCGCTGGGTGTCGACCGAGCTGCCGGCCGTCCCGTCCACCATCAGCAGCTTCGCCGGGACGCCCTTGAGCGCCGCCTTGACGTACGCGCCCTGCTGCTCGCCGGCCGCGAAGTTGTCGGTGGCGAAGGTGGCGTCGACGGCGTCGGCCGGTTCGGTGGCGGTGTCGAGGGCGATGACCAGGATCCCGGCGTCGCGGGCGTCCTTGATGGCCTTGAGCACGCCGGTCGACGAGCTGGGCGTGATGAGGATCGTGTTCGCGCCCTGCTGCACGAGGTTTTCGATGGCGCGGACCTGGCCGTCGTTGTCGCCGTCGAACTGGCCGGCGAGCGCGCTGAAGTCGGCGCCGTTGGCCTGCGCGGCCGCTCTCGCGGCGTTGCGCAGTTCGACGAAGTAGGGGTTGGTGTCGGTCTTGGTGACCAGTCCGACCTTCGCTTTGCCGCTGCCACCGGTGTTGGTGTTCCCGCCCCAGTGGCGTTCGACCGTGCACCCGGTCGTCGCGGCGAGGACGGCGGCCAGCGTGAGCGCGGTGAGACTTCGCTGTCTCATGGGTTCCCACCCTTTATGTGTGTCGAAGCTTGCCGATGGTCGGGAAGGTAGACAGACTGATGCCCGGACGCAAGCGTTTGCGCAAACGCTTGCCGGGAAGGATGGAATGCCCCAGCCGAGATCTTCGCGGCCGACCCAGCGAGACATCGCCGAGCTCGCCGGCGTCTCGATCACGACAGTCTCCCACGTGGTGAACGGGACGCGCGCGGTCGCCGAGGACACCAAGGCGGCCGTGCTGCGGGCGATCGAGACCACCGGCTACACCGGCGACGCGATCGCCCGGTCGCTCGTCACCGGCGGCACGCGGTCGATCGGGATGGCGATCTCGCTGGTCGCCAACCCGTACTTCGCGACGCTGATGCAGGCGATCGAGCGGGAGGCGTCGGCGCACGGGTACACGGTCCTGCTGGCCGACACCCACGACACGGCGGACACCGAGCGTGACACCGTGCGAGCGCTCCGCTCCCGGCGCGTCGACGGCCTGCTCATCACCCCGGCCCCCGGCGACGGGCCGGTGATCGGCGAGCTCGTGTCGCTGGACGTGCCGACGGTGCTGATCGACCGGCTGGCCACCCGCGGCGACGTCGACCAGGTGGGCACGGAGAACATCCAGGCGACGTCGGCGCTCACCGCGCACCTCGCGACGCTCGGGCACCGCCGGATCGGGATGATCAGCGGCGCGCCCGGCCTGTCGACGAGCGAGGAGCGCGTGCTGGGCTACCGGCTGGGGCTGGGCCGGTCCGGGCTGACGTGGTCGTCCGACCTCGTGGCCTGCGGAAACTCTTCACAGGAGGGCGGCGCGCTCGCGGTGAGCACGCTGCTGGCGCTGCCCGAGCCGCCGACGGCGCTGGTCGTCGGCAACGACAGCATGATGGTCGGCGTGCTGCACGAGGCGCGGCGGCGTGGCCTGAAGATCGGGCAGGACCTGCCCGTGGTGGTCTACGACGACGTCGAGTGGGCGGACCTGGTCGACCCGCCGCTGACGACGATGGCGCAGCCGATCGAGGAGATCGGGCGGCAGGCGGTGCGGCTGCTGCTGGCCCGGATCAACGACCCGTCGCGCGCGGCCGAGACGGTCCGGCTGGCACCTACTCTGCGTCACCGTGAGTCGTGCGGCTGCCCGTCGATTCACTCACATCAGTGATTCTGGTGTTTTGACGCCTCGGCGCGGCCGCTCAGCGGATACCTTTCGGCTGAGCGTTTGCGAGGGCTGGTTATGACGGCACTTTCGCCGGAGCTCCGGTTGTGGGACCCCCCGGTCACCTACCGGATCGGCGTCGCGATGGGTACGCACGCGAACCCCTACTCGAGTGAGCTGCTGCGCTCGATCAGGGCAGCGGCAGCCCAGGCCGGGTGCGACGTCACGCTGGCCGAAACCGGGGACACCGTCAGCGAGGAAGCCGCGGTGGTGCGCGCCCTGCGGGCGGACCTCGTGGACGGCGTGCTGCTGGTGCCGTCGGTCGGCGACGAAGCCGTGGTCAACGGCCTGGTGCGGATGGGCGTGCCGACGGTCCTGGTCGACCGGGTCGCCGCCCGCAACGACGTCGACCAGGTGGGCACGGAGAACGTGCACGCGGTGGCGTCACTGGTCCGCCACCTCACCGAGCGCCGGCACCGCAAGATCGGGTTCGTGTCCGGCGAAGACGGCCTGGACATCAGCCGCGAGCGCGTCCGCGGCTACCGGCTGGGGCTCGAGCAGGCCGGGCTGCGCTTCAACCGCGAACTGGTCGAGGGCGGCTTGTCGACCTCGGGCGGCGCGGCCCGCGCGACGGCCAAGCTCCTGGACGGCTGGCCGTCTCCGACGGCCCTGGTGGTGGCGGACGAGGCGATGCTGGTGGGGGTCATGTACGAGGCCCACCGCCGCGGCATCCGCATCGGCTCGGAGCTGGCGGTGGTCGGCTACGGCGACATGGACTGGGCCCGCCGGGTCAGCCCGGCGGTGACCACGCTCGCCCAGCCGGCAGCGGACATCGGCCGCCGCGCGGTGCAGATGCTGCTGGCCCGGATCTCGGACCCGGACCGGCCGGCGGAGTCGGTGCTGCTTTCGCCGAGGTTCGTGCACGGCGCGTCCTGCGGGTGCTGACCTCGGCTCACGACAGCGTCGCGGCGGCTTCCAGGAGCATCCAGCCACCCACCTGGACCGACAGATCCCGCTCCGGCGCGTCCTCCGGCAGGGGCGGCGAAGGTGCCGGGCGGTCCCAGAACGCGCTGAACAGCGGGCCCGGGGACGCGCCCGACCAGCAGGCCTCGGCGGAGGCGAGCACCAGCGATCGCGCCGTAGTGGCTTCCGGACCCGGCAGCGCCTTCGCCGCCAAAGCCAGGTAGCGCGCCAAGATCGCGCCGAACAGGCCGCCGTCTCCGCCGCTTTGGCCGCAGATCACACCGCCCGGGGCGCAGTGCTCGGACACCGCGCGGACCGTGCGCGCCGCTTTGTCCACCAAGGACAGTTCGAGGCACGCGCCGAGGTAGACGCCTTGGCAGTACGTGTAGATGTGCTTGACCAGCTCGCCCGTGCCCGCGCGGATGCCGTCCCACACCAGGCCCGACGAGGGATCGACCAAAGTGGACGACATCCAGTCGGTCATCTCCCGGGCCCGGGAGAGGTTTCCCGACCGGGCGTGGAAGATCGCCGCCGGGCCGTTGGCCGGGGCGTTCTTGAAGTCGTCGCCGCGGCGCCACCAGATCCCGCCGCCCGCCGCCGGTGTCCAGCCCGACAGCAGCTGCGTGTCGATCGCCGCGATCGCCGGGGCGACGTCGATGCCCAGGGCCTGGACCCGTTGCAGGGCAAGGCCGAGCCACGCGATGTCGTCGTAGTAGTCGTTCGTCCAGCGGCCGAAGTTGCGCAGCCGCACCGAACGCACGAAAGACCGGATCACCGTCAGACGCGCGGGCGTCGGCGCACGAAGCTGCGCGTCGACCAGCGTGTCCAGCAGGTGGGCCTGCCACCAGTAGTTCCAGTGCCAGTGCAGCCGCTGGCCGGGCGACGGGGGCCAGCCGCTGCGGCCGAGCACCGTGCCGGGCAGGGCCCACACCCGGCGCAGGTGCCGCGAGGTCACCGCGCGTTCGGCGGCCGAGACGTCCATGGCGCAATCGTGCCTTGCCCATCGACATACCGCTCGGTATGTTGGGGTGCCATGACGACAGCTCACGTCACCTGCCCGCTGTGCGAAGCCACCTGCGGCCTCGAAGTGACGCTCGACGCGAACGAGCAGGTCACGCGGGTCAAGGGTGACGAGAAAGACGTCTTCTCGAAGGGCTACATCTGCCCGAAGGGCGCGTCACTCGGGGCTCTGCACCACGACCCCGACCGGCTGACCGCGCCGCTGCTCAAGCGCGACGGCGAGTTCGTCGAAGTCAGCTGGCAGGAGGCCTACGACGAGATCGACCGCCGGCTCCCGCCGATCCTCGAGGAGCACGGCCGGGACGCCGTCGCGGTCTACGCCGGCAACCCCGGCGTGCACAACATCGCCCTGACGCTCTACGGCCGCGTGCTCTACAAAGCCTTGGGCACCAAGAACTTCTACAGCGCGACGTCGGTCGACCAGCTGCCGAAGCACTACTCGTCCGGCACCATGTTCGGCGACCCGCTCGCCATCCCGGTGCCCGACCTCGACCGCACGCGGCACCTGCTCGTCCTCGGCGCGAACCCGCTCGTCTCCAACGGCAGCCTGATGACCGCGCCGGACATCCGCGGCCGGCTGCGCGGGATCCGCGAGCGCGGCGGCAAGATCGTCGTCGTCGACCCGCGGCGCACCCGCACCGCCGCGTTCGCCGACGAGCACCACGCCATCCGGCCCGGCACCGACGCGCTGCTGCTGTTCGCGCTGGTCAACGTCCTGTTCACGGAGGACCGCGTCGCACCCGGGCGCCTCGAAGCACACCTCGACGGCCTCGACGAGGTCCGCGAACTGGCCCGGCCGTTCACGCCCGAGGCCGTCGCCCCGCGCACCGGGATCGAAGCCGGCGAGATCCGGCGGATGGCACTCGAGCTGGCCGAGGCCGAGAACGCCGTCGTCTACGGCCGGATCGGCACCACGACCCAGACGTTCGGCACGGTCGCGAGCTGGCTGGTCGACGTCCTCAACGTGCTCACCGGCAACCTCGACGAGCCCGGCGGCGCGATGTTCCCGCTGGCCGCGTGCCAGCCGACCGGCAACCGGCGGCCGTTCGCCGTCGGGCGCTGGCGCAGCCGCGTGCGCGGCTACCCCGAGGTCGTCGGCGAACTCCCGGTCGCGACGCTCGCCGACGAGATCGAAACCCCGGGCGAGGGCCAGGTCCGCGCGCTGATCACGGTCAGCGGCAACCCCTGCCTGAGCACGCCGAACGCCGGGCGCCTCGCCGAAGCCCTGAAGAACCTCGACTTCATGATCTCGGTCGACGTCTACCTGAACGAGACGTCCCGCCAGGCCGACGTCATCCTGCCCGGCCCGTCCCCGCTCGAACGCCCGCACTTCGACCTGGCCTTCTACCAGCTTTCGGTGCGCAACGTCGCCAACTGGACGCCCGCGACGCTGCCGTCGAAGCTGCCGCAGGAGTGGGAGACGATGCTGCGGCTCACCGGCATCGTCACCGGTCAGGGTCCCGAAGCGGACGTCGCGGCACTCGACGACTTCGTCGCGGCCGACGTCGCCCGCCGCGCCGGGCTCGAGGTCACCCACGACCGCACCGGCCCCGCGCGGCTCGTCGACCTGATGCTGCGCGCCGGGCCCTACGACGTCACGCTCGCCGACCTCGAAGCCGCGCCGCACGGGATGGACTTCGGCCCGCTGAAGCCGCGGATCCCCGAGGTGCTGTGCACGGCGTCCGGCCGGATCGAGCTGGCGCCGGAGACGATCGTCGCCGACGTCCCGCGGCTGCGTGCGGAGCTGGACCGGCCGGTCGACGACGGGCTCGTGCTGATCGGCCGGCGGCACCTGAGCTCGAACAACTCGTGGATGCACAACCTGGCACCGCTGGTCCGCGGCGGCAACCGGTGCACGGTCCTGGTGCACCCGGCCGACGCGACGCGCCTGGGCCTCACCGACGGCGCGCTGGCGTCGGTGACCTCGCGCGCCGGGAAGCTGGAAGTGCCGGTGGAGGTGACCGACGAGGTCCGGCCGGGCGTGGTCAGCATCCCGCACGGCTGGGGCCACGACGTCGACGGCGCCCGGACGCGGGTGGCGCGCGCCAACCCGGGCGTCAACTCCAACCTGGTCGCGGACGAGACGCTGCTGGACGTGCCGTCCGGGACGTCGGTGCTGAACGGGATCCCGGTCGAGGTCGCGCCGGCCTAGCTACCAGGCCCGGGAAAGGTCGGCGTGCTGCCGGATCCAGGCGTGCATGACGATCCCGGCCGCGACGCCCGCGTTGATCGACCGCGTCGTCCCGAACTGGGCGATCGACACCGTGAGCACCGCCGCGTCGCGCGTCGCCTCGGACAACCCAGGCCCTTCCTGGCCGAACACCAGCACGCACTCGCGCGGCAGCGTCGCCGTCTCGACGGGCTCGGACCCCGGTGTGTTGTCGACGGCCACCACGGCCAGGCCCTGCGATGCGGCGAAGGAGACCAGCCCGGTGACGTCGTCGTGGTGGCGGAGGTGCTGGTAGCGGTCGGTCACCATCGCGCCGCGGCGGTTCCAGCGGCGGCGGCCGACGATGTGCACCTCCGCCGCCGCGAACGCGTTCGCCGTGCGGACCACCGTGCCGATGTTGTGGTCATGCTGGAAGTTCTCGATGGCGACGTGGAACGGGTGCCGTCGAGCGTCCACATCGGACACGATCGCCTCGCGGCGCCAGTAGCGGTACGCGTCGACGACGTTGCGGCGGTCGCCTTCGCGCAGCAGCTCCGGGTCGTACCGCTCGTCCGACGGCCAGGCACCCGGCCACGGGCCGACGCCGACCTCTTCGCGGCTCACCCACTCGGTGGGTCCGGCGTCGGGAGAAGTGCTCACCCGGACGATTGTCGCCTAGCCCAGGCGCACCCGGTGCGTCCGGGCGTCCTCACTGTGGTCGCGGTGGCGCCAGCGGTGGTAGACGCCGGCGTAGGAGTACACGACGACCGCGATCGCGACGACGCCGATCGCCGGCAGCCACGACCGCGGGAACACCGTGTCGTACAGGTAGTAGGCGTTGAAGCCGCCGGGCAGGTCGCCGAGGCCCTGCTGGTGCCGGAAGTAGTTCTCCAGCGCGGTGAACGGGCACGGCACCGGCGCCACGTTGACCAGCACGCCCCAGACGACCCCCAGCATGTGGACGAAGATCAGCTTCGGCCAGCGCCAGGCGAGAAAGCCGCCGAAGCCGATGAGGAGCAGCGCCAAGATGTGCACCGCGACAGTCACGTCGGCCAGGAACTTCGCCATCACACGCCCCCTTCACCGAACCCCCTACCAGCGACTTTACTCCGCTGCGGGGCCCTGATCGCCCTCCTGAGTGCCCCGCTGTGTGATGTTTAACCCAGCGGAGCAACCCATTCACCTGGGCGGTGACGGCGGGGTTACGCCTGGTGGAAACTCCGGCGGGCGCTTGGCCGGGTACTTCGTCGGCTCCTCACGGGGGTACTGCTCCGGCGGCTTCTTCCACGGCGGCAGCCCGGGCCGGTCCGGCTCGTCGGGCTTCGACGGCTCGTCCATGCCCTCGACGGTACGCCGGGGATCACTGCACGCGGTCGCTCGGCGCGGGCTCGTCCTCGGGGAGGTGGACGTCGTCGACGCTGATGTTCACCTCGACGACCTGCAGCCCGGTCATCCGCTCGATCGAGGTGATCACGTTGCGCCGCACCGACCGCGCGAGGTCCGCGATCGAGATGCCGTACTCGACGAGGATCTGCAGGTCGACGGCCGCCTGCTTCTCGCCGACCTCGACCGAGACGCCCTGCCCGGTGCTGGCCGAGGCGCCCGGGATGCGGTCACGCAGGGCGCCGAACGCCCGCGCGGCGCCGCCGCCGAGGTCGTAGACGCCGCTGATCTCGCGGGCCGCGAGCCCGGCGATCTTCCGGACCACGGTGTCGGCGATGGTCGTGGTGCCCTGCTTCGTGACGAGGGCGCCGGTCTCGGTCTCGGTCACGGCCTTCTTCTCGGCGGTCGCGGTCATGGCGGTTCCTCCCTGGATGTCCTGGGCCACAAGGGCTTTCGTCACTGAGGACAACCACGGCGGGACACCGTCACTGTGACGTGGGTCTCGCGAACGCCGCACCGTCGAGGTCCGTGACGATCAGCTGCAGCCGGGCGTCGGCCCACGCCGTGTCCGCCAGCACCGGCCGCACGACCTCGGCCGCGCGGTCCAGCAGCGGCGGGAGCGGCAGCCGCGTGGCGATCAGCCGGATCCGGACCAGCTCCGGCGACAGGTCGACGGCCAGGCCGGCCCAGTCCACCGGCAACCACGTCGTTCCGGGCGAAACCGGCGTCGCCGGCCGGAGGCCGTCCACCGCTTCGAGGGCGCCGACGATCTTCTCGACGGCTTCTTCGGCGGTCACCGCGGCTCGATGTCCAGAATGGACACCGAAACCTCGTCGACGGCCAGGCCGGTCTGCTCGGCCACGAACCGGCCGACCGACCGCTGCACCGCCCGGCCGACCGCCGCGGCCTGGTCGGCCGCCGCCGTGACCAGGTCGACCTCGACCGTCACCCGGCTGTCCGCGGTGCGGACCCGGACGCCGTCGGCCGGCGCCGGGTCCAGGCCCTTCCAGCGCTGGCGGGCGGCCCGCGTCCACGCCGTCACCAGGCCGCGCAGGCCCGGTTCGAGCCGCACCACGCCGGGCGTGGTGATCGCCGCCTTCGCCGCCACGCTGGCGATCACCGGATCGGCGATGACGTACTCAACGCTCATTCCCCTGACTCCCCGACCGCATCTTCCGAAACCGTGTCTTCCTCGAAGAGGTCGTCGACCAGCAGGTCGAGCTTCGCCAGCGTCAGGCCCACCCGGGCCGCGGCCGCCGCGGTCACCCGCTCCCGCACCAGCGACAACGCCTCACCGCCCGTAGCGTTCCGCAGACTCACCGCGAGGGTGAGGTCCACTTCGACGACGCCCCCGGCGACGGTCCGCACCCGGCAGCGCCGCGCCCGGACGCCGTCGACCGTGTCCGCCGCGTAGCGCAGCACGGCCGCCACGGCCTGCTCGCTGACCTCGACGAGCCCGGGTTCCGGCGTCGGCAGCGGCACCATCGAACCGCGCCGCACCTCGGCCCGGACCGCGGACATGATCCGGCCGAACAGGTCCGGCGGCGGCACGTCCTCCTCGGCCACCAGCTCCGCGGTCGCCTCGCGCAGCGCCAGCAGGCTTTCCCGCGCGGTCCGGCAGTGCGGGCAGGTCAGCTCGTGCTCGTCGGCCAGCCCGGCGCCGACCGCGTCGAGCCGCTCCCACACCTGTTCGACATCGCGTTCGCAGGGCAGCTCGTAGTCCGTCATCGCCATGGCTTCATCACCTCCGCCAGCTGGGCCCGTGCCCGCGCGATCCGGCCGCGCACCGCGGTCGCGTTCGCGCCGACGACTTCGCCGATCTCTTCGTAGGACCGGCCGTGCACCTCACGCAGCAGCCAGCACGCCCGCTGTTCGGGCGTCAGCTGCGCCAGCGCCGCGTTCAACGCCGCGAGCTGCCCGCTCACCTGGGCGGCCCGCTCCGGCTGGAGGTCCGCCCGCGGCGACTCGGCGGTGTCCAGGTCGACGTCGGCCTGGGGCTTGCGCGCGCGGATGACGTTGAGGCAGCGGTTCGTGGTGGCCCGGTAGAGCCAGCCGACGAACGCCGCGTCCTCGCCGAGCTGGTCGAGCTTGCGCCAGGCGTTGAGGAAGACCTCCTGCACGACGTCCTCGGCGTCGCCGCGGTGGGCGAGCATCTTCACCGCGAGCCGGAACATCTGCCCCTGGTAGCGCAGCACGAGCTGCTCGTACGCCCGGACGTCGCCGTCCCGCGCGCGACCGACGAGGGTCGCGTCGTCGAGCGGTGTAGCGGTGGTCGTCACGGCACCTCCTCGGAGGGAGGACACCGGAAGCCGGAAAACGTCACGGGGTGATTGTCGGTGACCTGCGTCACCGGGGCGAATCAGTCGAGGCCGAGGTCGTCCTTGCCCAGGACGTACCGGTACTCCAGGCCTTCCTTCTCGATGGCTTCCCGCGCCCCGGTGTCGCGGTCGACCACCGTCACCACGCCGATCACGTTCGCGCCCGCTTCACGCAGGGCGGCGACCGCTTCGAGGACGCTGCCGCCGGTCGTGGACGTGTCCTCCACCGCCAGCACGCGCTGCCCCCGGACCTCCATGCCCTCGATGCGGCGCTGCATGCCGTGTTCCTTGACGGACTTCCGGACGACGAACGCGTCGAGCACGACCCCGTCGGTCGCGGCCGAGTGCAGCATCGCCAGCGCGACCGGGTCGGCGCCGAGCGTCAGGCCGCCCGCGGCGACGTAGTCCCAGTCCGCGGTGAGCTGGCGCAGCAGCTTGCCGATCAGCGGCGCGGCCGCGTGGTGCAGCGTCGCGCGCCGGAGGTCGATGTAGTAGTCGGCTTCCTTGCCGGACGCCAGGGTCACTTTTCCGTGCACCACGGAAAGATCGGTGACCAGCCTGGCCAGTTCGAGTTTCGCCGCTTGATCCAACCCGGGGTTCGCCACGGCCGAGAGTCTTACATACGGCCGTGCTCACTCCCCGATGGATGTGGCGTCGACCGGACGCCCGCGCGTCGCCGCCCAGGCCGGGACGAGGATCGCGACGAGCGCGAGCACGACGGCGATCGCGAGCACCACCAGGTAGATCGCCGGCGGCCCGGCCGGCAGCACCGATCCGCTCACCACGAGGCAGAACGGCACGATCGCGCCCGCCGCGGTCGCCGTGCCGAGCAGCACCGCGATGGCCGCGATCAGCCCGCCTTCGATGCCGGCCATCCGCAGCACCTGGCCGCGCGTGAACCCGCTCAGCCGCTGCAGCCCGAACTCGCGACGCCGTTTCGAGGTCGCCATCACCAGCGTGTTCACCACGGAAATCACCGTGTACGCGATGATCATCCCGACGAGCAGGTAGTTGACCCACGCGCCGACCTCGTTGCCCTTCGCGTGCGCCGCGATGAGCGCGTCCCGGTCGCCGACGACCACCGGCAACCCCGCGGTCGCCTCACGAAGGCGCGAAGTCAGCGTCGCCTTGTCGACACCTTCAGCCGCCCGCACCAGTACCTGCGGGGCGAGGCCGATCGTCGTGTGCGGTGCGAGCAGCGACGCGGGCAGGACGAGCCGTTCGAACCCGGCGCGCTGGTGCTCGACGGCGGCCACCCGCACGTCGACCGGCGCGCCGTCGCCGAGCCGCAGCGACAGCGTGTCGCCGACGTGGCGGCCGAGCGTATCCGGCACCGCGATCGCGGTCCCGGAGAGCTCGCTGACCCCGAGGGCGGGCCAGCCGTCCTTGTCCTGGTTCGAGTCGAACGGCTTCTCGACGAACACCGTGCTCGTGACGTACTCGGAGGCACCGGCGACCCCCGGCGTCGACCGCACGCGCCCCAGCACCGACGGGTCGAGCCCGCCGGGCCCGGCGACGACCGCGTCCGCGCGCAGGTCCTGCGTGTACGCCTGGTTCGAGACGGCTTCCTGGGTGGTCTGCAGGTAGATGTTGGCGGTCGCGATGCCGACCGCGAGCATGATCGGGGTGACCGCGCCGGCCGTCCGCACCGCGCCGACCCGGGTGTTGAGCAGCGCGACCCGGCCGTTGACGCCGGTGAAGGCCTGCACCGGCCAGCGCAGCAGGGTCGCCATCACCTTCGTGACGCCGGGGCTGATCGCCGCCAGGCCGAACGCCCACAGCATCACCGCCGGGCCGGCCGTGCTGGCCGCGACCGGGCCGGTCATCACGGCGACCGTGACGATGGCGAGCGCCGTCCCGCCCGCGAAGCACAGGATCGCGGTGATCAGCCGGATCGGCGTCAGCCAGCGGCGTTCGACGGCCGCCTCGGCCAGCGCCTCGGTCGGGCGGACGCGGGAAGCCCGCCGTCCGGCGACGAAGGACGCCGCGAAGACCGCCAGCAGCGACGCACCCGCGGCGACGATCGCCGGAACCCAGCCCTGCTCGAACCGCAGCACGTCCGGCACGACGTGGTTCGCCGCGAGCTGCCCGAACAGCCAGTTCCCGAGCACCGGCCCGAGCACGACCGCGGCGGCGACCGCGAGCAGCCCGACGACCAGCGCCTCGCCGAGGACCATCCGCCGCAGTTGCCGCGGGGTGGTGCCGATCGCCCGGAGCAACGCGAGTTCGCGCTGGCGTTGCTGGGTGGACAGCGTGAGCGTGCCCGCGACGACGAACACCATGACCATCGCCGACAGGCCGCCGGAGACGGCCGAAAGCACGATCAGGTCTTCGCCACTCTTGCCGACCTCGGGGAACTCCAGGGCCCCGCGGTCGGTGCCGGTGGTGACGATCCCCGCGTCCCCGACGACGGCCGACACCGCGGCGACGTCACCGCCGAAGACGCCGATGGTGTCGAACTGCCCGGGGTGCCCCGAGAGCCTTTCCGCGTCCGACGCCGCGAAGAACAGCGCCGAGTCCCGCATGGCCTGAGGCGCCTTCGCAACCCCCGAGACGCGGTACTGACCGATGGTGCCGTGCGCGGCGACGGGCAGAGTGGTCCCGACGGCGATCCCCATGTCGGCGTCAACGACCACTTCACCCGGCTTCGGCGCCTCGCCGGTCAACGTGTACGGCGTCAGCACGGCGGAATCCCACGCGTGCCCGAGCGCGCTCGCCCCGCCGGCCTGCGCCGGGAAGCTGACCTCGCCGACCACGTTCGTGACGCCGGGAACCGCGTGCAGGCGGTCGGCCAGGGCCGCGTCGACCCGCACGCGCTCGGGCAGGGTGGCGTTCTTGTGCTTGTCCTTGTGCTTCTCGTCGGGGTCGAGTGCCGCCGGGTCGGTTTCGGGCACCGCGAGCGTTTGCTGCCCGCCGACGACGATCGGCGCCGCGGCCAGCCGCTGCACCGGCGTCTCGGACCGGATGCCCGTCTCCATCAGGCCACCGCACGCCGAGACGATCAGCGCGCCGAAGAACACGGCGACGAACGTCGCCAGGAAGCCGCCCTTGCGCAGGCGCAGCGTCCGCATCGCGAGGGAGAACATCAGGCCGCCACCCGGTCCCAGGCACCCAGGTGGGTCATCCGCTCGGCGACGGCTTCCGCGGTCGGCCGGGCCAGGCGGCCGGCGATCCGGCCGTCGGCCAGGAAGACGACCTGGTCGGCGTAGGAGGCGGCGACCGGGTCGTGCGTCACCATGATCACCGTCTGGCCGGACGCCCGGACGGAGTCGCGCAGCAGCCCGAGCACGTCGGCGGCGGTACGGGTGTCGAGCGCGCCGGTCGGCTCGTCGGCGAAGAGCACGGCCGGGTCGGTGACCAGGGCGCGCGCGATCGCGACGCGCTGCTGCTGGCCGCCGGAGAGCTGCCCTGGCAGGTGCTTGCGGCGCCCGTCGAGGCCGACGTGCGCCAGGATCCGCGCGACCAGCCGCTTGTCCGGGCGCTTCCCGGCCAGCTGCAGCGGCAGCACGACGTTCTGCTCGACCGTCAGCGCCGGGAGCAGGTTGAACGCCTGGAAGACGAAGCCGACGCGGTCGCGCCGCAGCTTCGTCAGGTAGGTCTCGCTCTTGCCGTCGAGGTCCTGGCCGTCGAGCACGACCCGGCCCGACGTCGGCCGGTCGAGCCCGGCCGCGCAGTGCAGGAACGTGCTCTTGCCCGAACCGGACGGGCCCATCACCGCCGTGAACCCGCCGCGCGGGAACGAGATCGAAACCCCGTCCAGCGCCACCACACCGCCGTACTCCTTGCGCACGGCCTCGAGCCGAACCGCCTCATTCGTCATGCGGAAAACGCTAGGGATCCCGCTGGGGAACCACCCTGGTGCGCGCGTGCGTCTTGCCGGTGGGGACAGCCCTACTTCACGTGCGGCCCTTGCCGCCGAAGCCGCCGCTGATCCGCCGCAGCACCGCCCGCGGCAGCAGCCCGCCGATCGCGACGACGGCCTTGTACTGCAGGCTCGGCACGGAGATCACCTTGCCGCGGCGCAGGTCCGCGAGCGCTTCGCCGACCACCTGTTCGACACCCAGCCAGGCGATTTTCGGACCGGGCTTGCCGATGCCGGCCCGCTGGTGGAACTCGGTCGCGGTGAACCCGGGGCACAGCGCCATCATGCGGACGCCCTTCGGCAGCGACGCGGCGATGCCTTCGGTGAACGACGTGACCCAGTTCTTGCTGGCCGTGTAGGTCGAGCCGCGGCCGCTGAAGAAGCCCGCGACGCTGCTGACCTGGATGATGTCGCCGCGCCCGCGCCGGATCATGCCCGGCAGCACGGCCCGCGTCAGCCGCAGCACGGCGGTGACGTTGACGTCGAGCTGGCGCTGCAATGCGTCCGGCGGGATGGTCCAGAAGTCCCCGTTCAGCCCGAAGCCGGCGTTGTTCACGAGCAGGTCGACCTTGCCGTCGGCGAGCCGCTCCTCGACGGCCGCTCGTCCGTCCACTTCGGACAGGTCGGCGGGCAGGACCTCGACCGCGACCCCGTGCCGTTCCCGCAGCTCGGCGGCGTACGCCTCCAGCCGCGCGGTGTCCCGGGCGACGAGCACCAGGTCGTACTTCTCGGCGGCGAGCGTGCGCGCGAACTGCGCGCCGATCCCCGCGGTGGCTCCGGTGATCACAGCGGTGGTGGTCATGTGGGTGAACACTACCCACGGCTAACGGCCTCCGGGTGCAGCCGATTTGCCGCCGGGTTATCGTCCCGATCATGGGTAAGCACAGCAAGCGCAAGAGCGGCTACCTGCCCATGGTCGCCGCCGGCGCGGCGCCCGTCGCCCTCCTGCTCGCGGCACCCGCGACCGCGCTCGCGAGCCCGTCCGACCTGACGCTGCCGCTCGACCACCGGCACACCACCACGCTCGACCAGGACGACGGCACCTTCTCGGTGACGCGGCACGACGTCGTCGCCAAGCGGCTCGGCGACGTCCAGGTCGTGTCCGACCACACCGAAGCCGCCGCCACGCGCGGCGACCGCGCGGGCCTGCTCGAACGCGGGAGCCAGGGCGTCTGGCTGGGCCACGGGTCCGACGTCCTGAGCGAGCACGCCGAGCAACTCGACGCGGGCCTCTTCACCGGCGACCTGACCGGGGGCGTCGCCGCCCGCCGGTCGTCCGGGCAGGCCGTCGACCTGGGCCAGCTCGGCGCGGTCGGCGCGACGTCGGAGCATCACGTCATCGGCAGTTTCTCCGGCGTCCTCGACGTCGGTCAGCAGTACGAAGCCGGCGGCCAGCTGGGCCCCGCGTCCGGCCTGGTCAGGACGTCGCAGAGCCTCTCGTCGGGCTCGATCAGCGGCGACCTCGGCGTCGACCACGTCGTCCACGCCCGCGGCACGCTCGACCAGCACCCCGCCCTGACGGCGAGCGTCCTGGACCAGCCGGTCCTCTAGTCCCGCGGCGGCTCGGCGGGCGGCGGCTGCTGGACCGGCGTCCCGGTGGGCGGGGTGGGCGGGGCCTGACCCGGCGTCGGGATCGGGGCGCTCGCCTGGTGGCGGCCCGCGTCGTAGTCCTCGTCGAACGGGTCGACGATGTCCGCGATCTCCCCGAGGTCGCGCAGCAGGCGCTCGAGCCGCGACGGCCCGGCGGTCGGGACGACGCTGGCCAGCACCCACTCGTTCTCCAGCCAGGCCACGCCGACGTCGCCACCGAGCTGGTCCGCGGCGTCGACGAGCTCCTGGGTGATCACGGCACGGGCGCCGTCGGCGTCGTCCGCGAAGGCGTAGCGCGAGCCGATCGGGCCGAGCATCTCGGGCATGTCGGCGCGCTGGAACGGCACGCTGGACAGCCACATCTCGATGGGGATCCGGTGCTTCTTGTTGCAGCGCACGGCGACGACGACCGCGGGGATCTGCCCCTCGGACTCGATGTCGAAGATGAACACCGGGCGGCGGCCGTCGGAGGTGAAGGTCGAGCCCGCGACGACGTTCACGGCGGCGTCCGCGCCGAAGTAGCCGATCGCCCCGCCGGACCACTGCTGCGGCAGCCGTTCGTCCTCTTCGACGAACTGCCAGCCGCGCAGCTGGGCCCAGCGCATGCGCTCGCGGTTGCGCGACCCCTCCTTCGCCCGGTCGGCAGCGAGCAGCCCGAGGCCCGCCACCAGGGCGACGGCCGCGATGACGAACCAGATCCACGCCGGAATACCCACGGCCGTCAGCGTATCGCCTGCTACGCCGAAGAGATGATCGCCGGTCCCCGTGTCGCCGGGCCCGTTCGGACCATTTCCGGCCCCGCGAGTCGACAAATCGCCTAATCACAGGATTCAGTCAGCGCTTCAAGGCACCCGAAGAACGTGGCGCGATCGGCCGTCCGGCCGGCCACTGTGGACGAAAACGGGCCAACCGGCGCCGTCTGTGCAGACGGACGCCGGTCGGCCTGGTGAAACTCAGACGCGCTCGACGGTCAGCGCGTCCCCGGCTTCCAGCTCCGGGATGTCGACCCGGACGGTGTCGCCGTCGCGGATCTCGCCGGACAGGAGCTCCTTCGCCAGCTTGTCGCCGATCGCCGACTGGACCAGGCGCCGCAGCGGGCGGGCGCCGTAGATCGGGTCGAAGCCGTTGAGGGCGAGCCACTCACGGGCGCCGTCGGTGACCTCCAGGTGCAGCCGGCGCTGGGCCAGCCGCGCGGCCAGCCGCGCCACCTGGATGTCCACAATGGACGTCAGCTGCTCGGTGCCGAGCGAGTGGAACACGACGATGTCGTCCAGCCGGTTGAGGAACTCCGGCTTGAACTGCCGCTGGACCACCGAAAGCACCGCGTCGTTGCGCTGCCGCTCGTCGAGCGACGGGTCGGCGATGGCCTGCGAGCCGAGGTTCGACGTCAGGATCAGGATGGTGTTGCGGAAGTCCACCGTCCTCCCTTGGCCGTCGGTCAGCCGCCCGTCGTCGAGGACCTGCAGCAGCACGTCGAAGACGTCCGGGTGAGCCTTCTCCACCTCGTCGAGCAGCACCACCGAGTACGGCCGCCGCCGGACGGCCTCGGTGAGCTGGCCGCCCTGGTCGTAGCCGACGTAGCCCGGCGGGGCACCGACCAGGCGCGCCACCGAGTGCTTTTCGGCGTACTCGCTCATGTCGATGCGCTGCATCGCGCGCTCGTCGTCGAACAGGAACTCGGCCAGCGCCTTGGCCAGCTCGGTCTTGCCGACGCCGGTCGGGCCGAGGAACAGGAACGAGCCGGTCGGGCGGTCGGGGTCGGCGACGCCGGCCCGGCTGCGGCGCACCGCGTCCGAGACGACCTGCACGGCCTCCTTCTGCCCGATGACGCGGCGGCCCAGCTCCTCCTCCATCCGGAGCAGCTTGCCGGTCTCGCCTTCCAGCAGCCGGCCGGCGGGGATGCCGGTCCACTCGCTGACCACGTCGGCGACGTCGTCCGCGCCGACCTCTTCCTTCAGCATCACGTTCTGCTGGCTGGCCTCGCTCGCCTCGGTCGCGGCCTGGAACTCCTTCTCCAGCGCCGGGATCCGGCCGTAGCGCAACTCGGCGGCCTTGCCCAGGTCGCCGTCGCGCTCGGCGCGCTCGGACTCGCCGCGCAGCTGCTCCAGCTGTTCCTGGAGCTCGCGGACGCGCTCGATCGAGCCCTTCTCGTTCTGCCAGCGCGCGGTGAGCGCGGTCAGCGTCTCGCGCTTCTCGGCCAGCTCGGCGCGCAACGCGTTGAGCCGCTCCTTCGAAGCGTCGTCGCTCTCCTTGGCGAGGGCCATCTCCTCGATCTCGAGCCGGCGGACGGCCCGCTCGACCTCGTCGATCTCCACCGGCCGCGAGTCGATCTCCATGCGCAGCTTGGACGCGGCCTCGTCGACCAGGTCGATGGCCTTGTCCGGCAGGAAGCGCGCGGTGATGTAGCGGTCGGACAGCGTCGCGGCGGCCACCAGCGCGGCGTCCGTGATCCGGACACCGTGGTGCACCTCGTAGCGCTCCTTCAGCCCGCGAAGGATCGCGATGGTGTCCTCCGGCGACGGCTCGCCGACGAGCACCTGCTGGAAGCGGCGCTCCAGGGCGGCGTCCTTCTCGATGTGCTGGCGGTACTCGTCGAGGGTGGTCGCGCCGACCATCCGCAGCTCGCCGCGGGCGAGCATCGGCTTGATCATGTTGCCCGCGTCCATCGCGCCCTCGCCGGTCGCGCCGGCGCCGACGATCGTGTGCAGCTCGTCGATGAAGGTGATGACCTCGCCCGCGGAGTCGGTGATCTCCTTGAGCACGGCCTTCAGCCGCTCTTCGAACTCGCCGCGGAACTTCGCGCCGGCCACCATCGACCCGAGGTCGAGGGCGACGACGCGCTTGCCGCGCAGCGACTCCGGCACGTCCCCGGCGACGATCCGCTGGGCCAGCCCTTCGACGATGGCCGTCTTGCCGACGCCCGGCTCGCCGATCAGGACCGGGTTGTTCTTGGTGCGCCGCGACAGCACCTGCACGACGCGGCGGATCTCGGTGTCGCGCCCGATGACCGGGTCGAGCTCGCCGTTGCGGGCGCGCTCGGTGAGGTCGACGCCGTACTTCTCCAGCGCCTTGAACGTGCTCTCCGGGTCTTCGCTGGTGATCCGGGCGGAGCCGCGGACCTTGACGAACGCCTCCTGCAGCGCGTCCGGCGTGGCGCCGTGGCGCTTGAGCAGGTCGGCGACCTGCCCGCCCTCGGTGGCGAGCCCGACGAGCAGGTGCTCGGTCGAGACGTACTCGTCGCCCAGCTCGGTGGCCAGCTTCTGGGCACGCGTCAGCGACTTCACGGCGAAGGTGTCGAACTGCGGGCTCGACACCGTCGCGCCGGTCGCGGACGGCAGCGCCGCGATCAGCGGCTCCAGCTCCTTGTGCACCACCCCCGGGTCGGCCCCGACCGCGGTCAGCAGCGGTGCGGTCAGCCCCTCACCCTGCGCCAGCAGGGCGCCCAGCAGATGGGCGGCCGACACGTGCGGGTTGCCGGCCATGGTGGCCGCCTGCGCCGCGGACGAGATCGCCTGCTGGGTCTTCGTGGTCGGGTTGAAAGCGTCCATCCCTCACCTCATGCTCGGTTACTCAAAAGTCCAGGTGACCGGCCTGGCCAAGGCCAGCCGACAAGTACAACGCACGAAAACTTGAGTCTGTTCCGCTCAACTCTGACCGGGGGCGACGGCGCTCGCCGGCAACCGCGAGCCCAGCATCCCGAGCCCGGCCACGGCGACGCCGGCGCACGTCCCGACCAGCACCCAGGGTAACCAGTCGGCGACCGAGAACAACGCGACGACCGCCGGCGCGAGCACCTGCGCCACGGTGAACGCGTACTGGTACGCAGCCAGGTAACGGCCGCGGGCCACCGGAGGTGCCGCGGCTTCGGCCAGCGCCCCCGAACGCGGGCCGAAAACCAGGTCGCCGGCGGCGAACACCAGCGTCGACACCAGCAGGTACACCACCCGCCAGCCCGCGGGCACGAGCAGCACACCCAGGCTGACCAGGCACCACGCGGCGAACAACGCCGAGCCGGCCCGCATCGCCGTGATCCGGGTCAGGTTCGCGGTGAGCCGCAGCGCAAGGGTGCCGCCGACGCTCGTCAGCACGGTCAGCAGCGCCAGGATCGCGCCGGGCAGCCACGCGGGGCCGTGCAGCCGGTCGAGCACGAACACCGGGGTGCCGATCAGGAAGAAGTCGAGCGACAGCCCGAAGAGCCCGCTGAAGAGGATCAAGCCGAGGTAGGGCCGGTCGCGCAGCACCTTGACCGACCGTTCGCAGCGCGGTTCACGCGGCCGGGCCGGCCGGACGAAGACGGCGAGGATCGACGCGGCCGCGAAGAACGTCGCGGCGTCGACGACCAGCGCGATCCGGTAGCCCGTCGCGTCGAGCCAGGTCAGCAACGCGCCCGCGACCAGACCGCCGAGCCCGAAGCAGCCGGCCCGCACCATCCCGGCCTCGGCGAACGGCCGGTCCTTGGGGCCGTCTCCCGCGACGTCGGCGATCAGCACGTAGAGGGAGCTGTAGAACAGCTGCTGCCCGGCGGCGAGCAGGACGGCGGCGACCACGACCGGGCCGGCGCCGTCGGCGAGCAGGTAGGCGCCCGCGCCGGCGGCCTGCAGCACCTGGGCGCCGATCACCACGGCGCGCGGCCCGACGCGGTCCACGAGCCGGCCGGCCAGCGGCGGCACGACCAGACCGCCGACCGTGCCGAGTGTGACGGCCGTGCCGGCCATCGCCAGGGGCACACCGACCACCTGGGTCACGTAGACCAGCGCCAACGGGAGGAAGAGACCTGAGCCGAAGTTGTCGATTCCCAACGCGCACAGCAGCGCGAACCGGCTACGCGTCACATAGCGAAGGTAGCCCCGGAAAACGCCGTCGAGTCAGGCCCGAACGGACACATTCCGACGTGCAAAATGCCACTACGAGTGTTACCGCAGCGGAACTGCGTCAACTGGCCGAGTGATCACTTCGCCTGCTCGGCCATCCAGGCGGTAGTGCCCAGCGCCCGGCGCAGGTCGGCGTTCATCTCGGCGAGCCGCCCGGTGAGGTCGGTGACGCGCTCGTCGTCCCAGCCGCCGAGCGCCTTCTCCATGAACTCCAGGTAGTTGGCCCGCCAGCGGGCGAGCTCGGCCCGGCCCTTCTCGGACACGCTGACCAGCGACGCCCGGCCGTCCTCGGGCGCGGGACGGCGGTCGACCAGGCCCGCGGCGGACAGCTGCGTGATCTGCCTGCTGACCACCGAGAGGTCGACGAACCGGCGTTTCGCCAGCTCGGACGGCCGCGCCTCGCCGTTCTTCGCCAGATCCGACAGCAGCATCGCGGCCGCCGGGTGCAACCCCGGCTGGTCCTGCCAGGCCTGCATGACCCAGGCGTGCTGGAGCTGCGACGCGGTCTTCAGCTCGCGCATGAGCTCGACCCGGACGTCGTCGTCGGTGTCGTCGAAGCCCATCGGACCCTCCCGCACAGCCATTACTTGTGTAATACAAGTTTATTGCGCATCGCTTGCGCGAGCAAGGATCGTCCTGGTGAGGTCGCCCACGCCGTCACCGGGAGCGATACACCCGGTCGGAGCAACAATGCGGGCAAAAGGCCGCCCGGCAGCTACCCTGCGGACGGACCGCGCGCGGCGCGGACGAGTAACGAGGTGGCAGCAGTGGCGATGGACCGAGGAGGCGGCTGTGAGCGGCGGTGTCCGATCACACGCGCCCGTCCCCGCACCCGGGCCGGCGGTGCATGACCGGGTGCTGTCGCTTTTCCGTCCCCGACCAGCGAACACCAACCCATGACAGCCGACTCAGTAAGCCCGCTTCCCCGGTCTTCGTCCCCGCGTGAGGCCCCAGCCGCCGTCGTCGCGATGGTCCGGCTCATCCGGGACAGCTGGGCCAAGTCCGAGCCGTACATCGCGGAGATCTCGCAGTTCTTCTACGGGATGCTGTTCACCCTCGCGCCGACCACGCGCGACTTCTTCCCGATCAACATGGAGATCCAGCGCGGCCGGCTGGTCCGCGCCCTGGTGCACATCGTGCAGATGGTCGACCGGCCCGACGACCTCGCGCCGTTCCTGCGCCAGCTCGGGCGCGACCACCGCAAGTTCGGCGTGGTGCCCCGCCACTACGAAGCCGTCGGCACGGCGTTGCTGGCGTCGCTGAAGAACCACCTCGGCCCCGAGTGGACGCCCGAGGTCGAACGGGCCTGGGCCGAGGCGTTCACCATCGCCGCGCGGGCCATGCAGGACGCGGCCGCGTCCGACACGAACCCGCCGTCGTGGTCGGCGACCGTGGTCGAGCACCGGCGGCTGACCTGGGACCTCGCCCTGGTGCGGCTGGTGCCCGACCAGCCCGTGCCCTACCACCCGGGGCAGTACGTCAGCGTCGAAGTCCCGCAGCGGCCGCGGCTGTGGCGCTACCTCTCGCCGGCGAACGCGCCGCGCGAGGACGGCGGCATCGAGTTCCACGTCCGCGCGATCGACGGCGGCTGGGTGTCCAGGGCGATAGTCAGCCACACGCAGCCGGGCGACGTCTGGCGGCTCGGCCCGCCACTCGGCCGGATGACGGTCGACCGCGAAGCGTCACGAGGCGTGCTGATGATCGCCGGCGGGACGGGCGTCGCGCCGCTGCGCGCGATCCTCGACCACCTCGCGCTGTGGGGCGACAACCCGAAGACCCACCTGTTCTACGGCGGACCCACCCGCGAAGACCTCTACGACCTCGAAGAACTGCGCGCGCTCGCGTCGACCAACCCCTGGCTGACCGTGACACCCGTGGTGGAGCGCGGCGGCGACGTCCCCGGCTTCGAGCAGGGCACGCTCGCCGAAGCCATCACGCGGTACGGCGCCTGGCCGCAGCACGACGTCCTCGTCTCCGGCTCGCCGGCGATGATCCGCGCGACGGTGTCGCGCATGCTGGTCGCGGGCAGCGCGCTGGACCAGATCCAGTACGACCCGTTCACGATC
The DNA here is from genome assembly GCF_053602455.1 of Amycolatopsis sp. NPDC004378. Lineage (NCBI taxonomy): Bacteria > Bacillati > Actinomycetota > Actinomycetes > Pseudonocardiales > Pseudonocardiaceae > Amycolatopsis > Amycolatopsis sp. NPDC004378. The sequence continues at coordinate 54,526 of NZ_JBSGDR010000002.1, forward strand.
GACTAGTTCGCGTTCCCGGCAAATGCAATACGCTTTTCCGGTGAGCAGTTCCAGCTAAATAGACACCCGGCATCGGGTGAATCGGGCGGGAGATCATTTTTACGCTGTGCCAGCCGGGGTTGACCCGCCGTGGCGAAATTGGTCCGTTCGGGCGGGAACGCGCGTAATCACGCGCATCTGCACGGGAATGCGCCTACTGTCGAGAACCCTCGGGGGCGGCACCGCCACAGCGACGCCGCGACCACGGCGCGAAATGCCTTTGCACGACTGGAGAAAACCGTTCCCGATGAGTGCCGATTCCCTGAAGATCTCCGCGCCCGTGGCGACCGTTCCCGTTTCCGCCGTGGAAGGTCGCGAACTGGCCCGGCTGATCCGTGAAAGCTTTGCCCTGATCGAACCGAAAGCCGACGAACTCGCGCAGTACTTCTACGGCGCGTTGTTCGTGGTGGCCCCGGATTGCCGCGACCTGTTCCCGGTGACCATGGCGACCCAGCGCAGCCGGCTGCTGCGCGCGCTCGTGTACGTGGTGCAGATGGTCGACCGGCCCGACGAGCTGGTGACGTTCCTCGGGCAGCTCGGGCGCGACCACCGGAAGTTCGCCGTCGTGTCCCGGCACTACGACGCCGTCGGGGTCGCGCTGCTGGCCGCGCTGAAACGGTTCCTCAAGGACAAGTGGACCCACGAAGTCGAATCGGCCTGGACGACCGCGTACGGGCTCATCTCGAAGACCATGCGGGAGGCCGCCCAGGCGGAGACCGGGCCGGCGTCGTGGGCGGCGACCGTGCTCGAGCACCGCAAGCTCGCGCGCGACGTCGCCCTGGTCAAGGTGCGCACCGAGGGCCTGCTGCCGTACCGCGCGGGCGGGTACGTCAGCGTGGAGGTGCCGCAGCGCCCGCGGTTCTGGCGCTACTTCTCGCCGTCGAACGCGCCCCGCGGCGACGGCCAGCTCACCTTCCACGTGCACGCGGTGCCCGGCGGCTGGGTCAGCGGCAGCATCGTCAACCACACGAAACCGGGCGACGTCTGGCGCCTCGGGCCGTCGATGGGCGTGCTGAACGTGCGGCCGACCACCACCAAGCGGAAGCTGCTGATGATCGGCGGCGGCACCGGCGTCACGCCGTTGCTGGCCATCCTCGACGACCTCGCGCGCTGGAAGCGCAACCCGCCGGTGCACCTGTTCTTCGGCGGCCGAAGACCCGACGACCTCTACGCACTGGACGACCTGCGCCGGTTCGCCGCGACGGCCAAGTGGCTGACGGTCACCCCGGTGACCGAAGAGGGCGCGCTGGCCGGGGGCGACCGCGGCACGCTCGCCCACGCCGTGACGCAGCGGGGCACGTGGAAGGACCACGACGTGCTCGTCTCCGGTTCGCCGCCGATGATCCAGGCGACCATCGCGAAGCTCCTGGCCCGCGGCATCGACCTCGAACGCATCTCCTACGACCCGTTCACCATGGACTGAGGAACTCTCAGCGGGCCGGGCGGCCCGGCCGGAATCTCGCTATCTTCGCCGATATGGAGATGACTATTCCGGTTTCGGACGGCACGATCGGCGGCTACCTGGCGGAGCCCGCCGGCGAGGGCCCGCACCCGGGCGTGGTGCTCATCCACGACGCGTTCGGGCTGAGCCAGGACACGAAGAACATCACGGACCGCTTCGCCGCCGAGGGTTACCTCGCCCTCAGCCCCGACATGTACTCGCGTGGCGGCTTCCGGCGCTGCGTGCGTCGCGTGTTCTCGGACATGTTCGCGAACCAGGGCCGGACGTTCGACGACATCGAGGCGGCCCGCTCGCTGCTGGCCGCGCGCGAAGACTGTTCCGGCCGGATCGGCATCGCGGGCTTCTGCATGGGCGGCGGCTTCGCGCTCATCGCGGCGTCCCGCGGGTTCGAGGCGTCCGCACCCTACTACGGGCAGCTGCCGAAGAACCTCTCGGTGCTCGACGACGCCTGCCCGATCGTCGCCAGCTTCGGCAAGAAGGACTTCTCGCTGCGCGGTGCCGCGGCCAAGCTCGAGACGGCGCTCACCGAGCGTGAGATCCCGCACGACGTCAAGGAGTACGACGGGGCCAGCCACGGGTTCGCGAACAAGGTCGAGGTCGCGCCGCCGCTGAACCTCCTGCTCAAGGTCGTCGGCTTCACCTACCACCACGAAGCGTCCGAAGACGCGTGGCACCGGGTGACGACGTTCTTCGGTGAACACCTGCGGCAACCGGCCCCACCTTCGCACTGAGCCGAGCGGGCGAGCGGTTTCGCCGAATGGTCGTAGTTCGTTGACCGTTGTGCCCGATTCACCTTATGGTCTAGACCACATCTTCCCCGGATGTGCTCGTTCGTCCTCCCCTGGAACACCGCTGTTCCCCCTCGAGGAGCCGAAATGACCTGGAAACGCAAGCTCTTCGCGGCCACAGCCGGCGCTCTGCTCGCCCCGGTGCTGGTCGTCGTCCTCCCCGCCACGACCGCGAGTGCCCACGGGTACGTCTCGGACCCGCCCAGCCGGCAGGCCAACTGCGCGGCCGGGAAGGTCCCGAACTGCGGCCAGATCGTCTACGAACCCCAGAGCGTCGAAGGTCCCAAGGGCCTGCGCAGCTGCAACGCCGGGCTGGCGCAGTTCGCCGAGCTGGCCGACGAATCGAAGCCCTGGCCGGCCAAGTCGGTCGGCACGTCGGTGACGTTCAACTGGGTCTTCACCGCCCGGCACGCCACCAAGAGCTACGAGTACTACGTCGGCAACACGCTCGTGGCGTCGTTCAACGGCAACGGCCAGCAGCCACCGGCGACGGTCCAGCACACGGTGAACCTTTCCGGCTACTCGGGCCGGGTGAAGGTGCTCGCGATCTGGAACATCTCCGACACGGCCAATGCGTTCTACAGCTGCATCGACCTCCAGATCGGCGGTGGCGGGACGACCCCGCCGCCGACGACCACCCCGCCCCCGACCACGACCCCGCCGCCCACCACGACCCCGCCCCCGACCACCACCCCGCCGCAGAGCGGAACGTGGGCGCCCGGCACGGCGTACCAGGTCGGCGACGTCGTCACCTACGGCGGCGCGAGCTACCGCTGCATCCAGCCGCACACCGCGATCGCGGGCTGGGAACCGCCGAACACCCCGGCGCTGTGGCAGCGTCTGTGAGGGTGCTGCTCGCCGTCGTCGCGCTGCTGCTGACGGGCTGCAGCGCGACGGCGGCTCCTCCCGCCTACAACGCGGCCGACGTGATGTTCCTGCAGATGCTGATCCCGCAGAACCAGCAGGGCATCGAGATCGTCCGGCTGGCCGCGAACCGGCAGTTGCCCGGCGAGCTGAAGGTGCTGGCCGCGGCGATCGAGTCGACCCAGCAGACCGAGATCGACGACATGAAGGGCTGGCTGCGCGCCTGGTCCCAGCCCGAGACGATGGACCTGAACCCGCAGGCCCACGCGGGCCACGGCGGCATGCAGATGACGACGCCCGACGTCGTCGGCGCCCTTCGGACGGCATCGGACCGCGAGTTCACCCGCAAGTTCCTGGACGTGCTCACCGGCCAGCAACAGGGCGCGGTCGAGCTGGCCAGGACGGAGAACGGCGCGAGCGGCGGCGTCAACGGCCCGGCGCGTGACCTGGCCCGGCGGGTCATCGAATCCCGGACCGCCGAAGTCCGGCAACTGCTCGACTTCAAGGCCTGACGCCGGGAGCGCGGCCGCCCGAAATCCGGTTGGCCGCCGCGCTCCCGGCGGCTAGCCTCGCGATCATGATGTACTCCTACGCGGTCTTCGCGAGGTTGCGCACCCGCCGCTGACGGCGGCGCACCTCTTCGTCCTTGCCCGCCGTCCCGGTCATCGCCGGGCGGCCCCTTTCGTGCTGCCCGGCTCCTTCCGAGCTGCGGAGCATCCCTTGAATTCCCTTGCGACAGACCATGTCCACCTGCGCGCGGAAAACGTCGGCGTCACCCTCGGCTCACGCCGCGTGCTGCACGACGTGAGCGTCACCGTCTCACCCCGGTCGCGGCTGGCGATCGTCGGCGAGAACGGGCGTGGCAAGACCACGCTGCTGCACGTCCTCGCCGGGCTGCGGGCGCCCGACCAGGGCACCGTCCACCGCGCGGGCACCGTCGGCGTCGCGCGGCAGGCGCTGCCGTTCCGGTCCGGCGAGACCGTCGGCACGCTGACCGCCGAAGCGCTGCGTGCCGCCCAAGACGCGTTGCGGGCCCTCGACGCGGCCGTTTCGGACTTCAGCGAAGACCACTACGCCGTCGCGCTCGAAGCGGCCACGCGCCTCGACGCGTGGGACGCCGGACGCCGCGTCGACATCGCCCTCGAAGCCCTCGGCGCGTGCACCGACCGGGCCCGCGAGCTGAGCACGCTCTCGGTCGGGCAGCGCTACCGCGTGCGCCTGGCCTGCCTGCTCGGCGCGCGGCACGACTTCCTGCTGCTCGACGAGCCCGGCAACCACCTCGACGCCGCCGGCCTGGCGTTCCTGACCGACCGCCTGCGCGGCCACGACGGCGGCGTCGCGCTGGTCAGCCACGACCGCGCGCTGCTCGCCGACGTCGCGACCGAGTTCCTCGACCTCGACCCCAGCCAGGACGGCCGCCCGCGCCGCTACGCCGGCGGCTACCAGGCCTGGCGGGACGGCCGCCGCCGCGACCGCGAACGCTGGGTGCAGGAGTACGAGGAGCAGCAGGACACGCACCGGCAGCTCACGCTCGCGGTGGCGCGGGCACGCGACCGGCTCAGCACCGGCTGGCGGCCGGACAAGGGCACCGGACGGCACCAGCGCCAGTCCCGCGCACCGGGCGTCGTCCAGGCGCTCAACCGGGACCGGGCGGCGCTGGAAGCGCACCGCGTGACCGTGCCCGAGCCGCCGTTGTCGTTGCGGTGGCCCGATCTCGGCTCCGGCGCGCAGGCACTGGTCCGCCTGCACGACGTCGGCGTCGCCGACCGTCTCGCGGGTCCGGTGACGCTGTCGCTCGACCGCGGCGACCGCCTGCTCGTCACGGGCGAGAACGGCGCGGGCAAGTCGACGCTGCTCTCCGCGCTCGCCGGCGAACTCCCGCCGACGACGGGGGCGGTCCGGCACCTGCCCGGCGCGAAAGTGGCCCTGATCGGCCAGGAAGTCCCGGCGTGGCCCGGGGAACTGACCGCCCGCCGGATCTTCGAGCAAGCCGGGGTGCCGTTCTCGGGCATGGGCCTGCTCGACGCGGAAGCCGTGCGCACGCCGGTCGGCCGGCTGTCCCAGGGCCAGCAGCGGCGGCTCGACCTGGCCCTGCGGCTGGCCGGGCGCCCGGACGTCCTGGTCTTCGACGAACCGACCAACCACCTGTCGGCGGTGCTCGTCGAGGAGCTGACCGAGGCCCTGCTCACCACCCCGGCCGCGGTCGTCGTCGCGACGCACGACCGCCGGCTGCTGGCCGACCTCGCGGCCTGGCCGCGGCTGGACCTCTGACGCACGAAGGCCTCCCCGAACTCGCCGGGGAGGCCTTCGCCGTGTCGGAACGTCAGCGGCGCTTGGGCCGCCAGACCACCATCGCGGTCTGCTGGTTGAGCGGGACCAGGTCCCGGCGGTAGGACGCGTGGGCCGCCGCCGCGGCCTGTTCTCCGGCCGCGTACGCCGCGGCCAGTTCTTCGGTGAGCTCGGCGAGCCGCGCCCGGAGCGCGTCGACCTGGTTCTCCAGCTCGATGATGCGCTTGATGCCGGCCAGGTTGACGCCGTCCTCCTGCGACAGGCGCTGAACCTCGCGCAGCAGCGCGATGTCCCGCATCGAGTAGCGCCGCCCGCCACCGGACGTGCGGCCCGGCGACACCAGGCCCTGCCGGTCGTAGGTGCGCAACGTCTGCGCGTGCATCCCGGCGAGCTGAGCCGCCACCGAGATGACGAACACCGGGGTCTCTTCGTCGCCTTCCTGCGGAATCCCGCCGAACATCCCGCTCACCTGCCTTCGAGCAGATCGGTGATCTCGGGCCGGGGGTCGTGCCCGGCCATCGCCTCGGCGTACGCCTCCAGTGCCTCGCGCGCCTTGTCGTCCAGTTTGGCGGGAATCGCCGCCTGGAGGGTGACGAGCAGGTCACCTTGCGAACCGTCGCGCTTGGCGATGCCCTTGCCGCGCACCCGCAGCACCCGCCCGCTCGCCGTGCCCGGTGGCACCTTGAGCGAGACCTTGCCCTCGAGCGTCGGCACCGTGATCGTCGTGCCGAGCGCCAGTTCGGTGAAGTCCACGGGCACGGTGATCGTCAGGTCGAGGCCCTTGCGCCCGAACAGCGCGTGCGGGGCCACGTGCACCCGGACGTACAGGTCGCCCGCCTGCGCGCCACCCCGGCCCGGCTCGCCCTGACCGGCCAGCCGGATGCGCTGGTCGTCGTCGACGCCCGGCGGGATCCGGACGGTCAGCGTGCGGGTCCGCGTGCTGACGCCTTCGCCGCCGCACTCGGGGCACGGGTCGTCGATGATCTGCCCGCGGCCGCGGCAGTCGCGGCACGGCTCGGAGAACGCGAACGCACCCTGGCTGCGGCTGACCAGCCCCGACCCGGAACAGGTCGGGCAGGTCCGCGGCGACGTGCCCGGCTTCGCGCCGTTGCCGCCGCACGTCGAACAGGTCGCCGGGCTCGACAGCCGCAGCGGCAGGGTCGCGCCCTTGACCGCTTCGACGAAGTCGATCCGGACGTCCGTCTCGACGTCGGCGCCGCGCTGCGGCCGGTTGGCCGTCGCGCCCGCCGTCGTCCGGCCGCGGCCGAACAGCCCGCCGAGGATGTCGCCGAGCCCGCCGAAACCGCCCTGCTGACCGCCGGCGCCGGCCTGGCCGAAGATGTCGCCCATGTCGAAGCTGCCGGTGCCGCCGCCACCGGGGAAGTTGAACCCGCCCCCGCCGCCGAACAGCCGCCGCGCCTCGTCGTACTCCTTGCGCTTGCTCGCGTCGGAGAGCACGCCGTAGGCCTCGGAGACCGCCTTGAACTTCTGCTCCGCCTGCGCGTTGCCGGCGTTCGCGTCCGGGTGGTTCTCCTTGGCCAGCTTGCGGTAGGCCTTCTTGATCTCGTCCGCTGTGGCGTCGGAGGAGACGCCCAGTTCACGGTAGAAGTCCTTGCCGATCCATTCCCGTGCGCTCATCGGGCGTCTCCTCCTTCCACTGGGTTTCCGTTACTGCTGCCGGTCATCGAGTCCGCCGTCGAGTGGCAGCTCGCCACCGACGGACGGGTCCACCGGGGCCGCGCCGGGCTCGTGGTCGGTCACGCCGACCAGCGCCGCCCGCAGCACGCGGTCCCCGAAGCGGTAGCCGCGGCGCATGACCACGGTGACCGTCGGTCCCGCCACGTCCGGCGAGGTGTTGTGCTGCACGGCCTCGTGCACGCTCGGGTCGAAGGCCTCGCCCTCGACGCCGAACGACTCGAGCCCCGCGCGCTGCAGGCCGCTGATCAGCTTTTCGCCGACGGCCTTGAACGCCCCGGTGAGGTCACCGTGCTGCTCGGCCCGCTCGAGGTCGTCGAGCAGCGGCAGCAGGTCGTTGACCACGGTCGCCTTCGCGCCGAGGACGACCGCCTCGCGGTCGCGCTCGACGCGCTTGCGGTAGTTGGCGTACTCGGCCTGCAGGCGCTGCAGGTCGGCGGTGCGCTCGGCCAGCTCCTTCTCGACGTCGGAGACGACCGTCACCGACTCGTCCACAATGGACTCGCCGAGCGAGGGGCCCGCGTGCTCCACGGGCGTGCCCTCCGGCTCCGGCGCGGCGTGGGCCGGACCGGGCGGGCGGACCTGCCCGGTCTGGGGGTCCACCCGCCGCCGATCGCGTACGACCACCGGCTCCTCGGGGCCGCGGCCCTGGTTCTCGGATTCGTCGTAGCTGTGGGTCACTTCTTCTCGTCCTCTTCGACGATCTCGGCGTCAACGACGTCATCGGCCTTGGCCTGGCCACCGGCCGCACCGGCGTCCCCGGCCGCACCCGCGGCACCCTCGGCGCCCGGCTGAGCGGCGTTCGCGTTGGCGTACAGGGCGGTGCCCAGTTCCTGCGAAGCGGCGTTCAGCTTCTCGATCGACTCGCGGATCTTCGCCGAGTCGGTGCCCTTCAGGGCCTCGTTCGACTCGTCGATCGCCGACTTGACCTTGCCCTTGAGGTCCTCGGGCAGCTTGTCGTCGTTGTCCTTGAGGAACTTCTCGGTCTGGTAGACCAGCGTCTCGGCCTGGTTGCGCGTCTCGGCCTCTTCGCGACGGGTCTTGTCCTCCTCGGCGTGCGCCTCGGCGTCCTTGACCATCCGCTCGATGTCGTCCTTCGGCAGCGCGGAGCCACCGGTGATCGTCATCGACTGCTCCTTGTTCGTGCCCAGGTCCTTCGCGGTCACGTGCACGATGCCGTTGGCGTCGATGTCGAAGGTGACCTCGATCTGCGGCACGCCACGCGGGGCGGGCGGGAGACCGGTCAGCTCGAACATGCCGAGCTTCTTGTTGTGCGCGGCGATCTCGCGCTCACCCTGGAACACCTGGATCTGCACCGACGGCTGGTTGTCGTCCGCGGTGGAGAAGATCTCCGAGCGCTTGGTCGGGATCGTGGTGTTGCGCTCGATGAGCTTGGTGAACACGCCACCCTTGGTCTCGATGCCGAGCGACAGCGGCGTGACGTCCAGCAGCAGGACGTCCTTGACCTCGCCCTTCAGCACACCGGCCTGCAGCGCCGCGCCGACCGCGACGACCTCGTCCGGGTTCACGCCCTTGTTCGGCTCGCGGCCGCCGGTCAGCTCCTTGACCAGCTCGGCGACGGCCGGCATGCGGGTGGACCCACCGACGAGCACGACGTGGTCGATGTCGCCGACGGAGATGCCCGCGTCCCGGATGACGTTGTTGAACGGCGCCTTGGTCCGGTCGAGCAGGTCCGAGGTGATCTTCTGGAACTCGGCGCGCGAGAGCTGCTCGTCGAGGAACAGCGGGTTCTTGTCCGCGTCGACGGTGATGTAGGGCAGGTTGATGCCGGCCGAGTTCGAGCTGGACAGCTCGATCTTCGCCTTCTCCGCCGCCTCGCGGATGCGCTGCAGCGCCATCTTGTCCTTGGTCAGGTCGATGCCGTTCGTGGCCTTGAACTTGTCGACCAGCCACTTGACGATGCGCTCGTCCCAGTCGTCACCACCGAGGTGGTTGTCACCGGAGGTCGCGCGGACCTCGACGACGCCCTCGCCGATTTCCAGCAGCGAGACGTCGAAGGTGCCACCACCGAGGTCGAAGACCAGGATGGTCTGCTCCTTCTCGCCCTTGTCCAGGCCGTACGCCAGCGCGGCGGCGGTCGGCTCGTTGACGATGCGGAGCACGTTCAGGCCGGCGATCTGCCCGGCCTCCTTGGTGGCCTGCCGCTGCGCGTCCTCGAAGTACGCCGGGACGGTGATCACCGCGTCGGTGATGGTTTCGCCCAGGTACGCCTCGGCGTCACGCTTGAGCTTCATCAGCACCCGGGCGCTGATCTCCTGCGACGTGTAGTTCTTGCCGTCGATCTCGGTCTTCCAGTCGGTGCCGATGTGCCGCTTCACGGACCGGATGGTCCGGTCGACGTTCGTCACGGCCTGGTTCTTGGCCGGCTGACCGGTCAGCACTTCACCGTTCTTGGCGAAGGCGACGATCGAGGGGGTGGTCCGGGAGCCTTCCGAGTTGGCGATGACCGTCGGCTCGCCGCCCTCAAGGACGGCTACGACCGAGTTGGTCGTGCCGAGGTCGATGCCGACCGCTCGCGCCATGGTGCTTTCCTCCTGTGTAAGCCTGCTGTGTACGTGACCTGCACGTTCGTCCCCGCCTTGAGCGGGCACGTGGCAAGTTTAGTCGGGTCCTCACGCACCTCGTCAAGCCGGACTTGAGTCGACTGCGCTCAACCTTCGTACCCAGCCTAACGAGCCGTTCCCGGTTCTTGTTCCCGGGTTCCGCGGGATCGCCCGGCCTGAGTGGGTGTGATGCCGCTCACCAGACCCGCGCCGAGGCGGCTGCCCACCACGCCTGGCCGCGTCGCCGGCCGGTTCAGGAGCGGCGGCCGGTCCAGGAGGAGCGGAAGAAATCGGGGTTTCCTTGCTGCACAACGACTTCCGCCGGAGTGCCGGCCCCGGAAGTCACTCGATAGTGGGAATCCGCGGCGACCGGCACCCCCAGCGCCGGTGCCGCGGCCTGCTCCCCGCGGGTGAAGCCCACGACGCCGAACATCGCGACGGCCCCCAGCAGCGCGGCCGCCAGCACGCGCCGTTCGATCTTGCCCATGGTGAAAACGCCCCCGTTATAAGGAAAAGGTCAGGCCGCGCGGACCGTGACGCTGCCGCTGTCGGTGGTGAGGTCGAGCGTGTTCGGCGCGGAGCCGTCGGTCGGGACGTCGACGCTGCGGTGCCCGCTGTCGCTGTCGCCGACGACGCGGTACGGCCCGCCCGGCACCCGCACGTCGATGCTGCCGCTGTCGGCCTTGATCGTCACGTTGTTCGCCTGTACCAGCGAAAAGTCGACCCCGCCGCTCGACGACGTCACGTCGACCGGACCGCGGACGCCGGTGCCCCGGATGCCGCCGGAATCGCTGTGCAGCTGGACCTCGCCGACGTTCCGCAGGTCGGTCCCGCCGCTGTCCATCCGCAGTTTCACCAGGCCGGGCACGTCCTCGACCCGGGCGTGCCCCGAGTCGGCCTGGACGTCCACGCTCGCCACCCCGGCGATGTCGAGCCCCCCGGAGTCGACCCGGCCGGTGACGGGCACGCCCGCGGGGACGACGACTTCGAAGTCGACCGAGCAGTTGGTCCCGCAGTCGGTGAGCACGAGCTGGTCGCCGTCGACGCGGTAGAAGGTGTCACCCGGTTTGCTGCGCCAGTGGTAGTCGACTTTTTGGTGCACCGTCGACGGTCCGGTGCCGGTGCGGATCTTCACCGACCCCGCGTCGCCTTCCAGCTTCACGCTGCGGATCGTTTCCGAAAGGGTCTGGGTGTTCTCGAAGTCCGAGCCCCAGCCCCAGCCGAACGCGGTCGCCAGGCCGACGCCGATCAGGACGATGCCACCAAGAGCCAGGAGCGGGCGTGCCATGGTCGTTGGTCCCCTCAGTGTTGTTCCCTCTGCGTGAGAAAACGTTAGGACCGGGGGAAGGGCGGGCACATGGGGGTAACCCCCCGAAAGACCCTGAGATCCGTCCCTGACACGCGGGGGCGGGGCCGGGGGCCTAACCTGGCGCCAGACTCCAGTTCCGTGATCAGGAGGATCCATGCCGCAAGCACCCGGCCCGTACGAATCCCTGCCCGACGTGCCGTCCTTCACCCTGCGCAGCACCGACGTGGCCGACGGCGAAACCCTGGCCACGCCCCACCTCTCCGGCATCTTCGGCGCCGGTGGCGAGGACCGTTCGCCGCACCTGTCCTGGGAAGGCTTCCCCGCGGAGACGAAGAGCTTCGCGATCACCTGCTACGACCCGGACGCCCCCACCGGCAGCGGGTTCTGGCACTGGGCCGTGTTCAACGTCCCGCCCTCGGTGACGGAGCTGGCCTCGGGCGCGGGCGACGGCTCGGGCCTGCCGGAAGGCGCGGTCGCGCTCAAGGGCGACGGCGGCGTCAAGCAGTTCCTCGGCGCGGCGCCGCCGCCCGGGCACGGCCCGCACCGCTACTACTTCGCGGTGCACGCGCTGGACGTCGACAAGCTGGACGTGCCGGAGGACGCGACTCCCGCCTTCCTGGGCTTCAACATGTTCGGGCACACCCTGGCCCGCGCGGTGCTCACCGCGGTCTACGAGAACAAGGGCTGACGTGGGAAGGCCACTCCCGCCGGTCCGGGTCGTCTCCCCGGACGACTGGCGGGAGTGGCGCGACCTCCGGCTCCAAGCCCTTCGCGACGCTCCGCACGCGTTCAGTGCCACGCTCGACGACTGGCTGGGCGCGCCCGAGGAACGCTGGCGGGAGCGGCTCCGCGGCTCCCACAACGTGATCGCCGACTTCGCCGGTGGACCGGTGGGAATGGCCACCGGCTTCCCGGACGAAGGCACCGTCGAACTCGGCACGATGTGGGTCGCGCCGCCCGCGCGCGGGCGCGGAGTCGGCGAGGCGCTGGTCCGCGCGATCGTCGACTGGGCGGCCCCGCGTAAGGTGACGCTGCGGGTCGCCGACGGCAACACCGCCGCTCTCGCCCTCTACCGGCGGCTCGGGTTCACGGGCGACGGCCGGCTGGAACACCGGGCAGAGTCTTGAGAAGCCGGCGTCAGCGCAACGACTCGGTGTTCACGCCTTCGCGTTCCAGGTAGCGGCCCTTGGTGTGCTCGCCGAAGCCGAACTGGCGGTACAGGCCGTGCGCGTCGGCGGTGTGCAGCATCCAGCGGAAGCCGGCGCCCGGACCGTTGTCGATCATCTCCCGCACGAGCTCCTTGCCGAGGCCACTTCCGCGCGCGGAGCCGACGACGAACACGTCGGCGAGGTAGGCCGAGCTGACGCCGTCCGAAAACGCCCGTGCGAAGCCGACCTGTTCGGTGCCGCGGTAGGCGCCGACGACTCGCCACGAACCCGCGACAGCCGCTTCGACCTGCTCGCGCGTGCGCCAGCGGCCCCAGTAGGCCTCGGTGGAGAGGAACTTCCACACCACGTCGAGGTCCAGCCGGGCCCGGTCGTCGTCGAGTTCGTGGTCACCGAAGATCCGCATACCCCGGAAGTTAACCCAGGCGGCCGGATCAGCCCCACTGATATTTCAGGAACTTCCCGTCCATGGTGACGACCACGCGCTCGCCGCCCGGGTCTTCGCGCCGCGAGACGTCGAGCTTGAAGTTGATCGCGCTCATGATCCCGTCGCCGAACTGCTCGTGGATGAGCTCCTTGATCGTCGGCCCGTAGACCTGCAGGACCTCGTAGAAGCGGTAGATCGTCGGGTCGGTCGGCACCACGTCGTCCAGAGCGCCGCGCGTGGGTTGCAGCCGCAAGGCAGCTTCGGCCTCGGAGTCCAGCTCCAGGACCTGGGCGGCTTTCGCGGCCAGCTCGGCGGGCACCGGGTGCTGGCCCAGCAGCGCGGACGTCGTCCACGCGAGCGGCGCGTCGAGGGTTTCGGCGAGCTGGGCCCAGCTGAGTCCGAGACGGACCTTCGCGGCGAGGACGGCTTCGGCGGCTTCCTGCTTCGTCGTCATGCGCCCGACGCTAGAGCCGGGGTGTTTCAGCGAGGTTTCAGCAGGTAGTCGACGACCGGGCGCAGCTCGTCGGCGGACGGCGGCTCGTCGTCGATCAGGCCCTGGATCAGCAGCCCGTCGATGCCCGCGAGGAACACCCGGAACGCCACTTCGTCGTCGTGGCGGACCATCGACGTCAGGACGTCGAGCCAGCGCCGGGCGGCCGGGCGCAGCTCCGGCTTCCGCGCCGCCAGCAGGTACAGCTCGTACTCGGCCATCGTGCGGCCGCGCCGCGGGCCCAGTGCCTCGGCGAGCAGGCCCGCGACCTCCTCGGCGCCGCGGGAGCCCCGCGAGCGGGCCCGGTCGATCATCCAGTAGACCTCGGTCGCCATGTCGCGGGCGCATGAGATGAGCGTCGCGATCAGCAGGTCGTCCAGCGACGAGAAGTGGTACGTCGTGGACGTCGTCGGCACGCCGGCCTCGGTCGCGACCGTCCGGTGCGTGACGCCCGCGACGCCGTCGCGCTCGATGACCCGCAGCGTCGCCTCGATGATCTCCGCGCGCCGCTTCTCCCCGCGTGCCTTGCGGCCGTCCACCTGCAGTTTCACGTCGACGCGCTCCCGACTTCGATCAGCACGACGCCGCCGATGACCAGCGCCAGCCCGGCGATCATGGCCGCGTTGACCGGCTCCTTGAGGAACACGACGCCGACGATCGCGACCAGGGCGACGCCGGCCGCGGCCCAAATCGCGTACGCGACGCCGATCGGCAACCCCGTCTTCAGCACGTACGACAGCGCGACGAACGCGACGGCGTACCCGGCCACCACGACGATCGACGGCCCGAGCTTCGAGAAGCCCTCGGAGAGCTTCAGCGAGACCGTCGCGGACACCTCGGCGGCGATCGCCAGCGCGAGGAGAAGGTACGCACCCATAGGGGTGAAAACTACCTGAACGATCGTCCCGAAACAAAGAGCGACGTACACCACATCGGTGGGACTTAGCCCCACTCAACGGGTTACTCATCAGTAAGAAGCATTAGTCTGCCCGAACCACCACAGCTCGATCCGGACGAAAGGCACCCGAACGATGGGCGCTCTGCAACTGACGCTCGGCGGGATCTCGGTCCTGCTCGGCGTCGTCGCCTGGGGAATGTTCGCCGCGACGATCGCGCGCTTCGTGCGCGTCATCCGTCTCGGGCAGCCCGACTCGACGCGCAACGGCCCCTTCATGCCCCGCATGAAGACGTTGGTCAAGGAGTTCGCCGCGCACACGCGGATGAACCGCAAGCGCAGCGTCGGCCCGGCCCACTGGCTCGTCATGTGGGGCTTCCTGCTCGGCTCGCTCGCCCTGTTCGAGGCCTACGGCGAGGTCTTCGTCCCGACCTGGGGCTGGCCGGTCCTCGACGACTTCCCGCCGTTCCAGCTGCTCATGGAGCTGCTCGGGGTGGGCACGATCGTCGGCATCCTGGTGCTGATGGCGATCCGCCAGCGCAACCACCCGCGCCGCGCCGACCGCCAGAGCCGCTTCCAGGGCTCCAACTTCAAGTGGGCGTACTTCATCGAGGCCGTCGTGCTCATCGAGGGCATCGGCATCCTCGGCGTCCGCGCCGCGAAGGCCGCGCTGGGCGCGCACGAGACGCCGACCTGGGCCGCCTTCGTCTCGAACCCGGTCGGCGAGCTGCTGCCGGCCAGCCCGAACCTGGTCACGGTGTTCGCGTTCGTCAAGCTGATGAGCGCTACCGTCTGGCTGATCGTCGTCGCGCGCACGATGACCATGGGCATCGCCTGGCACCGCTTCAGCGCGTTCTTCAACATCTACTTCAAGCGCGAGGCCGACGGCGGCGTCGCCCTCGGCGCGCTCAAGCCGATGATGAGCGGCGGCAAGGTCCTCGACCTCGAGGAAGCCGACCCGGACGAGGACACCTTCGGCGTCGGCAAGGTCGAGGACTTCAGCTGGAAGGGCTGGCTGGACTTCTCGACGTGCACCGAGTGCGGCCGCTGCCAGGAGCAGTGCCCCGCGTGGAATACCGGCAAGCCGCTGTCGCCGAAGCTGGTCATCACGCAGCTGCGTGACCACGCCTACGCGAAGGCGCCGTACCTGCTGGCCGGCGGCAAGCGGGACATGGCGGGCGACGAGGTCGGCCTGTCCGGCGACAACATGTACGCCGGGATCGACGTCCTCGCGATCGCCGAGTCCCAGAAGGCCTTGATCGGGGACGACGGCGGCGTCATCGACCCCGACGTCCTGTGGTCCTGCACCAGCTGCGGCGCCTGCGTCGAGCAGTGCCCGGTGGACATCGAGCACGTCGACCACATCGTCGACATGCGCCGCTACCAGGTGATGATCGAGTCGAACTTCCCGAGCGAGCTGAACGGGATGTTCAAGAACCTGGAGAACAAGGGCAACCCGTGGGGCCAGAACGCCAAGGACCGGCTGGCCTGGACCGAGGACCTCGACTTCGAGGTGCCGGTGTTCGACGGCGACCTCGGCGACGCCGAGTACCTCTTCTGGGTCGGCTGCGCCGGCGCGTTCGAGGACCGCGCGAAGAAGACGACGCGCGCCGTCGCGGAGCTGCTGCACATGGCCGACGTCAAGTACACGGTGCTCGGCTCGGAGGAGTCCTGCACCGGTGACCCGGCTCGCCGCGCCGGCAACGAGTTCCTCTTCCAGATGCTGGCGCAGCAGAACGTCGAGGTCCTGAACTCGGTGTTCGAGGGCCGTGAGCGCAAGGCCCGCAAGGTCGTCGTGACCTGCGCGCACTGCTTCAACACCCTCGCCAACGAGTACCCGGAGCTGGGCGGCCAGTTCGACGTCGTGCACCACACGCAGCTGCTGAACCGCCTGGTCCGCGAGAAGCAGCTGGTGCCGGTGGCGCCGGTCGCCGAGGACGTCACCTACCACGACCCGTGCTACCTCGGCCGCCACAACAAGGTGTACGAGGCGCCGCGCGAGCTGGTCGGCGCGACCGGGGCGCAGCTGCGTGAGATGCCGCGGCACGGCGACAAGTCGATGTGCTGCGGCGCGGGCGGCGCTCGCATGTGGATGGAAGAGAAGATCGGCAAGCGGATCAACGTCGAACGCGTCGACGAGGCGCTCGGCACCGCGCCGTCGAAGATCGCGACGGGCTGCCCGTTCTGCAAGGTGATGCTGAACGACGGCCTCACCGCGCGGCAGGCCGACGGCAGCGCGAGCGAGAAGGTCGAGATCGTCGACGTCGCGCAGATGCTGCTCGAAGCGGTCAAGCGGAAGCCGGAGCCGAAGCCCGTCGCCCTCGGCGCGCCGTCGCTCTCGGAAGAAGACTGACGCGATTCGCAGAAAACGCACGGCCCCGGTCAGGACTTCCTGGCCGGGGCCGTTTTCGATTGCGGGAAAGACCGCTCCGGCGAATTCGTAACGGCTGAACTACCCGTTGTCACAGCGGCCGAAGGCGTCCACTAGCTGGGATTTCCGTGATGGCAATCGATTACCCGAAGATCGTTCATGATAATCACTGAAATGGCCCATCGTGCCAATGACAAACGACGACCTGAAGACTGGACATCCGGCGTATCCTGACGTTTCCTCGCCGCCACCGCTGCCTGCGAGGACCCACTCGACGATCACGGAATCAGGGGGCAGCGAGGATGGGCGACGACCTGCGGACCACGGGCACCGGGCGCGGGGAAGATCGTCATTCCGCCACCGGCAGGCACGCCCTCCGCGAGGATCCGCCCGTCGAGGAGAGCCGGATCACCGAGCCGCTCGGCCACGTTCCCGCCCAGCGCACCCTCGTCCGCCCGTACGTCCTGACGCGCGGCCGCACGCAGTCGCGGCGGCACCTGGCGATCGAAGCGCTCGTCTCGACCCGGGCCGGCGCCCACTGGAACGGCGCCCGGATCGCCGGCGAGTTCCGCTCGGTCCGGACGCTCTGCCGCCACCCGCGCTCGGTCGCCGAGGTCGCGGCCACGCTCAGCGTGCCGCTCGGCGTCGTCCGCGTGCTGCTCGACGACATGGCCGAGCAGGGCCTGGTCACCATCCACGACACCCGGGTGAACACGGAAGGCCGGCCGGCGGTGGCGCTCATGGAGCGCGTGCTGCACGGCCTGCGCCGCCTCTGACCATTACGCTCACCAGGGTGACCGAGGACAACGGGAACGCGGGGGGCGAAAGCACCCTCACCGTTCTGCTCGCCGGGGGCGTCAACCTGGCCATCGCCGTGATGAAGCTGATCGCGGGGATCATCACCGGGTCCGGCGCGATGCTGTCCGAAGCGGCGCACTCGGTGGCCGACACGTTCACCGAAGTCCTGCTGCTGACGGCCTTGAAGCGTTCGTCGCGCCCCGCCGACCGGATGCACCCCTTCGGCTACGGCAAGGAGCGCTACTTCTGGTCACTGCTCGCCGCCGTGTCGATCTTCGCTTCGGGCTCGATGTTCGCCCTCTACGAAGGCGTTTCGACGGTGCTCGGCCACGGCGAGGCCCAGAGCACGTCGATCCTCAGCTACATCGTCCTGGCGGTCGCGTTCTGCCTCGAGGGCACGTCGTGGCTGCAGTCGATCCGCCAGGTCCGCCGCGAGTCGAAAGACGAGAACCGGACGTTCTGGACGTACCTCCGGCTGATCGACGACCCGGCGCCGAAGACCGTGCTGTTCGAGGATTCGGCGGCGCTGATCGGTCTGCTGCTCGCGTTCTTCGGCATCCTGCTGCACCAGCTCACCGGCTCGGAGATCTGGGACGGCGCCGCGTCGATCGCCATCGGCCTGCTGCTCGCCTGCGTCGCCTACCTGCTCGGGCGGACGAACCGGGGCCTGCTCATCGGGCGCCAGGCCGACCCGCAGATCGTCCGCGGCATCCGCGACCACCTCTCGGCGGCGCCGGAGATCGAGGCCGTCGTCGACCTGCAGACGATGCTGATGGGCACCGACCAGGTGCTGGTCTGCACCCGCGTCGACTTCGACGACTCGCTCGGCGCCGCGGACCTCGAACGCGCCTGCGTCCGGCTGGCGGCCGAGCTCACCGAGCAGTTCCACGACGTCACCGAGGTGTTCATCGAGCCCGTGCCACGCACCGATCCCGAGCTGCGGGCGCGGGTCCTGGAGCGCTACGGCGACATCGCCGAGCGGTGGAACCGGCAGGTGCCGGGCCCCCAATAGGGCTTCAGCCTCAGTAGCCGAAGTCCTGGACCCAGTACCAGCCCTTCGTCGTGACGCCGACGCCGATCTTGGTCAGGGAGCAGTTCAGGATGTTCGCGCGGTGGCCTTCGGAGTTCATCCACGCGTCCATGACCTGCGCCGCGGACGTCTGGCCCTTCGCGATGTTCTCGGCGCCCGGCTTCGAGTAGCCGGCGTTCTTGATGCGCTGGTCGAACGTCGTCCCGTCGAGACTGGTGTGGGAGAAGAAGTTCTGGGCGGACATGTCGTCGCTGTAGTCCTGGGCGGCCGTGGTCAGGTGCGGCTCTTCGGACAGCGGCGCGCAACCAGCCTTCGCGCGCTCGTCGTTGACGAGGTCGATGACCTGCGCGGCGGTCGAGGGCGCGACGCGGGCCGCGGGCTTGGTGCTCGGCGGCGGCGCGGCTTCGGACGTCGTCGGCTGCGGGCTTTCGCTGGTCGTGCTCGGCGCCGGAGCCGCGCTGGACGTCGCCGGGGCCGGGGCGCCGGTCGTGGGCGGCGTCGTGGTGCGGACCTGACCGCCGGCCAGGTCGGTGCCGCTGCCGCCACCCGACCCCGCCGGCCCATGGGGAAGCACCAACGCCGCGGCGCCCAGCTCGGCGGTGTTTCCTTCCGCCGAAGCCATCCAGGTGCCGGCCGCGGCGGAAAAAACGCCGATCAGCACACTGAGTGACACCATCACCACGCGAGCACGTTCACCAATGGGGGACACGGCGCGAGAACGTATCACGGGACGATTACGGCGAGAACCCTGCGAACGCACTGGTCACATTTCTTCGGCACGACTTGTCGCCGAAGGGTCCGGAATTCGCCGCAATCGGACGCTGGCCCGTTACTCCATTCAGCCGCTTCGGACGACGAAGGTGGCTTCGCCGGAAGCCGTCACCGGACGACCGGTCGGGTCCTCACTGGAGACGGTCACCCTGCTCGTGAAGCCTTCCTTGCCGGCGATCGTCGTGCAGGTGTAGGTGATTTCCGCGTCGGGCGCGAGTTCCGGGACGCGGTGCGCGCAGGCCGGCGTGTGGTCGTCCACGACGGAGACGGCGGTGAGCGGCACGTCGCCGGTGTTCTTGACCAGAACGGAAAAGGTGACGGTGCCGCCAGGGCGGGCTTCGTACGGCGTCGCGTCCTTCATCACCGCGATCTCGGGGTGCACCACATCGACTTTTTCCTCGGTTTTCGAGTGCACCGCGCGACCGGTCGGGTCCATTCCCGTCACGTCGGCGGTGGTGGTGAAGTCGTCGTCCGGCGCTTTCCGGGTGCAGGTGTAGCTCTGGTTCGCGCCGGCGGCCAGCACGTCGAACTTCTTGGCGCAGGTGCCGTCATCCACAATGGACACGCTGGTCAGCGGGACGTCGCCGGTGTTGGTCACGACGACGGTGAAGGTGACGTCGTCGCCCACGCGGACCGTTGCGGGCTTCGCTTCCTTCGCGATCTTCACGGCCGGGTGGATGACGTCGACGTCCGCGGTGTCCTTCGCGCTGACCGGCGGGCCGACCGGCGCGGTGGCCCTGGCTTCGACGGTGCTCACGACGTCGTCCTTCGGGGCCGTCGCGGTGCAGTCGTACTTCTGCGTGGCGCCCGCCTCGAGCTTGTCGAACGTCCTCGCGCAGGCCTGTTCACCGGTGACGGCGACCGCGGTCAGCGGCACGTCGCCGGTGTTGGTGACGGTGACCGTGAACGGCACGGTGTCGCCTTCGCGGAAGGGCCCCTTGGTCTCGTGCACGATCGAAAGCCCGGGGTGCAGGACGGTGTAGGACGCGTTGCCGGTGGCGCTGACCTGGCGTTTCGTCGGATCGGTGCCGGTGGCGGTCGCCGAGGTCGCGAAATTGTCGGTACCCGCGGTTACCGTACATGTGTGGCGCGTGACAGCGCCGGAAGGGAGGGTGCCGATGGTCCGAGCGCACGCCGGAGTGCGACTGTCCGCGAGGGACACGTCGGTCAGCAGGACGTCCCCGGTGTTCGCGACGACGAGGGTGAACGTGACGGTGTCGCCTTGCCGGACCCGCGCGGGCGCGGCGTCGTCCGTGACGGTGACCGCCGGGTGGATGACATCGACCGGTACCCCGGCGGCCGCGGTCACCGGACGGTTCGTGGCGTCGGTGCCGGTGACCTCCGCGGTGGCGGTGAAGTCGGCGCCCCCGGCGGCTTGGGTGCACGTGTAGGTCTGCTTCGCCAGCGGTTCCAGCCGGCCCAGGGTTTTGGCGCAGCCCGGCGCTTGCTTGTCGGCTACGGAAACGTCGCGGAGCGGGCTGTCGCCGGTGTTGGTGACGGTGATCGTCGAGGTGACGGTGTCACCTTGGCGGACAGTCGTCGGATCGGCGGACCTGGTGATCGCGACGGCCGGGTGGATGACATCCACCGCGGACTCGGCGTCAGCGGTCACGACGGACCCGACCGGCGGCGTGCCGGTGACGTGAACGGCGGCGGCGAAGTCGTCGCCCGGGGCGGTGAGGGTGCAGCCGAAGTCCCGGGAGGCGCCGGGATCGAGAGTGCCGTCGAGGACCTGGGCGCACCCGGTGGCGCGTGCCTGCGGACCGGTGGTTCGCGCGGTGGGCGGAGTGCCCGCGGCTTGGCTGTCGGCGCCCGCGACCTGTTCGCCGGCGTGCGGCACGCCGACGGCCACCGGCTCGCGAGAGACGTGGCCCGCCGGCGCCTGGCCCGTGTCCTGCCGGACGGGCGAGTCCGTGACTCGCAACGCGGTCAGGGGCACGTCGCCGGTGTTGCGGACCGTGATGCGCAGCGGCACCGCGTCGCCCTCGCGGAACGGGCCGCCCGTCACCTCGGCCGTGATCGCCACGGCCGGGTGCTGGACGGCGAACGCGGCCTCGGCGGTGGCCGTCACCGGGCGGGCCGTCGGGTCCGTGCCCGTCACCGCCGGCTTGTTCGTGAGGCCGGCCGGGCCCGCGACCGTCGTGCACGTGTACGCCGAAGTCGCCCGCGGCTGGAGCGTTCCGAGCGGCTTCGCGCAGCCCGCGACCTGGTCGTCCGCGACCTTCACGTCGGTGAGCGGCACGTCGCCGGTGTTGGTGGTGGTGATCGTCCACGTCACTGTGTCGCCTTCGCGGACCGCGGCGGGCGAAGCCTGCGCGGCGAGCGCGACGGCCGGGTGGATGACGTCCACCACGGCGTCGCCGGTGACCTTCACCGTGCGGCCGAGCTCGTCCTTCCCCGACGCGGCGGCCGTGTTGGTGAAGTCGTCCGGCGGGGCCGGCGTGGTGCAGGTGTACGTCTGCCTGGCCCGCGGCGGCAACGCGCCGATCGTCTTCGCGCACGCCGGAGTGCGGTCGTCGGTGACGGCGACCTCCGTCAGCGGCGCGTCGCCGGCGTTGGCGACGGTGATCGTGAACGTGATCGGGTCGCCGGGCCGCACGACCCCCGGCGAGGCGTTCTTCGTGAGCGTCAGCGCCGGCGTGATCACGGTGACGGTCGCCGACGCGGTGGCGGTCACCGGCCGGCCCGAGAGGTCGGTGCCGGTGGCGGTCACGTGCGACGTCGTCGTCGCGGACGGGTTCGCCGTGCACGTGTACGTCTGCGTCGCGCCCGCGGCCAGGCTGTCGAACGCGCGCGAGCACGACGTCGTCGTGTCGTCGGTGACCTTCACCTGCGCGAGTGGGCTGTCACCCGTGTTCTTGACCGACACGGAGAACGTGACGGCCTCGCCCGCGTGGACCACCGGCGGGGCCGCGGTCTTGGTGACCGCGACGGCGGGCGCGATCGTCGGCGCGGGTGCGTCGGCGGTGGCCGTGACCTGCTTGCCGAGCTCGTCGGTGCCGGTGGCGGTCGCGGTGTTGACGCCGTCGGCGATCGGCGCCTTCGCCGTGCACGTCGTCGTGCGGCTTTCGCCGGGCGCGAGCGCTCCGGCGAGCGTGCACGAAGGGGCCTTGACGTCGGCGACCGCCAGGCCGGAAAGCCCGGTGTCGCCGGTGTTCGTGACCTTGACCGTGAAGGTCGCGGTGTCACCGGCGCGGTAGGCGGGCTTGTCGGCCGTCTTCGTCAGGCCCAGCGCCGGGTGCAGGACGTCGACGTGGGCGGACGCGGCGCCGTCGAGTGCGTCGCCGGGTGCGGTCGTGCCGGTCGCCTTCGCCGTGTTCGTGAAGTCGTCGGCCGGTGCCGGGCCGGTGCAGTCGTAAGTGACGGTCTGGCCCGGCGCGAGCGTGCCGAGTGGCTTGGCGCAGGCCGGGACGACCTGGTCGGCGACCTGCACGCCGGACGCGGGGAGGCCGCCCGGGTTCGTCACGGCGACGGCGAACGTCACCGGGTCGCCGGCGTGCGCCTTCGGCTGTTTCGCGTGCATCGCGACGTGGAGTTCGGGCACCGGCACCGAGAACGCCATGTTCTGCGCGAGGTAGGTGTCGCCGCTGGTGACGAAGCCGAGCTTCGCGCTCGTCGCGCCCGCCGGGATGGTGTCGACGTCGAACGCCTTCGCGTCCACGCTGAAGTTGTTCTTCACCCCCGGCGCGGCGGCGTTGTCGGCGTTGGAGATGAAGAAGTTCGACGTCCCGCCGGTCGCGGGCTCGGCCGCCGGGGTGCCGTCGACGAGGAACTGGTCGCCGGACTCGCCCCAGTCGCCGTCGTACGCGGTGACGCCGATGTGCGCGTCGGCGGCCGCGGCGCGGAAGCCGGTGATCGTCGTCTCGGTGGGGGCGCCGGGCGTCTGCCGGACGTGCCCGTCGTAGACGACGACCTTGCGCTTGTTCGGCGCGAAGTCCGGATTGCGCTCCGGGTAGGCGTAGACCAGCGAAACCGACCAGCCGCCGACGCAGCCGAAACCCTTGGGGGCCCACACGTTGCCGACCGTGAGGTCGAGCGCGGACCCGGTCGGCGCGCCGGCGAACTGGGCGGTCACGTCGGCGTTGGCCGAGTAGTACTGGCCCGGTTCTTCGCTGAAGTTCGCGGGGGCGACATCGACGGGCTTCGCGCTGCCGACCGAAAGCCGGACCTTCTGCGCGGCGGGTGTCCCCGGCGGCGGGACCGCGGGCACGCCTTCGCGGAGACCGCACGTCGTCCCGGTCGTGTTTCCGGCCCAGTTCAGGCGGGCGAACGCGATGCGGGCGCCGGGCGGGATGCGCACCGACGCGCTGGCCGAGTCGAACGTGCCGGGGTCGGCGTCGACGTCGGCCCACTGCATGAAGAAGTCGTCGTTGGCCAGCGTGTCCTTGCGGTCCGCGGTGTTCGCGCACGCCGCCGGCGTGGCGACGGCCCCGGAGACCGGCGCGTGGTCGGCGGCGACCGGGCAGCGCAGGACGCCGTTGCCCGCGTACAGGAAGTCTCCGTAGACGACGTCGTCGTAGCCGACCGAGAACGGCGGGGCGTCGGCCGCACCCGCCGACGGCGTCAGCGCCGAGGCCAGGAAAACCAGTGCCAGCACGAGAATCACGCGAAGCGGTCTTGCGGGCAACGGCACTCCTCGCCACCTCCGGGGCCGAGACGACCTTGGGAGCCTGGCACGGGAACGGGCTCGGCGCCCCGAATCTCACCCGTCCGTGGCGCCGGTCAGCTTGGCCGTCGACTCGTGGGTGAGGGCCGTGGCCGCTTCGACGAACCCGATCACCGTGCGCAGTTCGTCGTCGGTGTAGCGGTCGCACAGCTCGTGCATGCCCTTGACCAGGTGGTCCCACAGGTGCACGCCGCTTTCGATGGCCTTCCGGTCCAGCGCGATGAGGACGCGGCGCCGGTCGTCGGGGTGCGGCTCCCGGTTGACGATGCCCTTGCGCTCGAGCCGGTCGATCATCGCCGTCACCGAGGCGGGCGCCAGCCCGGACAGCCGCACCAGGTCCTTCGGCGTCTGCGGCCCGAAGCGCGCGAGGTAGTCCAGGACCTTGGTGTCGACCGCCGACAGCCCGCGCGTCGCGGCGATCGCGGTGTGGAACATGACCGTCTCGGTCGACAGCTCCCGGGACCTGAACAGGACGTCTTCGACCAGTTGTGCGCGCTCGCTTGACACGGGGACCAGCTTAGCCCACTCTTTAGTTCGACAGAACGAATTAGTTTCTAAGAGATTCGAGGGGACGAACGAGATGACCAAAGCGCTGATCATCGGGGGCGGCATCGCGGGCACGATCACAGCCATCGCGCTGCACGAGGCCGGCCACGAGCCGGTGCTGTTCGAGGCCTACGACCGGGGAGCCGAGGGCGTCGGCGCGTTCCTCACCCTGACCGTGAACGGCCTGGACGCGCTGCTGCCGCTGGGCCTGAAGGACGTCGTCAAGGGCGTGGGCTTCGACTCGCCGCGCATGGCGATCGGGCTCGGCAACGGCACGAAACTGGCCGAGTTCCCCCTCGGCGGGACGCTGCCGGACGGGACCGTCAGCCAGACCGTCCTGCGCTCGGATCTCTACGTCGCCCTGCGCGACGAGGCGACGCGGCGCGGAATCCGCGCCGGGTACGGCAAACGCCTGATCGGCGCGAGCCAGACGGCTTCGCAGGTCAGAGCGGAGTTTTCGGACGGCTCCCACGAGACCGGCGACCTGCTGGTCGGCGCCGACGGCCTGCGTTCGCGCGTCCGCACGATCCTCGACCCGGACGCGCCGGCGCCGCGGTACGTGCCGCTGCTCAACACCGGCGGGTTCGCCGAAGGCCTGTCGCTGCCGGACGAGCCGGGCGTGCTGAACATGGTCTTCGGCAAGCGCGTGTTCTTCTGCCACGTCGTGAGCCCGGTGGACGGCCGCGTCTGGTGGTTCGCGAACCCGGCGCGCCGGACCGAGCCGACCGCGTCCGAGCTGGCGACCCTGGCCGGCGAGAAGCTGCGAGCCGAACTGCTGCACCTGGTGGCGCCCGACCGGACGCCCGCCACCGAGGTCATCCGCGCGACCCGCGAGATCTACCCGGCCTGGCCGACGTACGACTTCCCGACGGTCCCGGTCTGGCACCGCGGCCGCATGGTGCTCATCGGCGACGCGGCCCACGCGACGTCACCGGCGGCGGGCCAGGGCGCGTCGATGGCCATCGAAGACGCCGTCACGCTGGGGAAGTGCCTGCGTGACGTGCCCGAGGTCGAGCAGGCACTGGCCACCTACGAGGGGCTTCGGCGCGAGCGCGTCGAAGCCGTGGTCGCGGCGGGCAAGCGCAACGGCGAGCAGAAGGTGATCGGCCCGGTCGGGCGCGTCGTCCGCGACTTCTTCATCAAGCGGGCGTTCGCGAAGCCGTTCGACGAGGACCCGAACGCCTTCATGTGGAACCACCACATCGACTGGGACGAGAAGATCCCCGCCTAGCGCCAGGTGTCGACGCGGTGGAAGTTCTTGTACGCCCGGCTCGGGGTCGGGCCGCGCTGCCCCTGGTAGCGGGACCCGGCCTCGCTCGAGCCGTAGGGGAACTCGGCCGCGCTGGACAGCCGGAAGATGCACAGCTGTCCGATCTTCATGCCCGGCCAGAGCGTGATCGGCAGGTTGGCGACGTTCGACAGCTCGAGCGTGATGTGCCCGGAGAAGCCCGGGTCGATGAAGCCGGCGGTCGAGTGCGTGAGCAGCCCGAGCCTGCCGAGCGACGACTTGCCCTCGAGCCGGCCGGCGAGGTCGTCGGCGAGAGTGACGAGCTCGAACGTCGAGCCGAGGACGAACTCGCCGGGGTGCAGCACGAAGGGCTCGTCGCCCTCCTTCTCGACCAGCGAGGTCAGCTCGTCCTGCTGCAGCTGCGGGTCGATGTGGGTGTACTTGCTGTTGTCGAAGACCCGGAAGAACCGGTCGAGCCGGACGTCGATGCTGGACGGCTGGACCATGGCGGGGTCGAAGGGGTCGATGCCGAGCCGGTCGGCGTCGAGCTCTTTGCGGAGGTCACGGTCACTGAGCAGCACCGGGGAAGCCTATCCGGTGGGTTCAGGCGGCCCGCATGTGCTGCGCGTACGTCGTGTCGGGCGCGAAGATCTTCTCGAGCCGCTTCACGTACCCGCGGCGCCCGGCCTCGCCGATCCGTTCCTGCAGCAGAGTCGCGCCGGGAATGAACCGCCGCACGGTCTCGGCCGCGAAGTTGACGCCCGCGACACCGACGATCACCGCCTGCGCGACCGGGTCGTTCGGCAGGCCGAGGAAGTCGGCGTTGGTCTTCCCGAGCACGAGCCGGCTGATCGAGGAGTGCACGGCGACGGAGACGTGGGAGAGCACCTTCCCGACGGCGCCGCGCCCCTCGCCGACGGCGGCGTTGGCCTCGATCAGGGCCTTGGCGAGCCGCTTCGAGTCGTCGTCGGGGATGAACTCGGTGGCGGCGAGCAGCCAGAGGAGGCGCCAGGCGTCCTCTTCACCGGTGGGCAGCAGTTCGTCGTCGACGCCCATGAGCCAGCCGACGTAGCGCCAGAGGTGCAGGATGTCGCCGCGTTCGCGGGCGGAATAGCGGAGGCCGAGCAGCTGCGTGCCGAAGACGTAGACGAGCGAGAAGAGCAGGAGGGTGCCGGCGGTCTGCACCTGGTTGACGGGCCGGTCCCAGGCCGCGTAGTCCCAGTCGTCCCGCCGGTTCATCGCGGCGCGCACGTGGGCGTGCACGAGCCGGATCCGCAGCGCGGAGGCGTAGCCCTTCTCGCCGTGCTTGAGCGCACCGGGCGTGGTGACGTCGATCCACCAGGCGGCGGTCTCGACGAGCCGCCGGGCGGCCTTGTGCTCGATCTCACCGGTCCCGACCAGCGCTTTCGTGGCCCGGGACGCGAGGTAGCCGCCCATCAGCGACATGTCCCCGAGCGGGAAGAGCCCCAGCAGCCCGGCCCGCGTGATGGCTTTGGCGCCCCGCTCGATCCGCTCGTCGTCGACCCAGTACGGCTTCGCATCGACTTGGTCGAAGAAGGCCTTGAGCGGCCCTTCGGCGGCAGTGCCGTTCCTCAGAGCATCTTCGAAGAGCTCTCGGCCGCGGCCCGTGGGCTGCCCCGCCATCCAGGCGACGACGTCGTCGGCGAGCCGGTCCTCGACCTGCGCGAACTCCCGCAGCCGCGCGACCTGCCGCTCGTCACCCCGGATGTCGCCCTCGATGAACAGCCGTTGGGCCAGCCGGAACCCGCCCTGGCGGAACAGTTCGGGCTCGTCCATGGCACTCACCTCCGAGGTCGACAACAAGTGTTGTCACTTGAAGCGCGCACGTCAAGGAGGGAGGGGTCTGGACAGGGGGATCACGGCGCCGTGTATGCTTGCGACGCACTGCGGATGTAGTTCAATGGTAGAACATCAGCTTCCCAAGCTGAATACGCGGGTTCGATTCCCGTCATCCGCTCCAAGGAAGTTTCCGCAGGTCACAAGGGGTGTTTCCCGGTTCGGGGGGTGCCCTTTTCCGTTGCCTAGCTGAGGCTCCAACAACATGCCAGCAACATGTTCAGTCGGTTTGTTCTGCGGTCAGATCATCAGCTGGACCCCAGTCGTCTTCGTCGACCAGGCGCGAGATCCGGTCGGCGATGTCCTGATCCGCTTCGCTGGTTTCGTGCTGATAGCGGATTGCGGCTCGGACGTCGTCGTGCCCCATCCGCGCCATCAGGTCCGCAAGCGACGAGCCTGCCTTGGCTGCCCATGTGTTGCCCGCGTGGCGCAGGTCGTGGAAGTGAACACCAACCAGGCCCAGGTCAGCCATCAACTTCGTCCACTTCACCCGCTGGTCGAAGTTGGATTTGCGGACCGCCTTGCCGCTGCGTTCACCGGTGAACAGCAGAGCCTCGGGCTCGGGACCGACCCACAGTGCCAGGTGGGCGAGCAGCTTGGCCCGGATTGCCTTCGGCACCGCGACCGTGCGCAAACTAGCGCCCGACTTCGGCGGGCCTTCGAGAAGCCCCTGTCCGACGACCGGGACGAACGCCTCTTGCACTTTGACCCAGCTGCAGTCTTCGGCCACGGTGCACCGACGCAGTGCCGTGACCTCGCCCCAGCGCAGCGAGCAGAACGCCGCCAGCAAGACGAGCATGAAGTAGCGCGCCGGCACCCTGGCGGCGATCGTCAGTACCTGTCGAGGAGTGAGCGCGGGCCGCTTAGGGGATTTCTCCTTGTCTGCGCCCCGAATTCGGCAGGGGTTGCGTTTGAGGATCTCGTCTTCGTTGACCGCGGTGTTGAGGATCGCGCGCAGCAGCCGGTAGGCCTTCGCGGCAATGATCTCAGACGTTCCAGCGGCGAAGAGGTCCACTCGCCACTGGCGGATCAGCGCGGTCGTGAGATCACCGAGTTCCACTTCGCCGAGAAACGGGATGATTTTCCTGCGCAGCAACCATGTGTAGGTTTCTTTGGTGCGCGGCCGGAGGCCGGGGCGCTGCACGATCCACTGTTCGCCGTAAGCCTCGACCGAAACCTTGACACGGTCAGGGTCGGTCCAGTCACCCGAGATGATGAGCGATTCGATGGCGTTGAGCCATCGGTCCGCGTCACGCTCTTTTTTGAACCGGTGCGGCGCAAAGTGCCGCTTTCCATTAGGCGCAAGGTAACTTGCTTGATATTCGCCGAGCGGGGTTCGGCGAATGCTGCCGAACCTTCGCTTTTTTCCTTTGCTGTTGGGCATGTTCTACTCCAACTTGGTGAGGTCACGCAGGACGGATTCGCGCGTGACAGGTTCTACTCGCCCGGCCGCCATGAAGTCTTTGAGGTCTTCTTTGCCGATGCGGACGTGGGAACCGGCTTTATAGAAGGGGATTCGTCGCTCTGAGATGAGCCTTCGCACAAATCTTGTGCTGGTATTGAGGTAACCGGCAGCCTCCTCTACCGTCAAGTATGTTTCGTCCATTGTGGATAACTCCTCTCCGTTCGAGAGCGAGCCGGTTCTCGCGAGGCGATGCGTGCAGCGATAGCTGCGGCCAGTTCCGTGTCGGCGTCGTCGCGGTAGCCGGCACCGGCGAACGACCAGTGGTTGACCACTGTTACTGGTGCCAGCTCGCCGATTCCTTGCGAGGCAAAGAGTTCGTGTTGCCGGAAGATTTTCCGGTCACCGCGAATTTGCGTGAAGGTTGTTGAGTAGTAACGACTTTTGGTTAGGAAATGGCCGCGGAAGCCGAGCATGTGACACCACTTACGAAGGTTGAGGTCGCGATACTGCTCGAGTCCGCCAAGCCTCCATGCACTGCGCATCATCGTCTTGTGATGCGACGGCACCTTGAGATAGTCGAGGTGACGTTCGGAGCGGATGGGGCGGTCTGCGCCGCTGGTTGCGCCTGTTCCTTTGGTGGCGTACTTGGCGATGTAGGCGGCGAGTTTTGCTTCGCTGATCGCGCCCTGGTCGTCCTCGAAGTCGGTCCCGACGCGCCGGATGTCGAGCTGTCGGCCCCACCGGAGGTGCAGCGGGGTGTCGTCGGGGTGGGTTGTGCGGACAACTACCCCGCGGGCAGCGGCGCGGACCGCCGCATCGAGCATGTCGTCGCTCGCCCACGACGGCGGGGAGTCGGCGGGGCCGCCGGGCCCGTCGAGGCGGACAACAGCGTGGAAGTGCACGAGGGCGCGCCTCTGATACTCGGCGACTTTGCCGTAGGACACCCGAGCAACAGCAGGGAAGTCCCGGACCCGGATGCCGGCCAGCCGGGCCAGCTCTCGACGCAGCCGGGTGACGAATCGGCTCCACAGCACGCCGGCATGCGCTTGCCAGAGCACCGCGCTGTTGTAGTCGTACCTGTCCGGGTTAAGCGGGGTGCCCAGCTGCGGGTCGCCGTTGTGATGGTGTCTCCCGCAGCGGCAGGGCACCCTGACGCCACGGCGACGGGCCGGCTGTCCGTGGACTGGCCCGAAACTTGGCGCGGTCAGCGTGATGAACGCGCGAGGTCGGTTGGTGATCGTGGTGGGTACGCCTTTGGTTCCGCCGGCCAGGCCGGCGCGCACGAGGTGGAACGCGTCGGCGGCGTATTCGCGCGAGCACCGGGGACAAACGGTGTCGCGCCGGTTGCCGCAGGTGGTGAGGACGGTGCCGGTGAACGCGTGCAGCAGCCGTCCACTGGGAGCGTCGTGGATGCGGGAGTAGCCGGTCAGGCGGATGGGCCGTGCGCAGCCACCGACGGACAGGACTTCCGCTCGCCAGCGGGCGTAGCCGGGCGAGGTCAAGCGTGCGGTGATGCGGTCTTCCAAGGTGAACATGGGCACACCTCCAGCCAGAAAGGAAGGTGGGATTGCGGATTTCCAAGACGGTCCGCGCGCACCTGACGGTGGTCAGCGGGACCGCGCTACTGGTTAAGATCTCGCAGGATCCGATCAGCCAGCGGGCCGGGAACCCGCGCGGTGCGCCGGATGTCCTCGGCGGTGACGTCGCGGCCTTGCGCGTGGGCTTTCTCAGTCGCTTCGATGACCCGCTGCGACAACGCGGCCGGCAACTGCGCTGTTGCGACTGCACGCGGTGCTGGCGCGGGTTGCCGTCCGGCCGCCATCGGCGCGGTCTGGGTCGCGGCCGCGCTCTCCACCTCGGCTGCGGGCGCGGCGTCGCCGTGGGTGCGGAGGGCGAGTTTGACGATCAGGATGAAACTTGCCGCAGGCATGGCCGCGACCAACCAGCCCGCCGCAGTGGGTTCTGCCAGTGCGACCTGAGCGGTCATCTGTACCAGCAGCGCCCCGGACATCACCGCGATCGGCAGTGACAGCCGTCTAGATTTTCCGGCGAGGTGGTCTCGGCGCACCTCGAACCCGGCGACCAGCACGAGGCATTCGATGACGACCGCGTCGGCCCACGCGAGCCAGCCGGCCTGGCCGTGGCTGCTGGCCCAGTCGTGGGTGTGGGTGAACCCGGCGGCAGCGCCAACTCCGCCGACGATCACCGTCGTCAGCACCCGCATTACCGCCGCGAGCCGGGTACCTGCGGTGTTCACTGGTAGCGGCGGAGCCGGTCGAGACCATCTCGCCACGACTGCGCCCGCTGACGATAGTCGTCTCCGTGATCGTGCAACAAACCCGCGAGGGCGTCGGCCAGTTCGATGAGATCCTCATACAATCCGGCGCGGTCTTCCACTGGCATGTTGTCGCGCACAGCGTCGGCGAGGCGGCTGCCGCACCGTTCATACTGCGCGACGGTGTCGACAATTTGGACCAGGTAGACATCGGCTCCAGTCACGGTCGTGCTCCTTTCTGTTCGAGCATGGTGTCGATCACCGTTCGGTGGCGTCGGCACAGGGCGCTGGTACCTGCCGGTAGCCGCTCCTGGCAGTGACATCAGGGGCTCTATCGCCGCTCCTGCGCGCGCTTGGCGTACTGGGTGGCCTGAGAGTGGAACATCGCCGTGAGTTGATCGGCCAGGTCCGCGAGTTCCCGGTGTAGTCCACGCCGAACTTCGGCCGGCGCCTTGTTGTCTATGGCCTCGGTGAGACGATCTTCGGTGCGCCAGTACTGGTCCGCCGTGTTGTTGATGATGTCCAGGTAGATGTCAGCTCTGCTCATGATGTTTTCCTTTCTTTTCGAGCATCTTGTCGATAGCGGCGCGATGACCGCGGTAGAGGTCGGCCATGACCTCGTGCGCAGCGACGAGGTCATGCACCAGATCGGACAGGTGTTCCAGATCGCTCTCACGCGGCAGCCGTCCCGCGCCGAAGCTATGCCGGTAGTCGCGGGTGAGGTTGGTGATCCAGTCGGTTTGGTCGTCAACGTCGTCGAGCATCAGCGCCTCCGTCCGAAGCTGCGTGATTCGTGGCGGGCAAGGTCACGCAGCCCGAACCGCAGACCGACGACCGTTCCCAGCGAGAAGACAGCCAAGACCCAGAACAAGGTCGAGAAACCCTGCGCCTGGTGCACCAGCCACAGCCCTACGATCGCGGGCGCGGTGAGTTTGGTGTAGATCCAGACTCGCCAGACGATGAAGCCGATCCGCCACATCACACGACTCCCATCTTCATGACCCGGCGCAGCTGATCCGGCAGACCCGCGTGCTCGGCCGACTCGGGCTCGGGTGTGGGTTCAACGACCGCCGGCGTCCAGGTGCGGCCTGCGCTGACAAACGCGACCAGCTTCGCGAGGTCGGTGTCGTCGACGTAGGCAGCGCGTACGCGGACCGGGACGCGGGAGCGCTGTTGGATGACGTAGCCGATGCCGGCGGTCTCGGGGATTTCCGGGATCTCGTCCGCGAGCGCGCCCCGGAGTCGGGCGTTTTCACCGAGGACGCCGTCGACGTGTGCGGCGGCGGTCAACCGCAGACACACCCTCAGCGTGAACAAATCCCTGATGCTGACGGTGTCTTTGGTGGGTTCCTGCACCAAGCCCCACAAAGAGTGGCCCGTCGCCCGGCCCTGCGACGCCACCAGAGCCAACTTGCGGCGTGTCTCCCGGGCGACCAGCGGATCACCGTACGCGAGCAGCGCGCCCAGCTCGTCGAGGATCAGGATGTTGAGCGGGGTCTCGCGCGAGGGTCGGATCGTGCGTCGCCGCAGGAACGCGAACCGCCGTTGCGTTGCTTGCATGTCCGCCAGGTAGTCGCCGATCAGCTGGGAACAGGACGCTTCGGTGTCGGCGTAGCGGTGACAGATGTCCTGTAGTTGCGAGAATTCGAGCTGCTTCGGATCGCAGCACCAGATCCGGACGATGCCGTCGCGGATCAGCGGAGCCAGCCCGACCAGCAGGCTCATCGGGATGCTGTTCTTGCCCGCGCCGGTCGCGCCCGCCACGAACAGGTGCTTGCCCCGCACCGGGATGCGCCAGTCGACCCCGTGTTCGGTCTCGCCGACGTACACCGAGTCCAGATCGACCGCCTCGGCGTCCTCGGGCATGTCTGGCGGTGGGATCACGTCGGCGAATGGTTCTCGCCGCTCGATCACCAGACCGGCCACACCTGACTTGACTCGCTCGACCGCGACCCGCTGCACCCGCAGCGTGTCGGCAAGCTCGGCGAGCTTCGGTTCGAACGATGCAGCTTTCTGCCCGGGCAGCGTGCGCACCCAGATGCTGTCGATGTTGGGTGAATAGCTGCGGACCCGGATGATCCTCGGAACCCGTTCTTGCCGTGTGCGCCTGTCCTCCTTTGACAGGTCGCACGCGGCCATCGCCAGGAACCACCGCGGCCCGATATACACCGTCCATCGCCGTATCGCCGACCGCAGCACCGGCGCGGCCAGGCGGTCGAAAGACGGCGGGTGACTGCGATACCAGGTGAGACCGGCCACCGTCACCGCTCCCGCCAGAACGGCTGGAGGCAGCGGCCCGAACACCGCGACCGCATACGCCAGCCCAACGGGCATCAGTGTCCACAGCGGATGCCGAGCCAGCCACACCATGACCCGAATCTCGGCGCCCGTACGTCGCTTTGTCGCGCCACCTTCCATGAGATCAGCCTCCTTTCGTTTACAGGGATGGAATTTTCGCTGCGCGTACAGTCAGACCAATGGTCCATTGTGGACATATTTTTGGCGGGTCAACCTGGTTCGGCGATCTTGTTCAGGTCGTCGACCACGTACCCGGCGAGAGTGTTGAGACGGACATACAGGACCATCAGATTGAGCCCATAGGTTTTGGCTTGATTGGCCAGGACGCGGTTGACCGAGGCGACCAGCGATGCCGACGCCTGAATGGAGTCGCCGTAGTCGCGGATCTTCTTCGCTGTCACTAAGTAGTCTTCAGCGATCTCCAATAGGACTGTTCGTGTCGCCATCACATCTTGGCCTTGCCGGCCGCGGCTTGTTTCCGCATGACGTTGAGCACGTCGTCCGCCAGCGCATCCAGCCGGCGCCCGTAGGCGTACAAGTCGATCGAGTGACCTCGCGCGATCGCGCCCAAGCCGTCCTCGGCCGTCCCCACGACGGTGGCGTGAGAGTCGAACCTGCCGCTGATGACCCCGAGGGCCAGGCCCATCTTCCGGTAGGAATCGACCAGTTTCATCAGAATCGTCGCATCAATCATCACAGCACCTCACATCGCAATGTTGTTGTCTCACTTGATGTTCACCGGTTCTTGATCGCGTTCACCAGACTCGCCAGGGCGGTCAGCTTCCGGCTGACCATCATCAAATTGACGGTGATCGAGGTGGTGTACACGGACAGTCCGGAATGGACATCCGCGACCGGTTCGGCGATGTCACGGACCCTGCCCTCCAGCAGTTCGGCTTCCGCCTGGATGTCGGCGAGAGTCGCGAGCAGCAGGTCACGCGAGGTTCGGTGAGGCATCGGCATTCCTTCGTCTTTCTTTTTCCGGGCAACAAAAAAGCCGACCCGCACCTCGCGTGCGCGATCGACTTCTCGCAGTGTCCCTGTGCAGTGATGTCAGGTGATGGACGCTCGCGCGTCCGACAGCGACACCGACAACAGCGCCGCGGACCTCGCGACCTTGTCGTGCCTGGCCAAGAACCCTTCCCTGCGCGCCGGGATACCGTGCATCGCAGCCTTCAACAGCCGTAGCGCGACGTCGAGCGCATCGAGCGCGCGATCAACCTCGTGGGATGCCATCTAGAGCCTCCAATCCTTACTGACCAACTCGGCCTCATACTTCTTCCCTTTGTCACGCAAGTCGTCCAGCGAGTCGAACGTGGCGTTCCAGTAGCCGCGCAGCTCTCCCTGGGTGGCGACGGTGTAGCCCGCCGGCTTGTGCCCGTCGTCGACCCGCTCGATCAACGGCTTGCAGTCCTCCAGCGCGATCAGCACCATGTCCATCGCCGACACGAACTGCCCGTACCTCTCGCGCGCCCGCCGGTTGATGATCTCGATCTGCATCCCCTCGCTCCTTATCTCTTCTCTCTGTTCAGCCGCCGGGTCTGGTCTCTTCGACCGCGGTCGCGATCTTCTGCAGCCGCACCGCCAGCTCCAACGCCACAGCCACGTTCTGCCCCGCCAGGCGTGCCCCCTCGACGCTGACCGGATCTATCCGGCTCTCGCACTGTGCCAGGTAGCCGGCGATGACATCGCCGACGAGCCGCTCGGCACTTCGGAGAGCGTCGATGAGATCGGCCCGCTCCGATGCGCCGGTCACCGCGTCCGCCCACTCTCAGCTTCGGTGTCGCCGCGGTAGAGATCCGCGATCGCGGCGAGCGAAGCCTGAAACCTGTGCAGATCCTCGGTGGCGTCATGCACCCTCACCAGCAGATCGAGATCGATCTCCTCGAACAGATAACGCGACGCACCGAGACGTTCGATCACCAACGCGACCGCGTAGTACATCCTGTGCAGGGTCGCGACCGTCAGCTCGCCCGCTGACCTTCCCATCAGCTCTCGCCCGCCTGGGCCAGCACGATCTCGACGTCGTGGCACATCGTCAGCTCCTTTCTTCCCGTCGCCGCAAGGCCCGGTGTCCACGACCGCGGCTCAGCAGGCCGCCTCGACCGCGGCGGCGAGCTGCCCCAGCCCGATCGCCAGGTTCAGCGCTTCACTCCCGGTCGCTTGGGCAAGCTGCCCAGTCTCGGTGTTGACTCGCCCGATGAGGCCGGACGCCCGGAACATCAGGATGGCGATGTCGTTGCCGACCAGCTGTTCACTTTTCCTGAGGAACGCCGCGAGTTCGTCTTGCTCCCACTGGGTGGTCATGTCGCCCTCCGTCGCAGATCAGCAAGGTCGCGTCCAAGAAAGTCAGCGACGAGGCCCACCGAGACATGAAGACGATGCAGGGCCGTGATCATCGACTCGGCCTGCACCTGCAGCTTGAATGCCCTGAACTCATACATCTGATCGTCGAAGCGGTCGATCAGCGTGATGAGCACCCGGTGTCGCTCCCACAACGCGTCCACCACCCGGTCTTCCGTCTGCGCGTCCATCAACCCCTCCCCGCGACGTAAGGAGAGTCGTTCTCCAGTGCGTTGGGTCTGCGAGCAGAGCAAGCTGGCCGCTGCGGAGCGGTGTTGCGCATTGTCGGCTCCTTCCTGTCATTGTCCGCGGGGGCTGGATTCGATGACCGCGATGACGTGGCTCCACCGCAGGGTGAGGTTCATCGCCTGCCGGCCCGCTGCCTCGGCCATCTCCGCGACGCCGGTGTCGGTCTCGGCGATCTGTTCGCATGCGCGCGCCAGAAACAGGGAGACCGCCCCCGTCAACGTCGCCGTCGTGTACAAGCATTCGGTCAGCTTGGCGCGCTGCGCCGGGGTGATCACGAGGTTTCCCGGCGGGAGCGAGCGAGTCCGCGGCCATAGAAATCGGTGAGGATTCCGAGGCTGACCTGAAGAAAGTGCATGTCCGCGATGAGATCCTTGACCGTCACCAGCAGGTCCGTGTCAACCCGCTCGATCACGGGGAGCTGCTCGCGGCAGCCTTCGATCATGGCGTTGGCGGCCAGGTGCATCTTGTTTATCATCTCCACGATCTGCTCTCCGCTGACCGGGCCGCTCACGAGGTGTGTCCCG
This sequence comes from Amycolatopsis sp. NPDC004378, assembly GCF_053602455.1. Classification (NCBI taxonomy): domain Bacteria; kingdom Bacillati; phylum Actinomycetota; class Actinomycetes; order Pseudonocardiales; family Pseudonocardiaceae; genus Amycolatopsis; species Amycolatopsis sp. NPDC004378. Next base: position 90,875 of record NZ_JBSGDR010000002.1, read on the forward strand.
TTGAGCTGTCGTCGGCGGGGAGTGCGTCGACCAGTTCGATCAAGCTGGCCATGTCGCGGCCGGCCAGCAACATATGGGTGCAGATCGCCAGCAGGTAGTTCGAGAAGCCGATCCGCATCGGCTCCACCAGCGGCAGCAGGTGATGCACCACTGCCTCCAGGTGCAGCAGCGACGTGCGGGTATCGGTGAGGGTGTCCACCACCCTCGATCGCGGCATCGACATCACGCACCGACCTTCGCGGCGCGGTTCCCGCCGGCCAGCTGCCGAAGCACCCGAGGCGGGACCCTCAGCTCTCGCTCGCACTCGGCCGCCACACCCCACCACACCGACCCGGGTTCGGGCCGGTCGCAGTAGATCTCAGCCAGCCGCAGCGCGATCCACGCCTGACGGGTGCTCAGCAGGTGGCGGGGAAGCCACGACACCACCCAGCCGCCGGTGACTCGCCGCGCGGTGTGCGGGCCGATGTCGCTGGCCATCGACTTGTCTGTTGTCCGGATCAACGGTGTCTCCTTCTCTCATCTAGGTCTCCGGTAGGCGGTGCGCCATGTCCTCAAGACATCGGGTGAACAAAGCCAAGTGCGCACAGAAGTCGAGCAGCTGATTGCCCGCTTCGTGCCCGAGCAGCGCGAACCCGATGCTTTCGTGGTGGAGAAGCTCCTCGCTGCCGTGCGCGAAGACGCCCAGCTCCCGCACCACACTCACCTGCCCGGCCAGGTACTCGACGATCGTCAGCACGCGCTCTCGTGTCGGCATCACGACGCCCTGTCCCGCTGGGCGCGCAGCTTGTCCCCGAGCAGGTCCAGACGCAGCTCCAGGTTCGAGGCGTCGATCGCGTGCGACCCGGCCATCGCCGCGGCCGCTTCGTCGAGCGGTTCAAGCTCGCAGGCGATGTCATCGAGCACGGTGCAGAGCCGGCCGAGGTCCTTCGAGCCTTCCCAGAACCCGGTGATCAGCGCATCCAGCGCGGTGATCGATTCCGTCATCGCGTCACACGCCCCTCCCTGTGTTATCTGATTGGTACTGGCCCAGCGCGTCGGTCAACTCCGGCACGAGCCGGGCGAGCCCGCGGGCTAGCAGAAGTACAGCCCGGCCGGCGTCGCGGGCCGCTTCGCCAGCGAAGTCGTCCACCTCGCTGATCTCCGGCGCCGCCCGCACGATCGCCCACCCCATCAGCCCTACGCCCAGGGCACTGACCTGCAAATATTCGATCTCGTCGGACCACCTCACCGGCCGCCTCCTTTCTCTTTTCGCCGTACTGCGGCGCCGACCTGGTGACTGATCGCTTGCAGCACTTTCGCGATCTCGAACGCCTCGTCGGCCAGGCGGCGAAGCCGCGGACCGAACCGCTCATCCAGGCGCGCCAGACTCCGGGCACAGGCGGCGTAGTCATCGGCGGAGCTAGCCAGAACTTCCGCGCTCCCGGTCAGCAGGATCACCAGCTCCTGCCCCTGCGACCCGTTCATTCCGCCACCTCGACCGAGACATCGGGGCCCTGGGTACGCAGCCACGCGGACCGGAACCCTCTCGGCAGCCCGAGCTCACGCTCGTAATCGTGGGCGACGGCCGACCAGGCCGAGTCCTCCGCGGGGTCGCCGCTGTAGATCTCGGCCAGGTGCATCGCGATGATCGCTTCCTTGCGATCCAGGATGCGTTTGGGCAGCCACGGCACCTGCCAGTGATCCAGCCGATACGCAGGCGCATCGACAGCGTCGCTGACCATCACGTTGTCTGTCACACGAATCATGCATCCTCCATAAAAGTGTTGTCATGTATAGGAAAAGTTGCTGCGGCGTCCACAACAACGGTTGTGAACGCCGCAGCTTTTGGGCATGAAAAGTCCCACTATGTATTTGTCAAACAACACCGGCGCATCGAGAAGTCGCGCGCCGCGAAAGATCAACCCAAGAGAGCGCCTGGGCTTCTGGCGCTAGTCCGTGTCGCTGGCGTAGCTCGAGGCCGCGTACGCCGGCACCGCGCCGCCGACAGGCTTGAGACCGTCGGCCTTGAACCACTGGCCGGACGAGGCGATCAACCTCGGGTTGTCGCGGTCGGGGATCTCGTAGGTGTTGAGCAGTGGGTTGATCAGCTCCACCACCGTGCCCTCGGTGTAACCATCGCCGGGGTCGACACCGAGGTTCACGCGGATTTCTTCACCCTTACCCTGACGCTTCCCTTCGACCGCCTTGGGCTTGGCGAACACAGCGACGACGAACTGCAGCTCGCCGTCCCTGTTCGTCACCGGCTCGAGCTCACCGGTGTCCAACTGCCTCGTCTTCACCGTGGGCGGCTCGGTCACCCGCAGGGTGTAGCCGCCCAGGTTGATCGGAACGTTGTCCACTGACTCCTCCTCACACCAATTGGTACATCTGTCGCAACTGTAGCATCTGTCGTGCGACAGTCAAGAGTCAGTTGTGCGCCAGATGCGACAGAGGGGCGGGGTATGAGTCGACAAGTAGTCGATAGACAGTTCGACAAGCAGGTGAGACATCAGTCGATAGACGATCGAGAGACGAGTGCCGGATAGGCACAAGGGCAACAGAGCGTTACTCTTGGCGCTATGGCTGAAGCCCGCGCGCGCCCCGACTCCGCCGCAGTCCGCGCTCACCAGGTCGCGGACAAGATTCGCGCGTCAATCGAGGCCGGCGAGTTCAAGCCAGGACAGCGACTACCACCGAACTCCGAACTCACCGAGCGCTACAACGCCGCCAAAAACACCGTCGTTAAAGCGATCTCCATTCTCAGCGACCAGGGCATCGTCGAGTCGATCGAACGCAGCGGGGTCTTCGTGCTGAACCCCAACGACGCCGCCCTCGCCGAACAGATCGTCAACGAGGGCAATAGCAACGCGCTTATGGCCGAACTCATACGCCGCATAGATGAAATGCAAGAACACATTACGGAACTACAGGAGGACCGGAAGAGAGACCAGGAGAAGATCCTTCGCCTGGAGACTCGACTGGACTCGTCAGCCGACTAAGCTCATCAGTCAGATAGCCCAGGCGCGAGAGAACCGCCTGTGCACGCCGAATCTGTTCCTGCCGCTTAGCGCCGTCCTCACCTCGGTGATCGTCCGAATCTCCAGTCTCGTCGTCCGCCACTGCACACCTTCTCACTGTTCGCCGCGGTAGGCGCAATGAACGCAACCGGCCCCGCCGGCCCACGCGAGCCGAGCATGCTCACATAAAGGGACGTGGGGAAGTCCGGGCGCACACCGCCCTCTTTCAAAGTTGAGAAATTTTCGAGCGTAGTAAACCTAGAACAGTGAGTATTCGGTTCATTGCAGAATCATCACTAATGTGAGAACCAACACGAAACATTCGCATTGCAATCTGCATTTTCTCAGCGCCGATGCACATCAGTCGTTCGGGAGCTGTCGCTACCGTGACAGTGGCCGCAAGCGTGAATGCCAGCGCTACCAACTTTGACACGGTCGTCAAACACATCTGGTCGGTCCAGGAAGTCCTGTAGCCACGACAGCCGGGCAATGCCGAACTGGTCACGCAGACGTCGCCACACCGCGTTCAACGCTCGCCGCTCCTGCGCGATCCGCCTCTCGCGGCGGCGGGTGATAGCGCCGACCACCTCGACACCGAGGAGAATCCCCGCCGCGAGACACCCGCCGGCCACCGCTAGCAGCAGCACAGTCGACACCGGAAAACTGGTCATCATGTCACCGAGCCTGGTTCGTCGCCGGGATGGCAGCCTTCGTCGGCTGCGGCTCGAGAGCGCTCACGACGTGGCGTTCGAGCAGGTTGTCAGGCATGGTCCCGCGCCCCTTCGTCTCAACGGCTGTACCCACGGCAACCAGCATGAACGGCTTACTCACCCCTGCCCTGACCAGCACTGGGGGATCTTTCCCCAGCAGTGCTCCGGACGTTGACCAGCCCAAACGTGACGACGGAGCGACGATAGTCTCTAACCGTGAGTAGTGCGAGGGCCAGATAGGCCGTTCCCGCGGAAGGTTGCCGCCAGGACACCCTCCCGGTGGCAGCTCAGCGAAGGACAACCACTCCGGCCTTCATCAGCTCGAAGATGACGTCGGCGACCTGACGATGGGACAAGGTCGGCGCAGCGTCGAGGATGCCCGACACTGTCTTGGGATCGCCGCCGAATATTGCGTCGAACACGTCCTTCACAGCAACCGGAAAGGACCACTGTCGACCGAGCGCCGCGAACACAAACCCCTTGCCGTCAGGTGTGGGCGTCATTGCCGCCCGCGGCACCAACGGGACGACATCATGACTCGCTCGCGCGAGGACATTATTGGTGTCACCGACGTCCGGCAAGCTAAAATATGGAATACCGCGACCAATTCCGTCGGAATACGCAAAGAAGTCATCGAGTACATCTTCTGACCGCCACAGCGAATCCCAAACCTCCGCGGCCTTCTCAAGGTAAGCCGCCTGCTCTGCATCGTCGGCGTGACGCGGAATCCGCCGCCGAAATACCTCATGTTCTTTGGCTCGATTCACGAGCCAGTTGAGTAGATCGATGCCCACGTCGGGCGTCACGCCTACTGACACATGAAGTGACGGGCCTTTGAGAGTGCTTACTGAATGCCACCAACCGCTCGGCACGTACAGCACATCACCGGGAGCGACGTCAATCTCCGCGAGCGGATCATTCTCAGGTCGCGGGTTTCTCGCCACGTCATAGGGCAACGGCGATCGTCGCGTCTCGCCAAATATCTTCCAGCGCTTCACTCCGGCAAGCTGAATAATGAACACGTCATGGTCGTCCCAATGCGTCCCGAACCCGGGGACCGCCTCCCAACTGGCAAACAAGTTGGAGAAGACGCGGACGCGGAGCTCTTTTTGCAACAAAGCCGCGAGTTCACGCAGAGGTTCGTGCGCCTGGTCAATTCTGTCGACTACGAGCGTCGCGCCGCCACGGAGCTCCGTATAGAGACGATTGATGACGAGGCGGCGATACGGTTGCCCGGCCGTGCGGCCGATCTGCTCGGTGTACCGGTCAGGGGGCACCAGGGTTCCGGCTCGAGTGACACGGATCCGAGGATCTTCGAACCATTGAGTTGCCAGGAATCGATTCAGCGTCTCCCAACCCGCCAAGTGCTGAAATCGATCTGGACTGCCAGGGTAGTGACACCAAGCCTGTCCGTAGATGTCGCCGAGGAACTCGTGAACCGGCTGCGGGGAAATCAAGCTCAGCAGAGTGTCCATGCGTGAGTTACCCGCGCTACCCGAGGTCTTCCCAATAGCGCTTTTTGGTGGGATCGTCCACACTGTCGCCCGTTAACGTGTCCCATTCGGCATACTCATAGGGCTGCAGGAGGGGTTCGAGTTCGGTAAGGAGACTGACATTGTCGCCAGAGAGGTGGTCGGCCATATTCGGGTCGCGCCTTTCGAACTAGTCACCCGTGAAGATGCGCTGCAACGCTAGCGGCGGTTACGCCGGTGAAATCCTCGACAGCCTGGCAGATATGTCGTCCCGCCGCCGACGTGGAGGCTCCTTCTCTACTGGCGAGCGCGTCCTGGAACTGTCGCATGCGGGAGACAACCCATTTGACGCGTTGTTGTGGCACTAGCTCGAACGCGGGGTTGAGCGCGTCGCCAGCCCCTTCGACGTCGCCGTCGAGAAGTCGGACATGGCCGAGCACGATGTTCGCGGCAGCTTCACGGTCCACTCCTCGTTTCTCCACGGGCATGCCGGCATACAGCTCTACCGCGTCCGTGATCGCGCTGCGGGCATTCGTCACATCACCAAGCTCTAGATATGCGGTCGCCGATTCGTAGCGGAATTTTCCTTGCGGGAAGCTAAAAATGCCGCCCAGACGATCGAATATCTCGCTGTCGCCTTGCGCTGAACTATAAGATTCCATCGCGGTTTGCAGAGCATCCCGCGCTACCTCCGGTTGCCCAGCACGAGATGCGCACTTTGAGATCGACAGGTGCAAGCTGGCACGAGAGACGGGCTCACTGGCCCACTGCACACCTGACTGCGCTAACTCGAGGGCTCTGCGCGGGCGCTTGTCTCGCAGCGCCTTTGCCGCCAAAGCTTGCCGCGCCCATGCACGCAGAGAATTGTGGCCAATGATTTCCGCGTAGGCCCACGAGGCCCGTGACTGCTCGATCGATGCTGGCGTGGACCCCAGCGCGTCGCTGAGGTTCGCCAGGAGCGCGCAGGTCACCGCGGCCAGGTAGTAGAGTTGCGTGGTTTGCCGTGGATACTGTTTTCGGTCCAGCAGCCGATAGATCGCGTCTCGAACCTGCACGGTGTTCGAAAACACAATCAGAGGGTCAAGATAGGCACGTTCCCGATACAGCCGCTCTATTTCATCGGCAATCTCGTCAACGGTGAAATCCGGCATGATAAGTCCCTGGGAATCCTCTGCGTGAATTCGCGACTCCTGAGCTGCGCTGACAACGAAGTCGTGGATTGACACTGGTGTCGACAGATCTTGCCGCGACCGAGACAACGGTACCTCAGCGGTTTGCACTATCGAGACCCGAATGGGTGACTCGGCAGAGCTACTGCGCGACACAGGCTTCGAATCATTGTCGTCGTCAAGCACTTTCGCATCCGCAGAAGCCGCATCAAGCGCGACCAACTCTTGCTTGGTGAACTTCTCGCGGTCGCGATAGTCAACGAGATTCCGCGAGGCCGTCCCATACACGCGCGCCAGCACCGCTAGAGTCGTTAATGTGGGTTTCACGCCACCAGGCGGCCAGGCTTCGAAATCACTGATACGATTTCCGGTCATAGCCGCATCGTTCGCGTCGACCAACCGGTTGTAGCGGTCGGCAGCTTCCGCCTGCGTCCATCCCTGAGCGTGCCGCCATGCCTGGCGGGGCCTGAACCCCCAACGCGTGGCCATCTCCGCGGCGATCTGGTCGAGGGTGCAGCCCTGCTCCTGCATCTCGCGTCGGAGTCGATCGCGTTGCGCCTTGCTGGCCGGGCCCTCGCGCTGCATACGACTGCTACCGCCTCTGCTCCAGACTCGGCCAGTACGCCTCACACGATACGTGCCTGCAGCGCCCCATGGCTACCCACAGCCAGCGCCCGTTCGCACTGAGTGTCGCGATCGTCGCTGGCCAACAGCCCGCGCACCACCGACGAGACCACATTCGACGAGCTCGGCTCAGATCGTCTCGTTAGGCTTCAAGTCCGCTAGCAACTCTCGTACCTCAGTGTGTTTCGGGTAGAGGGTGGCCGCCTGGCCGACCCACGACAATCGGTCGGTCAGCCGAGCACTGTGCAGGGCCGCGACCTGCGGCAGCACCAGACGAGCGGTCTTCACGCCGGCTTGGGGATTTCCCGCGCGCAGCTGGCCGGCGGCGATCGCGATCTGGTCGCTCGCGCGGGAGCGGGCATCGGAAGCCGGCCGGGCCTCGTACGAGCGGGTTGCGTACAGCACAGCATTCTCCGCATAAGCCCGGTCACGGGCCGACAGCGCCGTGTACACCATGCCGCTGATCCCGTCGATCTCTTCCGGCCCCATGAACGCCAGCCACGCCGGCGCTCGCTCCGGACCGGGATCACGGGCCAGCTCGTCCCCGGCGCGATCCAGCAGCCCGATCGCGTTGTCGGCCCGGCCGAGTTCCGCGTTCGCCCACGCCGACGACAGATGCATCAACGCGACCGCACGCGGCACCCCGGAGTCCTGCGCGGCGAGCTGCCCGAGCTGGAACATCTTCAGCGCGCCGTCCCCATCCTGGTCGTGCAGGTAGATGCGACCCAGCTGGAACAGGACCTTCGCGGCCAGGTCGTGCGCGTTCACGTCTTTCGCGAGCGCCAGGCCGGCCGCGAGCCACGCCCGGGCCTGCTCCGGGTCTCCGGTGTCGAACGCAGCCCATCCCGCGGCGCTGTAGAGGTCGGCGCTGGCGAGCTGCACCCGCTGGCGCACGGTATCCGAGGCCGACGCGGTCAGCAGGGCGCGTGCCCACCCGATTTCTCCGGCCGCGGTCGCCACCACAGCGCCCCCGCCGAGCAGGTCATCGCGTGCCCGTAGCGCCAAGACACTCGCTTCGAGCGCTTCGGCTTCCCGCACCCCGATCCGCCCGGCCGACTGGACCGGGACAGTAGTCGCGTTCGCCGGCTGATCGAGCACGCGGGCGAGTTCGGCTGCGCTCACGCCCGCGATCGCGGCCTGGGCTACCCACGTGATGAACGCTCGACGCTGCATGTCGCTACCTCCCGGACCGGTGTCACCCGGCATCCAGGAAGCCACACCACCCGCAGCCGAAGCGAGCCCCTGGTGCCCGGCCGGGTCGAGGCCCGGACTGTAGGCAAGCCCCATGAGACCTCGCGGGATACCGAGGCCGGTCGCGATGCGGGAGAGCAGCTCGTAGCTGGACACGATCCGCCCGCGCAGGATGTCGCTGATCTCTGGCTGCGCTTGCCCGGTCAAACCGGCGATCCTGCGCTGAGAGATACCACGGGCCTTGAGCAGGCGAAACACCTCGGCCATGTCACGGTTGGCCAGCGCCTCGCGCATAGCGGGCTCGTCCCACACGGCCGGGTCCGGTGGTCCCTGCTCGTAGATCGTCGTCCGCATCGCGCGTCGCGCCCCCTGTGCCGCCAGCTAGACGTAAACAGTTGGAATACTACCCAGAGTAGACGCGAAGGGACGCGATGTAGAGCAATGGATGGCGGAAAAATAGGTCCGAACGATAGGCCCGACCTATCACTTCACGACGCTCTCGCAGGTCAGCGCGCCCCATAGCCACCGCCGAAGAGGCCCGGCCCAACACCCGCGTTTCGCTTCGACAGGTCACCGCGGCCGAACCCCGGAGCCTCTCGCCCACCGAGGACTCGTTCGAGCACGGTGGTGATCGCGGTCGTTCGCGACGTCCGACCGCCGGCCAGGCGTCCCGGCTTCCCCGCGGCCACACCACGCAGGCGGGGCCGCTTGGCCACGGCCGAGGGGAGGCGCGCTCCACCAGCCCGACCGGAGACCCCCCTCCTCCGCAGGCAGGCACAGCGACCGCGCGCCCCTCGGCCATCCACAAGACGGACAGCCCCCTGGGAGAGTTGGCATGGATACGGCGCGGCTCCTGTTGTGCGCCGCGCTCATCCTCGCCCCACCGGCCGCGTACACGGTCGGGATCATCATCTACAACCACCGGCGGCGAGCTCGCCTTCAGCGAGGACGGCCGACCATCGCGGACATCACTGCTCGCATCACAGCCGAAAAAGCCAACCAGGAACACCGCGACGAGCACACCGACCAAGGCGCGGAGCCCGAGCCAGCGGGCCTGCCGCCTGGCTGGCATTGGCCTGGCCGTGATCAGGACCGGCTATAGCTCGCGCCGGTAGAGCTTGCGTCGTCGGCGCTCGCCAATAGTGCGCTCAGCGGTCACGATTTCCTGCCGCAAGACACCCGCCTCAGCTTCACCTAACGCCACTCCAAACCAGCGGCGAGCCGGGTCGGCGCGATCAGCGATCGTGATTTCCACCCGCAGATCACCGGTGACTCGGCAGCGGATATACGCCGAATCGAACACCAACCCCGATTCCAATGAAACGTCGCCATATAACTCTTTTTCCCATGGCACGCCGTCATTCATCGTCGCCACCCGCGTCAGCGGAGGTGGAAACCACGTTGCCGAGAATGCTGGGCAGAGCCCGCACCGCCTCACCGGTCAGGGTCAAAGAGCAGTACGCCGAGCCCAGCGCGCTACCCAAATCAAACTCAATGCCGCCGTCGCGCAGGAAGCGCGTGGGCACGTCATCGAGATCATCAATGGCTATCGTTGTGCCGACAGTGATTTTACTACTCAAGGCCCCGAACCCCTTTCGTTCATGGTGCTAACGCTGCGAACTATCACCGTGAGCATGTGCGTGAACGCTGAAAGGCATAGGGTTTACCTGCTGTGCGCCTTCATGACGCGAGCCCTATGATTTCCACCATCCGAGCAGCCTGGAAACCACTTAAGTGCGAAATACACACTTAAGACAAGGCTTAAGGCCTGAAAAGGCTTCACTAATCAACCGATCGGATTAATGGGCGCGTGTGTTTTCGCGCGTCGAGAAGGGCACATGCAATGGGCAAGATTCGGCCAACGGTCGACCGGATGCAGCTTGGGCGCGCCATGCGCGGTTACCGCGTCAAAGCCGGAAAGACGCTTGCCGATGTAGCCCAACTGTTGAGGTGCAGCACGACGCGCATTAGTTCCTTCGAGGATGGGCAAGCAAACCTCAATGTTCGCGAAGTGGAAACGCTCACAACATTCTATGTCGTCCCAGGTGCAGAAGCAGAGGCAATCGCCGAACTTGCCGCCCAAGCGCGGAAACGGTCCCGGCGCAACAACTACGCCAACCAGCTCCCTGAACAGTTTTCGCGTTTCTCGCTACTCGAAGACGAAGCGTCACTTATCATGATCTACCAATCTGGACTTATCCCCAGTCTTGTGCAGAGCCCGCTTTACATGCGGGCGATACGGGAGGAAAGTCAAGGCGTCACCTGGAGCGCCGACGAGTTAGAGATGCGAATTTCTTTTGCACTCAAGCGGCAACAAGAACTCGCCAACGCGGCCGACACTAAGCGAATCCACATCATACTTGGCGAACACGCAGTTACCGACGTCTTGAGGAACTACGACGTGATGGAGCAGCAATTAAGGCACCTGCTCGGAATCGCGTACACGCAGCCCTCCATCACTCTCCAAATATTGCGCGCTTCAACCCCGAAAAGCCCGGCCCGCTCGGGCGGTTTCACCGTCTTTGACTTTGACGGGCGCATGGATCGTGTCGCCGCCGCCTCCGTTCTCGCCGGACCGCTGAACTTCATAGAAGACCCACAAGAAACAGCGGAGTTCGACGCGCTTTTTACTCGATATCAGCAAAACGCGTTAGATCAGGCGCAAACGATCGATTACCTCGCTCAACTTGTCGACGACATGGGAAAGTGACCATCAATGCACCCCCGGCACAAATGGTTCGTCAGCAGCCGCACCGGACAAAACAACGACCCCGCCTGTGTTGAGGTCATGTTCCTCGACGATGCGATTTGCGTCCGTGACACCAAATCACGGCACAGAGGTTTACTTGCAGTCAGCGTTTCCGCGTGGCGGAACCTCATCGCTGAAGCCAAATCAGGACGACTCGATATTTTCTGAATCAGCAACGGCTATCCGGTCAAAGCCTCTGCGGTGTCGTTCAAGGTTTTGATGACATCGCGGGGCGTCCCCGGCGTTAGCACAATGTGTTCGTCGCCGGTGAGGTAAGTCAGGACGCGTCCGCCGTCGTCAGCCAAATCTAACGCGGTGATCGGGGACGAAGCGACCCGTTCACCCCGGTAGCGGGTGGCGGTGTAGAGCTGGTGCACCGCGACCCGCTCCCGAGCCATCACCGCCCGCAGATAATCCAGATCAGCGGTATCAGGTTCCTCGTCCAGCACGCTCGCCGCTTGCGGCGGTGACTCGAACACCGCACGCGGAACCCGCACCGCCCGGACCGGTGCACCGTCCACATCCGGCAGAGTGCCCAGCAGGCTGGTAGCCAGCCGCGCGGCCGGGACCGTCTCCACAACCACCCGGCCCCCGGTAGCGGTGATCCGTGCAGCGTGATCCCCCGCAGCAGCCACCAAGACCCCGTGATGATCCGGGTAAGACAGCGCATAAAACTCGCGCTCCGGTAAGGCGAGCAGCCGCAGCATGCTAAACCACAGCGGGCTGATCCGGTCACGCCGCGCTAACCGTGCGCGCGTCAGCACATCCATGGTGCGGGTGTGCAACTCGTCGCGTTCGTCGTCGGTGACGAAAAAATGGATATCGGTACCGACGACAGGCGGCGGGTCGCCGAGATCGAGCATTCCCCACGCGGTCACAAACTCCATCACGGTGAAGGTGACCGGTGTTTCCAGTACGGTCACGCGCGGCTAGCCGATCGTCGGTTTCGTCACACGCATACCCGTTACCGGGTCGATCCCGCTATCGGGGTCGTTCTCGTCTTCGGCCGGGAACAACACGACCTCATCAAGCCCATAGCGGCGCTTGTGTTCCTTGTCCTCTTCGCCTTTGCCACGCCCCGCGCCGTTGGCCATCCCACCAGGTCCACCACTACCGCCGGTGAGGCGGGAGCCGGCCAAACCACGGCCACCCCGCGCGACCGGCTCGCCTTCGACCATTCCCGCGCCCGAACGCACACCCCCGCCAGGGGCCTGCCCAGAGCCCGAGCCGGGGAGCCTGCCCGCGCCGCTACCCGACCCCGAACCGGAACCGACCCCGGACAGGCCGCCGGTTCCGACGAACGGACCAACCGAAACCCCACTGCCGGGGCCAGTGCCGCCGGGGACCTGCACCGGAGCGTTCACCCCACCACCGGGGAGCCCACCACCGGGAAGCGTCGCGGGCGGCTGGTAGGCCGCCGCGCCGGTACCGTCGTCGCTCCCGAGCCCGCCAGGCTTACCCGCGCCCGGCGGCGTGGTGCCACCCGGACCGACCCCGCCGGGACTCTGTCCAGGACCAGTGCCGGGAGTGGTGCCCGTTCCGGGGGTGACCGTGCCCGTATCGGGGGCGCGGTGCTTGCCCGCCGTGGTGCGGCTCGTGGTCCCGGTCGTGCCTTTCGTACCGGTGGTGCCGGGGTCGATGGACACCGTGCCCGCGTCAAACGGCTTCAATTGGCCGTAGTCGGTTTGCAGACCCCTGCCCTGCGAGGTCGCGTGGTCGTAGTACTCCATATAGGTCTGGGTGTTCAGTGCCTGAATTTGGTTGTAGCGCTTGGTTTCCGCTTCGCTATCAACCCACCACGGCGTGACCGACCCGAACACTTTTTGTGCTGGGGGATCGACGTCTTCCATCTTCGCCGCGACCGTCTGATAGTAAGCGGCGGTGCTCTGCACGTTGCTCGCGTTCTGCGTCAAACTGTCCCCAGAAACACCGACCGCGTTACCGAACGTCGCGAACCGGTTAATCGCAGCGTCCGCACCCTTACCGGAGTACGCCTGCCGCAACTCTTCGACAGCTTTCGCGACATCATCGCTGAGGCTTCGCTGATCCTGCCCGATGGTTAGCGCATCGTCCGATGTGGACACCCATGACGTGATGTCGCCGCGCTTCATTGCTTTCACAGCCTCAGGAATCGACTGAGCCACGACAATCAGCCCGCCTTCTTCTTCAGGTTTTCCACAACGGTGCCGGCCGCCCTTGCAGTCGACTCGCACGGGTCCGCGCCCGCGTCTTCCTTCGCGCTACTCAGGAACCCTGTGACATCAACAGAAAGATCGTCAGCGATCCCGACACTGATCGTGCAATCACCAGTCGTGAAGTGATGCGCCACCGCTGGAAACCCGTCGATCGGGGAAAGTTCTTTCCATGCTGGGGTCGCCGGTTTCACATTCGCGTACACAGCGCTAAGCCCAGCGTGGGTTTTCGTCACGTAAGTCACCGCAACCTTGGCGGACGTAGACGGATTGTACCACGAACAGGACGCGCCCGTCGCGATCGAATCAGGCTTGCCAGGGTTCGAGTTGCCGAGTGCTTGCTGGACTTGCTCTGGCGTGAGCGCGTCAGAGCAAGGGTCCCCGGAAAGCACTGCCGCCGGGAGCGGATCGGCCACCTTCGGTGCGCCGCCGTAGGGCAATGCTTGCCCTGTGGACGACGGGACGGAAGTGTTCCCGGTTGCTGTATCTCCCGACGTCGAAGGCGCGGGGGATGCGGTTCCGGGCGCTCCCTTGTCAGTGCAGGCGGAGAGCACTACGAGTGAAGTCAACACCATGGCGGCGTAGGCGATTCGGCGCATAACTAAAAGTATCCCCCATCATTCGACGCAGGCGCTCCAGCCTTCCCGACTGTCGTAGCGGCATCTTCGTCATCGGCGACCGTGAGTCCTAGCGCTTTTCGGAGGCTTTTGATAAATGTCTTGAGGTATTTCACTTGGCCATCGATTTCACTCACGCCGTTATCAAAAGCCCGAGCAAAAGGAGAAAGCGCCTCGAAAAAACCGGGCGTTGCTCCGTTGGTCGCCAACTTGTTATAGGCCTGGCTCGCCATATCGTCTGACGGTGGTTTCATCTGCTGCAAGGCCATCGCTCGCGACTTCTGGTCAGTGAGCCGGTCCAAAATCTCTTCAGCCTTCGCCAGCACGGCGTGCGCGGCGTCCTTGTCAAGGGCGATGTCCTCGCCGCTGCGCGTCGCGGCGCTCAGAGCGTCCGTCGCGCCCTTGAGCCGCGCCTTATGTACCTCTATCCCCTCCGTGACCGGCTGATATTGCCCGTCAGGCAGGTTGCCCTCCCACGTCGACACCGCGTGACCCTCCCAGCCACCCGCGCGCCGTCCTGGGTGATCGGCGCGACCTATCGCGGCGTGATCGGTTAGACCGATCGGCCGCGCGTATCACCGTAGCGGATCGCCTACCGCGAGTTGAGCGTTACGGACCAGTAAGTCACCACGGCCACCCCAACCACCCGCGCGGGCAGGGTTGCCCAGTTCGCCAGACAGCCGCCGCCAGAGGGTGCTACCGGGATTGGGCCATCGGGGTGCGTCGGCCAACGACACGAAGCGCTGCGACCTGCGGCGACGCGGGTGGGGGCTACCAGTCGGGCTTGTCTCGATCGGTCGGCGGCACGGGCAGGTCGGACACCAGCACGCCCGCGTTGAGCTCCAGGCCGTAGGCGATCTTGAGAAGGTTGATCGTGCTGGGGTTGCGCTTGCCGCGTTCGACCTGGCCGATGAACGTCCAGTGCAGCCCGGCCCGCGCGGCGAGCCTCTCCTGGGAGATCCCGAGCGCTTCCCGCTGCGCGCGTACTCGTTTGCCCAGCTCAAGCAGGGTTTCAGCGCCTGGGTGGGGTGTCGATGGTGCCATGATGCACCCATCGAAACCGTCCCGCGCGTTGTGATCCAGAGTGTCATCGCCCCATGGATATATGCCGGGCGTATTCCCGTCCCAACTGTCTGCGTATAGCCTCCCTGCTACCCCTCACGTTGGGGTGCGTCAGGACGCACACCGGTGTGCCTGGCGTGGTGGTTCGAGAAGTGCTCGAAGGGAGGACCCTGTGGACACACCCAGCGGCGGCGGAGGCGGCACCTCGGCCGGAACCGGCCCGAAGAAGTAGCCCGAGCGCGGCACCCGCGCGAACGCTGAACACAACGAACGGCGGCACCCCGGACCTGATACGCCCGGGGTGCCGCCGTTCGCCATTGTATCCCCGGCCGTTTTTGTGTTGTCGTGAATCCGTATTGTGTTTGTTTGTGGGTGATGATCGGGACTCGGTTCTGCAGCGGCTCTATCGAACGCAACTCAAACTCTTGGGAACGATCGTCACCGCCGCCGGGGTGATCCTGATGTTTGTGGCGCGGATTCCCGCCGTGAAACAACTACCGGTGTTGGAGTTCATCCCGTTTAACGAGTTCGGTTCCACCCTTCTCACGCTGGGGTTGATCGGTGTCGGCTGGGATTACGTCCGCGCCCGCGATCTTGAACAGCGCACCGACGAACGACTCGACCAATCCCACAAGCGCAACAATCCCGCCGCCGCGAACGCGGTCGTAGCAGCGTTGACCGCAAACCCGGACACCATGCGCACACTCCTTGCCCCCGACGCGATCCGTGCCTTAATTGAATCCGGGATAACGGTCGAATCCGGCGACGATGCGCCGTTAGCTCTTGACACCTATCGCCAGATGCGGCGCATGTTCACCGAGGCCAGCGAACGCCGCTATAACACCCGCGTGGCCATCACGCTGTCACCGTTTCGGGATGGCCCGGCGCGGGGTGCGGGCGCGATGTTTGTTGTTACCCAGCAATGGGAATACAGCGCACGCGTTCTCGAACTCGCCCGCTTCTACAGCGTGCCCACCTATGCCGACTACCACGCCAGCCAGGCTGACCTGCACGCGGCGCAAGTGTGGATGTTCGAAGACACCGACACCCTCAACGCCGCGTCACCGGAGGTGTTCGAGCTCGTCGGTTTCACCGTCGACGGACACCCAGCCCGCATCACTCACGACACCGGCGACGACCAGCAGAGTTACACTGCGACGCCTGCTATGTCCGTGACCGGCACCGACACCGCCGGCGGTTTAGTGCGGATCGCGTACACGTTCCGTGCTCTCGTGCCCGCTGCCGGACACCTGCTGACGCTGGACTTCGACAAACCCAGCAGCAATATCGAGGTCACCTTGACCCACGCGGCTACCGATATCCACCGCGTGAATCTCACACCGCACCTGGGCTCCACCGGCGGCCGCATGGTACGCAGCGAACCGGACACCGCCGCGATGATCGCAATAAGACATGACGGTTTGATCGCACCCGGCGCGGGACTCGCCTATACCTGGACACTCGCCAGCGAACTCTAAAGTCCCTGCCCCCAGCCGCGACAACACCTGACCTGTCACTAACGACCGCCCCCAAGGGCCGGAAAGCCCTGGTAAGGCCCGCCCCGAGTTTTGGCCTTGGTGGACGCTGCTCCCGTCGCCGGGAGGCGAGTGAGATCGGTAGCGATCCCACCCGCCTCCGCGACGATCGCCAAGACCGGTGCCCAATCTTAGCGGCGGCCCGCGTGCACCGACACCACCGCATCAGCAGCCTCGTGAACACCTCCACGACCACCCGCGGTACGACGAGAGCTCGCGCAACTGCCCAATCGCCTCCGCCACGTCCTGCAGGGGTTTCCACATCGGTAGCCGACATTCCCGTAACGGCACGCGCGAACGGCTTCCCCTGAGTCAGCACGGATTTCCGCCCACCCACTCCAACCACAGCCACGGACCTGCCGCGTGACGTGTCAACGGGTCACCGCCTCGAACTCATAGCTCGAGCTGCGTTAAGTCGAGTTCGAGTGGAAGGTTCGCTGTTGCGGCGGCGACTCCTCCGCCTCTGGCGATTCCGGCTCATCAGCCGAGCGATCGAGGACCTCGAGCCGGCACATCACGAACTGCCGACCAGGGACCACGCTGTCGCTGGTTCCCACCGCATGGAAACGGACCTCGACCCAGCCCCTGTGAATGGTCTTCAACGCGCCCTCAACGGGCCGGCACCGTCTACCCGGGTTGTTCGCCGCGTGGCGCACCAGCAAGAGAACACCGTTCAAATCGCGTGGATGCACCATAGTGCGGAGGCTGCTGTCCGCCGGCACCGGCACGCCGAGGCCGGCGAAGTCCTCGCTGGTGACCGCGACCGAGTCATGAACCGCGTCAACCACCATGAGCGGGTCGGTCGTGATGGCCGCGTAGGCCCCCAGCTGCCGAAGAAGCGAGGTCGACAGCTGCGCAGGCCTTGCGTCGACCGTCGCGGAAAAGCCGCGGTAGTAGGTGTCAGACTTCTTGCGGCCAACAGCGCGGACGCTGCGGCGCGAGTTCGTCGCGACATGCCACTGCTCCATGAACTTGATCAGCGGTTTGTCGACCTCGGCGTCGCGGAAGTCCTGCATGATCGCCGTTGTCGCCACACGCGACTCCTCTGTCAGGATGCTATCCATGAAGCGGTACGGGTCGCGCCCAGACGCCCCGCCGCTCCAGTCATTGTTCGGAGCGTCTACCCCGTAGAACCTGGGCGCGTCCTCGCCCCACCACTGCTGTAGCGGCTCAGCGGCCCCGGCGGGCGGTTCCTCCCACTCCCACACCGCAATCGCCGGGCAAGACGGGAACGCGGCTCCGGTATCGACATAACATGCTTGCACCGCGATCAACGCGCCGTCCCGGCCGCCGAGCGCCGGCTTGACCCACACGTCGTAGCAGCCGGACTTGAACCGCGCTGTCGCGCGCTGCTCGATGTGAGACTCCCGCGCAGACTCAATCAGCGGTGCGACAACCTTCTTCACAACCAGGTCAGCATTGTTCGTCGACACACCGGTATAGAGCGCGCCGCCGATCGCGTAGAGCAGGCCAGCCTCGTCCAGCAGAATCCACTGCCCCTTGTGCCGAGTACTTTTCGCACCGTCCATGGTCATCACAACTCCCCGGGAACCCTGAAGTCGACCACACAGGCTGATGGTCACGACCCTCTAGAACGTCGCGCCACCATCGAGTTCAAGGACCGCGCCGGTCATGAACGCTGACTCATCGCCAGCAAGGTACAGGGCAACTTCCCGGATCTCATGAGGATCGCCGATTCGCCGCAACGCCGATGTCTTCTCCAGCACCGCGACGACCCGATCGTCCCACGATTTCGACATCTCAGTCCGAAACGGCCCGCACTGAATGGCGTTCACTCTCACACCGCGCGGTCCGAGCGATTGCGCAAACGCCTTGGTGAACGTGTTTAACGCAGCCTTGGCCACCGCGTACGGAACGAAAGGATCTTTCGGCCGGACCGCACCGGTCGAGGTGATGTTGATGATCGAGCCGCGGCCCGCCTCAGCCATCTGGGTCCCGAAACCCTGCGACAGAGCGACCGCCCCGAGCAAGTTGACCTCCAGAACCTTGCGCCACATGCGCTCGGTCAACTCGGCGATATCGCGGTAAACCGGCGCAGCACCCGCATTGTTGACCAGAATGTCCGCTTTTCCGAAGGTATGCCGCACGGTGTCAATGAGACCTTGACACTCGATCCAGTCACCGACATTGCACGATACGGCGAGCGCTTCGACGCCGTAGCGGGAACGAACCTCCGAAGCCGCATGCTCACATACTTCGCGTTTGCGACTCGCGATGACCACTGCAGCCCCTGACGCGGCATATGCCTCGACGATCTCCCGGCCAAGCCCGGTACCCCCACCGGTCACCACAGCCACACGACCCTCAAGCGTCGTCAACGTAACCCCTCCCCTCAGCACGGCGCTGACGCGACCACAGCAGCCGAACCCAGGAAGCGTAGACGATCAAGGCGAGCGCAAGAAAATAGCCCATACGAGTTAAACTGGAAGCCTTAATGGGCACTCTTGGTAGCCAAAAGGGCCACTCGCGGCGGCGCGGCCAAGTCTGCAGACCTGTGGCCTACTGACCAGTAGGCAGGTAGTATCACGTCGGACATTCACCGAAAGGTGACATGCTTCGTGGCCCGCTCTCGTTTCTTCGAGGCGTGGCTGGCTAGACCGTGCCGCGAGCACCGGCCTGCACCTCGGCGGCCTCGTCCGTCGACCACGCGTGCCTGCTATGCGACCCAGTCGAGCGGCGCCAACAGCCACACCAGCGAAAGGCAACGAACGCTGCGAAACTATCCAACCGTATATTTCGGACACGCCCGCCGACACGCGGCGCCGCGACAGAACTAACGAGGGAATAGTCCTTTCGGCAAAACACTATTCGACCACAGCGAGACATGTCAATAAGTCATCCGAGGGGGATGTCTTGAAGATAGCTTTTTTCGGGTTCACACCTGTCGAGCTTCTTGGCATTAAAACGGCACTTGTTAACCGCTTCGCCTCCACCGAACTGGTATTTGACCAGCCTGCCTCTGATCACCCCGCTGCTTCTGACTCTATCGACCTGGTCGTCATCGACCCCACAACGCCAACGCTAAACGTCGGCCTGACTGCGTGCCGCGAGTTGAAGTCTCGCCCTCATCCGCCACTTCTGGTCGCCTTCAGCCCCGTTCTTCACGCACGCGACGCTGCGGTCCTCCAGCTATCAGGAGTCGACAGCTTCGTAGCGAACACCGAACCAGTCGAAAGCCTCGCCGCTGCCATCAAGGCGTTACAGCGGGGCGAGAAAATTTGGATTCTCGGAAGGACCCCGAACCGCCGTCCCCCGATCCCCGCTGCCGACGGTCTCACACCCCGGGAGGAGGAGGTTCTGGTCATGCTCGTCGGCCGGTACACGAACAAACAGATCGCGCGCGCTCTGTCGATCAGCCTGAACACCGCGAAGAACCACAGCGTGTCCGTTCTTCGCAAACTCGGAGTGAGTCGTCGCACGCAACTATTTGTTGAAACGTGACCCGGCACAGGCAATGAGAAGTACCGGCGCGGTATTGTGCTGCATGTGGCGCTCGCTGCGACAGCGGCCCAGGCAGGGGTGCTGATCGCCGCCATTGATCGATCGCAGAGGCAGTGGCGCGCCGGGAACACGTGAGCTCAGGCCGTTGAATTGAGGTGACTGCGGCTGCCGGGCAGGGGATCGTCGTACATCCCGGCAGCCGCAGTCGTTCTATCTACAGGGCGCGGCCACTGCCAGCTCTCAGCAGGTCGCCTTCGTGTAGGCGGTTTGGACCCAGTAGCCAGGCCAGACCTTCATGGCGTTGGGACCGACGCACTCGTCGTACTGATCCCCGTGGTAAGGGACCACGTGAATGTAAGCCCCGAAGTTCGAACAGTTGTTGTACATATCGAAGCTTCCCCCCGGCGCCATGGGGAAGTGCGGGGTAAACCCGCAGGGATAGCCCGGCGCCTTCATCGTAGCTTCCGCGCTCGCCGACACAGGTCCACTCGCCTGGCTCGCGGACGCCGGCGTGGCGAACGCTGCGCCCACGATCGAAAGCCCTGCCGCGGCAGCCAAGACAACGCGTGTTCCCTTCACAGCTGGTTCCTTTCCGTACACCTTGCCTCGGCGACGCTTTTGCATCGCTCAAGGCCGGACGGATCCAGTCTGTCGAGATTCCCAGCCAGTCAAAGACGCTTCCGGCACTACCTACGGCGTAAGCACATGCAGTACCCACATAGTGCTTGCAGAATCGCAAATCGTGCTCTCAGGTCAGACCTCGCCCCTTATCACACGCATGCGATTCGATTACACAGATCGACCCCTGGGTGGCTACTGAAAACGTGAGCGACGTGTCGACGTCACGAAGAAGATTCTCAAGGCGACCAGCCCAGTGTGCGGTGTCCACAGACTCATCGCGAGCACCGAGTTCGATCACCATGGTTGATTCATTGAACTGAACGCGCATGGTCCTGATGCTGCGGTTATCGATGGCGAATGCGGCCACCACACGCAAAGCGTGAGCGGTCGCTTCTCGCGCTGGCTCACTAATGCTGTCGACCACATTCGGCAGATCGGCGTCGATGCCCGCCCCTGCCAAGGCGATCTTGATTTTGACCGCTTCGCCCAGCAGCGAGATGGCATCCGGCTGGCCGGACAGGAATGCCCTGACCTCCCCCAGGGCTGTCCTGGAGGCAGACTCCGCTTCACGCACTTGCGCCAGCGCGAGGTCGGTGTCGCCGGCGACCTCGAGTACCCGCCGGGCGGCACCGGCCCTGACCGTCACCGCGGCGAAGACGTGGCCCAAACTATCGCAAAACGCCCGGGCAACCTGCTCAGGATCCAGGACGGGCAGCTGGTCGGAGCAGTCTTTGTGATCGTTCATACCCTCAGTGTGCACAAGCGGTCACTGTCCGACCATGAGACCCGTCATGGAGCGTGCATGACGGATGTCACGGGTCACCAGTGACCGGTCAATAGAGGATGGCGACTGCGCGCTCCAAGCGTCGTGCGAGGCGGGTGTACGACAGCTGACAGAAGGCCGGACACCCGCCCACCGCCGCCGAAGATCCTGGGCCGGCACCCTAGTACTTATGTCACTACGGCGGCACTGGGCGATTCCAGTGCGCGAGTGACCGCTAAGAGATGATGTGACGCTGCCGCCCCGGTGCAATCGTTGCTTGTCAGAACGAGGGGGTGACTATGCGCGTGCTGTTTACGGTCTCGGACTACGTCTCCCACTACTTGCCGATGGTTCCGCTGGCCTGGGCGCTTCAAGCAGCTGGCCACCAGGTGCGTATCGCGTGCCCTCCGTCCCAGGCTGGCGCGATATCCGGCGCTGGCCTCACTCCTGTGCTGCTCGACAGCGGTCCGAGCGCGATCACTCTCGCCAGGTTCGCCTACTATTTGCGGGCCGTCCGCGGCACTGATCCCGAGCTCGGCCTGCCGCTCCACCCGGTGACCGGCCTGCCCCTGCATGATCGCGGCGAGCTCGACATGCGGTCCTTCGCTCGACGAGCACACGCCTACAGAACGGCGCTGGACAAAACTATCGACGACACGGTCCAGTTAGCTCGTGTGTGGCAACCCGACCTCGTCATTCATGACCTCTTAAGCCCTCAGGGCGTGCTCGCCGCGAAAGTCGCCGAGGTACCGGCGATCTGCCACCTGTGGGGCCCGGTTAGCACGCACGAGACCGACCCCGATCTCGTGCTGACCCCGCCCGACACCAGCAGCAGCTTCCCGCGGTACGGCCTCCCGGAGTGGAGCATCGATCTCGTCGACTACGTGATCGACCCCTGCCCGAAGCAGCTTGCCGGCCCCACACGGCTTCGCAGGCTCCCGGTCCGGTTCCTGCCCTACAACGGGCCCGGCGCAGCGCAGCAATGGCTTCTGAAGGCTCCAGAGCGGCCACGCGTCTGCCTGGTCTGGGGTGACTCCGTCACCGCGATCTTCGGGCAGAAAACGTTCCTCGTTCCCCACATCATGACCGCCCTAGCCGATCTGAACATCGAGCTCGTCGTGACCTGCTCGCGATCGGTCGCCGAAACCCTGTCCCCTCCCGCCAACACCACAGTTCTCAACAACTTTCCCGTACGACACCTGACGCCGTCCTGCTCGGCCGTGATCCACCACGGCGGCGCTGGCTCGGGAATGACCGCGGCCTGGGCCGGCGCACCCCAGCTGACCCTGCCCTACCTGCCCGAGCAGCACGCGAACGCGCGCGCCTTCCACAGGGCCGGCGTCGCACTCAGCATCCCCGGACCCCGCAGCAGCCTCCAAGCGATCCGTGAGGCAGTCACCACCCTCATCGAAGACACCAGCTATCGCGAATCCGCGTTATCGCTGCGGGACGAGATCGCGGCCGCGCCCACGCCCGCGCAACTAGTCCGCGAACTGGAACACCTAGCGGCCTGACCCCACATACCCGTAGCGCCAGTCACGTCCCACACCGGTCGTCACCGGGATCGGACACCCAAGCGACGAGGAGTTCACGTGCGAGTCCTCTTTGCCGTCTCGGCATGGCCCAGCCACTTCTTCCCCATGGTCGGGCTGGGCTGGGCGCTGCAAGCCGCCGGCCACGACGTCCGCGTCGTATGCGCCGAGACCCTCACCGGCCACGTGAACGCCGCCGGGATGACCCCCGTGCCTGTCATGGCGACCGTCGACATGGACATGGTCGGCCGCATGCACAACGTCGCCCAGGTCCTGCGTGGCAAATGGCACTACCAGCATCCCCCGCTACATCCGGTCACCGGTGCCGAAGTCGACGACTTCAGCGACATCGACGTCACCGCGATCAGCCGCGACCTCACCCGGCAACGACTAACCGTCGGCCGGGCAAACGCCGACGCCATCACCGAGTTCGTCACTGGGTGGTCTCCCGACCTCGTCATCCATGACTTCCTGTGCGTCGACGGCATCCTCGCCGCGCGCACCGCCGGAATACCCGCGATCTTGCACACCTGGGGCCCGATGGGAACCGAGGAGCCGGAGATCTCCACCGCCAACGGCGCACTGTTCTTCTCCATGCTCGGCGTCAACCCGTCGCTCGCGCGCCGCGGGCTACCGCGGATGAGCTTCGACTTGATCGAACACGTGATTGATCCGTGTCCGCCGAGGCTTCGCCCGCCGCTGCCCGGCAACCGGATGCCGATCCGCTACATCCCCTACAACGGCGCCGGCGCACAACCGCTATGGACTCTCGAGCCGCCAGCCCGCAGTAGAATCGCCGTGATCTGGGGTCAGTCCTGCTTCACCCTATTCGGCACCCGAGCCTCCGCGTTCCCGAAGGCCTTGGAAGCCGTCCTCGATCTCGACGCCGACTTCGTCCTGACCGCTAGTAAAGCCGACCTGGCGGAGATCGCCGGGCTGGTAGACGCATCCGTGCAAACGGTCACACAGCTGCCACTCAACCTGCTGCTTCCCACGTGCGACGTCGTGATCCATCACGGCGGCGCTGGCTGCACCATGACCGCCCTCACGCACGGCGTGCCGCAGCTACTCATTCCGCACGGACTCGATCAGGAGATGATCGGAACCCGGGTCGCTGCCACCGGCGCGGCGATTAGCATCCCGAGCTACTCCGCCAGCCCCGAGAAGATCCAGCAAGCGACGATCAATCTGCTCTACGATCCGAAATACCGGGCCGCAGCGCGGACGCTCGCCGCCGAAGCCCACGATCTGCCAGCGCCCGCCACGGTGGTGCCCGCGCTCGAGCAGCTTGCGTGGACGTCGCAGCGGAAACTGGGGGCGTGACACTGTGGACATCGTCGGTGCAGGCTTTCTCGCGCGGCACCTCGCCCCGCTGGCTGGGCGTCACCCCGACTCGGTGGTGCTCGCCGCCGGAGTCACCGCCGTCGCGTCCGCGACCGAGGCCGATTTTCGTCGCGAACGGGACCTCGTGGTCCAAAGCCTGGCCAGATGCCGTAGCACCGGTAAGAAGCTGGTGTTCTTGTCCACCGCGTCTACCGCGCTCTACAACGCCGCGCCCGCAGCCGGCAGCGAGCACGACGCAGTCCGGCCCAGTACCCCCTACGGTCTGCACAAATACTCCCTGGAGCGCACGATTGCACGGTCGGCTGTGGACTATCTCGTGCTCCGCCTGGCACATGTGACCGGGCCACACCAGAAGCCCTACCAGCTCGTGCCCTCACTAACCAGCCAGGTTCGACGCGGCACCGTTCAGATCTACCGCGGCGCTACACGCGACCTGATCGACGTCGACGACTTCGTCACGATCGTCGACAAGCTGCTCACGGCCGGCGTCACCGGTGACGTGGTCAACGTCGCTTCTGGCGTATCGATTCCTGTCGAGCGCATCGTCGACCGCCTCGAAGCCGGGCTCGGCATCGCCGCCCACCGCACCACTGTCCATAGCGTTAGGGCTCACGCGGTGTCCATTGACAAGCTGCGCGGCCTGGTCGCCGGTCTTCCGAACTTCCGACCGGACTACCCGCTGGCAGTCATCGACCGCTACCTCGCGGCCGCCGGGCTCCTCACGGCGCCCGATCTGCCCGTCCGGCACCGGCCACTTGCCCAGCATCACTGAACGGAAAAGCGAGATGATAGTGCCACCACTCGACCCAGGCGTCGCCATGCTGCGGCTACCGCCCGACGCCGAGCCCTACCCGCTGTTCAACGACATCCGGGCGGCCGGGAATCTTGTCGCCAGTCGGCTCGGGTTCCATCTGACAGCCACCTATGACGTTGCCAAGGCTGTACTGCAAGACGACCGGTTCGGTGTGGCAAGCCCCTCCCGCATGACCCGGCCATCCCGGCTGAGCAGCTCGCAGGACGACCATCCCATCGACGACTGGTTCGTCTTCCGCAACCCACCCGCCCACACCAGGCTGCGGCACATTGTCACGCCTTTTTTCACCGCGCGCGCCGTGGACACGCTCACACCACTTATCGAGCACATCGTCGACGAGACCATGGGCGAAGTAGCCCGGCGAGCCGAGTTCGACCTCGTTGAAGACTTTGCACTGCGGGTGTCGATGCGAACCGTGTGCGCTGTGTTAGGCGTTCCCCGCAGCGAATTCGAGCAGCTCCTGCAGTGGGGACCGATCGTGGCCGAATCCCTGCACGAGACCCCCGATCCGGCCAAATCGCGGCAACTGCGCGGCACCCTGGCCGAAGTCGCCGACTATTTCGCTGGGCTACTGCGCCGCCGAACCGCCTGTCCGGACGACGACCTGGTGAGCTGGCTGGCGACCGCCCGGCTCGCCGGCCGGATCACCCTCTCCGAAATCATCGCGTGCTGCCAGCTTGTGCTCGTGGCGGGTTTCGAGACCATGGCCAGCTTGTTCGCCAGCGCAGTGCACATCCTGCTCGAGAACCCGGCCCTGCGCGCAAAACTCAGCAGCCGCGGTGACCGCGGGGCCGCCTTCCTTAATGAAGTGCTGCGGCTGCATCCCCCAGTGCGATGGGTCAGCAGGCGGACCCAGGAACCGCTGACCCTGGCAGGAGTGCGGCTGCCCGCCGACGCCGGTGTCGCCGTGCTGGTCGCCGGAGCCAACCGTGATCCGGCCGCCTTCGCCGAACCGGATGCCCTCGATCTGGACCGGTCCAACGGCAGGCATCACCTCGCGTTCGCGGCCGGGGCGCACTACTGCCTCGGCGCCGGCCTCGCCAGACGTCAGGCAACGATTGCACTGTCGACTCTGTTTCGCCGCTACCCCGATCTGCAGCAGGCAGGCCCGCTGCGGCACGGCCCGTCCCGCACTCTGCGCACAACACTGAGCATGCCCGTACGGACCGCATCATCGGAATCAGTGATGCTGCGATGACACCAGACCTGGCACCGCACCGGCCCGCCACAACCCGTGACGGCGCTAGGCTACCCCCTGACCTGGGGGACCTGTCGTTCTGGGCCCGGCCCGAACGCGAACGAGCTGACGGTTTCGCCGCGTTGCGGGCGCTCCATCGGCCCGTGTTCTTCGCCAATAGCGCGGAGCAAAAGCACAGCGAGGGCTTCTATGCTCTGGTCAGGCACGCCGACGTTCACGCGGCCGGGCGAATGCCCACCCAGTTCAGCTCGCAACCCTCCGCCGTGAGCATCACCGACCCGCCCCAGCAAGCCCGCCGGCACGCCACGTCGATCATCAACATGGACAGCCCCACCCACGGCCAGTTCCGGCGATTAGTAGCCGCGCAGTTCACCCCGCGGCGCCTCGCGCGCCTCGACGCCAGCATCCTCACCGCGGTGCGGCAGATCACCGACGAACTTATCGACCGCGGCGCCGGTGACTTCGTTGCCCACGCAGCGGATCGCCTGCCACTGCGGATCATCTGCGACATACTCGGAGTCCCCCAGGAATACCGGCAAGAGATCCTTGAGAGCTCCCGCGCGATCATCTCGATCACTGATCCGGAATACCGCGATCCCACCAGGACCGACCCGGTCACGACAGGGCTCTTGACGGCCACAGCTCGCCTGCGGCGGGTACTCGCCGCACTAGTCACCGACCGAAGGCGGCGCCCGTCCGATGATCTGATCTCCACGCTCGCCGCAGCCGTCGTCGACGGACGGAAGATCACACTCGACGAGATCGCGTCCTTCTTCATTCTGCTGTGCACAGCCGGCAACGACACGACCCGAGCTGCGATCGCGCACGGACTCGTGCTCTTCACGCGCCACCCGGACCAGAAGTCATTGCTACTGGAAGACCTGCGTGGCCGCATCGGCTTAGCTGCCGAAGAGATCGTTCGATGCAGCTCTCCTGTGATCTGGATGAGGCGAACCGCGACCTGCGACGTCGACCTGAACGGCAACCGGTACCGGCGAGGCGACAAAGTGGTCCTGTACTACTGGTCAGCCAACCGCGACGAACGCATCTTCCACCAGCCGGAGCGGTTCAACATTACCCGATCACCCAACCCGCATCTCGGCTTCGGCGGCGGCCCGCACTTCTGCCTCGGCGCGCACCTGGCCCGCCGGGAAATCACCGCCATGTTCCAGCAGCTCTTCCAACGAGCACCGACCATCCGCGCAGACAGCGAACCAGCGGCGCTGCACTCGGACTTCGTCAACGGCATCAAACACGTCACCTACATCGTGGACTAACAGGAGCGACATGACCGAGCAGATCGTCACCACCGACGACGACACCACCCGAGGAGCCACACTCCCCGAGCAGGTGTGGGACAACCCACACCTGTTCACCGAGAAACTCGACGAAGTCGCCGAGAGCGGCATCCCGTGCCAGCAGCTGGAGCTTACATCCAACGCGCTTCCCTGCACCCGACACGACTTCCAGGAACTGGGTGTCACCGGCATCGAGTTCGCGGCCTTCAAGACCGCGCACCCATCAGGCCTGGGAACCGATCTCATGGGACTCCACACCCACGACCTGGCCACAACACCCGGGAACCTCTACCGCGTCAACCGCGAAAGCTACTTCACCCAACTCGACATCCGGCAGCCGCTGCCCTTCGAAGACGACTGCCTCGACTGGGTCTACGCCGAACACCTCATCGAACACGTCACACTCGAAGTAGCCGTGGCATGGCTCACCGAGGTCCGGCGGGTCCTCACGCCCGGCGGCCTACTCCGACTGACTACTCCTGACCTGCGCAAATACCTGGAATCGTACGTTCGTGGCGACGACTTTCTCACCACGCACCGTCGCAGGCTGCGGGTTTTCGGCGACTCAGTCCCGGATCGTCGCGCGTTCATGATCAACCAGATCTTTTACTTCTACGGACATTGCTGGATTTACGACGAAGAAGAACTACGGCACGTCGTCGGCCGCGCGGGCTTCGATGCCAGTACCGCGCAGCGGACCATGTTCAAGCAAGGCGCCCGCCTCGACGTGGCGCGCTTGGACCGCGGCTTCCGACGCGATGAAACAATCTACCTTGAACTACGGAAGTAAACCTCAAATCCGTCGCACTCAGACCTTGGCCTGCTGGCAAGCGGACAGTCCAATCTCGCGCTGCGCGATCGCTCAGTGCGCCGAGTGACGACAGTTAATATCAGCATCCCACAACAGCCCCAATCACCCATCTCTTGATGAAAAGGCGCGAGCAAACGCTGACTAGTACCAGCAAAGTACTACGCGAAAACCCCACGCCGAGGGCACCTGGGGAACGTTTTCCCGTCACGAAAACCAGGCCATTCTAAATCCTGCCCGGCTCCACGTCCCAGGGTGCTGGCAAGCCAGATGACTGTTGTCTTGGTGAAAGGATCTTGCGTTGAAGCGGACCATGATTGTGACGGGCGCACTTGCGTCGCTGACTCTTGCGACCCTCGCGCCGTCGGCGTCAGCCAGTGAAGCGGCACGAGGGGCGTCCCCTGCCGAGCCGGGCTGGCCGTGTGGATTCACGCCGCACATGTACATGCCGGGCGGCACTTACGACATGTACAACAATTGCTCAAACTTCGGCGCGTACATCCACATTATTCCGAAACCGGGGATCGCCAACCCGTACGACTACTGCGTCGGCCCGGGCAAGGTTTACCTGTGGCCCGGGAACACCATCCAGACCGCCTACACCAAGGCGAGCTGCTAAACGCGCTGACCTTAGCGCACTCACCTAATAGACACACTGGGGCTGCCGGGGTCGGGAACCTCCCGAACCAGCAGCCCCAGCGTGCGTTTTCCGAGCTTTGCGCCGCCTTTGAAACCGGAGACCACCGTGCCGACCGGACACCCACACGGTGTCCGGTGCGAGTTGCCTGGCACCTACAGCAACTTCTCGACAGTCAGTGACCGAGGTGCGTTAGCCGCTCTGCCCGGGGAGCACATCGAGTACGCAGCAAGAAGGCCGGAGTATTTCACCCGACAACGAACGTCAGGTCAATAGTGGCGACAGCCGCGAACACCGCAGCACCGGCAAGCAAGCCCAACCACTTCGGCCTCGCACCACACTCAAGTAACTCAACGCTGATCCACGCGACAACACTCGCCGCCGCATAGCCAGCGAACGGCAGCCACCACGCGAGGTTCTGACCCGCGGCGGTGCAGATGAATTCCGCATCGCCTGGCCGGCAAGAATCGCTGCTCAGCGCCCCGCCGATCGCGAGGATCACCGACAGCGCGCCGCACATGACCGCCAGCACCCAGCACACCAGCGTGAACAACACCGGTCGCCGAGATGACAGGCTGCCGTCATCGAGCTCGAACGAGGGCATCTTGTCCACAACGGTCCTCCGGCATCACGAGCCCTTGAGCTAGGGGCCGCTACTTCTTGATCAGGTGACACCCCGTCGTGAGCGCAAGCAGCGTGTTCTTCGCGGCCCCGATCGACAGTTCCGCACCATACTGATCGTTCAGATTGAACTCGGCATCGCCATTACGGTTTGCGTCGAGCGAGACCGTGGTAAACCCGTAGCCGCCGGCGACCTCGCGCACCAGCTGCTTCACCTGCTCCCACTGCGGCAGCAACGACGTGGTGTTCGACCACCGCGACAAGAACTTCGTGCTCGCTTCCTGCTCCGTGAGCGCCGCGAACTGCTGACCGCATCCGCTGAAACGGACCGAGTCGGTGTATTCGACCCACGTCGGAAGACCGAACTCACTCGAGAGCCGCTCACGGATCGCCGCGCGAAGCTTCTCATAGCCCGCGATCGCGTCGGCCAACGTCGGGCGAGTGGCCAGCTGTGCCTGCTGTTGTTGCTTCGACATCGAAGGTCCCGTGGGTTGAGGATCAAGGTACTGGCGGCCGTCGCTGCATCCTGTCAGCAGCAGAACGCCGGCCAGTGCCGCGGCGACCGGCCAGTTTCGTGGCGACACGTGATCAACTTCCTAGTGGGCGGGGACCGTCAGCTGGGGCTTGCCGGCCACGATCGCGGCGATGTTGTATTTGCTAGTGCTATCAGAGCCGTCGGGCATCGTCTTGGTGTACTCGCTGTGCCCGTGCGAGGCCGCTAGCGGCGCCCCCTCAGGGCCCGTCGCGGCGTCCGCCGACAGTTGGCTCATGCCATCCATCGCATACGGGGCGCGCCCATACCGCCAGGTTTCCGGAACCCACTGAGCGACCGGGTCACCATCGGCCTTGATGTTATAGGCGTGCCCGCCCGGCACCTTCAAGTCGGCGGCGGTGTTGTCGATGCCGAAGTGATCGGCCACCCCGGGAGAGCCGAACACGACCGCGTCGTCCACGCCGGTGCCGCCGTGCGTGAGGCTGATCCCGGTCACGATCGAGCCCTGCGAATGCCCGAGCGCGGTCAGATGCGGGTCAACCGGGCGGGACGCGTTGATGCCCTCGTCGAACTTGGCGAGTTTGTCCCCGCCGATGTCGGCGTTCTCGCCCGTGACAAGGCCCAGCAGCGAACCGGTGTCGTCGCCTGTGCTGGGCTCGTAGCCGATCCAGGTGACCGCGGCGACCTGCGACATGTCCCCGCCGCGCTGCAACATCCGCTCCGCGCTTTCACGAACCCCGTCCATGTCATGGACGTAGCCGTTCATGTTGCCATCGACCGTGGAGTTCATGCCCGGGGTAAACACGGCAACGTGCTGCGCGGTGTCGACGTCACCGGTCGCGATCGCCGCTTTCGGGTGGTCACCGGTCATGTCCAGCGACATCAGCTGCCGGCTGGTGTTGAGACTGCCATCGGGGTTGTGCATCATCCCGGTGATCGCATCCAGCGCTTTGAGCCGCTGCTCAACACGGGCGATCTCATCCGAGTCGCCGCCCTCCCGCCGGAGCCGGTCTAGGTCTGCGGCGAAAGAACGTTTCTCCTGATCCAGTAGGTTCAGGTTTGCCGTGCTGCGGTCGGCGGCTTTGATCCCGTCCCGGTTGCCGACCCAGTCCGGGTGCTGCGCGATCAGCTGCTGGCGTTCGGCGTCTGAGAGCGCGGCCCACCAGGCGGCGTTCATCGACGGATCCGCGTCCACCGCCGGCGGAGGCATGACCGAGGGGAACGCGACCGCGGCTCCGGCGTTGCCGGCCGCGGCCAAGCTCGTGTTCTCGTTGTCATTCGCTGTCGCGTCGATGACCTGGCCGGCCTGGATGAGGCCCAGCACCGAGCACAGTCCCTCATCGACATTCACCGCTTGCCGCAGGACTTCCTCGACCCGGTCCTTGAGCTCCTCCGCGAGCCGATGGCGTTCTTCAGCGGCGAGTTCCTGCTGCCCTTCCGGCACCTCGGGCCCACCGTTGTCGATGATCGCGCCGTCAGCGGCGATGGTGAAGTGATTAGCGGCGGCGATCGACTGGGCTTCACGCACCCCGTTCTGCACACCGGTGATCGCGTCGCCGGTCTCGGCCGCGGCGCGGCGCAGAGCAGCGATGTCCGCGGCGTACTCCTCAAGACCGTCGATGACCTGATTGACCTCACCCGCGGCGGCGCTCGCGGCGGCACCGTGCCAGCCGTCGGGGGTGTTGATGTCGCGCAAGTCGTCCGAGCAGGCGATGAGCTTGTTGTAGGCGTTGTTGATCGCCCCGACCGCGTCCTGCAGCACCGCCGGATTCCAGCGGGTCGCGTCAGCCCAAGTGACCATCAGCTCGCCTTCACCGGGCCCCGCACTGTGGCGGTGGTGATGTCCAACGCAGCGGCTGACTCTTGCCCGGCGTAGCGGTCCGCCGCCGTGGCCATGTTCCCCGCGTGCGTATCCAGACGGGATTCGAACCCGCTCTCACGCTGCACCAGAGCGTGTTTCACCTGAGCCATCACGAGCGACGCACGCGACCCCGGCATCCCCAGATCACCAGCCGGTATCGCGGCCGCGCATCCCGCACCGCGCAGCCCGTCAGCAACCCGCCCAGCGGCCTGCCCCGTGCTGCGGATCTTGTCGATGACCACCTGATAGCCCGAACCCACCACGCCTCCCCGTCGTCGGTAACCACCGGTCACCCTACGACAGCACAGCGCACCCACTCAACCTTTCAGACCAGCCACTGGCAGGAAAAACAGCAGGTCACGCGGATCTACCCACCCGGGCTTGCGTAGATCTACTCAAGCCCGGGGTTGATCGTCGAGGAGACCATGACCGAGGCCCTCTGCTCCTGACCCGGTGCGGGCGCGAGCGCGAGCGGCGGCGCGATCGAGCCGGTCGATCAGCTCCTGCACACCCGGCGGAGCGCTGCCGTCGGCAAGCGCCTGCCGCAGCGTCGTCGCGGCCCGCTCCAGCTCGTCTGCGGCCTCACCAAGCGTGTCGGCCGCGGCTGCACGCCGATCGTCCCGGCCGCGCTGTTCACCGATCACATCAGCCATAGTCGCCCCACACCCCTTTTCGGTTTCGAATGCAATAACGATAATTCGAAAACCAAGAAAAGGTGATCACCGCACCCGATATCGCGTGACCTAAACAATCGACACAATATTGGTAGCGGCCCGCCAAGACCTCATGAGCACCCTCACAAACCACCCCCATCCGATGGTTCGAGGGCGGAACGACACTCTAGGCGTCGGCCTTCTTCCTGGAGGCGCGCCGGCGGGCGGGCTTGGCCGGCGGATCGGGCTCGACAACCGGCTCCGGCTCAGCGGCCGGGGCGGGGATGCCTGCTTCGAAGGCCTCGGTGACCTCGTTCGGGATCCGGCCGCGCTCGGAGATCCCGTAGCCGTTGGCCACCGCCCACGCCCGCACCTGCTGGTTGTACTCGCGGTCGGTGCCCTGCCGGTTCCCCGCCGCCGATCGGGTCGCCGTGGACTGTCCGGCGGCGACCTTGATCCTGCGGCCGCCGGTGCGCTGACCGGCGTCGATGTAGCGGGCGAACTCGTCGCGCAGCGCCTGCGCGTTCTCGTCCGACAAGTCGATCTCGTAAGACACGCCATCAAGCGCGAACGGCACCGTCTGGGTCGCCTCCGAGCCATCGAGGTCGTCCAAGATCTCGACGTGCACCTTCTGCGCCATCACAAGAACCTTTCACCAGTTCACAAAGGATTTCTACCCCGCCGGGGCGGGCTTGGCGCATGCTAACCGCGGGGAAGCCGGACCAGCGCCGCGACACTCCCACCCGAGCGCATGACCACCATCCCACCCCGACGACGCTGCCCTCGGGCAACGGCAGCGCCTACCGACGAGCACTACGCTGCGGGAGATGATCAGCAGCGCAGAAGCACAGCTCACCGAGCTGGGCCTCGAAGTGATCGAGTAAGACATCGGCCGCGCCGACGAGCCCGGCGTCATCGGCTTCATCTCGGTCGAATGGCTCGACCCCGACCACGCCAGCTACCCGGCCACGCTCCTGGTCAAGCCAGGCGTCACCGCCGAAGACCGGCAGCTGTTCGCGCGGTGGTGCCTCGACATCATTGCCCGCTGGGTGCAGCATGGCCCCGAAATCGACGGCTGGCAACGTCGCGCATCCGACGGCGGCTGGCAGAAATGGGCCCGCAAGATCGACCTGCCACCACCGGATTGACCACGCGGGCCATGCGCAGCTTGGACGGCTCTATTCGACGAGGCCAGCGCTGCGCGCTTCCCGCAAGCCCATCGTGTACACCTGCTGCTTCACCAGCACCCGACCGCGCGAGCTCAAGCCGGGGAACACCATGAACCGGACCGGGGCATGCGGAGTCGACGACTTCCACGGCTCCTGCCGCTCGGGGACCAGCAGCACACCAACCGGCGCGGTGTCCTCGACCTCGAGATCGCGGGCTTGACGGATCCGGCTGCGCAGCACATGCGCCCGGGCGATCACCGCGTCGAACGCCTCCCCACACGCTTCGGGGGTGATCACCAACCTTGACCGCACCCGACCCGCGATGTCCACATCCGGCCCGAACAGGCAGTCCGCAACCGTAGCCATCACGGTCGCGACGTTCTCACCGCGCTGATCGAGCCCCGCAGAGCGTCGATACGAACGGACAAACGCCTCCACGTAGGCATTGACCTCACCAAACATCTCCGCCGTGTAGGCCCGATCCGCGGCCTCCACAGTGCTGATCGGGCCACCGGTCACCCGGGCAAGCGAACCCGACCGAGTATCAACACGCCCAGTCGTGTCGCCCGCAGCCTCGACACCACCGTCGACGTCCGATGACGACGCTGCCGGCTGACCGGGCTCACGGAACGACACATCGGCGGGTGGTCGACGGCGGCCCAGGCCCCCCATCCGCCACCGCGCCATCGCGCGCTCAAAACGAGTCATCATGACACACCACACACCTCTCGCCCCGCCGAGCCGGCTTCACCGAGCACTGAACTGCAACGTCGCTTCCTGTTTGGCGCCGTTCGCTTCCAGCACAGCGCTCACGTGCATCTCGGTTTCTCCGAACTTGACCGAAACAACGATTCCGCGTTTGTCCAGATCCAGATGCTGCACCTCACTGAGGTCAATCTTCAGCGAGCAACTCGCGAATAATTCACACGTCTTGTGGTCGAGATAGCGAGGATCGACGTCTGCGGTTCGGAAGAAATCAATCGTCACACTGTCGGTACTCCCGCTAATCGGCACGTAGTACTTGACGACCTCGTGTTCGACGGGCACCAACTGACCCGCCTTGATGAACACGTCGAACCTGTTCGAGCACAGTTCAACGCCGTAGGCATCGCGCACCATTGACGCGACAGGGTCAACACCGTGCTCGAACTCCATACATAGGTCAGTGCCCACGGTGTAGCGGGAGCGTCGAGCTCGGACCTTGGGGTTGTAGGCGAACCGGACTGCGCCTTCAACAACGTCCACCCGCGGCTGCGGAGTCACCGCGACCACCGCGCGCCCACGAAGATGCTCCGCCAGGCGGTGCCGGAAATAAGGCGACTCAGCGAACCCGCCCGCCAGCAACACGAGATCCGGCTTATCCGCCGGCGCCGCCTCGGCGGTCATACTGTCGAGTCGGCGGTCTACCAGGGCGAGGATATCCGGGATCACCGCGTCGAACGCCGAACGGGCTTCATCAGCGCTGATCCAAATATTCTCGTCGTCACCGTCCTGCTCGGTGTCCAACCGGTCGGCGACCTCGTCGCTTAACTGCTTGGCCAGACTCATCTTCCGGCTCAGCAGGATCGTCTCCTCGCCCGCGGCGGTGACCGTGCGTTTCTTGGTCTCCCAGTCCTCCAGCAGCTCGGTGATGGCGTGCGGGGCTGCCTCGTTGATCCTGTCGAACTCCGCTTGCCCACCCAACCGGTCGATCAGCACCCGGTCTTTCAACGCGCGGTTGACATACAGCGACCCCTGCGCGATGCCTTCCCGGTCGATCTCCGTCAGATAGCCCTCGGCGTCGATTGCGAAGCAGGTGATGTCGATTGTGCCTCCACCAGCGTCGACCACCATGAACCGGCAATCGGCCGCCAGGTTCCCGCGCCGGCGCGCCTGACCGTCGACAGTGACGTAGTCAATGCCCGAGACTTGAGCGTTGTGCGCGACCGCATCCGGCTCGAGCGCGAGCAGCAGCTGCTCGTCGCGCTCACCGGAAGGCAAACCCGCCTCATACGCGGCGCGGCGCACCAGCAGCTTCTCCCGGTCGTCCCACATCGCCGGCACAGTGACACACCAGCGGATCTCCTCTTCCTGCAAACCGGGGAAGTGACAGCGCAACTCCGCCAGCACCGTGCGGTAGACGTGGCCGAGGAACCCCGCGATCAGCTTTTCCGGTTCAGGCTCGTCATCGGCCAACCCGATCCCCGACGTGGCCGCGGTAGCAGTGTGCGACTTCGGTGCGAGCGACATCTTGAACCCGTGCAGCAGCCGCACACCGCTACCCGGCCGGCCCGCGCGCAGGCGGCCAGCCTGAGCGAACGCGTCGAAACCCCACGCCACGATCCGGTTCTCCTCATCGACCAGCACCGCGGTCGGGGTCTTCACATCGATACCCGGGCGGCCGCCCGGCCAGCCCTCGAACACCGAAATCCGGGCAGGGTCCGCCTGGCCCGCGATCACCGGCACCCATCCCACGGACGTTCCGTGCGTGCCCAGGTCGACACCGACCACCACCCGATACACCGTCATGACCGCTCTCACTCCACCGAACATCGCGCGATAAGAACGCGCGACGCTAGCAACCCCGGACGGGGCGAAGGTCCCCACTCACTCCGACGTGGACACCATCCACCCGGACTGGTGACGGCAAGGCCAATCCCGGCGGCCATATGGGCAGAACTGCTAGCCAGATACCCACCCGTCGGCGAACGGTCAGATTGCACGGCAAGCGGTCATCGCGTGCGGATTGGTGCGCATCTGCATGTGCGAGTGCATCCGCCCAGCCCCTCGACGTGGACCGATCGTCCACCACTCGCGCGAATCACACACGAATGGATGACACGCGAAACACCGTGCGGTGACCAGAACGGATTTCAGTGCCGCGCTCCGCGGCACATCGCCGCGACAATCACACGATCAGGGGAACTGGCGAGTACGCGATTACCTGGGGCGAAGGAATAATCGCCGTTCGGCGACGAGATCAAGAAACCACCCAGTAACACCCCAACCATGCCCGAGGTTCGGCCACAATGGACAACGCGACGCCCCGACCCGGCCGACGAGAGACCAGGTCACCAGGCGGGGACGTCGGCACAAGGAAGAAGCGGCTCCCCGTTGCAGGAGGAGCCGCTTCAACGTTCGACAACCCCATCAACCGGTGAGAGTCAAATGAAGGATGCCAACGTGACGAGAGTACCGCCGTGTCGCGGCCAGGTGCCAGAGGAAACGCGGCCCGACCAGGTCACGTCAGCGAAATCACGGCCCGACCACCACAGTGGGTGTCACCCGCGTGAGGTCACCCTCGACGAACTGCTCGACCTCACATCCGAGCCCACAGGCCTGGTCACCGAGCCGGCCTGTCGCCACGCCCGACAGAGCCGGCACCCACGCTAGCTCGAACTCGCGCACAACACCATGTTCGGCAGCTGGGCCAACACCACCCGCACACTGCTGTACTGGTGCGCGCTGATAGCCGCGATCATCACCGTCACGATCGTCGCGACCCCC
This sequence comes from Amycolatopsis sp. NPDC004378, assembly GCF_053602455.1. Classification (NCBI taxonomy): domain Bacteria; kingdom Bacillati; phylum Actinomycetota; class Actinomycetes; order Pseudonocardiales; family Pseudonocardiaceae; genus Amycolatopsis; species Amycolatopsis sp. NPDC004378. The sequence continues at coordinate 127,952 of NZ_JBSGDR010000002.1, forward strand.
GCGCTGCAGGCGGGCAGCCTCGGCTTGGGCGGCTTGTGGTGGCTGCACCGCCGACGGTTGCGTGCAGCACCCAACCCAGCCATCACCGTGTGACCGGCGGCTAAAACTACCCAGGTGCGCATGCCGCTGAGGGAGGCAGCGGCATGCGCACTCCACCCGCAGTGCCGCGGGCGATGACCACACCCCATGCGGGCGTCTTCGCGTCGATGCAACGCGACCGGTCCCCAGTGATGACGCGGCAGACGGGTGACACAGAGGGAAACCTAAGGGGCAACACTGCTATCCGAACGCACTGCAACTCGGCCGCAGCCAACCTCGACTCAGTCGCGCCCGCCGTACGATCGTGAGCGTTGACTCATCCCTACGACCGTCCGAGTCACGAGCCAGCACCCTCGATGGTCGGCGAGCCGAACCATAAGGCCGAGCAACAGGCTCGCCGACCACCACCCCACCCCATAGGCCCTTGCTAGCCGAGCAGCGCCGCCGGGACGTGTACCGAGCCGGCAAGCCAGGTACGCCTTCTCGAGATTCGGGGACTGGCGCACGCGTTCACCGCACATTCGCGAGCACGCCCAACCGACGCGCGGACACCGGTCGCCTCCTTCGTCACCCGTCTCGCCGCACCTGAGCCGCGGCCTCACCGTTCCCGTGAGACGCGCGGTCACGTGCTCGCGAGATCTGGCCAACGGCTCGTTAGTCTGCGAACGTGAAAACCACGCGAATCCAGGTTCGATTGCGCGAAGTGCAGCCCACGGTGCTGCGGGTCATCGACATTCCCACCTGCAGCACATTGCCGGAGCTGCACGACCTGCTGCAGGCCAGCCTGGGGTGGACAGACTCCCACCTGCATCAGTTCGTCACCGACCAGGCCACCTACGGTGTTCCCGACGACGGCTGGGACGAGCAAGACACCCAACACGACGAGACCAGCATCCGGCTGCGTGATCTCCCAGCACGCTTTGAGTATCTCTACGACTTCGGCGACGGCTGGACCCACGACATCGAAATCCTCGGCAGCGGCGGTGTGCAGCCCGGTTGCGTCTACGGCGAAGGCCCCTGCCCACCCGAAGACTGCGGCGGCCCGGACGGATACGCCCACCTTCGCGAGGTACTGGCCGACCCGCACCACGACGACCACGACGAGCTGCGCAGCTGGGCGGGCGAGCTGCCTGACTTCGATCACGCGGCCACCGATCTGGCCATCCAGCAGACCGCCGGTTCCGTGCCCGACAGCGTCCGGCTCCTGCTCGAACTGGCTACACCAGGTGTCACCCTCACCCCCGGTGGCCGGCTGCCTCGCGCGTTCGTCCGGGACGTGCAGCAGCACCGCCCCCACTGGCACCCGAACCTCAACGCGAGTCCGGCCGCACGTGAAGACAACCTCGTGCCACTGGTCGCGCTGCACGATCTGCTGCGCAGAGCCGGCTTGCTGCGCCTGGCCCACGGTGTCCTGGCCCCCACCCGCGCTGCAAAAGACGATCGGGAGATCGTCCGGCGGCTGCGCTCGGCGTTCCCGCCAGGCGAATTCACCACGGTGCTCAGCGGTGTAACCCTCGCCGTCCTGACAACCCAGGGTCCCCGCCGGCTCGCTGAACTGGCCGCCCAAGTCCATCCGCTGCTTGGTCATGGCTGGGCAAGCGCCGACGGCGCGCCACTCACAGAGATAGATGTGCAGCTCACGATCAGCCGCCTCGGTGCGGACCTGCGCGGCCTCGACCTGATCAACGTCCACGCCGGGGCGTGGCGTGCGGGCTCCTCGGCTTGCACACTTCTGCCCAACGCCACCGCACTGGCCCGGGTGTGGTCCGCTGCCCGCGCTGCCCCTGAGTCCTGAACAGACCAGTCACCGGTTCCCGCTCAGCTCCGTCCCCGGCGGTACCCGTGGCCGGCCACCACGAATCCAATTTGCAGTCTCGGCTTCGCGCACGCAACCTTGGCGCTGCCAGACACAACCGCATGACCTACCCCCATCAGGGGGGGGTTATAACCGGTGTCGATCGTGCTTAGAAAGACCACTGTTTTCCAGCGAGAGGAACATCGACCACACGGTTCTCCGAGGCCGACCAGAGCACCAGGTAACTGTTTCCGTTGGGGTGCTCGACCGACGCGATACGCAGGTCACCGTCCGGTTCACCGTCGGCATCGACCTTCAACGGCTCCCACGTCACCCCGCTGACATCCAGCTCACTGATCACGCGCTCTCGACACTCGCGTTCTTCCGCGTCGCTTCGCTGCTGGAGATCACGCTCATACGAGAGCAATTCGGAGATGACCTCATGCGTGAGACGCTGCATTAACCTGTCCGGCAGAAAAGTGACAAAAGGGGACATCGAACGATGCAGTCGCCGCGACAACTCAGCGCTCTCGATATCAAGCCTGTTCATGTCGCCATTGTATCAACGAACCTCGTACCCACATGCCACGGCAACAATGCCGCCGTCATTACCATACCGATTCGGAGTTGCGACCACAGACCTTCAGGTCGCCCTCACTCCGATCGTGACCCCAACACCTTGTTGCGCAATTCCTCATCACCGTCAAAGAACTTTCGCGCAAGAACGCGCAACTCGTCACGAAACCGCATGTAGTACAGCGGGAACCACAGCAGGCCGCCCAATATGAGACCAGTTCCTATTCCCCAAATCCGCAGCCCCGCAACCTCATCAATGCCGAGCCCGTAATGAATCGACAAAACGGCAACACCTAGCGGCGCGGCAATATAGAAGACCCAGGCGGCGGGCGAAGACACGTACCCACGCCAGGCGAACCTGCGCACGAACTGATCAATATCAGAGTCATCTAGTGGCTTCATCACGCGAACAAACGATACTCCACCAGTTGCGCGCTAGGAACAGAATTCTGTTATTGCCAGCGCGCCGCGCGCGCTCAAGCCGTTCGGGCTGTCGGTCCCGCAGTACGCCGCGCTGTTTGCCCTCTCCCAGGCGCCGTTGTCGGGCGCGCAGCTCGCCCGGATCTGTTACGTCACGCCCCAGACCATGGCCTCGATGCTGGCGACCTTGGAAACCGAGAAGCTGGTCGAACGCACACCTTCCGACATCCACGCACAGGTGCTCGTCACCAAGCTCACCCGGACCGGACACTCCGTCTTCCACAAAGCGAACGAAGCGGCGCTCGCCGTCGACCAGCGGCTGTCCGCAGCGTTCACCGACGACGAGGAAAAACCTTGCGCGAACTGATGCAGCGCGCGATCAACACGCTCACCAAGCCTAACTGAAATAGCCCCGCAGCGGCAACGCGGCCAGTTGCGACCGGCCCATCAAGCAGCGATGTCATTGCATTCCCTGTCCCGCGGCTATCAGGCCCCCGCTTTCAGCGTGGCTACGACAACCTCAGCGGCCCTGCCTGCCGCCAGACAGGGTTCGGGGTAATGCGGCGACGTCGTCTGGAAGCTGGCAATGATGTCCACGGCCAGCTCGTCCCGAATACCGACGATCACACTGCAGGTGCCCTTGCCCCTCAAATCCTCAGGATCTGAGTACACCGCCGGGTAACCAGAAATCTCGGTCGGCTCGAAGAACGCGGTCTCGCCACGGGCATGCGCCGAGTAAACCCCGCTCAGACCGCCTCCTCCGCGGACCGCCAGCGCGACCTCGACGTTGTTGATCGGATCATCCGGATCTTCCCACGCGCACTTCGGGCCGACCCCTGCTTTGCGGATCTTCCTTTCGGTCCGTCAGCCCGGCGATCTCTCCACCTTGCTCCGGCGTCATCAGCCCGCACGGGTCCCTCAGGTACCGGTCAGCGGAGAGCGGGTTGAGTACCCGGGGCGCGCCGTACCCGGGCACCTGCCTGTCAGCCGCCCACGAGGACGGCGACGGGGCAGGTGCGGCCGCGCCAGTCTTCGGTGTGCTGCAGCCACCGGCCAACGGTACCGCTGCGATCACGACAGCCACCACGGAAGCGGTTTTCACAGACGTTCTTCCCTTGCCTAGCGCGACTTCGCGCAATGCGACTCGGCTTACCTCAAAAAACAACTAACACTTCACCTGCGCCGACAACATAACCCAAGAAGGCATTTAATGATGCAAATAATCTGAGACAAGTAAGACCTTCTGCGCTAGGACCATTGCTTGGCTTCCCTTTCCGCACGGCGAGCTGTTCGCCGCCGCGCGGCCGGTTCGGAGCTGCGACCGCGGGCGGTCCCCACACAGCGCCAGCCATACCCCGGCGGGGTGTTGTTTCCCCTGCGGTGATGGGGGCGTCGCAGCGTGCCTCGGCGCGCCGGGATGTCAAGCGGTAGCACGGAAACTTTTCGCTGAATCCGGCTCAGCCACAGTGTTCTCTCCTCATGTCGATCGCTGAGCCGGGCGAAAACTTTCCGCGCCACCCGCACCGCTTGACATCCCTTTCTCGCGCCGAGCTGCGAAAAAACGGCCCCCACCACCAAGGGCAAAACAACGTGAGGAGACCAAAAGTGATCAACAGCAACGACATTCCCGTCGCGAGCAGCCGATGGATCGACACCGCCGACGTCGCCAAACTCATCCGCACAGAACTCAAGAAATCCTTTCCTGGCATCAAGTTTTCGGTACGGAGCAGCCGGGCCGGCGGATCATCGATCGACATCTTCTGGACCGACGGCCCCACCACCAACAACGTCGACCGTATCATGCACGCCTTCCAAGGTGGCCGGTTCGAGAGCATGACCGACTGCCCCTACCAAGCCGAATCCTGGTACTGCCCCAACCACGGACCCCGCGTCGCCCAAACCTACGGCAGCGACGTCGACACCAACAACCGACTCCACGACTCCCGCTGCTGCGCAGCAGCCGAACTCGTGAAATTCAACACGCGCTTCGTGTTCACCCACCGCAAACTGTCCCCGGAGTTCACCGCCGAACTCGCCGCACGCGTCCGTAAAGACAGCCGCATGTCTGCTGACGGACCCCTCAGCGAACCGATCCCCGAAGGCACCCGCTGGTACTACAACATCAACTCCGACGTCCACAACGCCGTTTGGCGACTGTCCAACGACACCACCCGCTAACCAGACTCGGCTGGGGCGCGGGAACCACCCACGTCCCAGCCATCTCGCAAGCGCGCCACACCACATCTTCAAGGAGTGATCATGAACGGTTTCCCTGCCCAACCCGAGGGCCCGACCGCGGCACCGCGAGCCGCTGCGTTCCGCACACTGCGCGGCATCATCGACGAACTCGCCGAACTGAACTATCCCGGAGGCGAGTTCGAGTATCAGATCGACGCTCTCGCCGAAGCCTTCGCCGCCTACCGCCAATACAGCGGCGACCACACTACTTGATATATATCCGGCCGTAGCACTTCACCGTCGCGTGGAGAGACCAGCGACTGACGGTGCGCGGCAGGCATCGAGCCAGCCCCGCCCCGACCTCGCCGAGCGCCCCTTCACCTCACCAAGTTCGCGCCACGCACCACACCGGCGCAAAGCAAACCACACACCCACCACCCCATGGCATGGCGGCGCGGGAATACTCGACCCAGACAGTCTCGAATTACCTCAGCCACACCAGAAATGAGAGAAGCGCGATGCCCACATGGAACTACCTGCAAATACAGATTCTTCCCGAAGACCACCTGCTTTCTCCGATGATCGGACCAGGCCATCTAACCTATGACGACGCGCACACGGAAATCACCAGCATTTTGAACCGCAGCGCTGGTCTCAAACCGGATCTATTCGCTCCGGCCCTCGCGACCTGGCTTCATGGAGCCAAGGACGACACCGTCATCGCCGGTCCGTTCGTGTACGCGCTCTACCAACACGACGATCTCAACCCGCGCAAGGCGGCGACAGTCTGGCTCGAGGACTTCGCCGCAACGATGCGCTCCACCGGTCTTGACGTCCAGATCGCCGCTCTACCTGACACACCCACCAGCTAGAAGAACAGGACTTTCCACTGTGGCCGATCGTTCCAGCCGGCCGCTCGGCGCGGACGCCTGCACGCGACAGTGTCTGCCATCTCGGCACCCGCACGCCGCGGTGGCGTCCGTGGTCACATGAGGCCGTCGACCACGGACGCTCCGGCAGACGCCGCCGTCAGCCACGCCCTGAACGCTCAGCACGCCGACGAACCACATCGAGAGCCACTAAGGACGACACCTGCGCCTGGCGGCCTACTGCGGTGTGAACGACCGGATCTGGTAGCTGCCCTGCAGGTTGCCGCCCGCGACCGACGCGGTCGACCCGACCCGGGAGTTGTAGTTGGTCTGGGTGTAGTACTGGACCCGGTGGCCCGTGCCGTTCCACACCGACCGGACATTCTGGCCGCGCTGGATGAACGAGCAGTCATCCGCGGTGTTCGCCTTGCTGGCCTGCGACCACCGGCACCGGGTACCGCCGCCGTTCCAATCGCTGTAGATGCAGAACCAGCCCGACGGGCAGTCATACGCCAGCGCGCCGTCCGGAGCAGCGACCGACACACCGGCCGACCGGATCGTGGCCGTTGCCGCCGAGGCGGCCGGAACAGCGCCGAACACAGCCGCTGCCATCACCGGCACCACCGCGAGAACACGGGCAGATCGCATCAGGAACTCCTTCAATTCTTGGATGAATAAATGGAGAAGAGCAGGACCGCATCCCGGATGCCTTCAGGCAGGAAGATTCGGCCCCGCAACAACCGTGCCGCAGATGATCAGCGCCGTCGACCGGCCACATGGAGGACACACGATCACCAACGAGTGGATCACCGGCTCACATCACGTAGCCACCCGGCAGCCAAGCACGCCACACTCGGACCGAACAGCCACTACTGGGTCGGCGGTACCGACGGTGTCCCACGCGTCTTCGCCTGCGGCGTCAGGTGACAACCGGTCGTGACATCCAAGATCACGTTCCGATCCGCACCGAACGACAAGGACGCGCCGAACGCGTCAACCAGCGTCAGCTGATAGTTGCCGGGGGCGTCGGAGGAGAGCGCGACGGTCGTGAAACCAGCACCTCCAGCGAGTTCGGTGACGGTTTTCTTCGCCCCGACCCAGAATCCCGGTTGCGGCGGGCTGGGGGCGTACCAGAGCCCGAGGTGGGTTCGGGATGCGTCGTAGTCGTCGAGGTCGGCGAACTCCGGTGCGCAGCTGGTGGTGAGCTCGTTCGGTTTCTGCTTCCACGGCGCGACCCCGTGGGTGTGCTCGAGGGTGTCGCGGATGGTGGCCAGCAGATTCGTGTAGGTGCCGACCATTTGGTCGATGGTCGGTCTGCGGGCGAGGCTGGCGAACTGTTGCTGTCGTTCGGTCATGGTGTCTTCCGGGGTGGCTGGTGGTGTCGGTGACCGTGTCCCGCACGCCGCGACCACCGCGAGTAGCGCGGCGACGACGGCGAGGGTGGCGATCGGGCTGCGCTGTGGTCGGGTCATGGCGGTCAGTTCCCGGCGATCGCGAGCTGCGGCTGACCACTGACGATCGCGGCGATGTTGTAGACGCTGGTCGAATCGGCGGTGCCGGTGAACTTGAGGTACTCGCTGTGCCCGGTAGAACCGAGCGTCGGCGGACCGCCGAGCGGGGCAGCCGGGTGCGTGGACAGCCGCTGCATACCCGGGATGTCGGTCGGGTCGCTGCCATACCGGCCACCGGAGAGGGTGCCCACGTCCGCGACCACGTCGTCGTCGGCTTTGAGCGCGTAGGCGTGCCCGTGGGGGACCTGCAGCTGGTTCAGCTCGCCCGCGGGGCCGCCGGTGGTGCCGACCGGATTGTCGGAAATCCCGGGGGAGCCGAAGAACACCGCGTCGTCCACGCCGGTGTTGTTGTGCAGCGAGATCCCGGTGGTGAGCGATCCCCATGAATGCCCGAGCGCGGTCATGTGCGGATCGACCGGGCGGGACGCGTTGATGCCCTGGTCGAACCGCGCCAGTTTCGCGCCACCTGCCTCGGCGCTGCCGCCGGTGATCAGATCCCCGTAGTTCCCCGGATCCACGTTGGTGGCCGGCGGTTCGTAGCCGAGCCACGCCACCGTGGCGACCGTCGCCCCGGGGTTGCCGCTGCGCGTGAGCAGCGCTTCGGCGGTGGTGCCCACGTGCGCCATATCGTTGACGTAGCCGGTGAAGGTGTGATCCACCGCGGAGTTCATGCCGGGGGTGAAGATCGCGACGTGGTCGGCGGTGTCGATGTTGCCGTTGGCGACTGCGGCTTTCGCCTTGTCTCCGGACATGTCCAGCAGCAGCAGCTGCCGGTCCGGGTTCAGGGTGCCGTCCGGGTTGTGCATGAGCTTGCTGACGGTGTCCAGAGACGCGAGCTTGGCTTCGACCTGCTGCAGCTGCTGGTATTTGGTGCTGGGCACGTTGATGCTGTTGTGCAGCGCGCGCGGGTCCCTACGCAGCTCGTCGGCCTCCGCTTGGAGCCGGCCGCGTTCCCGCTCCAGCATCGCCAGGTTCGCTTGGTTGCGGGCCCAGCCGGCGATCCCGTCCCGGTTGCCGATCAACTCGGGGTGCTCGCGCACGAACCGCTGCTGCTGCGCCGGCGAGAGCGCCGACCACCAGCCCGCGTTCTGCGTCGGCGTGCCGTCCCCGGCCGGCGGGTCCATGATCGACAGCCCGGCGTGCGCTTCGCCGAGTGAACCGGCCCAGGCCACGTTCGTGGTCTGATTGTCGTTGGCGGCAGCGTCGATGACGTGTTCGGACAGAATGCGGTCGAGCACGGCGCACACGTCGGCGTCGATGTCGCCGGCCTGCCGCAGCGCCTGGGTGACCCGGTCGGTCAGCTCGGCGGCGACCCGCTCGCGTTCGCGCCCGACATCCTCACGCTGCGCCTCGGGAATATCCGGGGACACGCCGTGGTCCTGGATGTCGCCGGTGTCGGCGATGGTGAAGTTGTTCGCGGCGGCGAGGTTGTCCGCTTCGTGGACGGCGTGCGCGACCCCGGTCAGCGCATCTCCGGCTTCGGCCAGGGCGCGGCGGCCGGCGGCGATCTCGGCGGCCCATTCCTCGAGACTGTCGATGATCGCGTTGCCCTCATCCGCTGCGGCGGTCGCGGCGTTGCCGACCCACCCGTAGGGGGTGTTGAGGTCACGGACGTCATCGGAAGAGGCGACGAGCTTGTTGTACTGGGCGTTGAGCGCCCCGATGGCGTCTTGCAGCGGCTGCGGCTTCCACTGCCGCAGATATCCCCAGGTCAGCATCACACCGCCCGCGGGCCGCGCGGCGCCGGGATCGTCGTCAGCTCGTGCGCGGCGGCCGACTCGTTGCCCTCATACAGCTGCGCGGCCGATCGGGCGGCCTCCGACAACCGGCCGAGCCGGGCTGTCAGATCACCACGCCGGCGCTGCCAGCAGCCACGCAGAGCAGTCAGTTTGCCCGGGCACTGGCCACCCGGCATACCGGCGTCCCCGGCCGGCAACGCCCCCGAGCAGTCGATCGCCGCGAGTTCGTCCGCGACCCGGCTCGCCGCGCTCGCCACGGCCAGAACCTTGTCGATCACCACCTGATACCCCGACATGCCCGACACCCTCCCCAAAGTGTGGCCCTGCGTGATCGCGATGTGACGCTACGCGCCGCGTCCTGATCGGACAACGGCCCCACCGGGACTGGATCGTTCCAGTCCGTGGTGTTTAACCCGTCCGAACCAAGAAAAAGCGAGCACGCGAAAATGCGCGTGCATCTGCGCACGTAAAGCCGTCAATTCAGCTACGTGCGATGCCCAAATCGCCAGCCGTATCGAGTTCGTCCACCTCGCGCCGAAGCGCGTGATTCGATCACGAGCCCAGCGGGGGACAGCAGCGCTCGCTCACTCGCTCCTTGAACGCTGATATCAATGGTGGTGGCCAGCCATTGACAATGGCCACCAACGCCGCCCGGCGAGTGTCCACTCACGCCACGCGTTCACTGTTCAGGATGACTGCCTGACCAAACCGGAACCGCGCCGGCCATCAGCTAGCCCGGCGGGGCATGTTTCCCGCAGGGCTAACCGACAAAGCGTCTACATAGTCACGGCCACCGCGGCGGCGGCACCATCGACATCGGGAATCGCTCCGAATCGCCCCGCCAGATACGCCCGCTCCAAGTTCTGCGACGTCCGGACCCGCTCCCCGGCGAACTCCGCCAACGCGCCCAGCCGCGTCGCCCCGTCCGCGGTCTTCTCGGTGAACCACACCTCGTCCCGATTCAGATGATTCAGCAAACTCACGTCATGACAGGTCAGGACAAGCTGCGCGCCCCGAGGATTGGTGACCGAACTCTGAAACAGGCCGATCACCGCCGCGGACACGCGCGGATGAAGCCGTCCTCCCAGGCCGTCGATCAGCACCAGCGAACCGGTCTCCAGCGCTGCCGCTATCGGCACCACCAGGGCGCACCACGCCCGGACCCCGCCAGATTCCTCCCCTACATCGACCACGACCGCCTCGCCGGCGACACGACGCGAAACACCGGTCATCCGCCAGGCCGCATCCGGCGTCTCCCGCGACCTCTCCACAATCACGTCATCGATGCTGTCGTCGACCAACCGCGCCAGCTGGACTGCGAGGGCATGACGTTCCGGCATCGCCTGTGGGTCGCACCAGTGCATCTCACCGCCAGTTCCGCGGCCATCCAGCACGGACATAGCGAGCAGGTCAGCCGTGAACCCTGACACCACCGGGACCTGCCAGCGTCGCGCCACTGACAGCACCAGAGCGCTGGGTGTCAGCAGCTCCCGCACCGAGGAAAGCCGCCCCATCCCGCGCTGGATGATGAGCTCGTCACCGTCGCGTTCGAATACCCGCCGGCGTCGCCCCTGCGGGTAGTGAAACAGCGCCTCGTAGCGGACCGCGTCGCGGTCGAACTCAAGAACATACTCACAACGCACCCCGTCGATCACCGAGTCGATCGTGAAACCGCAGCGGCCATCCTGCTCTGCGGCGAGGGCGTGCGGCTGGACGGGGATGCGCTCATCCCAAGAGTGCGCGCTGTCGCGGACAGCGTCACGCAGCCACGCGAGCGCGGCGAGCACTGTTGATTTGCCCGATCCATTCGGGCCGAACACCGCGGCGACCGTCAGCACGCTCTCACCCACGCCCAGCACCGGCCGAGCGGCTTCACGCCCGCGGTCAACAGCGACCATCGACAGCTCGACCGGATCCAGTATCGACCGAAAATTCCCGACTTCGAACCGAATCAACACCACACACTCACCCCTCGTTCATCACATTCAAGGTGACTATATCTCCTATTTCGTCAAAGAGAAACGAAAACACGCTTTTATTGACAATAAGATTGCCAATAGAGTTCCGCGTCTCCAGGGGCGCGCTCACAGAACGAGTCTTCGGATCGTCGGCGACGAGCGAGGACGCGCCCGCGTTGCGGTCGGTATCAACCTGCAGCTGCGGCCACAGGACTCCACGACGCCCTTGGGGCGTTTTCCTGCCACAGCGGTGGGGGCCTCGAACCCTGCGTCATCGCGCCGGACTGTCAAGCCGCAACAGAGAAACTTTTCCGCCGACCTGAACCGCGCACCCCGCCACAAAACTTTCCCCGCTCCCACACGGCTTGACAGCCCTCTACCGCGACGACACACGAAAGCGCAGCCCCACCGCGAGGGCAAAAAACGTTGGTAGAGAAAGAAAGGACTCAAAGCCATGACAACCCCATGGGACGACCTGCCCATCATCGACGTCTACACCCGAGCCGACGCGATCAACGACGGCACCCTCATCAACGCCACACCCGAACTCCTGCGCAACGCCGGCATCCGCTACCCCCTTGCCTACACCGCGGCCGCCTACCAGGACTGCATCGCCTGGACCAAACAAGACGACACCCGCAAACGCACCAGCCAAGACCAGGCCGGCCGGGAATGGGACGTGCTCACCGCAGCCGCTCAAGCCATGCGCGCAGCCCGTGACCTGCACGCCGACATCATCGGATTCACCGTCCTACGGGTGCCCCGGGAAGGACGCGGCAGCACGCCGCGCCGAGTCACCCTTTATGTCCACAGCGGACCCGGCGACGACTCAGCGCCCGTCCTCACCATCATCACCAGCCCCGACGAGCTCTAACCCCTTCCACACGCCACAGCAGTGGGGAGCCCCGCCGCGCCAGCAACCCGGGCGGGCTCCCCACCTCCACCGCATAGGAGCACACCATGAACCACACCGCGAACACCAGCCAGCAGATCACCCTCCGCGACCCGTACGGAACCGCGACAATCACGACCGACAGCAACCCCGACACCGGCCGCGTCCTCTACCGCGTCACCGCGCCCCGCATCAGCGGAACCCTCACCCTCTACCCGGTCGCCGACATCACCACCGGCACGCTGCCCATGATCACCGGCACCGGCGTCGACTTCGGCAACACCCTCAACGACACCACAACGCACCGCCGCTCATGGGCACCCTGCCCGGACCCGCTCACCATCAACAAAGTGCAGGTCGTCGGCACCACCCAAATCATCACCCACGAGAAAACCGAACACAGCATGCTGCTCGTCTACGGGCTACGCGCACAAGCACCCTTGAACAGCGAAGCACTATCCGACCCAGGACAAGACCGACTCGACGCGCTCATACGCGCCCTCTATCCGCACTGGCACGCCCGCGACGACATGGACACCCTCACCACAGCAGTGATCCGCATCGCGGCCACCGCAGAAGCCCGGCAAGCACGAACCGACGCCGACCGCCGGCAACGCGACATCGACCGACTCACCGCCGAACGCAACCGGCTCTTCGCCGACGCCGACACCTACCAACAACTCGCCAACCCCACATAAAACGTGGCCGCCGACGCCAGGGAATCAACCCCGGCGCCGGCCCCACACCTGCCTACCTGGACCGGCCGGCATCGAACCGGCCACATCCAGACGAGGGACAACCCCTCGCGCACCCCCGCGCGAGTATCTCGCCTTCCAGCGCCACCGCGACGCACCTCTTCACGGGGCACAACGCCGTTCACAAGAACCACGTGTCGTTACTGCGACCCAGCAGCCACCACAACGCCGCGTCCACACCGGAAAAGAAATCCCGCTTCACCTCAGGCCGATACAGAAACCCGGTCGCCAGATGATGCTCGGCATCCACCCGAGCGGCCGTTGGCCGGGAGCCGTTCCACCGCTCCCGCATCGACGGCGTCAGCTGCGCGTATCCCTGCGCCCAGCCCAACGCGTGAATGGCCCCGCGTGTGAGCTCGTTCTTCTTCTTATCGACCGCGCCGTGAAGCAAGGCGGCAACCTCAGCGTCCGGGCGGAGTTTCGGAGCGGGATCGGCGATCCCAAGACCCGCGACAACCTCGGCCGAATCGATCCCGGTCTTCTCCACGATCCCGAGCGCGATACTCGACGGCCACGGATACGGCTCGGACACCGCAGTGAGCCAGATATCCGGGGCATCGCTCGTGGTCTCGTTGCGCCACAGCTGCGCATAGAAACCTCCCGTGCCCGGATCCCAGCCCCACACGCTTTGCTGTTCCCAGCCCAACAGGAAAATGCCATCAGTCAACGACCGGCCAGGACGGGCCTCGTGGTTACGCGAAGGACTCGGAGTGATCACAACGGCCAGTATGCCAGCCAACCACGCCGCCGACGGGCGTACTGCGGAGACTGCCCGCACGCCTGCCAGGAGCTCTCCAACGCCGCTCAGGAAGGGAACCGCTGCAGCCGAAGGACGGCGGCTCACCAGCGTCGCGCCGCGCGAAACCGTTCACGTCAATATTGCCAACCGCCGCCTTCAGGCCCGAAAGTGGCGTTACAGGAAATCGAACAGGACAACAATGCAGCTATCGACGTCAACAACGCCTTGATCTCAGCGGAAGCGCTCAGGCAGAACTACCAATTCCCCTCCGGCGTCTCATTGACATCCTCGCGGCCCGTTCGCCATACAAACCGAGCCGAGTGGCCGCCCAAGCAATCGAGCCCACACGCGCGCAGCACTTTCTAGACGCAATTGTGCTCAAGCAAGGTGATCGAACTCTGCCAGGAAGTCTTACCACTCAGATTCGTCACCGCTCCACCCTATTGACCATCCCATGGTGGCTAGTCGCTCAATCGCGGAATCCATCATCGGCCGCCCTGGCTCCTCGCGGTCGTACCACAATGACCAGTTCACTACGATGTCTATTGTTAACGCGTCGTATTGGTTGACAACGGTTAACGCAAAAGGGAAAGCCTCCGGCATGCTTTCCAGTGGCCCAGCTATCCACGCGCCAGTTTCTCTCCACCGAACCGGGTATTCGAAGTGGTAGTTGTTGTGCTCGATTTGCAAGCCGACACCTTGCGCGAGAATCATCTTTTTCGGGAGCATGATATTCATAACCCGAACATGCAGACGATCCCATTCCAATTGTCCGTCGACACCTGCCGAACTGCCTACTGCCGCTTTCTCGCGCAGCCAGGAATTGGCGAGATCGGGATCCAATCGCCTGGACGCCGCAACGTTCACCGTCGTGACATCGCCATATGCGGACCCTGCGGCGAGTTCTGCTTGGATCTCGTGAACGCGAAGAAGATGCTGCGACCAGGTGAACTTTCCCGCGTCGTCGACTGATTCTAAAGCCACTTCGATAGTCAATGGTTCGATAAAATCGCGCGCGAACAAAAAGATGCTCTCGATCGCCGCGTCAGCCAGTGCGAGATTTTGATTTGAGTTTTTCCCCCCCAACCCTAAAGTGCCGAGAATGTGAACGCCATCGTCGTCCCTGCTGTGAATCTCACTCAAAGCCGCCCGCCTTTACTATTGCGCCTCTTGAACGTGCCACGTAGCACCTTTCTTACACAGAGTCACCACGCGCCCACTGTCCTGGTGGACCAGACTCACTTTGTCCAAGGCGTGAAAGTAGGTTTTACTAGTAAGCCGTTCAGCCAGGAGCTGATACAGCGTGGTAATTTGAATTACCCTTCCATCATCATTGGCTGTTATTCGCACGCTCCCGTCGTATCCAAGGTCCGAAGTTACGTTTCCCCCTCGCTTCCGTCCTTTTCTTAGCCTCAAATAGACACACGCCTCGAGCTCTCCAGGTATTTCATCGTGGATATTCTTGCGCTTGTTGACCTTTTTGACGACATCGGAGATCGTGGCTGTAATGTCGTTGACCGTTTTAACCGGCTCCTGGATGGATTTCACCTCCACGCTGCGGGTGATCATTCCATCTGATGCAGCCTCGGCGATGTCGAAGCTTGCCGAAGGTTCGCCTTTTGAATTGACCTTCGTCTTAGCGTCCTCGTTCACACGAACGGTTGCCGCAGGGTTTTCTAGCGCCATCCGGCGGGCAGTTTCAAGCTCGAGAAGCACGTTGCGAAACTCCCTCGGCTTCTTAACCGAGTTGTAACGCATCCATTCTCCGAGTCCTTCGATGCGCCCTTCGTCTTGCAGCCGGGCTGCTGCCTCAAGCTGATGCAAAGCGGAATCTTCTAGAAACTTGTCGAGCCCTTCCTTTGGCAACACGCCATCTGATAGTGCTTCAGGCCATGCCGCGACCGTCAGTACGCGCATCAGCCGGTCGTGCGGGTGCCACGGCAAGCTCCTGCGCAACCCAGGGCAATAGACCCAACCATCGGGATCCGTCCGCCGGTAAGGCACAACCTCCGCGCCCGAGCGTCGCCCCGGTGACCCAAGCTGCAACCACTCGAGCGCGGCGTCCGACCACACTGCCCGCCCACGGCCTCCAGCAGGCAGTAACCAGCTGTCATCCGCCCCCTCCATCCGCACGTACCGTTGCCCCTGCCCGTGTGCTATATCCTCGTCGTCGCGAGCAGCCCTGGCCTTGGCCCACCACTGCCTCACAGCCTCCCAACGCTCATATCGCGCGCGACGAAGCCGGCCTCGCCACAGCCCAGGCTCCGGTGGAACGAAGTTCGCAGGCAGCCCGCTCAGATCACGCTGCATCAACCGCCACGGACGCCCCACAAACCGCAGGCCCACGCCGCCCAAGAGCAACGTCACCAACACCATCACCGACAGCTGCGCAAACAGTGCGATATCCGAACTCATCAACGCGCGCAGCACCACCGCATCGACACCCGCCAGCACCGACAACACCAGCAACCCCAGCGCCACCGATCCGGCGACCTTCGCGACCCGCCGTAGAGCGTCCGGCTGCACCAATCCGACCAATCCAAGCAGCGGAGACAACACCACCAGCAGCCGGAGCCCGAGCTGCGAAAACAGCACTATAAGCTTCGCTACCAGCAAGAACACCGCATAACACAGTGCCTGCCCCAGCGCCAGAAAACCCGCGCCGAACCGGCTGCCCCCAACACCAGTGAACGCGTCCGTCGCGGGCCCGAGCTTGCCCGCAGTGTCGGTATAGGCAGCTTTCTTACGCTCGATCACCGCCGGGTCGACATCCGCGCCAGCCCGCAGCTCGTCCCACGTGAACGCCTGCGCATCCAGCAGCACCAGCCCATACTGTCGTGCCTGCGGCGCATCCGGCGACCCGAACTCACCCCGCAACCACGACCGATACACTACCTGCTCGAACAACTGCTGTGGTGGCTCATCTCGCGCGGCAGGGTCGTCACTGTCGCCGAACACGCCGGCCTGCATGTCTGTGGTCAGCTGCATCACCGTCGCGTCCCACGGCCCGACCAGCCGGAATAACGCCAGTGACGAGCTCGCCAGCCACAACCCCGCCAACGCCGACACGCCTCGTCGGCTCACGCCAGCGAGATCACCGCGCCAGGCACGGACCAGCATGACGAGCGACAGCAGCAGCGCCACGACACCCAGCAGCTGCATGAACACGTTGCTGTACACCCGCTGCGCGCCAGCCTTGATCGCATCATCGATCGGACGCAGCAAACTGTCACCGGTAATCGCGTAATGCATGCCATTGGTGGTGGCAACCACCACCTTCGCACCATTAAAGAACGTGTTACCCGCCCACGTATCCAACGACGAGCCCGACGAGGCGACCCCTGCCAGCGGACTACACGACGTGTCGTAGGCGTACCACACCATGCCGGCATAGCCGTATCGGTCATACGCCGTGGCCGCCGTCTTCACCGAATGCTCGCTGTCGACCACCGCAACCAACCCAGCGGTAGGGCGCAGCGGCTCAGGGGCCTGCCCGCACCCGGCAGCGTGAGCGACCGGCGCAACCAGCAGCACCCGAAACCAGACCAAAACAACCACGGCCACCATCGCGACGAGCCGGATCCGCACACGCTGCAGCTGGCAAGTTCCCACGCGCATGAGCAGCCGGGCCGTTACCCGTTTCACGACGTCTCGGCGTCGCTGACTACCTCAACGCGCCCCTTGCGACACCTTCGCGATGTTCGCCGACCGTGCCCTGATCACCATGTAGACCCCCTCACGCCGCCACTGCCCCTCGTCACAGCTACACCACAAAGAGTAACCAACAACGCCATCCGGGGGAAGGTCTTTGCGTCTCTACGGACCTCCACCTAGTCACAAAGGCCTCCGGGAGGCCGGTGCAGATGTCGCGATCCACACCGAAGCCGGAGGCTCTCCACGCCAAGAGCATCCGATCACCACGATCGCAACCTTCCCGGGCACCACACCTAGGCACGCGTGCGACGTGCCACCGACACCTGTCGCACATCACCCGACGGAGGACACGACGTGCCACGACTGTTGTGTCGAGAGTTTCTTTTCTTGTTCAAGGCGCGGCCCCTGCGGGGCCGCGCTGCCGGGACGGGCACCCGGGGCATGCGGCCTGGCGGCCGGTCCCCGGGGCCCGCCCGGCAGCGGGCTCCCCGACAAAGATCACAAGCCGCGATCGGGTGACAGGCGCGCTGTGACCGCCTATCCGCGCTGGCCGCGGCATACGTTCAGCCTGCGGGCTCGGCCCTGCTCTCCCTCCCCCTCGGAGCAGGTCGAGCCCGCCACGCAACTAACGGGCGCCTGAGATTCGGCCTCGAGCGGCTCTTACTCGTCCTCGCCGGACCTCTCCAGACGCGGCGGTCCTACGTTGTCGGGATCGACGGTCAACACGCTCGGCGCTACGAGTTCATCGCCGACCCACACCGGTGCGCCCAGGATCTGCCGCCGCTCGTCCCCCGATAGTGGGTAGCGCCAGCCCAGCACGTCGAAAGCAGGCGGTACACCACCGGTCCCACCAGCCCAGATGTCACGGCCGGGGCAGAAGGACAGCGACCTCCTTCGCCACACGCAACGTGTCCGCGCCAGGATGACCACCCACTGCCGCTGCTTCCGCCACCGTCACCTGCGCACCGTCCACGGCCGCCGCGAAATACGTTCCGTCGAACGTGGCCTCCGGGTGACCGACAGCCGCAGCGTTCTTCGGGGTGATCGATCCCGTCCCGTTCCGGGTCACCAGAGCTTTGAGCTGCTGCGCGGTATCCGAATCGGACGTTCCGATCCACGAGACCGACACCGCGACCGTGCCGCCCTTGCCGTTGGACACCGCCGCCGTCAGCCGCTGAAGCCCCGTGCACGGATGCCCAGCGAAAAAGCCGCGGACCTGGCCGTACGAACTGGCTACGCACGACCTGCTGGATTCCGGCTTCGCGTGCAGCTCACGCCAGCACAACTGCTGCCACGCCGTCGTCCGGTGGCCGGCCTCCGCCTCAGATTTCGCGTCCCCGCTGCTGGCCTGACACGAGCCGGGTGCCGCGCCGGCGAAACCACCGTTCGCATCGACGGTCACCGCCCCCGCGATCGCAAGCCCCAGAACCACCGCTACTGCGACTCCACCCCCTTTCTTAGGCGTGAGTGGATAAACCTTGCCGTTTTTGTTTGTCCGAAATTCCGGCACCGAGCCCCTCCCCGTGGCACAACCCTGTGAGCTCCGACACAGCGCAACACTTCACGCTCAACGGAAGAACAGAGGATTGTGCACAGCACATAGCCGTGAGCGCCACCACAACGCTCCAACAATGGCCGAACGGCTCAGCGGCGACAGCTTCGCGTCCGCGGCTCATCGCACTAAGCACACTGTCGGCAGGCCAGCAGATGCACTGATCACCCCACTGGCTCAGACGTCTTCGCGGTTCACGACCACAGGGGCGACATAGGGTGATCAACAATGCCTCCAAGTTCGTGAGGGATTTCCCCCATATCCGCCTCGCACTGCAGCTGGCATCGCATACCCGCCAGGTTCCTGTCGGACGGCTGTATCGACACGGAAGACATTGCAGAGATCTACCGGCGGACCTGGCTGCCGCAGAGTCTTCGACGTCAATCGCAATCCGCGAACGACCAGCAACGTCGGCGCTAGCGAGCGCACTGCCACCCGCCCCCCTACACGAGTTGACCGGTTTTTGTCACGTTTCTGTCCACACCACGTGAAGTACGCGCTGCGAGCTGCACCGCAGCACCGGACACCTCAATTCGCCGCCGGGCAGCCTGCGATTACTGCAAACGGGGGTTACCGGCGCGTTGCCAATTGCGTCAGCTGCGATCGGCAGGGAGGCTGTCCTGTTGATCACTCCCAGGGGAAGGTGACCATGGCCGCACCTGCCAGCGACCGCGACGTACTCGACCAAACCATCAGCCTCATGGACTTCCTCGCCGAAGTCACCGACGCCGCCAACCGCGACCCCAACCGCGACATCACCGCCGACGAAGCCGACGCGCCCGACCCGCTGCTCTGGCTCGACCACCTTCCCGACGGCCTGACCCTGACCCCGAAAGCACCCGATGACGTGCTGCTGCGCGTCCGGCCACCCAAAACCATCCTCGAACCGCGCCCGCCCGCGGCGCTGGCCGGGTGGATCGACTCGCCCGAAGCCCGCGGACCGGACAGCCAGCCACCCCGCCTGCTCACCACCGGCCCCGCCGACGTCGACCAGGAACACGCGATCACACCACCGGCCAGCGTCCGGCAAGCGTTCGACCGGTGGCTGGCCCAGTGGCGTGAGTGGAGCCGGGACCAGCTGCGCTCCCGCGCCCGCCGCGACCTCTACGAATCTCTCGAACGTGCCGCGAAAACCCTGGAACAGCAGGACGACGAGTACGAGTTCGTCCTCGCGGTCGGCCTGGTCCGCTGGCACACCGGCGACGGGGACGAGATTCGCCGGCACCTGATCACCGAACCAGTCCGCCCGCAGCTGTCCCGCGACACGGCCGAGGTGACCGTCTCGTTCATCGGCGGCACACGCCGATTCGAAGACAAAGCCCTCTTCACCGAGGTCGACGGTTATCAGCCCGACCGCGGCCGCACCACCCGCCAGACGATCCTCGAGAGCGACACCGGTCTGCTGGACCCCGGGCTGCTCGGCGACGTCGAGGGCTGGCTTGGGCTCGCCGTCGCCGACGGCTTCACCTCGCTGCGCCGTCCTGAGGATGTCACGGGTGAGCTGCCTGACCGGCTGGAGCTTTCGCCGTCGCCGGCGTTGCTGCTGCGGCCGCGCAGCCGGGAACTGCTCGCCGACACCTACCGCAAGATCGCCGCCCAGCTACGCGAGCCTGATGCGCAGGTGCCGGTCGGGCTGGCGCAGCTGGTCGCCGACACCGAAGCCGACACCCGCGGCCGCTGGCTCACCGCGCAGAACGCCCCCACCGGCGACATGCTCGGCGAGGACCCGCTGTTCCCGCTGCCGACCAACGCCGAGCAGGAACGCGTGATCGACCTGCTCCGGCGCGAAATCGGGGTCGTCGTCCAAGGCCCACCGGGAACCGGCAAGACCCACACCATCGCCAACCTGGTCAGCGCGCTGCTCGCCCGGGGGATGCGGGTCCTGGTCACCAGCCAGAAAGACCAGGCCCTCAAGGTGCTTCGAGACAAAATTCCCGCGGATCTGCGCAGCCTCTGTGTCCTGCTCGCTGGGGGCAGCAAAGACGCCGCCAAAGAGCTCGAACGCGGCATCGACGCGCTCTCGAATGCGATCGGCTCGACCGAAACCGCGGGCCTGCCCCGCCGGGCCCAGCAGCTCGCCGACGAACGCCACAACCTCCTCACCCGCAGCGCCGAGCTCAACACCCGGATCCGCCAGCTGCGCGAAGTCGAATACCTCCAGCATCCGCCGGTGGCCCCCGGCTACAGCACCAGCCGCTACGCCGGGCCGCTGACCGACATCGTGCACGAAGTCCAGGAACACGCCGCGGCCTACCGGTGGATCCCCAGCGTCGATCTGACCTGGCCCGACAAGCCGCCACTGGTCACCGGCGACATGCTGGAGCTGCTGACCCTGACCCGCCAAGACAGCCCCGCACGGCGGATCCGCGCCGGGCAGCAGATCCCCGAGCGCCGCGAGCTACCCGACGCCGGTGAGCTCGCCGACATCATCGCCTCCGAGCAGCACGCCCGCGACACCGCGCACGCCGACACCAGCACCCTCACCCAACGCCTCGCCGCGCTCGGCCCGGAGGTCTTGGCGCATCTGCGTGGTCTCGGCGACCAGGCCCGCACACAACTTCAGCAGCTGGGCTACGGCGAGGACCACACGATCCCGCCGGCGCGCGGCTGGGTCGGGATCGCCGTCGACGACCACCTCGCCGGCCGGCATCACGGACTGTGGCGGCGGCTGTATGCCGAGCGGGAGACCGCGGACCGGCTTCAGCAGCAGATGCGCGACCTGGGCCTGCAGTTCGCGGTCGAGCTGCCCCCGGTCGGGAACTACGGCATCGGCAAAACCCGTGGGCTGCTCAACAACGGCCGGGCGTTGCGCGACTACGTCGCCGGTGGCGGCAAGATCCGCAAGTTCGCCAAGTCCGCCGCGCAGAAACAGGCCGAGGAGTTCTTGACGGTCGTCACCGTCGACGGCACCGCACCGCAGAACCTGGCACAGATCAACGCCGCCCTTTACCGGCTCGAAGCCGAGGTTGACACCGTGCAGCTGGCCGGGTTGTGGGGCGAGGCTGGTGTGACGATCGCCGGCGAATCCCTCACCCGCGCTCTGTCCGAGCTGGCCGACAACACTCGAATGCTCGACCACATCGTGGCCTTAGCCCAGATCCACGGCGTGTTCCGCGAAACACTGCTGCGCGCCGCCCTCTCGATCGACTTGTCGACCGTCACGGCGTTCGTCCGCGCGATCGACGCCGTCCCGGCAGCGCTCAACTACGTCGCGTTGGAGCAGGCCCGGCACCAGGTCGCGGGCCTGCAACAGAAAGTCGCCGCATGGGCGGCTGCCGAGAACGCCTGCTCGGAGCTGGCGTTGCTGGTCAAAGCCGTCGCCGACCGTGACCTCGACGCCTACCGCACCGGCCTGGACGCACTCGACCTCGCCCGGCACGACCGCGCCGCCGAGCAGCGCCGCGCGCAGCTGGCCCGCACACTCCGCAATGTTCACCCGGCCCTGCTGGAGCTGCTCGAAGCGACCGCCGACGACCCGACCTGGGACCAGCGCCTCGGTGAGCTGCCGGCGGCATGGGCGTGGTCGAAAGCCGAGCAGTTCATCTTCACCACCCGCAACGCCGAGGACGAACGCCGGCTGGTCGCCGAGTTCGACGTGGTCGAAGACCAGATCCATCGGGTCACCGAACAACTCGCCGGCGTCCAAGCCCTGTCAGCCTGCCTGAACCGGATGACCGACGCCCACGCGCGGGCGTTGCGCAGCTACCGCGAGCACATGAGCCACGTCGGCGCCGGTGGCGGCAGCAAAGTCCGCGAATACCGCAAAGCCGCGCGCCAAGCGATGGAGAAAGCCAAGGACGCGGTGCCCGCGTGGGTGGTGCCGTTGCCGAACCTGCTGGAGAACATCAGCGCCGTGCGGGACTCGTTCGACGTCGTCATCGTCGATGAGGCCAGTCAGGTCGGGGTCGAGCAGTTGTTCCTGTTGTGGATGGCGCCGCGGGTGATCGTGGTGGGCGATGACAAGCAATGCACCCCCGGTAGTAGCCGACTCGGCAAAACCGAGGCGCTGTTCGACAGCCTGCACGAACATCTGTCGGGGATTGATGAGGAGATCCGGCTCAACTTCACCGCGAAATCCCACCTCTACGGGCTGCTCACGGCCCGGTCGGGGAGGGACGCGGTTGTGCGGTTGCGGGAGCATTTCCGCTGCATGCCCGAGATCATCGGCTGGTCGTCGACCCAGTTCTACGGCGACGACGACCGGCCCGGGCTCATCCCACTGCGCGAACGCACCGCCGCCGACCTCGAACCGCTGAAGGTGGTGACCGTCGAGGGCGGCTACGTCAAAGGACGCGACGCCAGCCGCCGCAACCCTGCCGAAGCCCAGCGCATCGTCGCCCAGATCGCCGAATGCCTCGACGACCCGCGCTACGACGACAAGAGCTTCGGGATCATCGTCATGCAAGGCACCGGGCAAATCCGGCTGCTGGAACACGAACTCAACGCCAAGATCTCGGCCGAAGACCGCCAGCAGCGCAAGATCCGAGTCGGGATCCCCGCGAACTTCCAGGGAGACGAACGCGACGTGATCTTTCTGTCCATGGTCGTCGCCGACGAGCCCCGCGCCCAGCGGGCTCCGATCTTCCAGCAGGCGTTCAACGTGGCCGCCAGCCGCGCCAAAGACCAGATGTGGCTCTACACCTCCTTCGGCATCGGCGACCTCAAACCCGACGACCTGCGCGCCTCCCTGATGGGCTACATGCTCGCCCCGCCCTCGGTGTTCGGCACCTCCCCAAGCCTGGAGGAAGTCAGCGACACCACGAGCACCGCACCATTCGAGTCCCTGTTCGAACAGAAAGTATTCCGGGAGATCAAACGCCGCGGCTACTTCGTCGTCCCCCAGTACGAAGTCGGGTCCCGCCGCCTCGATTTGGTCGTCGTCGGTGACGGTGGCCGGCTCGCCGTCGAATGCGACGGGCACCTCTGGCACACCGGCACCGCCCAGCAGATCTCCGACGCCCGCCGCGACCGCGAACTACGCCGCATGCGCTGGGACGTCATCCGGATCCGCGAAAGCGAGTTCGAATTCGACCCCGACCGCGAACTCGAACCCCTGTGGCAACGCCTCGACGAACGCGGCATCCACCCCGACGACATCACCGACACCACCCAGCGACCCGACGACTGGACACCCGTGACCCTGCCCGACGACGACACCGACACCACCACCGAGGGGAACACCCTGTGACCAGCACGACCGAACGCCCCAGCGACGACGTCCTGGTGGAACTGGACGACAACGTCCTCGACCGCCTGGCCCTGCTGATCTGCGGCGACGACGGCTCCAAGCACTACCGCACCGGCAGCGAGATCACCCGGTTCTTCACCGCCGCCGGCTGGCGCCGCGTCAAAGACCTCGACGGCGGCCGCTACCGCGCGGTCCTCGAGACCCTGCGCAGCCGCCGCAAAGACTCCGAAGCACTCAAAGCGGTGCTGCTGCGGCTGGCAGACCCCCGCGAGTACCTCGACGACGACGAAACGCGTGTCGCCGTCCTTCAGGAGCTCAACGAACTGCTCGCTGTGGAGGGCTACCAGGTCATCTACAAGTCCGGCCGGCCTGTCCTCATCGCGCAGACTCCGACGATGAACCGGCCGGCGATGCAGGCCCCGGTGCAGCTGACCGCGAGCCTGGCCGATGTCGTCAGTGACGCGGCGTTCGGCGAGCAGCTCACAGCCCGGCTGGATGAGGCGCAAGCCTGCTGGGACCACGGCGCGCCCACCGCGGCGATCATCATGCTCGGCAGCCTCCTGGAAGGCGTGCTCTACGACGTCGCGCTCAGCCAGCACAGCGACGGCCCCGCCCCTACCGATCATCTCGAGAGCCTGATCAATCTCGCGCAGGCGAAGGGCTGGCTGCCCAAGGACGTTGTCGACTACGCCCACGTGCTGCGCAACCACCGCAACCTCGTGCACCCGAAAAAGCAGTTCACGCAAGGGTATTCGCCGAAAGACAGCACCGTCCGGATCGCCTGGAACGTGGTCGTGGCCACGATCAACGACCTCGCTGCGCTCAAGAGCCCGCCCAGCAACGGGGCTGACGCCAACGGTCGCGGTCAGTAACCCGTCTCACGCCATCACGCGAGGAGGACGGACATGCACTGCGGCTAATACTGCCTGGAAGTGCGCAAAAACAAGAACGGGACGGTCCCGAAGCACTCCGGCGAAATCGAAGTCTTCGGATGGGCCCAGAAAGAGTGCCGAGGCTCGAGAACAACCGACTACACCACGCCAGCACCGGGTCGAAGGTGCCGCCGACGCGCCAGAAACCCCTGCCCCAGCTGTGGCAAGACGCTCCGCGTGAAACAGGACGGGCGTTTTCCCGCACGCACCACAAGCGGTTCAGAATGCGGGGTGTCGAGAGCAAACAGGTAGCTACTCAATGGCATAGCGAGCCCGCGGACCTCCGTTTACCGGGCACCTTACGCTCCGAGTCGCCGCACCCTTGTCGCCCGCCAGAACAACGTCCAGCGGGACTGGCGGCCGGTCACGGCGATCGTCGACCCTGCCTGCGCGCATGCAAGCTCACCACATTGTCCGACACGGGAATAGTGTCATGGCGCGGCTCTGGCAGGAATGGCAGCTCGTCCGCCCTCGCATGCCGGTTAAGCACCATGAACGCTAATTCGTGCGACCACTTGGACTCCTCGACCATCAGCTCGACGTTCGGCCCCGCCCCGTACCGGATCTCCGCCGCCTTACGGAACCCGCGAGGCTTTTCCACCGGCACATGCCCGGGCTCATGCTGATTCCAGCCCCTCGAGCTCATCTGCTTATACAAACTGGTGGCACGGTCTTGGTCGATGAACCCGACTTCCCGCGCCCGCCGGATCAGGCTCCGCAGCGACACTCCCCACTGAGTCTTCACCATGGTCAACGCGCTCAACGTGACCCGCCTAGGCAGGTCCGAACGCATGCTCTCCAGGGGAGTCAACAGCTCCGCAGCAAAGGCGTCGGCCTCAGCTTCGACCTCTTTGCCCGTCTGCCCTGCACGGTGCAGCACCAGATGCCCTAACTCGTGCGCGAGCGTGAACCGCAGCCGATCGCCAGGAACTCCGTCCAACAACGCCACCACTGGGATGTCGTCATGCCAGGCGCAGAAACCATCCAGGTTGCTCTCACTGTTCGGCAAGCCGAGCACACTCACGCCTAAACGCTCAACTGCCAGCACCACATACGGCAGGGGGCTGGACTCATCAAACCCTAGCCACCGGCGAACCTCCCCAGCCGCTTCCCGTGCTGGCACACCATGCAACGTTGTCATCGTCACCGGTATCGGCTGCGCGCTGGTCAACAGCCGGCGGTACTCCTCGTCGATAACGTCGGCCCAGCCCAGCGCCGCGCTGCGTGTCCGCTCGGTCAGGCTACTGCGGGCACGAAACTGCGGGGAATGCGCCACCAGGCCCGGCACAGACGGTCGTTCAAAAAACTCTGGGCTCACCCCCAGATTCGCCGCGACGAGCGCAGCGGTGTGCACGTCGAGCTCGGCCTTGCCCTTCTCGATCCTCGACAGCCTCGGCTGGGTCAGCTCGGGTATTTTTTCGACAAGCGCAATCTGCGTGAGCTTATGCAGCTCACGCAGCTGGATAATACGTTCGCCTGCGCTCATCCCAGTCGTTGCGCTCCTAGGCCCGGGTATTCGGCGACAGCGGGCAGCAGCTCAAGGTCGGCGGCTCGCATGGTCGCCATCGATCGCTGAAGCGTCCCGCGCCAATCGAGCTTCAGGCTGTCGCGGCGGTGTGAGCCGCCCAGCGGCCGGAACAAGGTCAACGGCTCGACCAGCACGCCGTCCTTGTCATGCCACAGCAGGATGATGTTGTCGGTCGGCACACCGGCCAAGTCCAGCGCGGGCTGCTGGCGCCAGAACTCCTGGCGCTTCGCCGACGGTCCCGGGATCGGCAGGACCACGCGGCCCCTCCTGTCGATCGTCGGCCTCAAGATCTTGAGCGCTATCCCACCATAAGTGACCAGCAGACCAGACATGGGGTTCGCGGGGCGTCCAGTGTCCTCGTCAACAGCCTGAAGCCCAGCGGCCTTGAGTTTGTCGCACACCGTCCGGCGGGCCGAATGAGCGAAGTACCAAGGGTCATCTGGGCGTTGCAGGCCGCGGCGAGCATGATCGGCCGCCGCGGCCGTCAGGCCCGCGTCCAACGCGTCGAAGATTGGCTTGATGACCGGCTGGAGCCTGCTCACCGTCTGCCCAAAGGATGCCATGCGCATATTATGCCAGCGATGTTCACATGTTGGCCGCAAGCCTTCCCTTCCGCGTGTCCAGGCATGGTCGCTTAGATGCCGCTCGCAAGATGAACAGCCCGTCCCAGGTCACGACCAGCCGCGGTCACCCCCTATCCCACGGGAATGTCCTACCACGCAAGTAAAGTGGCCTCGGTGATGGCGCGAAAGAACACAGCGACGATCCGGACAGGCCCGTCATCTGACGACGCTCATGACATCGTCTACTTCACTCGCCACCCCGGCGACGACCCCGCCGAGGCCACGCCCGGCCGTGATTTCCTGCGCACCGTCTGCCCAGGCAAGGTCCGGGCGAAGATGCAAGCGGTGCTGGCCGCAGTCGCCGCGGCACCTCCCAAACGCTTCGCCGGCGGCGGCATGTGGGAGGCCATGCACGGCGACATGACCGGCTGGTTCGAAGTCCGCTGCGACGGCCCCGGCAGACACCACTACCGGCTGTTCTGCCTGCTCGACTACGACGCCGAAGGAGTCGACAAGCCCCTGCTCGTTGTCATCGACGGCCGCGACAAACCGTTCAGAACCGAACTCGGCAGCAGCGACTACGCCGCCGTCCGGGCCCTCGGCGACGAATACCGCCGCCGCGACCCGCGCTCGATCAGCTGATCACGGCGACGTAGCCAGCTCCCGCCGCCGCACAATGCCATCGGCGACCTTCTCCGGCTCCTGGGCCACACCCATCCGCAGCGGCGCGGTCACGCAAGCCTGCTCATCCGCGTCCAACGGCTCCAGCGTGATCTTCATCCCCAGCGCCGCGGCCACTTCAGCCAAGGTCCCGATCGTCGGATTGCGCTGACCTGCCGACAGCAGGCGGCGCACCACCGAGGGAGTCTCGCTGATGGACCGGGCCAGCTCAGCCTTGCTCAGGTCGTCAGCCTCACGCGCCTGGTCCAGCATGTTGATCAGCCGGTCGATCGTCTCGATCCGGACGCTCTCGACAATGTAGGCGCGCAGCAACTCCGGGTCTCGCAGGTCCTCGACAAGGTCATCCCAGAAACGGGAGCGCAGGGTCGACATGGTCAGATCACCTCCACAGGAGCGTGACATATATGCTACGCACAACGTGGCGTGCTGGCAAGCCACCACCTCGCCAGCCGCGACCACGTCCGCGGCCCGGGACAGCGACTGCCCAACCCAGCGACGCCGGGACTTCGCCCGAATGCGTGTTCGACTCCCTCGCGGGCGAACGTCACCCGTTCCGGTATCCGCGCTGGCCGAGGGTCCCTTTCTGTCCTACGGACTGATGGACTGCCGCTGTGCCGCCACCCTTGACGCCTCACCAGGTTGAGCTCTTGCGCTGGCTGGGCGAGGGATGTCCTGAACGCGACTGGCCCGACCACAGCCACAAAGTCACCATCCGAGCCCTGCAAAGCCGCGGGCTCGCCACGATCAGCCGCAAACACAAGGTCTGGGCCGCGGCGATCACCGAACGCGGCCGCTTCTACCTCGACCATGGCCGCTACCCGCCGGTCATCGCCAGCCACGCCACCGCGACCGACCCACCCGCGGTACGGCTCGGCCGCGGTCAACGGCGCACCGACCATCCCGTGCCCGACACGACCGCCCGCGCGATGCAGCGCATCGGCCGCCGGCCCAAGCCGCCCGTCACCCGCACCGCGCGCACCATCCAGGAGAGCGTCATGCGCTACAAAGTCGTCGTCACCCGCGTCCAGGTCGCCGAGCGGTTCGTCCGCGCGGCCAGCGAGGAAGACGCCGCCGCCAAAGTGCAGGAAGAGGTCGAGCGGCCCTACGGCTACCTCGGGTCCTGGAAAACGACCGGCACCGAGCTCGACGTCATCGAGGCCGAACAGACCACCGTCATCAAACCCACCTCGCTCGCGGCCGACGGCCCGCTGCTGCTCAGCCTGAAGGACGCCGGCAAAGCTCTTGGCCTGAGCTATTCGACGCTGTATCAGATGGTCGGCCACGGCGACATCGACCATGTCCTGCTCGGCACCCGCAAGTACATCTCCCGCGAACACCTGCTCGAGTTCATCGAACGCAACACCCACAAGGGCTACTACCGTGCCCGCTGACTCACCTGCCGACCGGCACAGCCTGTTTCTGCAACTCGTCCAGCTCGCGCTGGATCTTGCCCGCCCGGCGCGCCGCTGCGTCGGCCTTCTTCTGCGCGCGGTCCCGCTCCCGCTCGGCCTGCTCCCACTCCCGCGTCAACCGCTCCATGTCCGCGCGCCGCCGCACTTCACCGGCCGGCAGCTTCTCCGTCTCCACGATCCCGCGAATCTGGCCGCACTCACCGCACGTCGCCGTGCTCCCGGTCCATCGCTCGTTCGAGCGATGCTGCGTCTTCTCCGCGACGTGCCCGCAGGTGAACGTCAATCGCCACATGTCCAGGTCCTCCGGCCCTGGCCGCGGCGACCTGGTGAAAATCGCCCAGACCTCCTCCAGAACGGCCGGATCGACCGGCGGTGGAGGGCAACAGTAGCCGCAGTGCTCCGCCCGGGAGTTTCCGACCAACCAGCGGTGCGCACGGCAATCACCGTGCCGGCCCAGGTATTCCGCGTTCGCGGCGTCATAGTCGGCGCGCTGCTCGGGAGTCATCTTGATCGGCGGCACGCCCGCACCTAGGCCGTCGTCGATCGGCAGCCCGCATCCCCGGCACGCGGCACCAGCAGCGATTTCCTCTTGGGTCAGGCGCGTTCCGTTCGCTTCCCACTCCCGCTCGCGTACTTCGAACCGGACCGCGTCCTGCTCCGCCTGTAGCGCATCGGCGTAACGACGTTGCGCCGCCCGCCGCGCCTTCTCTTCGTCCGAAAGCCTCTTGCCCACGTTTCTTAAGCGGCTGTCGTGCCCATGTCCTTGAGAGCCACTAGCCGCCATCACCCGCATGACATCGGGCAAACCCCCCGGACGGCCTCCTCCTGGCCGCCGACGGCGGCAGCAACACCACAACGCGATCAATCAGTGACCGGCTCCGGCTCACCGGCACCGTCTCGCTGCCCCTCTGCATCATCGAGGCGCGCGCGTACTCTCACTAGAGTCTGCTCATGCCCCGCACGCGGACACAGCAGATCCGGCTGGTCACCTTCCGGGCGTTCCGCGCCGGCCGGACCTTCATACGCCGCGTTCACCACGAGGCGACCGACGCGTTCGACGGGCAACCACCAGCAGACATCGATGTCCGCGAGTGTGTCGATGCCCCCGGCATGGTGCAGGCGCTCAGCGAACCCGCGACTCTCATCGTCGTGTCCGGACACGGCTTCCGTCCCCAGCCCGGCCTCCCAGACGGCGGAATCGGCGCGACCCGCTGGACCGACGACGGACCGCTGCTTCGATGGCACGAGTTCACGTCCCACAGCCAGGGCCGCAGGATCGCCAGCACCGGGTTGATCATGGACAGCTGCTACACCGGACGACCCGACCATCTCACCACCATCAGCGGCGTGCTCTCCCACGACACCGGCTACGTCGGCTTCCGCTCCACCGTCCGCACCCGGCAAAGCACCACCGTCATCCTGCCGCTGGTCATCGAACTCCTGCGGCAATCCCAGCACACGATCCTCACCCCAGACATCGTGGCCGCCACCGCACACCAGCTCACCGCCGGCAACCCGCATAAAATCCCCCACTGGACACCGGTCGTCACCACTCGGCTCAGCCCACCCGACCAGTGACGTTGTGGCGTGACATCACGGGGGACCACGAACACGCCCGCTACGTCGGCCAGGACGTCATCGACCAGCATAATCCGATCGTCACCAACCCACCCGCCAGCAAAGGCGGCAGCCGCTGCGTTCAGCTGCGACCAGTAGAAGAGGTGCTCGACGAGCCGGGCCTGGCCTGGCATCATCGACCGCGCGCTCCCGGCTGGCACCTGATCTTCGGCGAAGAGTCACCTCCCGCGACCACAGCAGGACAGGTTAGCCGACCTAACCGCCGTCGGGGCTGTGCGCACTGAGGTTCTTGTCGCAGCCCTCCACACGCAAGTCGGCGCGATAGCCGCGTGGCTGTTCCCGGACACACGGGTCACCAGCAGGGGTTCCCGCGTCCACGTAGAAGTTCACCCACTGGCTGGTGTTGTTGTAGTACGAACTAACGTGGTCGTTGACCGCGATTCCGTCGCTAAACCTGTCACCAGCGTAGTTCAGAGCGCTCACACCATAGGCCTTGAAACCACCGGTGAAATAGTAATCCTCCCAGACACAGACCGAACCGTCCGGACACGCTTCGAACGGCGTCGAAGCAGCCCGCAGGGACGGCTCCTGGGACGTCATCGAGGTGACAGCCGCCGCAGCGCTCGATGGCAGAGCAGTCCCCGATGGCGAGGGAGGAGAACTCACGGTCGTCTGCAGGGGAAGCAGCCACGCCGCTAACGCCACGACCACCCCCAACCCTGTCAGGACCGTCGCCCACCCTGCCCACCCCCACCGGCTCACCAGCGCTCACCCGCCATCAGCCCGGTCCCTCGTGCCGTGATCGCTGCCAGCCCCACGTTCTCCCCCTCGGATTCGGCCAACACTGTTTGCACCTCTCGGTAGCAGGACGGTCTCTCCACGTTATGAGCGAGGTGGGTGCGGCCGCTGGTAGGCCAGCCGCAGAAATGCCCTGAGGCCAGCCCCGGGGCGGCGGTGGGGTCTTCCCCGTGGACGGGTTGATCGTCGGCCGGGACACTGTCAACGATGACTACCCGCCAACGGTTCACCACAGTCGCCGGCATCGCGCTCGGCACCGCCGGGCTGCTGGCCGCCTGCTGGCATATCGCGGCAGTTCCCGAGCGGGGCGGGGTTCTCGCCGGCTTCAGCTGGATGAGCATCGGCGTCGCACCATTGTTCGGGGTCGCGGTGTGGCTGGTCCGCCAGCGACCGGAACACCCTCAAGCCCGCAGACTGCTGCTGCTGACCAGCTCAATGGCTGTCTTCGACGGGATCTCGGTACCGGTCCGCGACATCTACGCGGCCAGCGGTGCGGGCGGCTGGCTGTGGCCGGCCAGCACACTCTCACAATGCCTCGCCCAGCTAAGCGTGATCATCGGGGTACAGATGCTGTCCGCGTTCCCCGACGGCGGCGTGGAACGCAGATGGCAGCGAATCCTGCTGCGGCTGATGTGGCTGCACCTGCTGCTACCGCCGCTGCTCCTGCTGGCCAGCCCGAACCTGGTGATCGACCCGTATCTGCTTGACCCGGCTCCGCAGGTGCCGAGCCCGTTCGCGGTGCCGCAACTGGCGTGGCTGGCCGGGCCGGCAGGCGCCGCGGCCAAAGGCTTCGCCGGGCCCATCGTGGTGGCCGTCATCCTCTCATCCCGCTACCTGCACGCCAGCCGGCAACTCCAGGCTCGCATGCGGTCGATGGTGTATGCGATGGCGCTCATCATCCCGGTTTCACTCGCCTACGGCGCGCTCACCGTCCAGTTCGGACAGAACAATCCTCTCTGGCGGCAAGGGGGTCTCGCCCTGGGGATCGTCGTGCTGCTCACGCTCTCGGCCATCACCGTCATCGGGATCGTCCGGCACCGGCTGTTCGACGTCGATGTGACGCTGCGGCGCTCGGTCGTGTTCGGCGTGCTCTCCCTCGGCATCGCCGGTATATATTTCGGTCTGGCCGCCGCACCCGGTCTGGCGCTCGGCAACCGCATCCCGGTTGAGCTCGCCGTAGTCATGACGATCGGTGCCGCAGTTATCTTCCAGCCGCTGCGCCGGCGGCTGGAAAAACTCGCCGACCGGATCGTGTTCGGCGAACGGATCAACCGCTACCAGGTACTGACCGCGTTCGGTTCCCGCCTCGAGCACACCGTCGAACTCGGCGACCTGCTACCACGCCTCGCCGACACCACCCACCAGGGACTCGCCGCCAGCTGGGTACGGGTGACGCTGCCAGACGCCACCGCGGTCGCGGGTCAGCCATCCGGTGAAACCATGCTGACCGTTCCACTCGAACGTGGCCGCGAGATGGTCGGCACCATCGAATGCGGTGCGAAGGACGGCGGCTACCAGCCCGACGATCGCGTGCTGCTTTCCACCCTGGCCGGTCAGGCAGCCACCGCGATCGCCAACGTCCAGCTCACCGCCCGGCTCGCTGAACAGGTCGCCGAACTGGAACGCTCCCGTGCCCGCATCGTCACCGCGCAGGACACCGAGCGGCGCCGGATCGAACGCAACATCCACGACGGCGCCCAGCAGAACGCGGTCTCGCTGATCATGAAACTCCGGCTCGCACGCAACCAGCTCGGCCGCGGCGACCGATCCCGCGACGACGTCTTCGATGAACTGCAGCGCGACACCCGGGACCTGCTCACCGACCTGCGCGAGCTCGCACACGGCATCCACCCGCCGGTACTGAGCGACCAGGGACTCGTTCCCGCCGTGCAGGCCAAGGCCGACCGGGTCCCCCTCGACATCCACGTACACGCCGACACCGCGCTGCTAGCTGAACGCTTCGACGCCGAGATCGAAGGCGCCGCCTACTACGTGGTCTGCGAAGCCCTGACCAATTTCGTCAAACACGGCGCCGCCCACACCGCCGGCATCGAACTGACCACACGCGACGGTCATCTCGCGGTGCTGGTGCGCGACGACGGCACCGGCATAACCTCGGCCAGCAGGAACGGGCACGGGCTCGCGAACCTGCGCGACCGGGTGGAAACCCTTGGCGGCACGCTCACCATCGACAGCTCACCGGGCACCGGCACTACCGTGCACGCCA
Organism: Amycolatopsis sp. NPDC004378; assembly: GCF_053602455.1. NCBI lineage: Bacteria > Bacillati > Actinomycetota > Actinomycetes > Pseudonocardiales > Pseudonocardiaceae > Amycolatopsis > Amycolatopsis sp. NPDC004378. Next base: position 161,536 of record NZ_JBSGDR010000002.1, read on the forward strand.
CAATGCCCATCGGAGGCAACAAGTGACTGACCGGCTCCGCGTGATCATCGCCGAGGACCAGTACCTCGTCCGCGAAGGCACCCGCGCCCTGCTGGAAGACTCCGGCGAGGTCGACGTACTCGCCGCGGTCGGCAACGCCGACGAACTACGCGACGCGGTGCGCCGGCTGACCCCCGACGCCGTGCTCACCGACATCCGGATGCCACCAGGCCACCACATGGAAGGCATCAACGCCGCCCACGCGATCCGCGCCGAGCACCCCGGAATCGGAGTAGCGGTGCTCTCCATTCACACCGACGAAAGCTACGCGTTCGCCTTGCTGCGCAACGGCACATCCGGCCTCGCCTACCTGCTCAAAGACCAGCTCGGCGACCTCGACGCCCTCATCCGGGCACTGCGTGAGGTCGCAGGCGGCGGGTCCGTGATCGACCCCATGGTCGTCGAAGCACTCGTCGCCAGGCAAACCAGAAACGCCGACTCCCCGCTAGCCGCCCTCACCCCGCGCGAACTCGATGTATTACGCGAAATGGCCCAGGGCAAAACCAACCTCGGCATCGAACAGGCACTGACCATGTCCCCCTCCACCGTGGAAAAGCACGTCAACGCCATCTTCAGCAAACTCGGCCTCACCGAAGAACCCCTCAACCGCCGGGTCGCAGCCGTCCTCGCCTTCCTCCGGCACCGGCCCACCGACTAACAAGAAACCCAGCCAGCGCGCGGCCCGGACCAGGCCACTGTCGCCACTTCGTGAAACTGATCCCCCAGGAGTTCCTCGGGTTCCAGGGCGAATTTATGTCAGGCTAGCGACGCTTTGCCGGAATCGTGCCCGTGAGCAATCGCGGCATCGTCCGCATACGACACTGACAACGTGACTGGGCTGCGCACAGACGCATCAGCGGGCGGATCTAGCTTCATCAGCTCGTACAAACTAGTACGCAGTACCTGAGCGTTCTTGTTCGCCGCCGCGGCCTGCGAGCGCCGCCCCGCCGCACTGACCGCCTTGGTGTGCTTGATAGCCGCTTCTACCTGCACGCGAAGGTCGCCATCGAGATCAAGCTCCTGCGCTGGGCCGCTGGTCAGGGATCTCTCGGTAGCCATGGACGCGCCATCGTGAGGGCCTTCGCCGACAGCCAGAACAGGAAGTCCCAGCCCCGCGGCGTATACGGTCATTGATCCGTGATCGCCGACGACGCAGTCGGCGGCGATCAGTGCCACACGCTGGTCATCAGTCGGAGGAACCAGGAGCAGGCCAGCGGCGAGCGCATCATGTAGCCATTGCGTGAGCTGCCACGTGCCGTGCGCAGCCCAGACATTCGGGTGCAGGATCAACGCAACGCGGAATTTGTCGGGCGGCAGCTGCGTGATCAGTGTCTCCGGCAGGCGAGGCTCCCGGCCGAGTAATGCGTTCCCGGTCCAGTCAGAAGTGACAGTGACCAGGTGACGTCCCTGATCAACGCCGAGAGCCTGCCGGTAGCGGGCGCGCTGCGGCCAGCTTTCCACGATTCGGTCAAAATACGGGTCGCCGATCACTTGCGCACGATCAACCACCGCAGGAACGACAGTGCGGAGCCTGTGTAAGTCAGCCTCACTGGCGAGACCCAGCATCACCCGGGCATTGCGATTATCGGCCTCGCCGTGAAGCCATTCCGCCGCTAGCCCGAAGATGGCTCGTCGAGGCACCGTTTGTGACGGTTGAACCTTCTCTCCGATCGGCACAATGGTCCTCAACGGCGCCGACAGAACGGCCAACGGCCCGCTCGGCATGAACGTGTCCCAGCCGGCGTTGGTCGTCACGATCAAGTCGAACGCGTGGTTCATCGCCTCTCGCCACGGGATTTCGACCAGCCCGCGCGCCTGCACGAGGCGTGACGCTTCAGAGCCGAACGACAACCTGTCGTGAACGGTAAAGACCACCCGGATTCTGATGTCGCTGCTCAACAACGAGACCACGTCCAGCATCCGCTCCACAGAGCCGTTGCCGACCGCTACTAGCACGGTGCGTTCTGGCGGTACGGTCAACCAGAGGCTTCCGTCCCGCAGCGCCTGGGACGGCCGGCGGCTGTCGATCTCGGCTAACAGGTCCTCAATCGCCTGCCGCTTGCCGATCCACTCGGCTTCGTCACCCCCCCATGCGCGAGCGAGGGCGGCCACGACGTCGCGGCCGGGCAGCCGAGCGCCTTTGAGGGCGGCGTACAGGGTTGACCTGGGGATATTCTCAGCCGAGCTGATCTGATCGATCGTCGGAGCACGACTGCCTAAGTCAGCACGAAGGGCGCGCAGTTCGGTAGCGAACTCCGCGAGCGGACCGTCCACAGGCCCGGTCGATGTTGCGCGTCGAACCATATCTACCCTTCAATGTCTACCCATAGTACCGCTTAGTCTCGCGTGCTACTGTCTCGCTTCATCCGCACCGCACACCAGCCATGCACAAGGAGCCACCTCCCCATGGACAAGCCCGGAGCCCAGCGGGTGCTCCTTGTCATCATCGCCGTCTTGCTCGGCATCATCCTCGCTCTGGTGGCCGGAATCCTCGCATCCCTGGGCGGCGGAAGCACGGTCGCAGCGATCACCAGCGGCGGCATAGCTTTCGCCGGCACAGTCACGCTCGCCCTGCTGGTCATGAATGCCCTGCGACTGTTGTGACAACCGGGTGAAGCCTGCAGGCACACATCACCTAACTACATGCGGACCACAACCGGGGCCAGCACCTGACGTAGCTGCGAGTAGTCCTTCGTACGCCACGCGTGCTCCGACGCGGCGATGTTGCTGACCTTGTCCAGCGCCGACCAGTCGAGCCGGAACCCCGCCGCGGCCGATAACTGACGCAAGAACGCCCGCAACGTCCGGCCGTTGCCTTCCCGGAACGGGTGACAGGCGTTCAGCTCGCCATAGTAATACGCGAGGCGTTCCACGAAACGCTCCAGGCTCAGCCCGATCATCCAGCCGTCGTCTTCCAGGCCCGCCAGGACCGACGAGGTCTCATCCTCAATGAACGGTGTCAACGCGAACGTGGTCCGGCCCTTGTGGATGTTGACCGTACGGATCTGCCCGGCCCACGCGTAGACGTCACCGAACAGTGCCCGGTGAAAGGCCTGCATATGGGTGAGGTTGTACTCGCCGGGCAGCGTCTCCCTGCTCAGCACGATGTCCCGGTACGCGACGATCTCACCCTCGGCCGCCCGCAGCTCCGCCGGGTCCTCAAGGTCGAGCTTGTTCGCCAGACAATCCGTGCCGGGAATCAGGTACGGGTCGGTCACTGACGGCGGGCCCGCCGGATCACGTCCGCGACCGCGTCATCAGCCGACACCGCTCCGCTGGCCACCGCCCGCAGCTTCTCCTGCTGCGTGTCGTCGAACTCCACACCCTCGATCGCCGCGCTCGCCATCACCTGGGAGACCGCAACGTCGATCGGGGATTGCTGGCGGCCGTAAAAGTGCTTCATCTGCTGCCGGTCGATCGCCGTTGACGACCGATCACGCGGCCCGAGTGCGCCTCGCGCGATCAGCCACGGGGCTTCCATGTGCGTCATCTGCGACAGCGACTCCGCCGAGAAGCGGCCGTACTTCTCCAGCACCCACCGCAGCGTATCCCGCTCGAGAGGAGCCAGCTTGGCCTGGTCACCGGCCGGCCAGACCGACACCTGCAGCTGGCCCCGGTGCTTCTCGTACAACGATCGGGTCACCGGACCTTGCGGCCATGCTTCGATCGCGTCCTCGAACAGCGGCATGGAGTGGAACACCAAGTGCCAGGCCTGCGAGTAGTAGACGAGCTTCTGCAGTTTCATCGTCGTCACCGGCCCAGTCTCGGCCAGCAGCGCCGCTGCCACGTCATGCACCCTAGCCACAGCAACACCACCTCCAAGACGGCCCGTGACCAGCACGTTTGCTTTGCCGTTTAAACGTCAAAACCTACTCTAAGTCTACAGGCACCCGACAGTTAGACACATCCACAGCGGCGTGTCGTGTTGACTCCGCCGCCGCGACCACAAATGCCGCGGAAGGGACTGTTCCCGGTCGGGTGAAGGTGACCAGAACGCCGCCGATGAGACGCGCGCGCATCAAGCTCGGCGGCTGTCCGGGCGACTATGGCCAGAGGTGACCAGCGCGGCCGCGGCATCGATGATCTATCGCGGGCACGTTCGAGAACGTTCATAGCAGGACCCGCAATTTCGCGGGCCTTGAGTGTGTAACGCGCCGTGTTCGCGCCGCGACTTGCGTGAAGCGGCAGGACGAGGAAAGGTGGTCTGGCTGTGAGTGGCTGGATGTCGACCGGGGCCGCGCTCGTCGCGGCACTGGCGGCAGTGATCGGAGCTCTCGTGTCGGCGGCGGCGGCGCGTCGGAGTGAGCGGAAGCTCATGGCGTCCACCGAGCGGGCGCTGGCCCGGTTGCGCGCTGAGGCCGCCCAGAGCGCTCTGCTGGCTGCCGGTGTGGAGTCCGCCGCGGACAGTCGTGCCCTGCTGGAGCTGTTGCTGCGTGCGGACGAGATTCAGATCCTGATGCGCACGAAGCAGGGTGTGGCATTGGATTTGGCGCAGTTATGCAGCGCGACCGCGTTGCCGCCGAGCCGGGCACGAGATTCGATCACGCGCCTGATGGGGCTGGGTCTGCTGGGCGCCGAGCACGACAAACATGGTGCCGGGTCTGCTGTTCGATACCGCAAGCAAGTAGCTGACTCGCTCATCGGAGGAGCCGGATGAGCGCGACGATGCCTGGTTTCCTATCGGCTGGAGTGCTGTCGGTTGCGGTGACCTCGATCGAGTTGAACTCGTCGCTGACCAAGCCGCTGGCCTATCGGCGACCAAACATTCTGGGGTGGCTGGCCGCCCGCGTCGGGCTGGACCTTGTGGCAGCCGTGCTAGTGCTGGTTCTGGTCCTGCCGCTTCTGGATCGACCGGGAACCTGGTCGGCTGGGTTTGTCGGCGGGATCGTCGCCGGCTTGAGCGGGCCGGTGTTGCTGCGCGCGCAGTTGGCAACGCTGAAGTCCGGCAAGGAACACACCGCTTTGGGGCTGGGGCAACGCTACCGAGAACTCCGGAAGATCATCGACGAGGCACTCGACGACCACGGCGCGGTAGCCCAATCCTCGTGGTTGACCACGGTCGTGATGCCCAAGATCGGAGAACTGCCCCTAGGCGAGATTGAGCGGTTCACCTGCAACTACATTCGCGGCGTAGACCGGTTCTCCGAGCGCGACAAGAAGAACCACCTCAACGCGATCGAGGCAGCCTGCGCGGACACCCGCACGCAGGAGAGCGAACGCAAACGGGTAATCGTGCAGAACATGCTGGACATCGGAGGGAGGCGGATCATCGCGGAAATGATCCGCGCCAGCAAAGGCACAGTCGCACGCTAGAGGCAGCACAACCTGGGAAACCACGTCCCTCGCCACGCCGCCGGGAGACAGAACACCCTGCCCCTCATGACTGGCCGCTGGCGAGCGAGGCCGGCCAGCCTTGCGCGGTTTCCCTCAGCAATAGGCGTTGCAGCCGCGGATCGGTCCAGATGTTGAGCTGATCGGCCAGCACCGGCACCAACTCTTCATCCTCGTCCGCCGCGTCCCGCAGCAACGCGACCAGCCCGGTGAGAACATGCTGGCTCATCTCCGCCACCGCACCGGCCATCGTCCGATCGCGATCGCCGGCCAGCAACACCGCCCGCTTGCGGTCGGCCTCCGATGCGTCGCGCATCGCTAACTTGCGTGCAGCGTCAACATGCTGCGGCACCGGCCCCAGGCCAGGCTCATCCACAACGCGGTACCGGGCGATCTGCGACCACGGCAACCCCGACATCATGTCGATGCCGCCACCATCGCGGATCAGCCATGACTCGACGCGGTCCCGGCCGGCGCGAAGTTTATCCAGCAGGCGGGCATGCCGAAGCTTCGGATCGCCCAGAGCCGTGACCACACGTTCCAATTCCTGCCACAGCTCATCATCACTCGGTGCCGGCTGGCTCAGCGCCATTAAGCGGTGCAGTACCCGAGACTGAACATCGTCCGGCACCTCGTCTGGCGGGTTCTCGATCCACGCAATGCGAAGCTCGCGGACCTCGTCCCGATCGGCTGGTGGCCGGCCCGCGCGAATCGCCGCATCCCGCTCCCGCCACTGCTCGAGCGTGATCTCGCCGTCCCACGCCCGGTCTCGCAAGATCCACAGCTCGTCGAGAACGTCGACCGGCCAACCCCACAACTCTTGGGCTGTCAGCACTTCATCAACATCCATAACGCCTACCCTGCCAGACCAGCACCCCGCCATACTCACTGACGCGCACCCGCCGGTAACGAGCGCCGTCCGCGCCCGCCAGCAGGCCCACACGGCTGGCATGCTTGCCGAAACGGCTGGCCTTCACCACCGCTGGTCACGCTCAGCCGGGAACCTAACCACCAAGAGAGTGGATGCGCGCGGAATGGGTCAGCGTCGCGTCGCTGGTGATCGCGCTCGGGTCGCTGCTCTACAGTCGCCGCAGCGCGCGCACCGGCCGGCGGTCCCTCGACGTGGCCAGTGTCATCGGGCAGGTCAACTACGAGAACGCCCGAGCCGGCCACACTCCGGCCGCCACTCTCGTGCTGACCGAGGTCGAACACCGGCCCGCCACCGCCCGCGACCAGGGCGGCATCGTCGGCGCTGAGGCTCGAACCTGGGCCGAACAGCACGAAGCCGACAGCCTGGAGGTCGTGGCCCGCGGCCAGTTGACCAACAACACCGGCCACGAACTGCTGGTGACCCTGCGCGACCACCCCCGCTCGCGCCGGCAGGGCAGATACAGCTTTCGTAACCAATCGGTCTTCATTCTCGACTGCGCGGAAGTCGACCTCGGCCGAACGGTCCTGCCCGCCGGAGCCGACGTCACGTTTGAGTGGATTGACCGCCGCACGCGGCAGGAGTGGACCGTGATCCATGGCCTCGGCGACGCCTGCGACGGAACAAGCTCCCCGTTCGCCGTCGGTTTGTCCTGGCGCGACTATCTGAAAGCCCCGTTCGACTCCTACGCCGCCGAACGGGTCCGGCAGCGCACGATCGCGCGGTCCGGCTTCTACATTGTCTGCGAATCCCGGGCCACTGAACGGGTCGCCACCATCTGGCACGCCGAAGTCGTCCAGGCACCGATCGCCATCTCAGGCCACAACCCGGACACCGGCCGAGTTACCTACGGACCGGCCGCGCGCTCGGTCACCGGCCCCATCGACGATGACATCATCCGCTACCGAGTCACGGCCGACCCTGCGCTCGCGCTCCTGCGCCCACCCCGACTACGTTACCTGCGCGGCCGTGACTAGCTGCGAGCGTCAACGATTCAGCGATGCACGCCATCTGGCATTACGTCGAGGCGATCATCAGCGGCAGGAACTGGCAGCCGCACCGACGCGGTGACGTCTTCGTCGTTGTGTGTATCGATTATGGGCGGAGTGTCCCAGGATTTCGGGTTCTCGAAATGGATAACACACCCGCCATAGCTGGCCCGGTGCACCCCGACGTAGCCGCCGGCGAACTCGGCCTGGCCGAACTCGACACTGCCCCGGTTAAACGAGCAGTCACCGAAGGCCAAGGTTCCGGCGAGGAACTTGGCGTGCCGGAAATCAGCCCAGGCGCCCTCGAACCTCGCGCAACTGAAGGTGACGCGAGTCCCGGAGAACTTCGCGTTGCCAAAGTCGATGCTGCCGCCCGCGAGGTTCATGTCATCCAAGTTCAGGGCGCCGCCGGTCAGCCACGAGTAGCTGAAGTCCAGGAAGCCATCACGCAGTTCCGCCCCGTGGAAATGCACGACAGATCCGGCGAGCTTCACGCACCCCAGGTTGAGGGTTCCTCCCGACACGATCGCGCCGCTGAAGTCGAGGACCCCGCCGGACAGGACAGCCCCGTCAAAGTCGACCTTGCCGCCCGGGAACACCGCCTTCTCGAAGGACACTGTGCCGCCGGTGACCCGGATCGCGTGGAAGTCCGCACTATCGATGAGCGCACCGGTGAAGTCGAAATCATGCCCCTGCCACGAGACAGGCACATCGCCGCGGAGATGGTCGGCGATCACCCGAAAGATGCTCTGGCGGACTTCACGCTCCCCATGCCACTGCGCCAGGCCGGCAACGGAGCTGGGCGGCTGCGGCTCGCAGTGCATTCTCAGGTGGGCGCACAGCACGTTGATGCACATCTGACGGCGCTCGATCGTTTCATCAGCGAGTTCGGCCATCGCGTATACCCCGGCCAGCCGCACCGTGGCGATCGCGTGGCCGAGTTGTTCGGCGGCTTTCATGAACCTGTCGGTGAATAGCTTGGTCTCTTCCCGCCTGCTGGCGGCCACCTCTCGCTGCTCGGCGACTTCGCCCAAGCGCTGCTTGCGGTAGGCGACCATCAGGAAGATGACACCGCCGATGCCGCCGGTGAGGGTCAACGCGATCTTGAGAAGATCGAGCACTTGCTGCCGGTCTCCGGCGGAGCTGGCGAGCCCGGAGCCGCTCAACAGCCACCACAGCAGCGCCGACATCCCGGCAAAGACGGCTATCCCGAGAGTCAGCCAATAGGCAATGTGCCGAGCCAACGTCGTCCTCAGCAGTGAAGGACGTGGTTCTGTCTCGCCGTCCAGTACTGCCGAGCGGCCACGGTGGGGCATGTCGAGACCTTCTTCGTCGTGAGCAACCGGACCCGAAAGCATTCCCACCCGCAGCAAGGCACACCACCACGGCGGTGTGCACCGCCCGGCGCGACCGGACGGGCTACGGCTCGAGATCCTCATCGGACAACTGCCATCCATGCGATGTCTCCCGCATCAGCAGCCCCTGCACCAGCGGATCTCGCCAAATATCCACCTGCTTGGCGAACGCCGGCTTCAGTTCGTCATCCCCGACTGCGGCGTCCTTGAGCAAGTCCACCAAGCCCAGCAAACCAGCCCGGTTGAAGTCCGCCATCGCCTCGTCCATCCGACGGTCACGATCGTCAACAAACAACGCAGCGCGGCGACGCTCGTCCTCGGACGCCTCGCTCAACGCCATTTTTCGTGCCGAGTCCACGTACTGCGGCACCGGCCCTAGGACCGGATCTTCCACCACCCTGTAGCGCGCAATTGTCGCCCATGGCAAACCTGACAACATGTCGACACCGCTGCCGGGCCGGGCCAGCCAGGACCGGACGGTGTCCCGGCGGGCCCCCAGCTTGCGCTGCAGATCCGCCCGGCGAAAATCCGGATCACTCATCGACTCGACGATCTCCGCCAGTTCCTGCCACAGATCTTCGTCAGTCGGTGCGGGCACAGTGAGCACCATCATGCGGTGCAGCAGCCGGTCACGGGCATCGCGCGGCACATCCGCCGGCAGGTCCATCAGGCAGGAAAGCCGGAACTCGCTGACTTCCTCGACGTCCACCCGCGGGTGGCCAGGCCGCAGTGCGGCGTCTTGTTCACGCCACTGCTCGAGCGAAAGCTCACCATGCTGCGCCCGCGACCGCAGCTGCCACAGCTGGTCAAGCACCTCGACCGGCCAGCCCCACAGCTCGTCAGCGGTCAGCGCCTGCTCAAAGTCCATCCGCCCAGCATTCCAGACCCTGACGCCCCAGGTCGCGAGTCGGCGCAGCGGCCCGCCCGAAGCCCTGGCTGATCACTCGACAGCCGTGGCCCTTCCAGGTTCGCGCCACACAACCAGCCGGCCGGTCAGGAACCGTCGATCAGCTCCCACACCGCCCGCGGGTCCTGGGGCGACTTCCCGATCCGGCGGACCAGGCCGAACTTCTGCAGAGCCCTTAGCCGGGTCATCGTCGCCGGACGGCTCAGCCCCAGCGCGTCCACAATGTCTCCCGTCCCCAGCGATCCGCCCGCCGTCCGCAGGATCGCCAGGACACGCTGACTGCCCGACGGCAGCTGGGCAGCCAGCCGCGGATCAAGACTGGGCACGTTCACCAAGCTCAGCCGCACCGTGCCCGCGGTCTGCCGGTAGATCGGATCGGTCAACCCCACGCGGCGCATCTCCGCGAAGATCCGCTTGATGCCCTCACCAAGTTCCTGCCCGATCCGCAGGTCCGCGCACACCCTGGCGATCCTGGGGTTGCGGGCGAACCGGCTGATCTCCAGCGGCTTAGTGGGGCTGGCCAAGCCGGGGAACCGCCCCGGGCTCTCGATCTCGATCCGGTTCGGGTAGATCTCGACCCGAATATGATCCCCGGCGAGACTGTACGAGCGGTGAATGACCGCGTTTACCAGCCCCTCCAGCCAGGCATCACGCGGCACGATCGGTGTTGGGCCGAACGTCCCGTCAGGCTGCAACGCCCGCCTCTTGGGCATCAGCTTCTCGATCTCGGCACTGGCTCGCTGCACCACAGTCGGGATCGGACCCTCGATCCGCAGATCCATCCCCTCTTCGATGTTCAACCCGGCACCCGTGCCGCGCTCGGTATCGAGGAACCGCAGGACACGAACATAGGCCTGAGGGAACAGCAGACCCGGCGTCCGGCCGAACAGCAGATACCCGCCGTTGGTCATCTTCTCGTCGCGGGTGAGCAGGCTCCGTGCCTGCAGGATCTTCTGTACCGACGACGCCCCCATCGATTTCTTGTAGTGGTTCAGCAGGTTGCCGTCCACGTCCGACAAGTCCACACCCGGCGCGGGCTGGCCGTCGTACTGGCTCTGCCCCTTGTCGAACTGCAACTCTTGGCGCTGCACGAACGTCAGCCGCCGACTCTCGTCGCCGACCCGCAGATAACAGTCACCCGACTGGGTCTCATGCACGTGTTCGCTGGGATCGATCCGGATCACCAGCACCACGTCAGGATCGCCAGCCTCATTCACGCAGGCGACCTCTTCGAACGTCGCCCGCACAGGCGGCGCGGTGAAGTCGAAAGGCGCTTGCCGGAAGTCGTTCAGCTTCTGCCTGCTGCCGGCGAAGCCCTGCACCTTGCCGTTATGCAAGCCGACGACGACCGTCCCGCCCTCGGCATTGGCGAACGCGACCAGCGCCGGCGCGAGATCCTTCGCCGCCATCCGCGAGGACTTCCGGTCGAACCACTGGTCCTCGTCCGCAGCGATCAGCAGAAGGCCGATCCGCTCGGGTTCCGCCACCAGGGCCTGATCGATCTCGTTCGCAGTCACAAGCCCTACTCTAAACTCTTACTAGTAGCGAGGACTCGTCTGGCCCGCTAGCAGGTCTGGTTTCTAGTGCGCTAGCGACTAGAGACGTTTTACCAGCTCAGGAGCCACTTGACTCCTTTCTAGTAACGTTACTAGTAGCTGTCAGCGAGTAATCTATGCACATCGTGTAACCGACTCGACGTCCGGATGAGGGTCGCTTCGAGCGTCATGCGCCACCTCCCCGAGTGACGGCTTCCTGACACGGCCCCGTAGTAGCTCGGCCTTCGGGCCACCACCAGTCGATCTACGGACCACACCGGACCGCTTCGCGCAGGGGCAGCACGAGCCCGGGCAGCTAGGGTCCGATCGAAGATCCCCGGTAGCGCTCGCGCAACTCAGTATCACTTTCTGTAACACACTCAGCGCAGGCCGGGAGCGATCAGTCCGCCAGCAGCCTCACTATGGCCTCACTTGAGCTGCAGAAACAGAGCCTTCAGATCGCACAGCAGCCACCGTTCACCCGGAAACTGATTGTGATCATGCCTCCTACGGTGATCTCCTCAAGAGCAACACCTTGCGCCCTGCGCGCAGGAGGACACGAGGAGCAGAGCATGAGCGACGACGACCGGCATGTGGTGCCCAACCCAGACGGCGGGTGGGACGTGAAGAAGCCCGATGCGCAGCGGTCCAGCGGGCACTACGACACCCAGCGGGAAGCGACAGCGCGGGCACGGGAGATCACCTCGAACACCGGCGGCGAGACGGTGATCCACCGTCCGGACGGCACGATTCGGGACAAGGACACCTCCCGCCGCGGCAACGACCCCTTCCCACCTCGCGACAAGCACTAGAAAGCCGGATGCTGGCCGGCTCGCGGCGACGCGGGCCGGCCAGCATCCGGCCCTCGAACAAGGCGGTCAAGCAACTCCACCAGCCGGGCCCACAGGTCGTGAACCCCGGGCCCGCTCAAAATCCATCCGCCGACTACCCCAGACCACGCATGCGACCCGCGGCTCACCACGCGATGCGCCAGAGGGAACTGGCGAGCTGAGCAGTCTCACGAATTCCCAGCTCACCAGCCTGATCTCCAGCAACATCCCAACAACATGCCCCGGTCAAACCGGGGCAACCACGGACAACCCCGGGAACGAGGATTCCCTGCTCAGGACCACTTTCCTGGGGCCGGATTTGGGTTCCCAAGCTGAATACGCGGGTTCGATTCCCGTCATCCGCTCTGGAACGAAAGCCCCGGACGTGGAGTCCGGGGCTTTCGCACTTCTTTTCAGGCCCAGAAATTGTCGTCGGCGGCTTCGTCGCTCGAGACGTCCGTCAGTTCCGTCGCCTGGCCGTCGCGGATGCGGAAGACCAGGGCGTGGCGCGTGTCGAGCTGCTTTCCCGCACGGGTGCCCGTCGAACGGTAGACCGTGACGACTTCCTCGTCGTTCGCGTAGACCTCCTCCAGCTCCACCTTCAGCGTTCCGCCGCTTCGCTCGGCCAGTTGCCCGTACATGGCGAGGATCGCGTCGCGGCCCTTGTGGTCGCCGGAGAACACGTTGTGCCCCGGCATGTGCTGGACGGCGTCCGGCGCGAGGATTTCCGACAGCGTCGCGACGTCGCCCGTGGAAAACGCCGCGTAGCCGCGACGGATGAGTGTGGCGTTCTGGTGTTCGGCCATGGGTGGCCTCCTCGGATAGGACGTCCGTTCATGGAACGCGCCCGTCCGGACGACGGTCAAGCCGCGGTTTTTCACTGAGCGGTAAGGAAAACACCCACAACAGGACTCGTCTACTGTGGACTCAACCGGCGACGCAGGTGCGCCGCGTGGGCGGCCGGGAGCCCGGTTTCCACCGCGCGCTCCAACGCCTCGGACGCCGACGGCGAACCCAGGCGGTGCAACAATTCCGCCCGCGACGCGTGCCACCACGGGTAGTCGTCCAAGTCCGGCAACGCGTCCACCAACGCCAATGCCGCCGCCGGGCCGTCCCGTTCCGCCACCGCCGCCGCGCGGTTCACCCTGACCACCGGGGTGTCCTGGACCGACAACAGCACGTCGTACCAGGAAATCACCGCGTCCCAGTTCGTTTCCGCATAGGACGGCGCCAAATCGTGGCAAGCCGCGATCGCCGCCTGGACCACGTACGGGTTCGGCACCGAAGGTGTTCGGCGCAACCCCACGCCGACCAGTTCGACGCCCTCCTTGATCAGCGCGAAGTCCCACGCCGAACGGTCCTGGTCGGCCAGCAGCACCGGCATCCCCGACGAGAACCGGGCCGCGCGACGGGCGTCCTGCAGCAGCACCAGCGCCAGCAGGCCCAAGGCCGTGGGCTCGTCGGGCATCAGCGAAACCAGCAGGCGCGCCAGCCGGACCGCTTCCGCGAGCAGGGCCTCGCGGCCCGTGTAGCCCTCGTTGAAGATCAGGTACACCGTCGCCGCCACGCCGGCCAGCCGGGACGGCAGTTCTTCGGCGGGAGGCACCCGGTACGGGATCCGCGCCTGGGCGATCTTCTGCTTCGCCCGGGTCAGCCGCTTCGCCATCGTCGCTTCGGGGACCAGCAGGCCGCGCGCGACCTCCGCGGTCGACAACCCGCCCAACGTCCTGAGCGCCAGCGCCACCTGGGCGTCCAGGGACAACGCCGGGTGGCAGCACGTGAAGACCAGGCGCAGCAGGTCGTCGCGGACGGAAACCGGGTCCGGGAACGGGTCGACGGCCGGCATCGCGTCCGCCTCCTTCCCGAGCCGCTTCGCCTCACGGCGGACGACGTCCACCGCGCGCCGGCGGGCCGCCACCAGGAGCCAGCCGCGGGGGTTGCCCGGGACGCCGTCGCGCGGCCACGTCTCCAGCGCGCGCACGACGGCGTCCTGGACCGCGTCCTCGGCCAGGTCGACGCTGCCGGTGACGCGGACCAGCGTGGCCAGTACCCGGGTGCCCTCCTCCCGGACCAGCCGCGCGACCGCGTCCCCGGCGTCGGTCACTGGCCGAAGTCGACGACCGGCCGGACCTCGATCGCGCCGTCCCAGGCGCCCGGGATGCGCGAGGCGACCTTGACGGCTTCGTCGAGGTCGGCGCACTCGAGGAGGTAGAAGCCGGTCAGGGCTTCCTTCGTCTCCGCGTACGGGCCGTCGCTGGTGACGACGTCGCCGCCCTTGCCGCCGGTGACGCGGACCGTCGTCGCGGTGGCCGTCGGGTACAGGGCCGCGCCGCCGCGGATCACGGCCTGCGCGCCGTCGTGGAACTCGTTGTAGTCCTTCATCATGTCGACGGCCTCGGGCTTGGTCGGGTCGACGTCGGAGGCGTAGATGATCGCGGCGTACTGGGGCATGGCTGCTCCTCACAGGTCCTGACCGGCGCCGATCGCCGGCTATCACTGTAAGGACGAACGGGCGAAGGCGCGGCTGGACACTTGCCGCGGAGAAAGTTTCCCGGGCGGGGTGGCGGGCATGGGCCTGCCGCTCGACCACCTGCCGATCCGGCTCTAGCCTTCGACGAGCTCCCACTCGGCGTCCGGCGTCGCACGGTCGTACACCTGGCCCGGGGCGGCCTTCAGCACGCTGCGGACGTCCGGGTACAGGTTCGCGACGTGCTCCAGCTCCAGGCCCTCGACCTCGAAGTCCTCCGCTTCCGGGACCTCGAAGCCGACGAACAGCCAGGTGCCGTCCTGTTCGCGGACGACCTGGCGGACCGCGCGCACCGGCTGCTGGGGGCCGGTCGGGATCTCCGTCAGGCCGCTGCTGATCTGCGCCTCGTCGTCCGGGGAGCCTTCGAACTCCCAGGCGGCGCGGCGCTGGGTGAGCAGCCGGATGTCCTCGTCCTCGTCGTCGGAGCCGGTCACCGACGAGAGCAGCCACGTGCGGTGCTCCGGGTCCCAGTCGGCGGCCATGCCCGTCGGCAGGCCGGCCAGCGCGGCCAGTTGCGGCAGCAGCTCGACGGCTTCGCGCAGCGACATCTTCCGGAAGCTCTCGCGGTTGACCAGCACGTCGTCGGACAGCTCGGTGCCGTCGCTGATGAACCAGTCGTCCTCGTCGTCCAGCACGACGAAGCCCAGTGCGTCCGGGTCGTTCACCAGGGCCAGCGCGATGATGACCGGCCCTTCCGGGTCCTGGCGCAGCGGCCATTCGGTCGACATGCGCCATATCCCACCATCGCCGCGGCGCGCGCCGGGAGCCGGGGTCACCCGTTCGGTTAATTCATCAATCGTTGATATCATCGGGCCCATGGTGCTTCCGAAGGGACTCGCCCGCTTCAACCGCGTGGTGACCAACCGGGTCAACAAGTACGTCGTCAACTGGGCCCCCGGGTTCGGCATGCTCGTCCACAAAGGACGGAAGTCCGGCAAGGAGTACCGGACGCCGCTCAACGTCTTCCGCACGGAAGACGGCTTCGTCGTCGCCCTGACCTACGGGCCCGACACCGACTGGGTGAAGAACGTGCTGGCCGCCGGGAGCTGCACCGTCATCACCCAGCGGAAGAATTACCGCGTGCATTCCCCCGAACTTGTGCATGATGAGACACGCCGAGCCATGCCGACACCCGTGCGGCAGTTCCTCGGCCTGCTGAACGTCCAGGACTTTCTGCTGCTCAAGCGGGACTAGGGGGAGAAATGCTGCTCGAGGGGGAGCTCGTCCGGCTGCGCGCGCTCGAACCGGAGGACGCCGAACGCATCCACGGCTTCGTGACCGACCCCGAGGTCGGCCGCTGGATGGAGAACGGCCACCCGCTCTCGCTCGCCCAGGTGCGCAAGCGCTGCGAAGAGCGCGCGGTCAACACGTACGAGAAGGTCGTCCTCGGCATCGAGGCCAAGGCCGAGCGGAAGCTCATCGGCATCGTCGACCTGCGCGACGCCGAGCCCGAGGTCGGCGAGGCCTACCTGGACATCTACGTCGGCGACGCCGAATACCGCGGCGGCGGCGGGTACGGCACCGAAGCGCTGCGCCTGATGTGCCGCTACGGGTTCGACAACATGCGCCTGCACCAGATCTCGCTGTGGGTCGTCGCCGAGAACGAGGTCGCCCGGCACGTCTACCGGAAGGTCGGGTTCGTCGAAGAGGGCCGGCACCGCGAGTCGTTCGTCGGCCTCGACGGGCAGCGCCACGACATGATCCTGATGAGCATGCTCAAAGGCGAGCTCACCTGGTGAGCCGGGGCGGTGCCTTCAGCCGCCACGCCTCTTCGAGCAGCTCACGCAGCTGATCGACGTCGACGTGCTCGAGGTCGACGATGATCGAGCCGTGGCCGTCGTAGTGCGGTGTCGTGAAGAAGGCCGCGTCGCCGGATTCCAGCAACGCGGCCTTCTCGTCGAGCCCGCACATCACGACCAGGCCGCCTTCGGCCTCGGTGCGCAGCCGCGCGAACCCCTTGCCCGCGACTTTCAGCGCGGGGGTGCGATACCACGTCGCCGCCTCGACCTCGGGCAGTGCCGAGGCCAGGCGGACGACGTCTTCCCAGGTCGTCATGGGTCCATTGTCGACCCGGTGGCTTGCAAAAACGGGAACTACGGCAGCTTCGTGATCCGGTCCGCCGCGGGCGGGGCCAGGTTCGGGTGGGCGCCCAGGTACGCGACCAGCGCGTCCAGGTCCACCGGCCCGCCGGCCAGGTTCGTGCCCTTGGTGAACTCGGTGAAGCCGTCCCCGCCGGCGGCGAGGAAGTTGTTCACCGACACGCGGAACGTCGCCGCCGGGTCGACCGGCGTGCCGTTCACCGTGATGTTCGAGACCCGCGAGCCCTGCGGCGCGGACGCCGAGTAGCTGTAGTGCAGCGAGCTCGAGATCTGCAGGAACTTCGGGTTCACGCCCGGCGCCCACTGCTGCTCCAGCACGTTCTTGAGGTTCGCGCCGGTCAGCGTGATCGTCTGCATGATGTTCGAGAACGGCTGGACGGTGAACGCCTCGCCGTAGGTCACCACGCCGTCGCCTTCGCCCTTGTCGGACGACTTGTAGGTCAGGTCGGCGCGGATGCCGCCCGGATTGGTCATCGCGATGACCGCGCTGTTCGACTGCGTGCCCGCGAGCTGCGCGTCGGCGATGACGTCGCCGAGGGCCGATTCGCCGGCCGCGTTGCCCGCCGCCTTCAGGTCCTCGGTGATGGTGCCGACCTGCTTGTTCGCGATCGGGCCGGACTTGGCCTTCGCGTCGTCGACCAGGGCCGTCACGGCCGGGTCCGGCGTGACCGTCCGCGTGACGATCTCGTTGAACGCCTTGGTCTGCGACCGGACGACGTCGCGCGTCTTCAGGCTGATCTTCAGGTCCACGACCGACAGCAGGCGGCCGAACGACGAGCCCTGGATGACCGGGCGCGGCTGGCCGGCCGGGTCGTTGATCACGCAGTTGTACTGCTGGTGGCTGTGGCCGGTGAAGATCGCGTCGACCTTCGGGGTCACCGCCTTCGCGATCGCGGTGGCCGGGCCCGGCAGGACCTTGCAGTCGTTCGGACCCTCGAGCTCGGTGCTGTCACCCTGGTGCAGCAGCACGATCTGGGCCTTGACCCCGAAGAAGTCGAGCAGGTTCGCGGTGCGGTTGATCGCCTCGACCTCGTCGCCGAACTTCAGGCCCTTGATCGCCTCCGGCGTGACGACCGACGGCAGGTCCTTGAGCGTCGCGCCGATGACGCCGATCGGCACGCCGCCCTCGAACTTGACGGTGAACGGCAACAACGCGGGCAGGCCGTTGGTGAAGTACACATTGGACCCGAGGAACGGGAACTTCGCACCGTCGAAAGTCTTCTGGAACTGGCAGCCGTCCGTGGGGTGGCAGCCCCCGAACTGCATGCGCTGCAGTTCCTTGTAGCCCTCGTCGAACTCGTGGTTCCCGACGACGGACGCGTTGACGCCCAGCATGTTCAGGAAGTCGATGGTCGGCTCGTCGTGGAACAGCGCCGAGGTCAGCGGCGACGCGCCGATGTTGTCGCCGGCGGACACGACGAACGAGTTGCGCACCTGCGAGCGGAGCTGCTTCACGTGCGTCGCCAGGTAAGCGGCACCGCCGGCGTCCACAGTGGTCCCGTCGGACTGCGTGACGCGGCCGCTGGAGCCGGACGGCGGCTCGAGGTTGCCGTGCAGGTCGTTGAACCCGATGATCCGGACGTCCGTGGTGGGGTCCGGGCGCTGGCCCGCGGACGCGGGCGCGGTGGTCACCGCGGTCGTCGCCAGCGCGGCCGCGGCGAGCACCACGAGCCGGGTTGAAAGCCTCATGCGTGTTTCCTCCGATTCGCGCCCAAGGTCCCCAACGGGCGCACGGCGGAGGATTCTGCCTCGCGAAGCGGTCAGCTACCAGGGTCAAAAGACGGACGTGCTGTGTGATCGTTACCAATCCGACCGGCAGCCACGGCGGAACGGGTCCTGTTGAGCGGATTCACTCCAGTCCGTGCCGCCTGCTTTCGGCCGGATTGGTAACGGGAACGTCACCTAACGGCTCCCCTCGAGCAGCACCCGCGCGACGAGCGCCGGGTCGTCGTTCATCGGCACGTGCCCGCAGCCGGGCAGCAGCTTGAACGTCCCGTTCGGAGCGATCTTCCGCAGGTCGGCGAGGCGCGGGCGGGCGAGGATCCGGTCGTGCTCGGCCCACGCGACCGTCACCGGGACGCCGGTGACCGGGCCCGTGAAGCGGAAGTCGCCGCGGGACTCGGCGGCAGTGGGCTCGAAGCCCGGCGCGGTCGCGAGCGCGTGGGCGTCCTCGACGACGGCGTCCGGGGTCAGCAGCGCCGGTTTCCCGACGATCATCCCGGTCAGCGCCGTGCGCCCGGCGGCCGTCGCGGCGATGCGGCGCACGACGTGCGGTGGCGTGCGCAGCGCGAGAGCGCGGTGGGCCTTGAGCGTGGCGATCGCGTAGAGCTTCTGCGGCCGGGTCCACAGCCCGGCGGGCGACAACGCCGTGACGCTGCGGACGAGCCCGGCCTGCCCGAGCGCCAGCGACAGCAGGCCGCCGAGCGAGTTGCCCGCGACGTGCGGGCGGTCGATGCCGAGCTCGGTGAAGAGCTCCTTGAACATCACGAGCGCGGGCTCGACGCCGTACCCGCCGGCCGGCTCGGGCGACTCCCCGAAGCCCGGCAGGTCCACGGCGATGACGTCGCGATGCGGCGTGAGCAGCGGGAACACCGGCGCCCACGCCTGACGGCGGTGGCCGATGCCGTGGATCAGCACCAGCGGTTCGCCGGTGCCGGCGCGGTCATAGACAACGTCGTCCATGACCCGAGAGTAAGACGGGGATAGCGGAAAAGCTACAACCGCCGGTAACAGTTACTCTGCGTCCGGGTGAACCCGCGTGCCGGAGTCGGCCGCCCGCTGGACGGCGTCGAGCACCCGGTGGACGCGCCGCGCGTGCGCGAAGTCCGGCAGGTCACCCTTGAGGTGCCGCGCGTAGGCGTGCGCGACGTTGTAGGACGGCTCGGCGGCGCGCCCGGCCAGCTGCGGCAGCTCGTACCGGCCGGGCACGGTGAGCCGTTCGAGCGTGCCGGTCCGGCTACCGCGCAACGTCAGCTTCGCGATCCAGAACAGCGGGTCCGCGGCGTTGACGACCAGGGTGCCCTCGGTGCCGTTGATCTCCCAGTGGAAGTCGGTGGCGGGCGAGGACCCGCCGCGCAGGTGCAGCGACGCGACCGCGCCGCCGGTGAGCACGCCGGTGACGGCGATCTGGTCCGGCGCGGTCATCGGGACCGACTCGCCGGTGACCTCGTCGCGCACGCGCGGCCGGACGGTCGCCATCGTCGCCGACAGCTCGCTGAACCGGCCGAGGACCATGTCGAGCGCGTCCACGGTGTGCGCGAACGGGATCGTCAGCATGGTCGCGCCCCCCTCGGGGTGCAGCTGGTAGTCGCGGCCGGCGCGGACCCTGGGTCCCCAGTTCCCGCCCGAGCCGATCAACGACGTCGACAGCACACGGCCGACGTAGCCGTCCTTGATCAGGTCACGGAGGTAGCGCAACGCGGGCGCGGACCGCCCTTGGAGGCCGACCGCGGTCTTCGCGTCCTTCGCGGCTTCGGTCAGCGCCTCGGTTTCGGCCAGGCTCACGCCGAGCGGCCACTCGCTCAGGACCTGCTTGCCCGCGGCCAGCGCGGGCTCGATCAGGGCCCGGTGCTCGGCCACCTTGACCGCGACGACCACCAGGTCGACCTCCGGGTGCCGGGCGAGCTCCCCGGCGTCGCCGAAGGTCAGCGGCACGCCGTACTTCTCCCCGGCGACGCGCGCCGACTCGGTACTGCTCCCGCTCAGCGCGCGGAGCTCGTAGCCCTCCACCGCGGCCAGCGCGGGCACGTGCGCGGTGGCGGCCCAGCCGCCGTTCGCGCTGAGCCCGACGATGCCGACCCGGACCGGTGCCATCAGTGTTCCTTTCGTTGCCCCCACAAGACTTCGACGTGCTGAGCGTCGTGGTCATTCCCGCTCGAGCGCAAGCCGCATCCGGTTACGTCTTCCGTTGCCGTGACGAATTCGACTCGCCGGGCGGTTCGGTAACACCCCTTGCCCCCGCAGCGATGACGGTGCATTCCGGTGACTGGGGGACGAATGGGCATCGAGGTCGTACTCGTGGTGCTGGCCGTCGTCGTGCTGCTGATCGGCGGCACGGTGTTCAGCGCGTGGCGGGCCGAGCGCTCCGAGGAGCGCGACGACGACTGACCGATCGGCCCGGCCGCGGTCGGCCGAGTGGCCGATGGGGTCCGGCTCTTCGACCGAAGTGGCCCCGGGGCAAGATCCATAACGTCGGTGGCATGACGAACGCACAGGTCACCGCCCTGCAGTACGGGTTCATCGGCTTTCTCGCGCTGTGGTCCGTGGTGCTGGTGCCGCAGCTGATCACCCAGCTCGCGCGCCACGGCGGCCTGCGCCTGCGCGGCATCGTCACGACCGCGGCGGTGCTGCTGTACGGCTGCATGACCTTCGCGGTCGTCTTCCTGCCCCTGCCCGGCCCCGGCACCCGCCGGCTGAGCCAGACGGTGCAGCTGCACCCGTTCCAGTGGATCACCGACATCCACACCGAGCTGCTCAAGCACGGCGAGCCGCTGTCGCAGTGGTTCATGACGCAGACGTTCCAGCAGGCGTGCCTGAACGTGCTGCTGTTCGTCCCGCTCGGGGTGTTCGCGCGGATCCTGTGGCGCCGCGGCCTGGTCGGCACGACGCTCATCGGCTTCGGGGCGTCGCTGCTCATCGAACTCACGCAGGTCACGGCGAACTTCGGCACGGCGCCCTACGTCTACCGCATCTTCGACGTCGACGACCTCATGAACAACACGCTCGGCGCCGGGGTCGGCTGGGTGTTCGGCGCGCTGCTGCTCACGCTCCTGCGTTCACCGGTCCGCGTGCAGCCGGCCCGGCGCGAGCGGGTCCACCTCGCCCAGTCGCGCTAACCGCGCCTTCCGCTGCAGGGCCGCCCGCTTGGCGGCCCGCCGGTCTTCGAGGACGACGACGAGCGTGGCGACGGCGAGCACCAGCGCGACGAGCCCGAGGACGATCGGAAGCTGCACGAAATCCTCCTCGGTACGGCGCTGTGCGGGAGATCACACAGGGTACGCAGGTCCGTGGCGACTTCGCTACCCCCCGCGACGGGCTCGGGCGGCGAACCAGGTCCGGTCGGGGGTGAGCCAGCGCTCGAAGACCAGGTCAGCCCCGGCCAAGGCCTCGTCGAGAACCAGGCGGCGGCAGGTGAACTCCTGGTCCCACCGCCGCCCGCCGGCCGAATAGCGGACCGTCGCCGACAGCAGGTCGCCGTCGCGGACCACGTCGGCCAGCTCGAGGTCCACTTCCCCGAGCCGCCCGCCCTGCCCGGACGCGACCGAGCCGAACCACTCGGGCGGGTGCCACTCGACGACCAACCGCCCGGAAGGGGCGAGGTGGCGCCGCGCGGCGGCGAGCAGCGCCTGCCGGTCCCGCACCCGCGCCGTGTTGATCAGGTGGCTCCCCAGCAGGACCGCGTCGAACGTCCGGCCGAGGTCCAGCTCGCCGATCCGCGCGCACACCCTCTCCGCTCGGACGTGCGCGAGCATCGCCGGCGAATCGTCGACGGCGACCACGGGATGCCCCAGCTCCAGCAGCGGGTGCGTGACCCGGCCGGCCCCGCAGCCCAGCTCGAGGATCGACGCCCCGGGCGCGACCGCGTCGTGCACGATCTCCGGCTCGCCCGCGGCGGGCAGCAACCGGTAGACCTCGACCGAACACCCGTCCGCGGTGACCTCCATCCCACGAGCATGCCGGAAACTGAGCCCGTGAGACCGACCAAGGACCAGCTCGCCGCCGCGCACGACACCACCATCCCGGACGTCATCGCGCCCGGCCTCGACGTGCTGTTCTGCGGCATCAACCCCGGCCTCTACTCCGGCGCGCTGCAGCAGCACTTCGCGCGGCCCGGCAACCGCTTCTGGCCCGCGCTGTACCACGGCGGCTTCACGCCGCGGCTGTACGCGCCGAGCGAGCAGGACGCGTTGCTCGACCTGAAGCTCGGCATCACGAACGTCGTCGCCAGGACGACCGCCCGTGCCGACGAGCTCACCGGCGACGAACTCCGCGAAGGCGGGAAGCTCCTCGAAGCGAAGGTGCTCGAGTACCGGCCGCGGTGGCTGGCCGTCGTCGGGATCACCGCCTACCGGACCGCCTTCGGCTTCCCGAAGGCGCGCGTCGGCCGTCAGGAGCACCGGATCGGGAGCACGCGCGTGTGGGTCCTGCCGAACCCGAGCGGCCTCAACGCGCACTGGACGCCGGCTGGGCTGGCAGAGGAGTTCGCCGCCCTGCGGAGCGCATCCGAAGCGCGTCGAAATCGTTGAACAACCGGCGAGCCACCCTCAGTAGCACCAACAGCCCCATCGGGTCCTCCCCAGCTCGGCCGAGCCACCTCTTCAAGATCGTCTTCTACCCATAGTTTGCTGTGACCAGCGGATTGGGCCATGAGGGGGAATTGGCGTCATGAGCTGCGCAATCGCGACTCGTACCAAGCAGGAGGAGTCACTTTTGGCCGGTCCCGCAGGGGGGACCGGGTGGTGCCGGACGCGTGAACCGAGGGGACGCGTCAGGCGTCCCAGGAGCGACGGCGCAGAGACGGAGGCCCGCGATGCACGGCATCGAGCCCACCCGCAGGCCCGCTGGGCCGATCGGACCCGGCGGGCGCAGTCTCGGCGTGGCGGTCGTCGATCCGGTCCCGATCTTTCGCGACGGCCTCGCCGCGCTCGTCCACCGCAGCCAGGGGCTGCACTGGGCGGGCCAGGCGGCCAGCCACCACGCCGCGCTGCAGCTGTGTGAGCAGGTCAAGCCGGACGTCGTCGTGCTCGATTCGGCACTCGACCCGAACTGCCACCTGACGAAGCTGCTCAACGCCGGCGACCCGGCACTGATCCTGGTCACGTTGATCCGGGACACGAACCGCACGCAGCAGTACCTCGCGGCCGCGATCGCCGCGGGCACGCACGCGATCGTGCCGCGGTCGATCGATTCACGGCGGCTCGCCGAAGCGATCCGGCGTGCGCACACCGAGCGCCGGTACATCGACCCGGCGCTGGCCGCGCTCACCGCCCGGCCGAAACGGGCGACCGTGCCGAAGGACGGCCTCGCCCACGACAGCCCGCCGGCGCCGCGCGGCGGGATGCCGCTGTCCCGACGTGAGTACCAGGTGCTCCAGCTGGTCGCCGAAGGCCTGGAGAACTCGGCGATCGCGAAGCTGCTGTTCCTGTCCGTCGAGACGGTCCGGACGCACGTCAAGAGCATCCTGCGGAAGCTTTCCGCGCGCGATCGGACGCACGCGGTCACCATCGCCTTCCGCGGCGGGATCCTCATCGCCCGCGCCGAAGACGGCCACGTGCCGGTGACCGCCGACACAACGGCCCTCCCGGGCCAGCGCTGACCCCGGAAACCACCCGGATTTCCGTACCCGGAAGTGCGGATCTGCTTGCTCCAGTTACCCGCAGGTAATATCCTGAAGTTACCGGCGAGTAAGGCGAACATGTGCCCGGCCGGGGAGCCGAACACATTGGAGTGACGACATGGGCCACTACAAGAGCAACGTCCGAGACCTGGAGTTCAACCTCTTCGAGGTCCTGGGCGTGCAGGAGCGCCTGGGCAAGGGCGTACTCGCCGAGTCCGACGAAGAGACCGCGCGCGGTGTGCTGTCCGAGCTGAACAAGCTCGCCACCGGTCCGCTGGCCGAGTCCTACGCCGACGCCGACCGCAACCCGCCCGTGTACGACCCGAAGACCTTCAGCGTCAAGATCCCCGAGTCGTTCAAGAAGAGCTACCAGCAGCTCATCGACGGCGAGTGGTGGCGCCTCGGCCTGACCAACGACCTCGGCGGCTTCGGCCTGCCCCCCACGGTCCAGTGGGCCGCCTCCGAGCTGATCCTCGGCGCGAACGCCCCGCTGTTCATGTACATGGCGGGCCCGAACTTCGCGATGATCGTCGACAAGAACGGCACCGAAGAGCAGAAGCACTGGGCGCAGCTGATGATCGACCGCGCCTGGGGCGCGACGATGGTGCTGACCGAGCCGGACGCCGGCTCCGACGTCGGCGCGGGCCGCACCAAGGCCGTCAAGCAGGAGGACGGCTCCTGGCACATCGACGGCGTGAAGCGCTTCATCACCTCCGCCGAGCACGACATGAGCGAAAACATCATGCACCTCGTGCTGGCGCGCCCCGAGGGTCCGGGCATCGAGACCAAGCCGGGCACCAAGGGCCTGTCGCTGTTCCTCGTGCCGAAGTTCCACTTCGACACCAAGACCGGCGAGCTGGGCGAGCGCAACGGCGCCTACGTCACGAACGTCGAGCACAAGATGGGCATCAAGGCCTCGACGACCTGCGAGCTGACCTTCGGCCAGCACGGCACCCCGGCCAAGGGCTGGCTGCTCGGCGAGGTGCACGACGGCATCGCGCAGATGTTCCAGGTCATCGAGTACGCCCGGATGATGGTCGGCACCAAGGCCATCGCGACGCTGTCGACGGGTTACCTCAACGCGCTCGAGTACGCCAAGGAGCGCGTCCAGGGCGCCGACCTGCCGAACATGCTCAACAAGACCGCGCCGCGCGTCACCATCACGCACCACCCGGACGTCCGCCGCTCGCTGATGCTGCAGAAGGCCTACGCCGAGGGGCTGCGCGCGGTGTACCTCTACACCGCGTCGTTCCAGGACCAGCTGTGGACCGGCGAGGGTGACCAGAAGGTCGCGCACGGCGTGAACGACCTGCTGCTGCCGATCGTCAAGGGCGTCGGCTCCGAGCGCGCCACCGAGCAGCTCGTGCAGTCGCTGCAGACCCTGGGCGGGTCCGGCTTCCTGCAGGACTACCCGATCGAGCAGTACATCCGCGACGCCAAGATCGACTCGCTCTACGAGGGCACCACGGCGATCCAGTCGCTGGACTTCTTCTTCCGCAAGATCGTCCGCGACAAGGGCGCGTCCCTGGCCTTCGTCGCCGGCGAGATCACGAAGTTCATCGAGTCCGAGGCGGGCAACGGCCGGCTCAAGAACGAGCGCGGGCTGCTCAAGCAGGCCCTCGAGGACACGCAGGGCATGCTCGGCTCGCTGATCGGCTACCTGACCGCGTCGCAGGAGGACCCGCAGAGCATCAACAAGGTCGGCCAGCACACGGTCCGCCTGCTGATGTCGGTCGGCGACCTGCTCATCGGCTGGCAGCTGCTCAAGCACGCCGAGGTCGCCATCGGCAAGCTCGACGCGGGCGCGTCTGCCAAGGACGTCCCGTTCTACGAGGGCAAGATCGCCGTGGCCTCGTTCTTCGCGAAGCAGGTGCTGCCGGAGCTGACCGCCCGCCGCGCGATCGTGGAGGCCGCCGACAACGCGCTCATGGAGCTCGACGAAGCCGCGTTCTGATCGTCACGAAAAGGGCCCTCCTCGCGTGAGGAGGGCCCTTTTCGTGTTTCAGCTTCACCCGATGAGGGCATTCCGGTCACCGAGTTCGCGGCGCGGCCGCGGATCCTGGAGAGGAGAAGCGATGACCATCGGCAGCATCCTTGGCGCCATCATCATCGGGTTGATCATCGGTGTCCTCGGACGGTTGGTCGCCCCCGGCAAGCAGAGCATCCCGATCTGGCTGACCATCGTGATCGGCATCGTCGCCGCCTTCATCGGCACGGCCATCGCGCGCGGTCTCGGCTACGCCGACACCAAGGGGATCGACTGGCTGGAGATCCTCACGCAGGTCGTCGTGGCCGCGATCGGCGTCAGCATCGCCGCCGGCGCGTATGGCCGCCGAGGCGTCAGCAGGTAGCGCTTTCCCCAGCCGGCCCGGTCCGGTCCGTCGTCGGGGGCGGACCGGCCCGGGCCTTTCTTCGCCGCTCACTCCATCGGGGGGCAAGGCGGGCGACGAGCCCGCATCGGTGCCACCGTGGCGCTTATTGCGCAATCCGAGGAGGCAACCGTGCTCGGCGGACTTTGGGGCATCATCTCGACGATCATCGTGGGCCTGATCCTGGGCGTCCTGGGCCGGCTGTTCGCGCCGGGCGACCAGAAGATCCCCATCTGGCTGACGATCGTCGTCGGCATCGTCGCGGCGTTCATCGGCAACTGGCTGGCCGGGGTGTTCGGCGTCCGGGACACCTCCGGCATCGACTGGATCCGGCACATCTTCCAGATCGTCGCCGCGGTCGTCGGGGTCATCCTGGCCTCGGGGATCTACGCCAAGGTCAAGGGCGGCAGCCGCTCTACCGCCTGAGCGCCAGGCCTGCGCCGGCGAGCAGCAGCCCGGCGGCGCAGGCCATCGCCGTGGTGAGGGCGGTCGCGGACGACGTCACGGCCAGCGTCAGGAACAGGCTGCCGAAGGTGGCGACGCCGACGACCTGGCCCAGCTGCAACGTGGTGGTCAGCAGGCCGCTGACGTCCGCCGCGCGCTCGGGCGGCACGTGCGTCAGCGCGTTCACCATCAGGGAGCCGAACGCCGGTCCCATCGACAGGCCGAACAGCAGCAGGGCGACGACGAACAGGGTCCCGCCGTCCCGGCCCAGCCCGAGCAGCACGTAGGCGACGGCGGACCCCACGTACCCGCACGGGGTCAGCCAGGCGTGCACCCGCCGCGGCAGCCGGTTCCAGAAGAACCCGCACAGCCCGAAGACGACCCCGCCGGGCGCCATCGCCAAGCCGGCGGCCATCGCCGTCTTGCCGAGGCCCGACTGCAGGTGCAGCGCCACGCAGAAGAGGAACCCGCCGTAGGACGCGACTCCCGCCGCGAGCGTGGCCAGCCCCGGGGCGACACCGCGGATCTTGAGCACGGCGAGGTCGACGAGCGGTTCGCGCACCCGGCGTTCGACGACCACGAACAACACGGCCAGCAGCGCGCCCACGGCGATCGAGGCGAACGTCCAGGCGGGCCAGCCGGTTTCGTGCCCGAGCACCAGCGGCAGCACGACGAGCACCACCGCGGGCGCGGCGATCCCGAGCCCGGCCAGGTCGAGCCGTCGGCCCGCCTTCGCGGCGCCGGCGGGCAGCAGCTTCCCGGAGAGCACGGCCACGAGCACGCCGAGCGGGACGTTCACCAGGAAGACCGGCCGCCAGCCCGTCCCGAACAGGTCGGCGCCGACGAGCACCCCGCCGAGCACCTGGCCGGACACGAACGCGACGGAGATGACGGCGGTGTACGCGCTGAGCGCCTTCGCCCGCGCGGCCCCCGTGAACTGCGCCTGGATGACGCTGACGACCTGCGGCATCATCAACGCGGCCCCGGCGCCCTGCGCGACCCGCGCGACGACCAGGACCGCCGCGCCGGGCGCGAGACCGCAGAGCAGCGAACAGACGGTGAACGTGACGACGCCGGTGACGAACAGCCGGCGCCGCCCGAACAGCTCGCCGAGGCGAGCACCGGTGATCAGCAACATCGCGTAGCCCACGGTGTAGCCGGAAACGACGAGCTGCAGCGCGGCGCCGGAGGCGTGCAGGTCGGTGCGGATGCCGGTCATGGCGACGTTCACGACGGTGACGTCGAGCAGCGCCATGAACTGGCCGAGCAGCAGGACGGCCAGCATGAACCACGGCCGCCGGTCTCCCCGGGCGGCCCGGTCCGGGGTGGCCGGGGCAGAGGTGGTCAGTGTCATGCGGCTGACCTTGGTTCTCTTCGGCTTCGCGCGGAGAGAGCCTGCGGGTGCTGGTGCCGGGAGTACCTGCTTCGCCGGGTCTTCCGAAACTGTCGTACCCCTCGGGCACCATGTCCCCATGACCGACACGCAGGTTCGCACGAGCCGGGAGGAACTCGGCCGGTTCCTCAAGGCGTGCCGGGCGCGGATCGGCCCGGAAGAGGTCGGGCTGGCGCCCGGCGTACGCCGTCGTACGAGCGGGTTGCGCCGCGAAGAGGTGGCGCTGCTCGCCGGCGTCGGCGTCACTTGGTACACGTGGCTCGAGCAGGGGCGGCCGATCAACGCGAGCGCGCAGGTGCTCGACGCGGTGGCGCGCACGCTGAGGATGGACCACATCGAGCGGGAGCACCTGTACCGGCTGGCGGAGCTGACCCCGTCACGGCTGCCGTCGTCGGCCGAAGTGGTGCCGGACGCGGTGCGCGAGGTGCTGCGCGCGCTGGATCCGTTGCCCGCCACGGTGGTCAACGGCCGGTTCGACGTGCTGGCGTCGAACGCGGCGCAGGAAGAGCTGTTCTGGGAGTGGCACAGCCTGCCCTGCCTGCACAAGAACCTGCTGTGGTGCTGCGTGACCGAGCCGAAGGCGCGGGAGTTCCTGCTGAACTACGACGAGGAGGTCCCGCACATGGTGGCGCGGATGCGGGCCGAGTACGGCGGGCACGTCGGCGAACCGTCCTGGGAGGAGGACATCCGCCGGCTGTCGGCGCTGAGCCCGGAGTTCGCGGCGCTGTGGGAGCGGCACGAGGTGGCCGAACCGCGGGCGCGGCTGCGCCGGCTGCACCACCCGCGGGCCGGGCGGATGACCTTCCGGCTGACCGAGCTGGCGGTGTCGGAGGTGCCGGGCCTGCGGGTCCAGGTGTCCACTCCGGACGACCCGGCCACCTGGGCCCTGCTGCCCTCCACACGGCGGTCGTCATGACGTCGGTCGAGCTGAGCGGCCGGGGGCTGACGTCGTTCCCGGCGCTGCCCCCGGGGGTGACCTGGCTGGACCTGTACGAGAACTCGCTCACGGCCGTGCCCGCGTCGCTGTGGGAACAGACCGGGCTGGAGGTGCTCAACCTCGCGGCCAACCGGCTGTCCTCGCTGCCACCGGGCATCTCGGCGCTGAAGTCGGTGCACACCTTGGACCTGGCGCACAACGAGTTCGGCTCCCTGCCGGACGAGCTGGGTGAGCTGGCCGGGCTGACCGAGTACCTGTACGTCAGTGACAACCGGCTGTCGTCGTTCCCTTCGGCGTGGTGCCGGCTGGACCGGTTGCGGTACCTGGGGTGCACGGACAACCGGCTGACGGCGCTTCCCGCCGATCTCTCGGGCTTCGCGTCGCTGCGCGAACTCCGGTTGTACCGCAACGCGTTGGACTCCCTGCCGGAGTCGATCGGTGCGCTCGGCGCGTTGCGGGAGCTGCACCTGCGCGGGAACCGGCTGAGTTCGCTCCCGGACTCGATCGGCATGCTGACCGAGCTGCGTCAGCTGGACCTGCGGGAGAACGCGTTGACGACGCTGCCGGCGTCCGTCGCCTCCCTGTCCAAACTGGACAAGCTGGATCTGCGGTGGAACAAGGATTTCCGGGAGCCGGCGTGGCTGCGCGACTTCGAGGAGGCGGGGTGCATGGTCCTTCGCTGACGGCTCAACAGAGGATGGTCGGACGCGGACCGTAGGTCGCGGTGTGCGACGTCCGCCGGACTTCGGCGCCGCTCGCGATGTCGTAGAGCACGCGCGTGTCGGTGACGCTGAAGCCGGGTGTCCCGATCGACGGCACGCACGGATCGGTTCCGCCGAACTGCACCGGCGGCGGGTCACCGGGGGTCTGCGCGCCGGTCTGGCTCTCGACGCGGTAGTGGCGGGTGCCCCAGATCCGGACCGTCACGGAGTCGCCGGAAACCGTGGCTTGGATGGCGATCCCGGTCTGGGTGTCGTTGGTCAGCTTGAGCTCGACCGGACTGCCGTCGGCGTTCACGGCCTTGGCGTCGCGGCCGGCGGGGTAGCGGTCGAGGTAGTGGTCGTGCTCGAGGTGCCCGGCGTCGGCCAGGCCCGCGAGGTAGCCCGCGTTGTACAAAGTGGACGCCAGCTGCGAGACGCCACCGCCGACGACGGTCGTGCCGGTGCCGTCCTCCTCGACCGGGGCGGGCACGTAGCCGTTGTCGGCGGTGCGCGGGCCGGAGCGGGCGCCGAGGCTGAACGTCTCGCCGGGCTTGACGATCGCGCCGGACACGCGGGCGGCGAGCGTCCGGTTGTTGGTCGCGGCCGGGCCGGCCAGGCCACCGGTGGTGAACTCGCCGACGACCTCCTTGATGCCGAGCGCGCCGGCGTCGTCGGTGCTCACGCTGGGTTTCGACGCGCTGTAAACGACGGGCAGGTCCCGGCCGTCGGTCTTCTCGAGCACGTCGATGAGGGGCAGGAAGGTCTTTTCCCAGTTGACCTTCCGGGCGTCCTCGGACGGCTCGACGGCCGGCTGGTCGCCGGTGAAGACGATCTGCGCGTCCTTGCCGTCGGTCTCGGTGCTCGCGAGGCCGTCCTTGAGCGCGGCCTGCAGCTTGCCCTGGTCGATGCGGACCTCGACGGCCCCGCCTTCGACCGCGGCGAACTGGAACGACCCGGCGATGGCGTCCGGCTTGAGGGGAACGTCCTTGCCCTGCCCGTGCACGACGACCGGCTTCGCCACCGCGGGCACGACGATCTGCTGGTAAGCGGCCTGCACCCCGGCCGCGGTCGCCTTCACGGGCGTGATCGCCATGGCGAGCTTGACCCCGCCGGCGTCGAGCCAGTGGTCGGTGACGGTGTGCACGGCACCGGCGAGGTCGGTCAGCTGCTGGCCCTGCCGCGGCAGGATCGGGTAGGGCGTGACGCCGCCGTCGCTGCCCTGAACGGGCGTGAACCCGACGGCACCTTCGGTGGCCGGGTGGTTCAGCTTGCCCTCGGCGAGCTCGCGCACGGCCTGGCCGATCTGGTTCGGATCGGTCCGCGTCGCGACGCCGACTTCGCGGCTGGTGAAGAAGGACATGATCCGCGTGATCGGGCTCAGCGGCTGGTGCCCGGCGAGGCCGAGGGTGTTCGGCCAGTCGAGCCCCAGCCCGGACTGCGCGGGAACGAGCGTCGCCTGCACATCACCACCGTGCACGACGACGGGCCGCGTGAGCCGCGGCTCGAGTTCCTTGCGCAGCTTGGCTTCCGCCTCGGCATGGGTAAGCCCCCCGACATCGATGCCGGCAACGGTCACCCCGCGCGGCACGTCCCCGGCGCTGGTGATGAGGTCGAGGGCGTAGAGGATGACGAAGAGCCCGAGCGCGATCCCGATGGCCATCATCGTGCGCGCAACCCCCTTGCGCATCCGAGCACCCGAAGTCTCGGGCGCCCGCGGCGGCGCAGGGGTTTCGAGGAGTTCACCGAGCAGATCATCGGCGAAGAGATCGGTAGCGGGCTCCGCGACGACGGTCGCGGGTTCTTCCGGCTCGAGCTCGGAACCCGGCTCTCCAGCAGGTTCCAGGACGGCAGGCGCCTCGGCGACCGGCGGCTCGGCGGCGCCCGGCTCCTCGGCGGCGCTCGGCTCCTCGGCCCCCGCCGGTTCGGGCTCGGTGGATGCTTCGGCGGCCGGATTGCTTTCGGCCACCGGCTCCTCCGAGGGTGCCTCGTCGTCTGCCACGCCCCCGCCCTCCGCGGGACCCGACCTACAGGTAGAGCCCCGTGCCGTGCTCGGTGCGCTCGGTCGCCACGGCGTGGATGTCGCGTTCGCGCATCACCAGGTGCCCTTCGCCCTGGATCTCGACCTCGAGCTGGTCCTCCGGGTTGAAGAGCACGCGGTCGCCGGTCTTGACGTTCCGCACACTGTTGCCGACGCCCAGTACATCACCCCAGGCGAGCCGCCGCGCCACCTGTGCGGTGGCGGGGATCACGATGCCGCCGCTGCTGCGGCGCTCGCCCTCTTCCGGGGACAGCCGCACGAGCACCCGGTCGTGCAGCATCTGGATCTCGAGTTTCGGCCCGTCAGACACGGCCTGCATGTTACTCGGCGGGCCGGGGTTCCCCCGCCATGACCAGGCTCAGCTCGTGCGCGCCGTCCGCGGCGAGGCGCACCGGGACGCCCCAGTCCTGCCGGGTGATGCGGCACGCCGGGTGGTCGCCGCCGTCGTCGCAGCTCGCCGCCTGCGCGACCACCTGCAGCACGCCTTCCGTCACGCCTGGCGCGAGCTGGATCTTGCGCGTGAGGTCCGTGCCGGTGCCGTCGCCGCCGGCCAGCAGCGACGGGGGTGAGGCGCTGATCTCCAACCGCGTCGACGGGCCGAAGCGGTCGTCGAGCTTCTCGCCCGGCGGCGCCGTGAACACCACCGAAAAGTCGATCTCACCAGGGGCCAGGACCGTCGGCGGTCTGCGGACGGCGTGCGCGTCGCCCGAGACGACCGTCGGCTCCGAGGACGAGTCCAGCGGGGCGATCCGGTTGCCCGCGGACTCGACGACCAGCAGTTCGCCGTCGTGCAGCAGGAGTCCCTGCGGCTCCGAGAGCCCGGTGGCGATCGTGGTCACTACGCGGGTGAAGACGTCGAAGCTGCGGACGGCGCCGTTGTAGGTGTCCGCGATCGCGATCTTGTCGCCGGGCAGCACCGCGAGGCCGAGCGGGTGCTGCAGCAGCGCCTGGTCGGCCGGGCCGTCGGTGTGACCGAACGAGAACAGGTCGACGCCGATCGCGGTGTGCACCGTGAACGACTCGCCGTCGGGCTCGATCCAGCGCAGGGCGGACGTCTCCGCGTCGGCGAGCCACAGCTTGTCGCCGTCCGCGGCGAGACCCGAGGTCTGCGCGAAGAACGCCTCGGCGACATCGCCGTCCTTGAGGCCTTCGACGGTCGTCCCGGCGAAGCGGCGGATCGTGCCGGAGACCGGGTCGAACACGCTCAGCGTGTGGTTGCCCGCCATCGCGACGACGACCCCGCCGGCCGGGCCCCACCAGGCGACGTCCCACGGGCTGCTCAGGTCGACGTCGGGGCCCTTGCCCGAGTCCGGGCCGGTGCGCCACTGGGCGCCCCTGCCGGCGACCGTCTTCACCTCGCCGGTGATCAGGTCGAGGCCGCGCAGCCGGTGGCCGGCGGTGTCGGCGACGACGGCGTGGTAGCCGGCGCGCTCGGCGACGTCGTAGGGCAGCAGCGCGATGCCGGACGGCTCGGCGAAGGTCGCGACGTCGAACGGGCCGTCCTGGCCGCCGCGCTCGCCGCTGCCGAAGCGCCGGATGACGGTCTCGCCGTCCGAAGCGAACTCGACGACGGAGTGGTGCCCGGTGTCCGCGACGAGGACGCGCCCCTCGGCGGTCGCGACGGCTTTGCTCGGGAACCGCAGCTCGCTGACCTGCTCTTCGACCGCCACGTACGGGCTGCCGCCACGCCGGAGCGTCCCCTTCGCTTCGTGCTTGGTGACGAGATCGGCGATGACGCGGCGAAGCGCCTCTTCGTGCCCTTCGCCCGCCGCGACGTGCACGACGTACCCCTCGGGGTCGACGACGACCAGCGTCGGCCACGCGCGGACCGCGTACTGCGACCACAGGTCCATTTTCGGGTCGTTGACGACCGGGTGGTGCACCTCGTAGCGCCGGACCGCGGCCTCGATCGACGCGCGCTCGCCCTCGTGCAGGAACTTCGGCGAGTGGACGCCGATCGTGACGAGCACGTCCGCGAACTCGGCTTCGAGGGGACGCAGCTCGTCGAGCACGTGGAGGCAGTTGATGCAGCCGCTGGTCCAGAAGTCCAGCAGGACGATGCGCCCGCGCAGCTCGGCGAGGGTCAGCGGGCGGCCGCCGGTGTTCAGCCAGACGTCGCCGCGCAGCTCGGGAGCGCGCACGCGGGCCTGCGGTCGGGGTGAAGTCACGGCAAGAGTGAACTACACGCGTTCACGCCCTGTTCCGAAGTCCGGCCGATGAGAGAACAAACTCACCCCACGGGGGTGCCCCGTGAAGACGGCGGAAAAGAACGCGCGGCGGGGTGAGCCGCCGCTTACGCTCGTCGTCATGACCCCCGTCCAGCCGGCCGGCGCCCTCTCGTTGGAGGAGGCCCGGCACCTGCAGGAGAACCTCCGGGAACCGGTGCGTCCCGGGCTGACCGAACCCGAGCTCGACGACGTCGAGCGCCGGTTCGGTTTCCGCTTCGCCGCCGACCACCGGACGTTCCTGGCCGCCGGCGTGCCGATCGGCGACCGCTGGCCGGACTGGCGCTGCGGCAACCCCGAGCAGCTGCGCAAACGATTGGCCTGGCCGGTCGACGGCGTGCTGTACGACGTCGAGCACAACGGCTTCTGGCTGCCGGAGTGGGGGACCCGCCCGGTCGGCCCGGAGGACGCGGTCCGCGAAGCCCGCCGGCGGCTGGCCGACGTCCCCCAGCTGGTGCCGGTCTGCGGGCACCGCTACCTGCCGGGGCTGCCCGGCACGACCGGCTACCCGGTGCTGTCGGTGTACCAGACGGACATCATCGTCTACGGCTGTGACCTGCGCGACTACCTGCACCGCGAGTTCGCGACCGGCGGCATCAGCACGGCCCCGCCGGACGGGCCGCGGTACATCGACTTCTGGTCGCGCTTCATCGACTAACCGGCTATTCGCTCGTCTAGCACCAGGACTAGAAAGACTTAGCTTTCCCTGCGCAGCATCCGGCTGACGCCCGCCGCCACCGTGGTCGCCAGGATCCAGCCCGACGCCGTGAAGCCCGCGGCCACCCAGTTGTCCGCGCCGTGCATGTACCACCGCGACTTGTTGCCGAAGTCGACGATCGGCACCAGCAGGTCCGCCGTGTAGATCACCGCGTTCCACTGCAGGCCGGTGTCCTGCTGGTTCACCACGCAGCGGGGGCCGTTCGCGATGATCTGGTGCGTTTCGTCCGACTTCCAGTGCACGCAGTCGTCGGTGCCCAGGCCGAACCACAGGCTGCCCAGCACCAGCAGCGTGAACAGCCAGCCGAGCGCGCGCACCGGGCGGTAGCCGTAGCCGACCATCGAGCGCTGCAGCCAGCTCCACAGCCGCACGCCCGGGCCGAAGAACTTGAACCCCCCGGCCAGCGCTTCGTAGCGGAACTGCTGCTTGCGCAACGCCACCGTCGAGGCGTGCTCTTCGTTCCCCGCCGCGCGCAGCATGTGCGCCAGCTGGTCGTACGGTCCCGGGCGGTAGCCGCGCATCGCCCGGCTCAGCAGCTCGATGCGGTGGTCGAGCGCCTTGTCGTCGTCGAGCGGGATGCTCTTGCCGAGCGCGTCGTAGCGGAAGTCCTCCAGCTCGATGCCCTCGGCCGCGGCCCAGAACGCCTCGTTGTCGGTCAGCGTCCCGCAGTGGGCGCGGCGCAGCACGACCCGGCCGGCCGGCGGCACGCTCGGCGTCAGCGTGAACTCGTCCGCCGCGACGTCACCGGCGTCGAGCGCCACGAAGAACGGCGAGAGCGACCCCAGCTGCGAACCCCGCAGGTCGACGCGCCGGGCGACCTGGGCACCGTCGAGGTTGACGCCGCCCTCGGCGACGAACGGACGGCCGTTGTTGTCCCGCAGCGTCAGGTCGCGGCCGACCCGGCCGGTCCGGACGTCCAGGGAGAAACTGCTGGTCGCGCGGCGTCCCGGGTCGGTCAGCCGGGTGCCCGCGAGGTTGATGCTGCCGCCGACCTCGACGCCCTGCAGGCGCAGCGTGCCGTGGATCGTCGCGTCCGTGAGCTGGAAGTTCCCCGCGATCCGCGAGCGGCGCGCCGAGAACACGTCCCGGCCCGGGTGGCGGAACATCGAGTTCCAGGCCAGGAAGTTGCCGCCGACGGTGACGTCGGCCAGCCGCAGCTGCCCGGCCGGCACGCGCAGGCTCGTCGCCTCGATGTCGCCGCCGATCTCGGTGCCGTCCAGGTGCAGCGCGCGGTCGTAGTAGGGCTGCGACTTGCCGCGCACGACGGTCACCTCGGCGCCGGCCAGCCGCAGCGAGCCGCCGATCCGGGCGTTGACCATGCGCAGCGTGCCGAGCGCCTGCAGGCCGTCGGACAGCTCGACGTTCCCGTCGACGCGCATCCGGTCGAAGACCAGCGCGGGCCGCGGGTCCAGGTAGGGGTCGTTCGACTTCCACGCGTCGACGGCGATCGGGCCCTGCTGGGACACCGTCAGCTTGGCCTCGCGCAGCACGATGTCGCTGGCCACCGTGGCGCTCGGCAGGTACATGATCCCGGTGGCGGAGAAGCGTTTCCGCTGGCTGGCGGGGCCGTAGTTGTCGACTTCGCAGAGCAGGCTGCCGCCGATCTGCAGGCCGTTGCCGTTGAGCGCGAAGCCGTCCGGGTTGTTGAGCGTGGCGCCGGAGAAGTTGACGTTACCGCCGGTCCGCACGCCGGGGAGCCGGACTTCGCCGTTCGCGACCATCCGGTACGCCAGCAGCGCGCCGGTCAGCACGAGCCGGTCGGCCTGGATCGCCTTGCCGTGGGGGTGCGAGATGACGGTGCGCGTGAGGACCATCGACCCCTCGATCACCGCGTCGGTCAGGTTGACCGCGGCGTTCGGCATCCCGCGCTCGCGGTCGTCGCCGCGCTGGACGGTGGTTTCCTCGATCTCGCGGTCGGCGCCGTCGACCTGCACGACGCTGCGGATCAGCCGGACGTCGTTGCGGCTGCGCATGTTGCGGGCCTTGAGCCCGGGCAGCCAGCACTTGCGGAACACCAGGCCGAGCAGGTTCGCCTCGCGCACGTCCGGCGGCTGCTCGAACCGGCAGCGCTCGAACCGGAACAGGTACTTGAGGTCGGCGGCCCGCAGGTCGAGCGTGCCGGTGATGTAGGCGTCCTCGACGTAGACGATCGGGGCGTTCGTGGCCTGCCGCCGCCAGCGCAGCAACCCGCCGTTGCCGGGTTTGAGCAGGTCCGACGCCTTGACCTCGTACCGGCGGTCGGGAATGCCCGCGAAGGGGTCGAGAGGTGGCAGCGCATTTTCGGTCGTCATGAGCCGCCCCCTCCCTCACCCTCCTTCAAAGTAGCGAACGTGAACGGTGTTCGTCAGGCATTCGGGTTGAGGACACGGGCGAGGAACGACTTCGTCCGCTCCTCGCGCGGGCTTCCGATGACCTGGTCGGGCGGGCCCTCTTCGACGACGACCCCGCCGTCCATGAACAGAACCTTGTCCGCCACCTCGCGCGCGAACTGCATCTCGTGCGTGACGACGACCATGGTCATGCCGTCCTTGGCCAGCTGCTTCATCACGCCCAGGACGTCGCCGACGAGCTCCGGGTCCAGCGCGGACGTCGGCTCGTCGAACAGCATCAGCTTCGGCTGCATCGCCAGCGCCCGCGCGATCGCGACCCGCTGCTGCTGCCCGCCGGACAGCTGCGACGGGTAGTTCTTCGCCTTGTCCCCGAGCCCGACGCGCTCCAGCAGCTCCAGGGCACGTTGCCGCACCTGGGCCTTCGGCTCGCGACGGACCTGGATCGGCGCCTCCATCACGTTTTCCAGCGCGGTCATGTGCGGGAAGAGGTTGAACCGCTGGAACACCATCCCGATGTCCTTGCGCTGGAACGCGACCTCCTTCTCGCGCAGCTCGTGCAACTTGTCGCCACGCTGCTTGTAGCCGACGAGCACGCCGTCGACGTAGAGCCGGCCGGCGTCGATCTTCTCGAGGTGGTTGATGCAGCGCAGCAGCGTCGACTTGCCCGAGCCGGACGGCCCGATCAGGCAGAGCACCTCGCGTTCGTGCACCTCGAGGTCGATGCCCTTGAGGACGTCGACAGAGCCGAAGCTCTTGCAGATCCGCTGTGCGGACACCACAGGGGTCATTGGGCGTTCCCTCCACCCCGGCTGAACATCCGCGCCGCCCAACCCTGCCGCCGGACCACGTCCCGCGACGTGCCACGCGAGAACCGCTTCTCGATCTGGAACTGGATCAGCGTCAGCACCGACGTCATGAACAGGTACCAGGCCGCGGCCGTGATGAGCAGCGGCACGGTCTTGTAGTTCTGCGAGTAGATGGTCTGCACCGCGACCATCAGCTCGAAGTAGCCGATGACCACGACCAGCGACGTCGTCTTCAGCATCGAAATCGTCTCGTTGCCGGTCGGCGGGATGATCACCCGCATCGCCTGCGGGAGGATGATCCGCCGCAGGGTCTTCGTCCGGCTCATACCGAGCGCGCTCGCCGCCTCCAGCTGGCCCGAGTCGACCGACTGGATGCCGCCTCGCACGATCTCCGCCATGTACGCGGCTTCGTTGAGGCCGAGCCCGAGCAGCGACGCCGTGAACTGGGTGATCAGCTGGTTGGTGTCCCAGCTGACGAACTCCGGCCCGAACGGCACGCCCAGCCCGAGCCGGGGGTACGCCAGCGCCAGGAAGTTCCAGATGATCAGCTGCGTGATCAGCGGCGTGCCGCGGAACAGCCAGATGTAGATCGCCGCCGCACCCGAGGTCAGCGGGTTCGGTGACAGCCGCATCACGGCGAGCAGGATGCCGCCGGCGATGCCGATGATCATCGAGATCACCGTCAGGATGAGGGTGTTCTGCAGGCCGCGCAGAACCCGGTCGTCGAAGAGGTAGTCCCCGACGACCGGCCACTGCAGGGCGTCGTTCGTGATCACGCTGCGGATCACGATGAACGCCAGGAAGACGATGATCACCCCGGCCACCCAGCGCCCGTAGTGGCGCACCGGGACGGCCGTGATGGGCTCGGCGTCGATCGGCGCCTCGGCGGGAGGCGCTTCGGAGGAACTCACGAAAATCGGTCCTTAACTCAGGAGGCCGGGTTGATCTCCGACTTGGTGACCGCGCCCGCGGCGTTCAGGCCCCACTTGTCCAGGATCTTCTTGTAGGCGCCGCTGTCGATCAGCTTCTGGATCGCGCCCTGGACGGCCTTGCCGAAGTCGCCGCTGTTCTTCGGCAGCACGATGCCGTACGGCGCGGTGTCGTAGGGCGCACCGACCGACTCGAGCTGGCCGTTGGTCTGCTTGACCGCGTAGTCGATGACCGGCGAGTCGGCCAGCTCGCCCTGCACGCGCTTGGCGGTGAGGGCCAGGTTGACGTCCGTCTGGGCCTGCAGCTGCGTGACCTCGATGGCCGGCTTGCCCGAGCCGGTGCAGGCGGCGTTCTTCTTGTCGAGGTCTTCGACCTGGGTGGTGCCCTTCTGGACGGCGATCTTCTTGCCGCACAGGTCGTCGGCCTTGAGGCCGTCGGGGTTGCCCTTCAGCGCGGCCAGCGAGGTGCCCGCGCTGTAGTAGGAGATCATGTCGACCGACTGCAGCCGGTCCTT
Organism: Amycolatopsis sp. NPDC004378; assembly: GCF_053602455.1. NCBI lineage: Bacteria > Bacillati > Actinomycetota > Actinomycetes > Pseudonocardiales > Pseudonocardiaceae > Amycolatopsis > Amycolatopsis sp. NPDC004378. The sequence goes on from NZ_JBSGDR010000002.1 coordinate 200,817, forward strand.
GTTGATGCTGAACGACGAGATGCCCATCTCGTACTTCTTGGCGCCGATGCCCGGGATGATGCCGTCGAACGAGGAGTTCTGGAACTCCATCTGCACGCCGAGCACCTGGCCGATGGCGGTGCCGAGGTCGACGTCGAAGCCGGTCGCCTTGCCGCCGTCCTGGAACTCGTTCGGCGGGTAGCTCTGGTCCTGGCCGACCACGATCTTGCCGTCGGTCTTGACGTCGGCGGGCACCATCGCGGCGAGCGAGTCGTCCTTGGCCACGGTGCCGGTGTCACCCGACGACGCACCGGGCGCGGCACTGCTGGACGCGACACCACCCGCGCCACTGCCGCCGGCCCCGCACGCCATGGTCAGTCCGACCAGGGCGAACGCAGGCAGCAGCGCGATCGCCTTGAGCTGGGTTCCTCGGGCCACGTCGTCACTCCTCGTAGTTCTCAGTTCGTGAGAGCACGCATAATGCCACTCATCCATACCAAAGCACAGCACTGGTGAGTTACGGCGACGTTTCACACCGCGCCCACCAGCGTGGGAGTGTCGCGCGTTCGTGGCCACGTGGGTCAGGATGTCGTTCATGAATCCCACCCCGCCTCGGCTGCCCCCGTCCGGTCGACGCGCGAGGAAGGCGACGACCCGCCGGATCACCCGGCCCGGGGCCCGGTTCGACGGGTACCTCTCGCCGGAACGCCCGCACGCCGGCGCGTACGACGAGATGTTCGCGCCCGACGGCACGGTCCGCGGCCCGTACCGCGCGTTGTACGAGTCGATCGCCGCGCTCGACGCGCACGACCTCAACTCGCGGTCGCTCGCGCTGGACCGGGCGATGGTCGACCAGGGCATCACGTTCTCGCTGTCCGGGCAGGAGCGGCCGTTCCCGCTCGACCTGGTCCCGCGCGTGATCCAGGCGGCCGAATGGACCAAGCTCGAGCGCGGCGTCGCCCAGCGCGTCCGCGCGCTCGAAGCGTTCCTCGCCGACATCTACGGCGACCGGCAGATCCTGCGCGAAGGCGTGCTGCCGCGGCGGCTGATCACGTCGTGCGAGCACTTCCAGCGGGAGGCGTTCGGCATCAACCCGCCGAACGGCGTGCGCATCCACGTGTCCGGAGTGGACCTGGTCCGCGACGAGGAGGGCACGTTCCGGGTGCTGGAGGACAACCTCCGCAACCCGTCCGGGGTGTCGTACGTGATGGAGAACCGGCGGACGATGGCGCGGGTCTTCCCGGACCTGTTCGCCCAGCACCGCGTCCGGCCGGTCGGCGACTACGCGTCGCACCTGCTCCGGGCCCTGCGCGCGGCGGCCGCGGCGAACGTCGCCGACCCGATGGTCGTCGTGCTGACCCCCGGCGTCTACAACTCGGCGTACTTCGAGCACTCGCTGCTGGCCCGGCTGATGGGCGTCGAGCTGGTCGAAGGCCGCGACATGTTCTGCCGTGACAACGTCGTCTACCTCCGGACCACCGAGGGCGAGCGCCAGGTCGACGTCATCTACCGGCGCATCGACGACGAGTTCCTCGACCCGGTGCACTACCGGCCGGACTCGGTGCTCGGCATCGCCGGCGTCCTCAACGCGGCGCGCGCGGGCAACGTCGTCGTCGCGAACGCCATCGGCAACGGCGTCGGCGACGACAAGCTCGTCTACACCTACGTGCCCGAGATGGTGAAGTACTACCTCAACGAGAAGCCGTTGCTGCCCAACGTGGACACCTACCGGTGCTGGCTGCCGGACGAGTTCGACCACGTGATGGCCCACCTCGACGAGCTGGTCGTCAAGCCGGTCGAAGGCTCCGGCGGCTACGGGATCGTCTTCGGGCCCGAAGCGACTCCGGCGGAACTGGCGACGCTGCGGCGGAAGGTGCGGGCCAACCGGCGCGGCTGGATCGCGCAGCCGGTGGTCCAGCTCTCGACCGTGCCGTCGAAGGTCGAGGACCGGCTGGCGCCGCGGCACGTCGACCTGCGGCCGTTCGCCGTCAACGACGGCAAGGACATCTTCGTCCTCCCCGGCGGCCTGACGCGGGTGGCGCTGCCGGAGGGCAGCCTGGTCGTCAACTCGTCGCAGGGCGGCGGCTCGAAGGACACGTGGGTGCTCGCGTCCCGCGCGTCGACGGCCGAGCGCGAGCTCGAACAGCCCGCGCTCGGTGCGATGTCCACTGTGGACGGCCTGACCGCCGAGCAGGGGCCCGAGCTGACCTCGTCGCAGCAACAGCAGCAACAGCAGAGCTAGGGAGGTTCGGATGCTCGCCCGCAACGCGGAGTCGCTCTACTGGATCGGCCGGTACGTCGAACGCGCCGACGACACATCCCGGATCCTCAACGTCTCGGTCCACCAGCTGCTGGAAGACGCGACCGTCGACCCGGACTACGCCAGCCGGCAGCTGCTGGCCGTCCTGGGCATCGATTCGGAGGGCACGGACGCCCTCGACGTGTGGAAGCTGACCGAGCTGGTGGCGTACGCGAAGGACAACCCCGCCTCGATCGTCGGCTCGATCAACTCGGCCCGCGAAAACACGCGCGGCGCGCGCGAAGTCGTCTCGACCGAGCTGTGGGAATGCCTGAACGCGACGTGGAACGCGGTGCCCGATCGACAGCGTTACGCCCGGCGCGCGGGGCCGCACGCGTTCCTGTCGTTCGTGGAGGAGCGCGCGGCGATGTTCGCCGGCCTCGCCGACTCGACGATGTCCCGCGACGACGGCTGGCTGTTCATGGTGCTGGGCCGCTCGATCGAACGCGCGGACATGGTGGTGCGGCTGATGCTTTCCCGGGTCGCGGACCGCGCGTCTTCGCCGGGCTGGATCACCGTGCTGCGCTCGGCCGGCGCGCAGGACACGTACCTCCGGACGTACCGGGGCGCGCTGGACGCCGGCCGCGTCGTGCAGTTCCTGGTGCGGGACACGCTGTTCCCGCGCTCGGTGTTCCACGCGCTGCGGCAGGCGGAGGAGTGCCTGCAGCGGCTCGACCCGGGCGGCGGCTCGCGCAGCAACGAGAAGTCCGAGGCGTTGCGCCAGCTCGGCCGTGCCCGCAGCGAGCTGGAGTTCCTCCGCCCGGCGGACCTGCTGACCGACCTGCCGCGGCGGCTCGGGGCGTTGCAGACGACGATCAAGGAGATCGGGGAAGCGGTGTCGTTGCAGTACTTCAGCACGTCGCCGTGGGTGGCGTGGAGCGGTGCGGAGGTTTCTCTGTGACGTGGCAGCTGCGGGTGGCGCACCGCACGGGGTACCGGTACGCGACACCGGCGACGCAGTCGTACAACGAGGCGCGGCTGACCCCGCGTTCGGACCGCCGCCAGACGACGGTCGCGACCCGCATCGAGACGACCCCGGCGACGCGCGCGTACCGGTACACGGACTACTGGGGCACGGTCGTGACGTCGTTCGACCTCCACGCACCGCACACGGAGTTCACGGTCCTGGCGACGTCGGTGGTCGAGACGGCGGACGAGGCCGAACCGATCCGGACGGCGTCGTGGACGGAGCTCCGCAGCGACACGGTCGTCGACCACCGCACGGAGTACCTGACCCCGACCGACTACACCCCGCGCGACGCCACGCTGGCACGCGAGGCCCGCTCGCTGCGCCGCGGGCTGGACCCGGCGGAGTCGGTGCTGGCGGTGTGCGAGTGGGTGAACAAGCAGCTGAAGTACCAACCGGGGACCACGGGCGTCCACTCGACGGCGACCGACGCGTGGCAGGCACGCGAAGGCGTGTGCCAGGACTTCGCGCACGTGACGCTGGTGATGCTGCGCGCGATCGGCATCCCGGCGCGGTACGTGTCGGGCTACCTGCACACGAAGCCGGACGCGAAGCTGGGCGAGGTGGTGGAGGGCGAGTCCCACGCCTGGGTCGACGTCTGGACGGGCGGCTGGTGGGCGTACGACCCGACGAACGCGATCCCGGTCGGCCCGCGGCACGTGTGGGTGGCGATGGGCCGCGACTACACGGACGTGGCGCCGCTGAAGGGAATCTTCACCGGCGGCGGGCAGTCGACATTGGACGTCTCGGTGCAGCTGACCCGGCTGGCCTGAGCGGCACTTTCACGTGAAAGCGACCTGGAGGGGCGCTTTCACGTGAAAGCCCCGGTCAGCCGTGGGCGTGCGCGTCCAGGATGTGCGCGACGGCCTCGGTGACCTGCTGCGCGTAGTCCAGGTGCAGCCACTCGTCGGGCACGTGGATGTTCGAGTCCGCTCCGCACGCGCCGGTGACCAGGAACTGCGCCTCCGGGTACTTGCGCGAGAGCAGGCCCATGAACGGGATCGACCCGCCCATGCCGGTCGCGCGGTGGGGGCGGCCGAAGACCTCGTCGCTGACGCGGCGCAGCGCGGTCGTCAGCCACGGTGCTTCGGTCGGCGCGTTCCAGCCGTTCTCCGCCTGCGGCGAGCCGAGCGTGACCTTCGCGCCGTACGGGACGTCCGTGGTCAGCGCGTTCTTCACGGCTTCGAGCGCCTTCTCGGCCTCCGCGGTCGGCGGGAGCCGGAAGCTCAGGGTGAGCGTGGTGCTCTCGCGCAGCACGTTGCCGGCGTCGGCGGGCTTCGGGAAGCCGTCGGCGCCGATCACCGACAGCGTCGGGCGCCACGCGTTGTTGAGCATCAGCTCGAGCGCGTCCTCGGTGATCACGCGGCCGCCTTCGACCAGCGGGAACGCCTTCGTCAGCGCCTCGGGGAAGTCCTGCGCGACGGCCTTGAGCTCGGCGAGCCGGTTCGCCGGGACGTCCACCTTGAGCTCGTCCAGCAGCAGTTCGCCGGTCGCGCTGTCCTCGAGCCGCTCGATCAGGTGCCGCAGGATCCGAAACGAGCTCGCGACGACGCCCGAGGCGACGCCGGAGTGCTGCGCCGAGCCCAGCAGCTGCACGTTCACGTCGAGGTGCAGCATCCCGCGCAGGCTCGTGACCAGCCACAACCGCTCGTAGTCGCTGCCGCCGGCGTCCAGGCAGACCACCAGCGAGACGTCGCCGATGCGGCCGGCCAGGTGCTCGACGTACGCGGGGAGGTCGGGGCTGCCGGACTCCTCGCCGGTCTCCAGCAGCACGACGATCCGGGCGTGCTCGCCGCCGGCCGCGTGGACGGCTTCGATCGCCGTCGTCGCCGCATAGCCGGAGTAGCCGTCGTCGACGGAGCCGCGGCCGTACAGCCGGCCGTCGCGGATCACCGGGGTCCACGGGTCGAGGCCTTCGGACCAGCCGCCGACCGGGGGCTGCTTGTCGAGGTGGCCGTACATCAGGACGGTGCCCTTGTCCGCCGCGCCCGGGGTCGCCGGGACGTCGACGAGCAACAGGGGAGTGCGGCCTTCGAGCTGGACGACTTCGAGCGTCGCGCCGGGCAGGTCACGCCCGGCGATCCAGGCGCGGACGTGCTCGACGGCCGCGGCGAGGTGCCCGCTGTTCGCCCAGTCGGCGTCGAAGGCCGGGGACAGGGCGGGGATCGCGACCAGCCCGGACAAGCTCGGGGTGACGTCGTTGGTCCACGAGGCCACCACGGATTCACGAACGGATTTCTGCTCCACGCGGCCCATCGTGCCACGCACGTCCTGCCGTGCGGCACATCACAGCACGTCGACGGAGAGTGTGTACGGGTGTCCGCACGCGCAAGTACGCGTGCGGACACCCCTGGTGAGCAGGCGGACCGACTCCCTACTCTCGTAGGTCCGAAGCTCGGTCTTCCTAACGTTTTCCCTGTTCAGAGCCCGTTTCTCAGCAACAAATCAGCAACCGTGGCTCACCAAAGCGCGGACCTTCGTGCCAGGATGTCGGCGAGAACCGTCAACGCCGACGGTGACCGAGCGCTTCGGACCCGATGCGCTGGTCCCCGCCGGTGCAGTCGCTGTGGTCGCCACAAGCGGCCGCCAGAGGCACCGACACCAAGGAGTACAGCGCATGCCGTCCGAACAGTGGACGCACCCGGAGCCTGGAGACGGCCCGGCCGCCGTATCGGCCCAGCCCTCCCCCGAACAGGTGATCGCCGGATTGCGAGCAACCAGCGAAGGTGGCGCTGAGCTGACTCAGCTGCTCACCCCCGAAGGCGAACGGGTCCCCTCGCCCCAGTTCGACAAGTACGTCGACGACATCGACGCCGAAGCGCTGCGCGGGCTCTACCGCGACATGGTGCTGGTGCGCCGCGCCGACCGCGAAGCGAACGCGATGCAGCGCCAGGGCCAGCTCGGCATCTGGGTCCCGCTGCTCGGCCAGGAAGCCGCGCAGATCGGCTCGGGCCGCGCGCTGAAAAAGAACGACATGGCGTTCCCCAGCTACCGCGAGCACGGCGTCGCGTACGCGCGCGGGGTCGACATGAAGGAGCTGCTGGGCATCTTCCGCTGCACCGACCACAGCGGCTGGGACTACCAGGGCCACGGCTTCCACCCGTACACCATCGTGATCGGCAACCAGGTGCTCAACGCCGCCGGGTACGCGATGGGGCAGAAGTTCGAGGGCAAGGTCGGCGACGACGACGGCGAAGCCACCATCTGCTACTTCGGCGACGGCGCGACTTCGCAGGGCGATGTCCACGAAGGATTCGTCTGGGCCGCCGTCTACGACGCGCCGCTGGTGTTCTTCTGCCAGAACAACCAGTGGGCGATCTCCGAGCCGACCGAGCGCCAGTCGCGCCTGCCGCTGTACCAGCGCGCCCGCGGCTACGGCTTCCCCGGCATCCGCGTCGACGGCAACGACGTCCTGGCCTGCCTGGCGGTGTCGCGCTGGGCCCTCGACGAGTGCCGCCACGGCAACGGCCCGGTCCTGATCGAGGCGTTCACCTACCGGATGGACGCCCACACGACGACCGACGACCCGACGCGCTACCGGCTCTCCGACGAGCTGGAGGAGTGGAAGCTCAAGGACCCGATCGAGCGCGTCCGCGCGTTCCTGGCCCGCGGTGGCGGTGCCGACCAGGCGTTCTTCGACAGCGTCCAGGCCGAGGCCGACGCCTTCGCGGCCGAACTGCGCGACTACACGTTCAACATGCCGGAGCCCCCGCCGGACCGGATCTTCAGCAACGTCTACGCCGAGGGCAACCCGGTGCTGGACGCGCAGCGCGAAGAGTTCCTGTCCTACCTCGACGGCTTCGTATCAGCGGGTGAGCACTGATGACCGACCTCCAGAAACTCACCATCGGCAAGGCGCTCAACCTCGGCCTGCGCCGGGCGATGGAAGAAGACCCCAAGGTCCTGATCATGGGTGAGGACGTCGGCAAGCTCGGCGGCGTCTTCCGGATCACCGACGGCCTGCAGAAGGACTTCGGCGAGCAGCGCGTGCTGGACACGCCGCTGGCGGAGTCCGGCATCATCGGCACCGCGGTCGGCCTGGCCGTGCGCGGGTTCCGGCCGGTGTGCGAGATCCAGTTCGAAGGCTTCATCTTCCCGGGCTTCGACCAGATCTCCTCGCAGCTGGCGAAGCTGCACTACCGGACGCAGGGCAAGGTCAAGATGCCCGTCGTGATCCGGGTGCCGTTCGGCGGCGGGATCGGCGCGGTCGAGCACCACTCGGAGTCGCCGGAGTCGCTGTTCGCGCACATCCCCGGCCTCAAGGTCGTGTCCATTTCGAACGCCGCCGACGCCTACTGGGGCATCCAGCAGGCGATCAAGTCGGACGACCCGGTGCTGTTCTTCGAGCCCAAGCGGCTGTACCACTCGGGTGCGCTGCGCGCGGAGATCGACGTGGCCGGGACGCCGTCGCGGGTGTTCTCGTCCCAGGTGGTCCGCGAAGGCACGACGGCGACGGTCGTCGCGTACGGCCCGTCGGTGAAGGTCGCGCTCGACGCGGCCGCCGCGGCCGAGGACGAGGGCAAGTCCCTCGAGGTCATCGACCTGCGCACGCTCTCGCCGCTGGACCTCGGCCCGGTGTTCGAGTCGGTGCGCAAGACCGGCCGGCTGATCGCGTTGTCGGAGGCGCCGTCCGAGTCGTCGCTGACCTCGGAGATCGCCGCGCGCGTCCAGCAGGAGTGCTTCTACTCGCTGGAAGCCCCCGTCCTGCGCGTGACCGGGTTCGACACGCCGTACCCGCCGGCCAAGCTCGAGGAGCACTACCTCCCCGACCTGGACCGGGTGCTGCACGCCGTCGACCGTTCGCTCGCCTGGTAAGGGGGATCTCCGCACAATGCCTACGTACAAACAGTTCCCCCTGGCCGACACGGCGGAGGGGCTGACCGAAGCCGACATCCTGGCCTGGCAGGTCAAGCCGGGCGACACCGTGACGGTCAACCAGATCGTGGTCGAGATCGAGACCGCGAAGGCCGCCGTCGAGCTGCCGATCCCGTGGGCCGGCGTGGTCACGGAGCTGCTGGTCGAACCGGGGCAGACGGTCGAGGTCGGGACGCCGATCCTGACCATCGACGTCGACCCCGGCGGTGCGTCCGCCGCTCCCGCTCCCGCGCCCGCCGAACAGCCGGCCGAGGAGGAGATGAAGCCGCTGGTCGGCTACGGCTCCAAGACGGTCGTCACGCAGCGGCGGGCCCGCAAGGGCTCGGAACCCGCTGCTCCGGTGGCCGCGGTCGCCGCTCCGCCGGCGCCGGCGCCGGCTCCGGTCGCGCCTCGCGGCGGGTACGTCCCGCTGGCGAAGCCGCCGGTGCGGAAGCTGGCGAAGGACCTCGGCGTCGACCTGCACGCGCTGACCGGCAGCGCTTCCGGCGGCGTCATCACGCGTGAAGACGTCGAGCGGGCCGCCAACGGCACCCCGGTCGTCGAGTCCGTTGTGGACAGCGGATCCCGCGAGCGGCGCGTGCCGATCAAGGGTGTCCGCAAGGGCACCGCGGCGGCGATGGTGCAGAGCGCGTACACCGCTCCGCACGTCACGGAGTTCCTGACCATCGACGTCACGCCGATGATGGAGTTCCGCGAGAAGCTGAAGAAGTCGCGGGAGTTCGCCGGGGTGAAGGTCACGCCGCTGACGTTCGCGGCGAAGGCCGTGTGCCTGGCGGCGAAGCGCACCCCGGACGTCAACGCGGTCTGGGACGACGCGGCGCAGGAGATCGTCTACAAGGACTACGTGCACCTCGGCATCGCGGCGGCCACGCCGCGCGGCCTGATCGTGCCCAAGGTCCGTGACGCCGACTCGATGTCGCTGAAGGAGCTGGCTGTCGCGTTGACGCAGCTCACGGACGTGGCCCGGGAGGGCAAGACGCCGCCGGCCGACATGCTGAACGGCACGATCACGATCACCAACGTGGGCGTGTTCGGCGTTGACACCGGTACGCCGATCATCAACCCGGGCGAGTCCGCGATCCTGTGCCTCGGCGCGATCAAGGACCAGCCGTGGGTGGTGGACGGCGAGATCAAGGTCCGCAAGGTGCTCCAGCTGTCGCTGAGCTTCGACCACCGCGTGGTCGACGGCCAGCAGGGCTCGGAGTTCCTGGCCGACGTCGGCGCCCTGCTGGCCGACCCGGCGATGGCCATGACGTACTGAGTTTTCGCAGGTGAGGGCCGTCTCCGGGCGGCCCTCACTTTTACCCATTTGACGGAGTGAGCACTCACTCCGCACACTGGTGACATGACCCCAGCACCCGAAACCCGGCGCAGAGCGCCGAGCATGAGCGCCGAAGACCGGCGCGCCATGATCGTGCACGCGGTGCTGCCGCTCCTGATGGAGCACGGCACCGCGGTCACGACCAGCCAGATCGCCCGCGCCGCCGGCATCGGCGAGGGCACCATCTTCCGCGCGTTCAAGGACAAGGACGAGCTGTTCGACGCCTGCACCGCCGAGGTGCTGCGCCCCGACCACGTCCTCGACGCGATCGCCGAGATCCCCGTCGAGCAGCCCCTGGCGGACCGGCTCGTGGAGGCCGCCGAAGCGCTCGGCGCCCACTTCGAGCGGATGGGCGCGCTGATGGGGGCCCTGCACGCGTCCGGCAGGCACAAGCAGCGCGACCCCGAGCAGCGCCTGAAGAACCGCACGATGAAGGGCGGCCGCAGCGAGTCGATGACCGCGATGCGCGGCGCGATCACCGAGCTCTTCGAACCCGAGAAGGACCGGCTGCGGCTGACCCCCGAGCAGCTCGCCGCGTTGTTCCTGACCCTGCTGTTCGGCGGGCGCCGGATGGCGCCGATCGACGACGTCCCCACCACGCGCCAGGTGGTCGACGTCTTCCTGCACGGCGCGGTGGAGGCCCCGTGATCCCGGGCGGCGGGATGGAGTTCATGCTGGCCCGGCGCGGCCGGCGGCGGCACGTGTCGACGGTGCCGGAAAGCGGGCTCACCGGCCCGGTGGAAATCCCGGAGCCCAAGCAGGACGACCAGCCGAAAGACCTGCGCTCCCGGCTGAAGCGCGCCAAGACGTCGGTCGCGGGAACGGTCCGCGGCCTGCCCAAGGTCGTCAAGCTGACGTGGCAGGCCAGCCCGGTCCTGACGATCCTCCTGGCGCTGATCACGCTGCTGTCGGGGCTCCTCCCGACCGTGACCGCGTACGTCGCAAAGCTGCTGCTCGACTCGGTCGTCGCGGCGATCCAGCACAAGGGCACCACGGGCGACATCGTGAACGTCGCGTTGTTCCAGTTCGGCGTGCTCGCGGCGACGGCGATCAGCAGCGCGCTGACGTCGATCGCGCAGTCGCTGCTGCAGGAGCGCATGACGCTGACCATCCGCCACCAGGTGATGGCGCACGCGAGCGAGCTGCACCTGGCGTACTTCGAGGGCTCGACGTCGTACGACATGCTGCGCCAAGCCGCGCAGGAAGCACCGACGCGGCCGCTGTCGATGATGAACTCCGCGCTGGGGCTGGTCCGGACGTTGATCACGTTCGGCAGCATGGTCGCGCTGCTCGTCGCGATCAGCCCGCTGCTGGCGCTGGTCGCGCTGCTGGCACCGATCCCGGCGTTCATTTCGCAGTCGAAGTACGGCTCGCGCGCGTTCTGGCTGACGTTCCTGATGTCGCCGATCAAGCGGCGGATGGACTACCTGTCTTCGCTGGTCACGACGGACACGTACGCCAAGGAGACGAAGCTGTTCGGGCTCGGCCCGTACTTCGTCGACCGGTTCCGCCGGCTCGGCCTGGTGTCGTACGAGCGCCAGCGCAAGCTGACGATCAACCGCAACGTCAGCTCGACGTCCTGGGGGCTGCTGAGCACGTTCGCGGGCTCGGCGATCGCGCTGTACATCGCCCTGGAGGCGGTGGGCGGCCGGCTGACCCTGGGCGACCTGGCGCTGTACACGGCGGCGGCGACGTCCGTGCAGACGTCGGTGTCCGGCCTGTTCACGGCGTTTTCGGGGATGTACGAGAACAACCTGTACCTGGACACGCTGTACCGCTTCCTGGACACGAAACCGGAGATCACGGCGCCCGCGTCACCCCGCCCCTTCCCGTCCACTGTGGAGGGTCACATCGAGTTCGACTCGGTGACGTTCGCCTACCCGGGCTCGGAGGAACCGGCCCTGGACGACGTCAGCTTCGAGATCCGCCCGGGCGAAACGGTGGCGGTGGTGGGCCGCAACGGCGCGGGCAAGTCGACACTGTTCAAGCTGCTGTGCCGGCTCTACGACCCCACGGGCGGCCGGATCCTGCTGGACGGCGTGGACATCCGCGACTACGACCCGGTCGAGCTGCGCAAGCGGATCAGCGCGATGTTCCAGGACTACGTGACGTACCAGGGAACAGCGGCGGAGAACATCGGCCTGGGCGACCTGTCGCGGCTGCAGGACCGCCCGCACATCGAGGATTCGGCCCGCCGAGCGGGCGCGGACGAGCGCATCGAGCGCCTGCCCAGCGGCTACGACAGCCCGTTGGGCCGCTGGTTCGACCAGGGCGTCTCGCTGTCCGGCGGCGAGTGGCAGAAGATCGCACTGGCCCGGGCATTCCAGCGAGAGGCGCCGATCCTGATCCTCGACGAGCCGACATCGGCACTGGACGCCCAGGCGGAGCACGACCTGTTCACACGACTGCGCTCCCTGTCGGAGGGCCGCACGACGCTGTACATCTCGCACCGGTTCTCGACGGTGCGCCAGGCGGAGCGGATCCTGCTGCTGGACCACGGAAAGGTCGCGGAGTACGGAACGCACGAGGAGCTGATGGCGGCCAAGGCCGGGTACGCGGACCTGTTCACCCTGCAGGCGCAGGCTTACCTCGACGAGGTGCCCAGCTAGGGGACGAGCACGACCTTGCCGACCCCTTCGCGGCTCTCGACGCGCGCGTGCGCGGCGGCGACATCGGCGAGGGGGTAGGTCCGGTCGATGACGGGGGTGAGCGTGCCGTCCGCGACGAGGCCGAGCGCTTCGCCGCGGGCGGCCGCGACGTCCTTCGCGTAGGCGTCCGGCCCGCCGAAGCCGATCAGCGTGAGCCCGCGCGGGATGAGATCGGCGATGGAGAGGGCCGGGAACTCGCCGCTGAGCAGGCCGTAGGCAAGGATCCGGCCGCGCGGGCTGACCTTGGCCGTCAGCTCGGCGGCACGCGGCCCGCCGATTGACTCGAAGACGACGTCGATGCCCTCGGGGACCTTCTTCCGCCAGTCCGGGTCGTTGTGGTCGATGTCGCCTTTTCCATTGCCGGCGGTGGTCACGACCCGGGCGCCACGTCGTTCGGCCAGGCGGGCAAGGTAGCCGCCGATCGCCCCGGACGCGGCCTCGACCAGCACGGTCTCGCCCTCGACGACGTTCGCGGTCTTCATCAGGGTGATCGCCACCGACGCGGGAACGGCCGCGGCGACCGCGACCTCGGCGGAAAGCGTCTCGGGCACCAAGGTGTACTGGCTGGCGGCGACGACTTCCGCGTACGCCCCGCCGGTGAAGGACATGGTGACGACTCGGCGTCCGACGAGCGTCTCGTCGTCGGCCTCGAGGACGATCCCCGCGGCCTCGTGCCCGAAGACCGCCGGCGAGTCCCCCGCCGCGATCAGTCCGGACCGCATCTGCGTCTCGTAGAACGGCACCCCGATGGCCTCGGCCCGGACGATCACTTCGCCATCGCCACGCCGCGGCTCGGGCCGGTCCTCGACCTTCAGGACGTCGGGCCCACCCGTGCCGTGCTGCACCACTGCGCGCATTGCTTCCCCTTAACTGGACCATCGGTCAACTTATGGTCGCCTACTATATGGACCGCCAGTCAAGTTGTCGAGGAGTTGCTGATGGAACGCGCCGACGCGGCCCGCAACCGCCGGGCGATCTTGCGCGCGGCGGAGGAGTTGCTGTCGTCACACGACCTCGCAGAGGTGTCGATGGACCGCGTCGCGGCGGCGGCCGGCGTCGGCAAGGGCACGGTGTTCCACCGCTTCGGCAACCGCGAAGGCCTGATGCGGGCACTGGTGGAGTCACGGGTTGAGACGCTCGCTCTTGCCATGGAGTCAGGGCCGCCACCACTGGGCCCGGGCGCCCCACCGGCCGAGCGCCTGGCGGCGTTCTTCGACGCGGTGGTCGAGCTGGCCTCGAAGAACGTCAAGGTGATGGCGGCGTTCGAGCAGGCATCGACGGACCGGTTGAACAGCCCGATCTACCGGTCGTGGCACGCGCATGTGTCGGGCCTGATCGCGTCAGCGACGCCGGCCCTGGACGCGGACCTCATCGCGCACCTGCTGCTGGGCTCGCTGCACAGCGACCTGATGCTGCGGTTCCTGAAGACGGGCGAGACGGCCCGGCTGTCCGCAGGCCTGAGGTCGATGATCGAGACACTGCTCAGGTAGGCCCGGGAGCAAATCGGACAGCTCGTTCGTTGTCTGGGTATGGCTGTCGCGTTCCTGCTCTACGTCATCGCCGAGATCGCCGCGATCTGGGCGGTGGGCTCGGCCGTGGGCGTGCTCGGCACGCTGGGCTTGCTGCTGGCCGGCGCGTTCCTCGGCTCCTGGCTGGCCCGCCGCGAAGGCGGCAAGGCGATGCGGGCGTTCATGTCCGCGGCCCGAGCCGGGCAGCCGACGGAGAAGGAACTCACGGACGGCATGCTCGTCGCCCTCGGCGGGGTGTTGATCCTGGTGCCGGGGTTCGTCAGTGACGTGCTCGGGTTGCTGTTGATGCTGTCGCCATCGAGGGCTTTGGTCCGGCGGTGGTGGCTGCGGCGGATGGAGAAGCGGGCGGTCCGGTTCGCCAACCAACGTCGGGGGCCGGTGATGGTGGTGGACAGCGAGGTCGTCGCCGAAGAGCCGCCGAAGCAACACCCGGTGATCGAGGGCCGCATCATCGAGGGCTGATCACGAATACACTGATCGGTGGTAGTCGATGAACTCGCCATCGACCACATGATCAGGGTGCTCCCGCAGCCGCCCGGCCGGTGTGCCCTCGCGAAGTACAGTGCGATCCGGGGCGATCACCACCGCGCCTCGGTCGAACTGCACGTGGCAGTTGGGACACAGGCAAAGGACGTTCGAAGTCCAATCCGGCCCACGGTGCAAGCCGCCGAGAGCCTTGATGTGCGCGCCTTCCGAGTATCCCAGGCCGTCTCCCACCGACAACCGCGTGCCGCAGATCTGGCAGGTGTGGTCGTGAATCCGCTTGACTTTCTCGGCGACCTTGGTGGTCCGCACGATGCGTTGCGTAGTGACCGCTTTGCGCCCGGGCTGGGCGTTGCCCACAGGGTGGCTTGGCTCCGTTGGCAGCAAGTAACCGCCGGAAACGAACTTCGCGTCGATCGGGCTGCTCACCTTGATCAGCCGAAACCGGCACACCAAATAGCCGCCCTGCCCGGGCACCATGACCGCGTCTTCAACACGGAACAACCCGTCGTAGCGGTAGCCCTGATCGGGGGCGTACGGGGATTTCGGGTCTGCGCCGCGCACGACCCGCACTAATGCGCCCATCTTCCAGCTGGTCTGGAGCGCGGCGTTCCCTGAAGCGGAGAACGTTTGGTTGGCGATTTGGCGACCGCTGCCGTCCCGGCCGCCGTGACCGGTGTAGAGCAGCTCGTCACCACGGTCATCGTCGTCCTCGTAGCCACCTGAGGACACGATCGACTCAGCCCCATCCTTGCCGGTGCCCACGATGCCGGCCTGCAGCGCTCGGTGGACTCCCGCAGCAGCCACCGCGGCACGACTGGCGAAAGTGACGCCCTCCGGACATCCAACGATCTCACCGAAAACGCGCCCGCCCTTGGCTGATTTCGCTTGAGCGTCGCGGAAGTAGAACCCGAGTTCGGCCAGGTACTCGGTGATCGCCTCAGGGCCGCTCGGAAGGTCCGACGGACGGAAGGCGTGCCCTGCGGCAAAACCGTGAGCCGAGCCGACCAAGGCGTCCGAGTCGTACTCCTTGCCCTGGTACACAACGGCGTACCGAGGCGCCCCGCGGTACCCGTACCTTCTCAAGAAAGCCTCGCGCCCGAGGTTGTCGAACTCCTCAATGGCTTTGAGGACGTGCTCCTGCTCAACGTCGACCAGACTCATGGATCCACCCTAATGGTGGACACCGACAGTTTGCTGTCACTAAGCCTGAACAGCTAAGACTCCTGCACGGCCTTCACTCCTCGGAGAAGGACTTGGTCTCCCGCCGGTAAACCTGGTGCACCGTGGCGAGACGGTGCGCCGGCCAGATGTCGTCACGCTCGTTCAGGGTCAATTCACCGTTGCGGCGCATGAGCCAAATGACGTCCATGCCGGAGAGCACCGCATCGCCCTTGATCCGGTCCAGGAGACCGGAGACCAGCCGGACCATGTCGTCCTGCTGTTCGGACACCTTGGCGTGTTTGTAGAGACTGAACCCCACCGCCACAGTCGGCGTGATCCCGAAGTCGGTGACCACCGGCGCCCAGGGTGCGGGCTTGCGTTCGTAGACGCGAACCCAAGTGCGAAGAGTGGTGACCGCTCCATCGCGGAGCACCTGCTCGGGTGAAACCGACGCGTCGAACAGGGCCAGCGGACGGCCGACGTTGAGCAGTTCGCGAGCGACCTGCTCCGGCGACGAAGTAGTCGCCATTTCGAGATCATAAGAGATGGCCATCCGAGCATGTCCCTTGCGTGGTGAATCACGGGTACAGGTGAAGTATATTGCCCTGCTTGTCGATCGCGATGGCTTCCTTGAGACCATCGATCGGCCAGTCGTGCAGTTGCGCACGCATTGCGTTGAGGTCTACGGAGCTGTCAGCGAGGTTCAGCACGATCCGGTCAGTCTGCTCTTTTTGAACCTTCTTCGCCATTTCGTCGGCAATGTTGCGCGCCCGACCGGTCGACGGCGCGTAGTTGTCGAACACTTTTCCGTCGACGCGGTAGTCAGGGTTTCTGCCGTTGGGCAGTGTCGATGGGTTCTGCTCTACGTCGTAGCCCGCTCGGGAGAGGGTAGTGGCTGATTCGTTCTCGCGCTGGAGCGAACGCGCGGTCTCCGGGTCGGCACCCTTCGGGATGTTGGTCGGGTGGCCACCGGGAGTCGCGTTGGGGTCCGGAGCGCGGGACGGCTCGGTGTGGCCGCTGATCTCGTCGCTGATCTTCCCGGCGTCGACCCCTTCGACCTCCGGGTTCGGCGTGCCGCTCATGGCGGCCTGCATCGCCGGAACCACACCTTGGGTGATCGCGACCGCCCCACCCGCGGTAATGAGGATGGCCTCCGCGGTGGCGGCGACTTCGGCGATGGGAATCGCCAGGGTCGCGCCGGCTTCGACTCCGAACAAGTCGAGCGCTTCGATCACACCCACGATGAGCACGTCCAGCCCACCGTCGGTGAGGACGCTGCCGATCGCCAGGACCAGCCCCACGATACTGAGATCGTCGACGATCGACTTGATCTTCTCCTTGATCTTGTCCTGGGTGTCGTTGTTCCAAATCCGGAAGTCGACGAGACTGTTCGCGACGTCGTCCAGCGTCTGGGGCAACCCGGTGAGGATCGAATGCTCACCGGCCGCGCGCAGCCAGAACTGCTCCAGTTCGACCAGGTCGTCCGAGCTGTTGTTACCTACCAGCCCTTGCAAGCGTGAGTGCAGATCGCCGACGAGAGCGCGAATGGCAGCGGCCGCATCGCGGCACGCCTGGGCGGCAGCATCGATGCGTCCGGTGTCGGCAGTGGGTATGTACTTCTCCAGGAAGTCCGGCATCCACCACGGTGAATCACCGTTCAGGGTCACGAAGTCCGCGTTACCGGGCCACGGGTTCGGGGAGACGGGATTCCAGGGCTGTGTTCCACCGGGTTTGCCGGGCACGCTGTTCTGGTCGGCAGTCGCGTGGTTGAGGGCCGATACGTCGATGCCCTTGCCGATCGCGCCGAGCAAGTCGAACGCCGTGCGGAAGCCGTCGTTCAGGATGCAGTCGAGGGCTGCAGCCCAGCCGTCCTGGTACTTGTGGGCGCCATCGCTCGCACCGGCCGCGCCGACTGCTTGGTCGAGGTGGTCGAGCAAATCCTGCCGAATGTGATCGAGACTGTTCTGTGCGTCGACGAACTGCTTCGCGACGACGTGAAAGTCCGAAAGCTCGACTCGCACCGGACGGCTCGGACCACCGTCCGGCCCGCGTTCCAGCACCGCCACGACTCAAACCCGCCAAATCCGGACATTTGCGTCGACCGCAGCTCTGTGGTTGTCGTGCGCGTTCACCACGACGGCGCGGATCCAATGCAACTGGTCCCGCAAATCGCGGGCAGACGCGAACCACTCGGTGATCGCCTCGTGGAACGCGTCTTGGCCCGCTCCCGTCCAGCAAGTTGCCAGGTCAGCGACGACTCTTCCCAGTTCGTCGAGACTCTGGTCCGTGTTATCTATGTGGACGCCAATATCGTCCACCAAAGTTCCCAAAACGGAAAAATCAACCGTCAACTGCGCCATGCACCCCTCCGTAAGCAATCGCCTACAGCCCGGATGCGAGAGTAGTCGAAGTTTCCGCGAGCTGCGACTAGTCCGCGGTCGGCTTCGGGATGTCGAAGTAGCTCGAGAACCGGACCGCCGGCGCGTACTCGCCCTTCACCTTCACTCGGCCCGTCACGAACATCGCCGCTACCGCCGCATTGCCCGTGGCCATCCGGATGAAGTCGTCCACGGACAACGTGATCGTTGTGTCCGGGGTCCGGGACAGGTCCGTTGACGACACGCACACGCCGTCCTCGATTACTGTCTGGAAACGGTCGTAGTTGTCTTCGCCGGCTCCGTCGGAAAAGCGCCATGAAACCACGAAGTCGACGTGGCGGGCTCGCTCCGGCAGGAAATGCTCGGACATTCGGCGGAAAATCTCGTCCAAGAACACCGCGCGCAACTCTGCGTGGTCGGCGATTGCCTTCAGCTGGTCGCGGGAGGCTCTGCGGACCACGTCCACCAGGACGTCCGTGCTCAGGGAGCTCAGCTCGATTCCGGCGCCCGCCGAGCCCAGCATGTGCAAGGTCTCCAGGACCTGGATGAACTGGTCGGGCGTCAGGTTGCCGATGACCAGCTTCTCCGCGAACGCGTTGACCGCGTGACTGCCGCGGACTCGGCTGTGGCGGGGCCGGGAAAGGCGCCACTTCGCTTTTCGGGGCACGGCCACGGACTATACGGGGTGCGGGAGGTCGAAGAATCCGATCAAGCCCGCCGCAAAGGCCAAATCACCCTTGACCTTGATTCTTCCCGTGACGAACAACACCGCCGGCGTCGCCTGGTGGGTGATGAGCCGGAAGAAGTCCGCCGGCGCGATGGTGATGGTGACCCTTGCCGCGGAGTTCATCTCGCGGCTCACCGTGCACGAGCCGTGCGAAATCACCGTCTCGTAGCGGTCGTAGCCTCCCTCTCCCACGCCGCCCGACAGCCGCCAGTGGACCACCGCGTGCAGGTCGCGGGCGCGGTCGGACCTGATGTGCGCGCCCATGCGGGCGAAGATCTCGTCCAGCACGCGCTCACGCAGGGGGCGCTCCGCGACGACGCTCTCGAGCTGCGCGCGCGACGCCGACGCCACCAGGGAGGCGAAGCGCGCCGGTTCGACCTTGCTCAGGTCGAACGCCGGCGCGCGCGAAGCCAGCCGGAGCAGTGCGTTCAGGAGTCTTCGGAAGTCGTCCTTGCCCAGATCGCGGGGATCGACCGCCTCGGCGAGCGCGTTGACGTCTAGGGCGTGCGCCTCCGGGCTCAGCGGGTCGAGCCGCTCCAGCGCGTCCAGCAGCGCCGCCCCACGGAGCCCCGCGACCTGATCGGCGCTGGTCATCCCGGCGTTGTCGGCCATGGCCACTCCCTCTCCAGTTACCCACGCGTAAGGCTACCCGCCAGTAGGTAGGCGGGCAAGCGTGCCGAAATCACCCTCCCGGGGCAGCTGCCGGTACCGTCTCCGGGCAGAAACAGGGAGGTCCAGCGTGTCAGAGGATGATCAGCGTCCGCCCGAACGGGCCAGGCGGCTGCCGCGCGCCGTGCGTGAGCGGCAGATCCTGGACGCGGCCGTCCAGGTCTTTTCCCGCCACGGCTACCACGCGGCCTCGATGGACGAGATCTCCGACGTCGCCGGGGTCTCGAAGCCGATGATCTACACCTACCTCGGCTCGAAGGAAGACCTCTTCGGCGCGTGCATCCGGCGCGAGGCGACGCGGCTGCTCGAGGCCATCCAGGCCGGCGTGCAGCCCGACCTGCCGCCGGACATGCAGCTCTGGCACGGCCTGCGGTCGTTCTACCGCTTCGTCGCGGAGTACCGGGAGTCGTGGACGGTGCTGCACCGCCAAGCGCTCACCGTCGGCGGGGCGTTCGCCGCGGAGATCACCGACATGCGGGCCCGCGCGATCCAGCTGGTCGCCGCGCTCGTCGTGTCCGCCGGCACCCGCAAGGGCGTCGGCGAGCAGGCCGAGTTCTCCGGCGAGGGCCTGTCCGCGGCCTTGGTCGGGGCGGCCGAGTCGCTGGCCGACTGGGCCCTCGACCACCCCGACATCTCCGACGGCGTGCTCGCCTCGTGGCTGATGAACCTCGTCTGGCTGGGCTTCAACGACCTCATCGAGGGCGAGGTCTGGAAGCCGTCAGAGTGAGCTGATCGTGCCCTCGAGGTGCGGCTTCGCCTTGCTCCACAGCTCGAACGCCCACCCCTCCGGGGTAGACCACGACGTGAAGCCCGCTTTCGCCGGGAGCAGCACCGGCTGCTTGAACTTGACGTCGATCGTGAACGCCGACGGCAGCCGGCCTTCGAACGCCGCCAGGGCGTGGGCCTTCGTCCACATGCCGTGGGCGATCGCGCGGGGGAAGCCGAACAGCTTGGCCGTCAGCGGGTGCAGGTGGATCGGGTTGCGGTCGCCCGAGACCTCCGCGTAGCGGCGGCCGATGTCGCCCGGGATGCGCCAGATCGCGTCCGGCGTCGGCGGGGCGAGCTGCTCACGGCGAGCGGAGGAGCCCGAAGAGCCGCGGCGCAGGTACGTGCTCACGTCGGCCCACACCAGGTCGTCCCCGGACCACGCTTCGCTGACGACGTCGAACTGACGGCCCTTCTCGTGCGCGCGCAGGTTCTCCGCGCGCACCCGCATCGTCAGCGGCTCGCCCAGGCGCAACGGCCGGTGCTGGGTGATCCGGTTCGCCACGTGCACCATGCCGAGCAGCGGGAACGGGAACGCCGGCTCAGTCATCAGCGCCATCTGCAGCGGGAACGCCAGCATGTGCGGGTACGTCGCCGGCAGCTCGTCGCTCAGCCGGAAGCCGCAGACCGTGTTGTACGCGGCCAGGTGCGCCGGGTCGACCACGACGCCCGTGCGGACCAGCTCCGTGTCCGGCAGCGAAGAGCCGGTTTTGCGCAGGCCGAGCAGCGCCTTCGGGTACAGCGTGGCCAGGCTCGGCGTGCTGTCGAGTTCGCGGATCACCACGTCACGCCCCCAGCAGGGCCTGGCCGCAGACGCGGACCACGTTCCCGTTCACCGCCGCGGACGCCGGGTTCGCGTACCAGGCGATCGTCTCGGCGACGTCGACCGGCAGGCCGCCCTGGCCGAGGCTCGACAGGCGCCGGCCGGCCTCGCGGATGAACAGCGGGACCGCCGCGGTCATCTTGGTCTCGATGAACCCGGGCGCGACGGCGTTGATCGTGCCGCCGTACGCCGCGAGCTGCGGCGCGCCGACGTTCACCATGCCGATGACGCCCGCCTTCGACGTCGCGTAGTTCGTCTGGCCGACGTTGCCGGCGATGCCCGCGATCGACGAGACGCCGATGATGCGGCTGTTCTCGTTCAGCACCTTGTCGGCGAGCAGCTTGTCGTTCACCGCGAGCTGCGACGCGAGGTTCACGGCGATCACCGAGTCCCACGCGCTCTCGCTCATGTTGCCCAGCGTCTTGTCGCGCGTGATACCCGCGTTGTGCACGACGATGTCGACGCCGCCGTGACGCTCCTTCAGGTACTCCGCGAGCTTCGCGGGCGCGCTCGGCGAAGTGATGTCGAGCTGCAGCGACGAGCCGCCGATCTTGTTCGCCACCTTGGACAGGTCGCCGCCCTGCGCCGGGATGTCGAGCGCGACGACGTGCGCACCGTCGCGGGCCAGCACCTCGGCGATCGCCGCGCCGATGCCGCGGGACGCGCCGGTGACCAGCGCGACCTTGCCGTCGAGGGGCTTCTCCCAGTTCGCGGGCGCGGAGGCCGTCTTGCCTTCGGCGCCGATCCGGATGACCTGCGCGTCGACGAAGGCGGACTTCGCCGAGAGCAGAAAGCGCACTGTCGACTCTGTCGCCTCTTCGGCGCCTTCGGCGACGTACACGAGCTGGGCGGTCGCGCCGCGCTTCAGCTCCTTCCCCACCGATCGGATGAACCCTTCGAGCGCGCGCTGGGCGATCCGCTCTCGGCCTTCGACCTGCTCCGGCGGCGTGCCCAGGACGACGACGCGACCGGACGGCCCGACGCTGCGGATCACCGGGTGGAAGAAGTCGTAGACCTCGCGCAGCCGCGAAGGGTCGGTGACGCCGGTGGCGTCGAACACGAGCGCCGCGTGCCTCTCGGCGGCCGCCGTGACGACCTCGATGCCCGCGTCGGCGAGCTGGTCGCGAAGGGTCTTCTCGAGGCGTCCACCAGGCGCGGCGCCGAGAAGTGCGGGACCCTCGAGGGCGGGTTGCCCGGGCTTGTAGCGGCGCAGCGTGGCGGGGTTGGGCAGGCCGAGCTTCGGCACCACGAACTTCCCCACCGGGGTTTTCGTGAACTGCTGGTACCTGTCAGCCATCGGTTGCCTCCCGTGCAGTCTGCGTCACGTCGCAGTCTAACCTACTCGCTAGTAGGTTACAGTGTGAGGGACACGACCAGAGAGGTGAAGTCATGCCACCGAAGAAGACGCCCGCCGTGCGCAAGGTCGCGATCATCGGGGGCAACCGGATCCCCTTCGCGCGGTCCAACGGCCCGTACGCGAAGGCGTCGAACCAGGACATGTTCACCGCCGCACTCGACGGCCTGGTCAGCCGTTTCTCGCTGCAGGGCGAGGTGATCGGCGAGGTCGCCGCCGGCGCCGTGCTCAAGCACTCGAAGGACTTCAACCTGGCCCGCGAGAGCGTGCTGGGCAGCAAGCTCTCGCCCGCGACGCCCGCGTCCGACGTCCAGATGGCGTGCGGCACCGGCCTGCAGGCGATCGTGAACGTCGCCAACAAGATCGCCCTCGGCCAGATCGACTCGGCCATCGCGGGCGGCGTCGACACCACGTCCGACGCGCCGCTGGCCGTCAACGAAGACCTGCGCCAGATCCTCATCCAGCTCAACGCCGCGAAGTCGCTCGGCGACCGGCTCAAGCTCGTCGCGAAGATCCGGCCGGGGCACATCGTCCCGGCGATCCCGCGCAACGAGGAGCCGCGCACCGGCCTCTCGATGGGCGAGCACGCGGCCCTGACCGCGAAGATCTGGGAGATCACGCGCGAGGCGCAGGACGAGCTCGCCGCGGCCAGCCACCAGCACCTCGCCGCCGCCTACGACCGCGGGTTCTTCGACGACCTCGTGACGCCGTTCCTCAAGCTCGCGCGCGACCAGAACCTGCGCGCCGACTCGACGGCCGAGAAGCTCGCCAAGCTCAAGCCCGCCTTCGGAGGCCCGGACGGCACGATGACGGCGGGCAACTCGACCCCGCTGACCGACGGCGCGTCGACGGTCCTGCTCGCCACCGACGAGTGGGCGAAGGCGCACAACCTGCCGGTGCAGGCGTACCTGACGTTCTCGCAGACCGCGGCCGTCGACTACGTCCACGGCGAAGAGGGCTTGCTGATGGCGCCCGCCTACGCCGTGCCGCGGATGCTCGCGCGCGCCGGGCTTTCGCTGCAGGACTTCGACTTCTACGAGATCCACGAGGCGTTCGCGTCGCAGGTGCTGGCCACGCTCAAGGCGTGGGAGGACCCGGCGTTCGCCAAGGAGAAGCTGGACCTGGACGAGCCGCTCGGCGCGATCGACCGGGCGAAGCTAAACGTGAACGGCTCGTCGCTGGCGGCCGGGCACCCGTTCGCCGCGACCGGCGGCCGGATCGTCGCGACGCTCGCGAAGCTGCTGCACGAGAAGGGGTCCGGCCGCGGCCTGATCTCGATCTGCGCGGCCGGCGGCCAGGGCGTCACCGCGATCCTGGAGAAGTAGCGCGCACGAAAAGGGCCGCCCCTCGCGAGGGGCGGCCCTTTTCCTAGCTGGGCAGCTTCTTCTGCGCCCGCTTCGCGAGCTTGTTCGCCCGCTTCTCGGCCTTGCGGCTCAGCTTTCCGGCGGCGATCCCGACGTCCTTCGCGGCGTGCTTCGCGCGCCAAGCCGCCGACGGCTTGCCGTGCGTGTCCGCGACCGCGAGCAGCAGGCCACCGGCCAGACCCACGTTCTTGAAGAACTGGATCTGGTGCTGCTGCCGCTCTTCCGGCTCCTTGATGGCCCAGAAGCTGTGCGCCGCCAGCGTCGTCGGCACCAGGCTGCCGAGCAGCAGCCCGGCCGCGAGCCGCGGCGCCTTGCCGGACGCGAGCGCGAGGCCGGCCCCGATCTTCACGGCGGCGTCGATGCGGACGAGCGTCACCGGGTCGCGGGGGACCTGCTGCGGGACGACGTCGCCGACCTTCTCGAACGCGCTGTTCAGGAAGGGCTCCGCGGCTTTCGCGTGCCCCTCGGCCTGCCTCAGCGCATTGATTCCGCCCGTCACGAAGATCGTGGCGAGCAGGGGACGTGCCACTCGACGGAGTATCACGGTCGTTGCCTTCCTCGTACGGGCCGCTGCCTGGTCGAACCTATCGCTTGGGTGCCCGCTCCGCCCGCACTCGAATCCTCGGCGTTTCTGCGTGAATATCGTATTTTCGCTAGAAAGCCGTAGAGAGTGTTAGCGGCTTGACCTTGACGTTGCGTCAACTTCTATCGTCGACGCCATGGAGTGGTCCATCCAGGACATCGCCCGCGCGGCGGGGACGACGAGCCGGACGCTGCGCCACTACGGCGCGGTCGGCCTGCTCGAACCCAGCCGCGTCGGCGGCAACGGCTACCGCTACTACGACGAGCAGGCGCTCGTCCGGCTGCAGCGGATCCTGTTGCTGCGCGAGCTCGGCCTCGGGCTTCCGGCGATCGCCGAGGTGCTCGACGGGCAACGCGACCGCGTCGCCGCGCTCGAAACCCACCTGGAGCTGCTCGAACAGGAGCAGCGGCGGATCGGGCGGCAGATCGACTCGGTCCGGACCACGCTGCGGAAGCTGAGAGGAGGTGAACGACTGATGGCAGAAGAAGTGTTCGACGGCTTCGACCACACGCAGTACGAGGCGGAGGTCACGCGCCGCTGGGGCGCCTCGGCGTACGCGTCGGGGGACCAGTGGTGGCGCTCGCTCTCGGCCGAGGAGAAGAAGGCGCACCAGCAGGAACAGCGGGACATCTGGGCCGCGTTCGGCGCGGTGCCCGCCGGATCGGCGCCGGGCTCCGACGAGGTCCAGGCGATCACGCGACGGCTGCACGCCTGGCTGCGGCCGGCGGTTTCGTCCGTGTCGGCGGGGTACTTCGCGGGTCTCGGGCAGTTGTACGTCGACGACCCGCGCTACGGGCTCGAGGGTGAGACGGCCGAGCTGGTCCGCGACGCGATGAAGATCTACGCGGAACGGAACCTCGGCGAGTGAACCGACGTCGTAGTCGGCGCTGGGGGTAGGGACGAGCAGGGCTGCAGACCTGTTCGTCTCTATGGACGCGCCGGTCGCAGCAGGGTGCGCCGGGTCGTGTCGAGGTGGCGGACGACCTCGTAGCGGTCGGCCTCGGGTGGTTCGCCCTCGAGCAGCGACCAGCCGCCTTCGTAGGTGACCAGGTACGAGCCGGCGTGGACGTCGGTCACCTCCGCCGTGAGGACCGCGCCGACCGGGTGCCGGGCCTTGCGTGCCCGCCACTCGTCTTCGGTCACGCCGTTGTCGAACGGGCCCGACCGCAGCCGCGGGTCGAGCGGCCAGAGGCGGATCTGCGCCGGACCGCGGGTGAGCACTTCGAACGTGCTCGTCGTGCCGGCCGCCGGCCACGCGGCGGCGTCCCGGGGCAGGCTCAGGACGTCGACGAAGCCTCGCGGCTCTCCGCCGAGGTCCACGAACAGCCCGATCGCGCCGGGGCGCGGGACCAGGCACACCGTGCCGGTCACCACCGAACCCACCTCGAACCGCCGCCCGTCCACCGCGCCACCTTGCCACGGCGCCCGTGATCGTTCGGCCAACCGGTCGAACCTCCGCGACACGCGCTAGCCGTCTATGGCGGAATATCGGGCTCGCGCTAGATACGTCGATAGCTTGGCAGAGTGGACCCCATCCGCAACCCCTTCGCGCCGGGCGCCGGGCAACGGCCGCCCGAGCTGGCTGGGCGCGAGCGCGAGCTCAAGGCCTTCGAGGTCGTGCTCGAGCGGGTCGCGCGGGGGAGACCCGAACGCAGTCTCGTCCTCACCGGGCTGCGCGGGGTCGGCAAGACCGTGCTGCTCGGGGAGCTGCGGGCGATGGCCGTCCGGCACAAGTGGGGGGCCGGCAAGATCGAGGCGCGGCCGGACGCCGAGCTGCGGCGGCCGCTGTCCGCCGCGCTGCACCGGGCCATCCGGGACCTGGCCGTGCGGCACCGGGCGCCCGACCGCGTCGAAGAGGTGCTCGGCGTGCTCAAGGCGTTCGCGTTGCGGGCCAACAAGGCCGACGCGAAGCTGCGCGACCGGTGGCAGCCGGGCATCGACGTGCCCGCCGCGCAGGGGCGCGCCGACTCCGGGGACATCGAAATCGACCTCGTCGAGCTGTTCACCGACGTCGCCGAGCTGGCCGCGGACGTCGGGACCGGCGTCGCGCTGCTCATCGACGAAATCCAGGACCTGCAGCCCGACGACGTCTCCGCGCTGTGCGCCGCCTGCCACGAGCTCTCGCAGTCCGGCGCGCCGCTCGTCGTCGTCGGCGCGGGGCTGCCGCACGTGCCCGCGGTGCTCTCGGCGTCCAAGTCCTACTCGGAGCGGCTCTTCCGGTACGCGCGGATCGACCGGCTCGACCGCGAGGACGCCGACTACGCCGTGATGGCGCCGATCGAACGCGAGGACGCCGGCATCGAGCCGGAAGCCCTCGACGCGCTCTTCGACGCGTCCGGCGGCTACCCGTACTTCATCCAGGCCTACGGCAAGGCGGCCTGGGACGCGGCGCCGTCCGACCCGATCACGGTCAAGGACGTCCAGGTGGCCGCGCCCGAAGCGGAGTCGGAGCTGGCGGTCGGGTTCTTCGGCTCGCGCTACGACCGCGCGACGCCGGCCGAGCGGGAGTACCTGCAGGCGATGGCCGAGCTGACCCAGGGGCGCGACGAGCCCGCCGGGACCGCCGACGTCGCGGTCTTCCTCGGGCGGAAGCCGTCTTCGCTGTCGCCCGCCCGCGACAGCCTGATGAAGAAGGGCCTCGTCTACTCCGCCGAGCGGGGCCAGATCGCCTTCACCGTGCCGCACTTCGGGCACTACCTGCTCGGCCGCGACTGACTCTCGGCGTCCCTACCCGAGTATCGGAAAATCGCTAGACGTTCCTAGAGACCCTTAGCCGGGTTGCTTCGTCGTGACCGCCGACACCATGATTCATCCGGTTGTATGCCTCTGTTTCCGATGATTCATCGGCTAGTGCTGCACATCACCGGACATTCGTTGGATTCCTTGTGAAAAAAAGCGCATACTTGAGGCACAAGCCACCGAGACCCTCCGAAGGGGATGCAGAAACCGATGAACAACATGGCCGCCAAGCTCCGTGCCCGTCGCGCCGAGGTTCGCACTCGCCGGGCGCTGAACCGGGCGATCGACACCGCCGCCACCGCGACGGTCCGTCAGGAACTCATCGCGATCGCGCAGGCTCGCACGAACTACATGCGCTGAGCCCGTCCTCAGCCCAGTGGCGGTCGCCCATTCGAGTGACCTACGCCACAAAGAGCTGAGGGTGTAACGCCACGCAAAGTGGCGTCGATACCCCCTACGACCCCGTGATGCTGGCGGACCCCCGACCTGGCAGCATCGCGGGGTTTCCCATGTCCGGACCCCGGTAATCGACTTGCCGGCGTGGCCGTCCGCAGTATTCTTTGACTTCGTCAACGAGTTTGTTGAGGTGGTCAATGAACGACGCTCAGCTGGCCGACCGGGTGGCCGCGGTCCGCGCCTTCAACCGGCTCTACACCGGGGTCATCGGCGTGCTCGACGAGGGCCCGGCGGACGCCGAGTACTCGCTGCCGGAAGCACGCGTGCTCTTCGAGCTGGCCCACCAGGACCCGCTGCCGGTCACCGACCTGCGCAAACGGCTCGACCTCGACGCCGGCTACGCCAGCAGGCTGCTCGGCCGCCTCGAAGCGCGCGGGCTGGTCGAGCGCGAACGGTCCGGCGAGGACGCCCGCCGCCAGCTCGTCCGCCCGACCGCGGCGGGCCGGGACGCGTTCGCCGTCCTGAACGCCCGGTCCACCGAGCAGATCGGCGGGCTGCTCCGCCGCTTCCCCGACGAAGACCAGCGGCGGCTGCTGACCGCCATGCGCACGATCGGCGACCTCGTCGGCGACGGCCGGCGCGACCCCGTACTCGTCCTCCGGCCGCCACGACCGGGCGACCTCGGATGGGTGGTCGAACGCCACGGCGCGCTCTACGGCCGCGAGTACGGCTTCGACGACCGGTTCGAGGGACTGGTCGCCCGGATCGTCGCGGACTTCGTCGAAACCCGCGCCGACCCGCGGCAGGCGTTCTGGATCGCCGAGCTCGACGGCGAGCGCGTCGGCAGCATCGCGTGCACCGGTGGGCCGGACGCGGACACCGCGAAGCTGCGGCTGCTGCTGCTCGAGCCGTCGGCCCGCGGGCACGGCGTGGGCAAGCGGCTGGTCACCGAGTGCGTCGAGTTCGCCAGGGCGCACGGCTACCGGGGGATGGAGCTATCGACGGTCTCGATCCTGACGGCCGCGCGCTCGATCTACCGCGCGGCCGGCTTCGAGCTCGTCGGCGAAGCGGACTTCGACACCTGGGGCCCGAAGCTGACCGACGAGACCTGGCGCCTGACCTTCTAGCGCGGTACGCGGCCGAGCAGGTAGAACTCCGGGTTCGGCCGCAGGGCCGTGAGGTGGGCGAGCCGGTTCGACATCGCGAACAACGCCGTGATCGCGCCGACGTCCCAGATCTCGTCGTCGGTGAGGCCGGCGTCCCGCGCCGCTTCGATGTCGGCGTCGCCGAACAACGCCGAGTCCTGGGCCAGGGCGAGCGCGAGGTCGACGATCGCGCGGCCGCGCTCGTCCAGCTCCACCTGCCACGGGTTGCTCGACACCCGGTCGGCCAGCTCGGGGTCCTTGGCGCGGATGCGCAGGATGGCGCCGTGCGCGACGACGCAGTAGGTGCAGTGGTTGGCCCCGGACGTCGCGACGACGACCAGTTCGCGCTCGGCCTTGCTCAGTCCGCCGGAGCGCTCCATGAGGGCGTCGTGGTAGTCGAGGAAGGCCCGCAATTCGGCCGGGCGGTGGCCGAGGGCGCGGAAGATGTTCGGCGTGAACCCGGACTTCTCCGCGATCACGCCGACCCGCTCGCGCAGGTCTTCGGGCAGGTCTTCGCGGTCCGTGACGGGGAACCGGCTCACCGAGTCGCTCATACCCCGCACGCTAGTCGTGGTTGGCTGTGCTCGTGACGGACTACGTCGACGGGTACTGCGAACGCGTCGGGCCCGGGCTCTGGGGTGAGCCGCTCAACAGTCTCAGCAACCTCGCCTTCCTCGTCGCCGCGCTGCTCGTCTGGCGGCTGGCCGCGGGGAACCGGACCGGGCGGCTGCTGGCCGTGCTGATCGGGCTGGTTTTCCTCGCCAGCACGGTCTTCCACCTGGTCGCGACGCGGTGGGCCGGGGCCGCGGATTCGGGGAGCATCCTCGTTTTCGTGCTGGTCTACGTCGTGGTGTTCGCGCGCGGGTACCTCGCCTGGCGATGGGCGTGGCTCGCCGCGCCCGCGTTCCTCGCGCTGACCGTCGTCACGGCCTTGCTGGGCGGCGGGCTCTACCTGTCCGCGTTGGTCGGGCTGTTCGCCATCGCCGCACTACTCGCCTTTTCGCGCGACGCCTATTGGACGCACTTCGCCGTCGCGGGCGCGATTTTCGCGCTCTCCCTGAGCCTGCGCACGCTCGACCGGGACGTGTGCGACTACGTCCCGGTCGGCACGCACTTCCTCTGGCACCTGCTCAACGGCGTGGTGCTCTACCTCGTCTCGCGGACGGTGCTGCTCCGAAACCGTCCTTAGTGGACACCGATGGGGCGCAAGTCCTTGTCGTGCTCGTCGGCCTGGTAGTCCTCGGGGTTCGTGTCGTCGGTGCCGTTGAACACCTTCAGCTGACGCGCGATGACCGTGAAGACCACCGCGACCACCAGGTTCGCGACCAGGGCCACGAAGCCCACGTAGATCTGGACCTGGGAGCCCGAGAACGGGTGCCAGCCGAAGATCGACATGTTGCCCAGCGCCAGCGCCGAACCGCCGAAGTGCTGCTTGCCGTTGGCCGGGTTGGGGATGCCGTACAGCATGATCAGGCCCCAGCCGATGCCGACGACCCAGCCCGCGATCAGGCCCCAGCGGTGGAACCAGCGCGTGTACAGCGCCAAAGCCACGGCCGGCAGCGTCTGCAGGATCAGCACGCCGCCGATGAGCTGGAGGTCGATCGAGAACTGCGGGTCGATCAGGATGATCACGGCCACCGCGCCCAGCTTCACGACCAGCGAAGCCAGCTTCGCCTGCTTCGCTTCTTCCTGCGGTGTCGCGTTCTTGCGGATGTACTCCTTGTAGATGTTGCGGGTCCACAGGTTGGCCGCGGCGATCGACATGATCGCGGCCGGCACCAGGGCGCCGATGCCGATCGCGGCGAACGCGATGCCGGCGAACCACGACGAGAACTGGTTGTCGAACAGCACCGGGACGATCGTGTTGCCGTCCGCCTTGCCGGTGGCCGCGTTCGTCAGCGGCTTGACGCCCGCCGTGATCGCGACGTACCCGAGCAGCGCCAGCAGGCCCAGCACCAGGGAGTACGCCGGCAGCGCGACCATGTTGCGCTTGATGACGTTGCGCCCGCGCGAGGCCAGCACGCTGGTCAGCGAGTGCGGGTAGAGGAACAGCGCGAGCGCCGAACCCAGCGCCAGCGTCGCGTACTGCAGCTGGTTGTTGGCCGTGAGCAGGATCGACCCGGCCGGCTTGCCGGTGGCCGGGCTCGGGGTGCCGAGCTTCTTCGCCGCCGTGTCGAAGATGTGCGACCAGCCGCCCAGCTTCGAGGGCAGGTAGATGATCGCCACGATGATGACGATGTAGATCAGGATGTCCTTGACGAACGCGATCAGCGCGGGCGCCCGCAGGCCGGACTGGTAGGTGTAGAACGCCAGGATCACGAACGCGACCAGCAGCGGCAGGTGCCCGACGATGCCCGAGCCGTTGATGCCCATCGTCCGCAGCACGGCCTCGAGGCCCACCAGCTGCAGCGCGATGTAGGGCATGGTCGCGACGATGCCGGTGATCGCGACGAGCAGCGCCAGCGTCGGCGAACCGAAGCGCCCGCGCACGAAGTCGGCCGGGGTGACGTAGCCGCGTGCGCGCGAGACCGACCACATCCGCAGCGCCGGGAGCAGCACGATCGGGTAGACGACGATCGTGTACGGCAGCGCGTACAGGCCGAGCGCGCCGGCGCTGAACACCAGCGCGGGCACCGCGACGAACGTGTAGGCGGTGTAGAGGTCGCCGCCGAGCAGGAACCACGTGATCCACGAGCCGAACCTGCGACCGCCGAGGCCCCACTCGTCCAGGTGGTCCAGCGTGCCCCCGGCCTTCCAGCGCGACGCCATGAAACCGAGCACCGTCACCAGCGCGAACAGCACGGTGAAGATGATCAGCTCGGGCCACTGCAGGTTGCTCATCGAGCGTCCCCCTCGTCCAGGTCGTCGACGCTCAGGTTGTCCGGGCCCTCAGCGGCGGGCTTGTCCCGCGTCATCAGGTACACGACCCAGGTGCTGAGCACCCCGACCGCGACCATCAGGAACTGGAACCAGTAGAAGAACGGCATCCCGAACAGCCGGGGACCGTCCATGTTGAACAGTGGCGTGACCAGGACCAGCAGCGGAACGATCAGGAGCAGGTGCCACGGGTTGAACCGCGACCCGCTCGCCTTCCCGTCGTGCTTCGCAGTCGACATCGGACCTCACCTAACACTCCCGTAACCGACCGCCTGACCTTAGAACCTGGGTGACAGGGAGTCACGTCTGTCCGGTATCGATTTGATCGCCACGGTCCGCGTTGCCGACCAACGTCGGTTGCCGTGCTCTGAGCGGCCCTATAGGAATAGCCCGACTCCACTGGCGAAAGACCCAAAAGGGGCAACCGAATGACACGACTCCGCTACGCGGTGGTGATCCCGGCGATCGCCGGCA
Source organism: Amycolatopsis sp. NPDC004378 (assembly GCF_053602455.1). NCBI lineage: Bacteria > Bacillati > Actinomycetota > Actinomycetes > Pseudonocardiales > Pseudonocardiaceae > Amycolatopsis > Amycolatopsis sp. NPDC004378. The sequence continues at coordinate 232,376 of NZ_JBSGDR010000002.1, forward strand.
CCCTGCTGGCCGGGTTCACCCCCGCGTTCGCGGGCCAGGATTCAGCGGCCGGCAAGCAGCCGCTGAACTCCACGAACATCCCGGCCCAGTACGCGAACCAGAAGCTGGACTGGCACAAGTGCGCCGTCCCCTCCGAGCTGCCGACCGCCCCGCCCGCGGGTGCCGAGGACATGGAGTGCGCGACCTACAAGACGCCGCGCAACTGGTACCAGGCGAACGCGCAGATCGACCTGACCATCGCGGTCAGCCGGCTGAAGGCGACCAAGGACGCGACGGCCAGCGTCGTCACCAACCCGGGCGGCCCGGGGGCGCCCGGGCGCAACTTCCCGGCCCGCCTGCGCAACCAGCCGAAGCTGCGCGAGCACCAGGAGATCGTCGGGTTCGACCCGCGCGGCACCGGCAAGAGCACGAACATCACGTGCGGTGGCGCCATCGGCACCGGCTCGGACCTGGACCCGCGTGACCGCAGCAAGCAGAACCTGAACCTGATCCTCCAGGCGACGAAGTACGCGGCGCTGTCCTGCCAGCAGAAGTCCGGCGAGCTGGGCCCGCTGATCAACACCGACCAGACGGTCAAGGACATCGACCTGCTGCGCGTGCTGCTCGGCCGCGACAAGATCAACTGGGTCGGCTACTCGGCGGGCACCTGGATGGGCGCGCACTACGCGCAGGCCTACCCGACGCGCACCGGCCGGTTCGTGCTCGACTCCTCGACGGAGTTCACGACGACCTGGCAGAAGTCCTTCGACTGGCAGCCGCTCGGCTTCGAGCGCCGCTTCCGCCAGGACTTCCTCCCGTGGGTGGCGAAGTACGACAAGCTCTACCACTTCGGCACCACCGGCGAGGCGGCCCGCCAGACCTACGAGCAGGTCCGCTACGCCCTGACCCAGGGCGCGGTCACCCTGCCCGACGGCTCGAGCGTGTCGGCCAACGGCCTGGACTCCTTCATCGCGTCGCAGATCTACTCGAAGCGCGCCTTCCCGGGGCTGGCCGACTACCTGGTCAGCGTCCGCACCCTGACCCAGGGTGGCGCGTCGGCCCAGGCCAAGACGTCGGCCGCGCAGAAGGTCAAGGTCGCCGACAAGAGCACCGTGACGCCCGGCGCGCAGCCGCTGATGGTGCCGACCGACGGTGACTCCTACGACGCGTCGTTCTGGACCATCCCGTGCAACGAGGGTCCGTGGACCGGCTCGACCCAGAGCGCCATCAAGCAGTCGCAGAAGCTGATCGACCAGCAGCTGCCCCTGCTCGGCGCGGGCTGGTTCATCCAGCCGTGCCTGTTCTGGAAGAACACCCCGGCCCCGCTGCCCGTGCTGAACGGCAAGGGTGTCCCGCCGGTGCTGATCGTCGAGTCGGAGCACGACCCGGCGACGCCGATCGAGGGCGCGCGCCGCGCGCACAAGGCGTTCGACAACTCGCGGATGCTGACGATCACCGGCGAGGGTGACCACGGCATCTACGCGGGCGGCAACGCGGGTGTGGACAAGGTCGTGGAGGCCTACCTGGTCGACGGCGTCGTGCCGAACGACCAGAGCCTGCCCGGCATGCCACTGCCGGTGCCTCCGGGCGCCTGAGGGCACTAGATGTGGTGGGGCCCCGCCGAACTCCGGTTCGGCGGGGCCTTTTCCACACCTGTGCACAGAGTTGTCCACAGGCGGTGGACAACTCTGGTATTAGTATTGGCCCATGGTGCGGGTACCGCTGACGGACGAAGAGCGCGAACGGGGCGAACGCCTCGGCCAGGCGCTGCGGACGGCGCGCGCCGGCCGGAGCATGGTCGACGTCGCCGTCGAGGCCGGGATCTCGGTGGAGACGCTCCGGAAGATCGAGACCGGCCGCATCCCGACCCCGGCGTTCTTCACGGTCACGGCCATCGCGGACGCGGTGGGCCTGCCGCTCGACGAGCTGCGCGCGGCCGTCGCACCTGCTGCGTCACCACCGCTTTCCCAGGCGAGCTAGGTCTCTTGGACGCGCGCTGGCACCTCACCGAGGACATCGACGGCTTCCTCGCCCGGACTGGGGAGTTCCTGCGCTCCCGCCCCGCGCTGCACACTTCGCAGCTGACCCGGCTCGAGAAGCTGCGGACGCAGGAGGAGAAGGGCACCCTCTTCGGCCACCTTGAGCAGGAGGGTGAGGTCAGGGCCGTCTTCTACCGCCGCCCGTCGCAACGCCTGCTCCTCACCGCGGTCTCGCCCGAGCAGGCCGGTGCCCTGGCCTCGCAGCTGGCCGACCTCGGCGTTTCCCTGAGCGGCGTGACCGCCGAAGACGAGTCCGCGGCCGCGTTCGCCGAGGCGTGGCAACAGCGCAGCGCCGCGGTGCCGGTGGCCGGCGTGCGAGTCCGGCTCCACCGGCTCGGCTCGCTCACCCCGCCGGAGCCGGAACCCGAAGGCCACCCCCGGGAAGCGCCCGACCGGGCGGAGTTGATCCGCTGGTGCAGCGAGTTCGCCATCGCGGTCGGCCAGGCACCGCTCGCGGACGAACGCGCGTGGGCCGCCTCGAACTTCGCCGGCAAGCACTTCACGTTCTGGGACGCCGGAACGCCCGTCGCCATGGCGGGCTCGACCCCGATGCTGGCGGGCATGGTCCGGATCGATCCCGTCTACACCCCTGCCCGCTTCCGCGGACGTGGTTATGCGGGCGCCGTGACGGTCGCGGTGAGCCGGGCCGCGCTGGCCGCGGGCGCGACGGACGTGGTGCTCTACACCGACCCCGCCAACGTCACCAGCAACGCGCTGTACCGGCGCATCGGCTACCTCCCGATCGCCGGTTTCACCGGGTACGACTTCCGCTAGAGCCCGCGCAGCTGCCGCAGGATGTGGTCGCGGTCGTTGAGGAACGCGCAGCCCGCCACCGGCAGGTCGTAGCTGTTCAGCAGCTTCTCGAAGTCGGAGAGCTCGTCGGCCGAGAGCGCGAGGTCCACCTTCACCGCGTGCGCGGCCAGGACGTCGGCCAGCTCCTCCCACTCGCCCGACCACAGCAGCGTGCGGTAGTGCGTGTAGTCCTCCGGGGAGAGGCGGTCGCCGAGCATCGTCAGGACGTTGTCGGCGAAGAAGCTGATCCGGTTCTCCTTGAGGTCGGCGACCGTCGGGTTCGCCGGGTCGCGCGCCGCGTCGGGGTTGCGGATGACGCCCGGGCCCGCCACCGGGTACGCCGTGTGCACGTGGCCGTTGTCCTCGACAAGCACGATCAGGTGCACGTTGAACCGCTCGCCGGCGCACCGCCAGCGGCCGTTCAGCTGCTGCCGCCGCGCTTCGCTCGGGTCGTTGGCGACGTCCTTGACCACGGAGATGATGTGCTCGTCGGTCCAGCCGCGCGGGAACTCGCTGGTCGCCCTCCGCCCGACACCCGGTGCGTGTCCGCCGCCCACGGCTGCTCCCTTCGTCGTACCGAGCGTAGGTCAAACGGCGGCCGAGAGCACCACGATCCCGATGACCAAGAGGTCGAGACCCCGGAAGAGCTGCCGGGTGAGGTTGGCGGGCATCGGCCCGACCGGGGTGTCGACGAAGCCCGGGTTCGCGTAGTCGACGGCGGTGCGCGTGACCGTGCGCAGGATCGAAAGCACCGCGAGCGGCACGGCGAGCCAGGCGCCCGCGGTGAACGCCGTCCCGGCCGCCAGGGTGACGACGGCGAGCAGCGCCGCCCACGCGAGACCGGCCGCGGCGAGGACCACGCCGTGCGCCAGCACCAGTTCGCGGTTCGACGACCCCAGCCAGCGGCGACGGCCCGGGTTGCGCCACAGCTCGCCGAGCCCGGCGCCGTACGGCGTCAGCGCGACGTACCCGCCGAGGCCGGCCAGGACCGCGCCCGGCATCGTCGGCAACGCTATGTGCGCGACGACGACCGCGAAGGCGACCAACGCCGCCGCGCCCGCGTACCGCGAGCGGCCGAGCGTGCCCGCCCAGGCCAGCCGCAACGGTGCCGGGCGCGTCAGGGAAATCCGGCCGATCGGCGCGGACGGCGGCAGCAGCATCATCGGGTCGAGGAACGTGACGGCGACCGAGCGCAGCACCCGGCCGTCCCAGCCGGCGAGCAGCGCGGACCGGCCCGCGCGCGCCACCGGCTCACCGCCGAACGCCAGCGGCAGCGCCGCGACCAGCACCCCCGCCGCGACGCACTGCACGGTCAGCGGGCCGAGGCCGAACGCGGCGACCGCCAGCCCGAAGACCGCCAGCGCCAGCGGGCCGAGCGCGTCGAACCACAACGACGTCCGGCGCGCCGAGGTGAACGCGACCACGCCGGTCGCGACGACGACCGCGATGCCCGCCCGCCACAGGTCGAGCCCGGCCCCGCCGACGGCGAGCATCAGCGCGGCCAGGTAGCCGGTCACCGCCACGACGCCGGTCCAGGCGCCGAGCAGCCGCAGCGTGACGACGCGGCCGCGGTCGACCGGCGCGAAGTCGAGCCAGGTCAGCTCCGCCGGCTCGACCCAGGCGAACCCGCGGCGCAGCAGACCGCGCCAGGCCACCGCGCAGCAGAGCGTCAGCAGCCCGAGCACGGCCGGGAAGTCCACGACCGCCGAGCCGTAGACCGCCTTGCGCCAGGCGTCGACGTGGAAGAACGCGGTGAACAGGAACCCGAAACCGAACAGGAAGACGAACGTCGCGGTGTCGCCGCTGAAGATCCCGCCGAACCGCTTGCGGCCCGGGATCCGCATCCGGCGCGGCGCGAGCGTCACCACAGTTCGAGCACGCTGTCCGCCGCTTCGAGCAGCGGCGGGTGGTGCGTGGCCACCACGACCGCCGCGCCGGCCGCCGTCGACCGGGCGATCACCTCGACCAGCCAGTCCTTGCCCGCGACGTCGAGGGCGCGCTCCGGCTCGTCGAGCAGCAGCACGCGGTGCGGGCGCGCGGTGACGCCGAGCAGGAGCAGCCGGCGGCGCTGGCCCGCCGAGAAGTGCCCGGCCGTGACGCGCATGCGTTCGCCGAGGCCGGCGTCGCGCAGCAGCTCCTCGTGGTCGCCGAGGTCGGCGCCGAACGAGCCGGACAGCAGTTCCAGGTGCTGCAGCGGGGTCAGCTCGGCGAAGAAGTCGGAGTCGTCGAACAGCACGGACACCTTGCGGCGGAACTCGACGTCCCGCTCGTCCGGCACGTCGCCGTCCACGAGCACGCGGCCGTGCTGGGGCTTCTGCATGCCGTAGAAGCAGCGCATCAAAGTCGACTTGCCGACGCCGTTCGGCCCGACGATCGCGGCGCACTCGCCGGGGTCGACCGAGAAGTCCAGGTCGTCGAACAGCCACAGTTCGCCGGCCCGGACCCCGATGCCCCGCGCGTCGATCATCGGAGGTGCTCGAGGACCGGCGCGAACTCGTCGAGGAACATCTCGAGGATGGTGAAGTAGGTGAAGCCGAACCGCTCTTGGTGGCCGCGCAGCTGGTCCGCGATCTGCGCCGGTGTGCCGACGAGGGCGATCGGCAGCTCGCCGATCTGTTCGGGGCTCAGGCCGCCGCCTACGAGCTGCGAAAGCTCGGCCAAGCCGGCCGCGCGGTTGTTCGTGACCTTCACGAACTGGCAGAGCAGGTTGAACTCCACTTCGGACTCGCGCTCGCCGAGCTTCGCCCGGACGAACGCCACGCGCTCGTCGACGTCCTCGGGCGGGGCCGCGGCGATGGGCGCGCCGTCGGGGGTCTTCGCGGTGCCGGTGAAACCGATGATGTCGGCGTGCTCGACGGCCAGCCCCAGCACGCGGTCACCGCGCCCGCCGAGCAGCAGCGGCGGGCCTTCGGGGCGGACCGGCGCGGGCTTGTGCTCCGGGTCGGCGTAGAGGCGCTTCAGTTCGAGGATCGTCTTTTCGAGGTGGTCGACGCGCTCGCGGGCGGACGGGAACGGCATCCCGGCCGCCTCGAACTCCGCCTTGACGTACCCGGCGCCGAGCCCGAGCTCCAGGCGTCCGTCGGTGAACTGGTCCGTGCCCGTGACGTCGCGGGCCAGCAGCACGGGGTTGTAGAAGGGCGCGTTGAGCACGAAGGTGTTCAGCTTGACGCGCGAGGTGACTTCGCCCGCGAGCACCAGCGCGGGGAACGGCGTGGCCATGCCGAGGTGGTCGGCGACCGACAGCACGTCGTAGCCGAGGTCCTCGACCTTGCGGCACTTCTCCGCCCACGCGGCGCGGCTGTCCGGCACGACCATGTTGACGCCGAAGCGGAAATCCCCAGTCATACCGACAACATACTCAGCGGAGCTTTTCGATCACCGGCGCGAGCCTGGTCAGGTCCTCTTCGACCACGGTGAAGTAGCTGACCCCCAGGGTTTCCCGCGTGCGCAGCAGCTGCTCGGCCGCGGCTTCCGCCGAGCCGACGACGACGGTGGGCAGCTCGCCGAGCTCGTCGACGCCGAGGTGCGGGACCAGCCGGTGCGCGGCTTCGAGCGCCACGCGCCGGCCGTCGGTGATCCGGACGAAGTGGATCAGCAGGTTGAGCTCGGCGTCGCGCTCGCCGAGCGCTCGTTTCACGAAGCCGACGCGCTCGGCGATCGCGTCCGGGCCGGCCAGGGCCAGCCGGCCCTCGGCCGCGCCGGGCGCGGTGCCGGTGAACGCGATGGTGTCGGCGTGCTCGGCGGCGAAGGCCAGCATGCGGTCGCCGCGCCCGCCGAGCAGCAGCGGCGGCCGGGGCCGGCCTTCGTAGGCGCGCTCGATCTCGGTGACCGCGCGGACGAGCCGGTCGAACCGCTGCCCCGGCGTGCCCCACTCGATCCCGGCCGCCTCGAACTCCGCGCGGACGTACCCCGCGCCGATGCCGACCTCGATGCGGCCGCCCGTGAACTCGTCGAGCCCGGTGACGTCGCGGGCCAGCAGCACCGGGTTGTGGAAGCTCGCGTTGAGCACGTAGGTGTTCAGCCGGACCCGCTCGGTGGCCTCGGCGGCGAGCAGCAGGGCCGGCACCGGCGCGACCCGCCCGAGGTGGTCGACCACCCCGACGACGTCGTAGCCGAGGTCCTCGGCCTGCCGGCACTTGGCCACCCACTCGGCCCGGGAGCCGGGCACCACCAACGCCACGCCGAACCGGAACGGTCTCATGTCGCGAAGGTACCCCGGCAAGGGAGAAGGGGACGGCTCCCGGATGCGGCCGGGAGCCGTCCCCCTCTGCTCAGGGTGTTCAGCCGAGGCGCTGGGCCAGCGCGTCGAGCTCGTCACGCAGCGAGGTGGGGACCTCGCCGATCTTCTCGAACCACTCCTGGATCAGCGGCAGCTCCTCGCGCCACTCCTCCGGCTTGACGTCGAGGGCGGCCTGGATGTCCTCGATCGGCTCGGTGAGGCCCTCGGTGTCCATGTCCTCGGCGCGCGGCACGTAGCCGATCGGCGTCTCGACGGCGTTGCCGCGGCCCTCGACCCGCTCGATGACCCACTTGAGCACGCGCGAGTTCTCGCCGAAGCCCGGCCACAGGAACCGGCCGTCGTCGCCGCGGCGGAACCAGTTGACGTAGAAGATCTTCGGGAGCTTGTTCGCGTCGGCGTTCTTGCCCAGGTTCAGCCAGTGCTTGAAGTAGTCACCGGCGTGGTAGCCGAGGAACGGCAGCATCGCCATCGGGTCGCGGCGCACGTTGCCGACCGCGCCGGCCGCCGCCGCCGTGGTCTCCGACGACATGGTGGCGCCCATGAACACGCCGTGCTGCCAGTCGCGGGCCTCGTTCACCAGCGGCACCGTGGTCTTGCGGCGGCCGCCGAACAGGATCGCCGAGATCGGGACGCCCTTCGGGTCGTCCCACTCGTCGGCGAGGATCGGGCACTGCGACATCGGCGTGCAGTAGCGCGAGTTCGGGTGCGCGGCCTTCTCGCCCGACTCCGGCGTCCAGTCCTCGCCCTTCCACGACGTCGCGTGGGCGGGCTTGTTCTCCATGCCCTCCCACCAGATGTCGCCGTCGTCGGTCAGGGCGACGTTCGTGAAGACCGTGTTGCCCTTCTCGATCGTGCGCATGGCGTTCGGGTTGGTGTGCCAGTCGGTGCCCGGCGCGACGCCGAAGAAGCCGAACTCGGGGTTGACCGCGTACAGGCGGCCGTCCTCGCCGAAGCGCATCCACGCGATGTCGTCGCCGAGGGTCTCGGCGCGCCAGCCCGGGATGGTCGGCTGCAGCATCGCGAGGTTGGTCTTGCCGCAGGCGCTCGGGAACGCGGCCGCGACGTAGTGGACCTTGTCCTCGGGCGAGATCAGCTTGAGGATCAGCATGTGCTCGGCCAGCCAGCCCTCGTCGCGGGCCATCACCGAGGCGATGCGCAGCGAGTAGCACTTCTTGCCCAGCAAGGAGTTTCCGCCGTAACCCGAGCCGTAGCTCCAGATCGCGCGCTCCTCGGGGAAGTGCGAAATGTACTTCGTCGTGTTGCAGGGCCAGGAAACGTCCTTCTCGCCCGGTTCGAGCGGCGCGCCCACGGAGTGCAGCGCGGGCACGAATTCACGCTCGGTGCCGTCCGGCGCGACGAACTTGTCGAGCGCGGCCTGGCCGGCGCGGGTCATCACGCGCATCGACGCGACGACGTACGCGAAATCGGTGATTTCGATACCCAGCTTGGGGTTCTCGTCGCCGAGCGGGCCCATGCAGAACGGGATGACGTACATCGTGCGGCCACGCATCGAGCCCCGGTAGAGCTCGGTCATGGTGGCCTTCATCTCGGCCGGGTCCATCCAGTTGTTGGTCGGGCCGGCGTCCTCGGGACGCTCCGAACAGATGAAGGTGCGGTCCTCGACGCGGGCGACGTCGTTGGGGTCGGAAGTGGCCCAGAAGGAGTTGGGCTTGGACTTGAGCTGCACGAACGTCCCGGCCTCGACCAGTTCCTGGTTGATCCGGGCGGCCTCTTCGTCTGACCCGTCGACCCACACCACACGGTCCGGGGTGGTCAGCTCGGCGACCTCCCGGACGAAGGACAGCACGCCAGTGTGCGTCGTCGGCGCGGTGTCCAGTCCGGGGATGGCGACTGCGGTCATCTCTACTCCTGACTTCCGACGACAAAAGAGCCCACACCGGGAACGACGCTGTTCCGGCGCGGGCCTCATTGCCGACGACGAATGGCTTCGCACACCGGCTGGCGAACCGGTGTGCGTGTTTTGGGATTCCCCGAGAGTAGCCGCATGACCGGCAAGTAACCGAGAGCTGACGTGTAGGTTCTCTCACAAGAACGATAAGGGAATCGATTCAGACGTCACCGGATCGGTGTATTCGCTGAAAATCTTCCGGTGACCGCTGTCACGCCTGTGACCTGGTCGTTTTCATTTTCGACATGAAGAAAGCCCGGCTCTCGCGCACCGGGCTTTCAAACTGTGACCTGGGTTACGTTTCAGTTGGGCGAGATCCACTGCCCGGTGCCGGAATCGATGCGCGCGACGCCCTCGAGGGTCTGCGTGCCGGCCGCGCCCCACGCGGCGTCGTCGGCCGGGTCGCCGAGCTGCTGCTCGCCACCCGGGTCCACCAGTCCACTGGAGACCTCGGTCCACTGGCCGGGTCCGGTGTGCTCGAACGTGGTGGTCGTACCGTCCGATTCGGTCTGCACCGCGATGTCGGCCTCGCCGTCGCCGTCCTTGTCGGTGAAGGCGATGGTGCCGCCGCTCTTCGTCTCGACGATGGCGGTGTCGTTGTGGCCGTCGTGGTCGGTGTCGATCGTCGCGACGCCCGCGTCGACCTCGCCGTCGGGCATGTCCGCGTGGATGTGGCCGCCGGAGCTGTCGTCGTGGCCGGTGCCGGAGTCGTCGTGGCCGCCGCCCGAGGACTGGATCCACTCACCGCTGGCCTCGTCGTAGACGGCCTGCTCGACGACGTGCCCGCTCGAGTCCAGCACGGCGTACTGGTCGGCCTCGCCGTCGTGGTTCGTGTCGATGAAGGCCTGGGACGTGCCGTCGTCGTGCTCGACGATCGCGGTGTCGTTGACGCCGTCGTGGTTCAGGTCGTAGTTGACCTCGGCCTGGTACTCCTGACCGTCGACGTGGACGGTCATCGCGTCCGGGCTGGAGGCGTCGGTGTCGCTGCCGCCACTCTCGTCGACCCACATGGGACTTCCCCCTTTTGTACCGGGTAACGCCGTCTCTGACCTGCTGTCCGAGGGTATGACTCACCGTATGCCGGTTCGGTTCCGCTCCACAACCGGACGGGCGGTCAGGCCGTCTTGTCCCGCAGTGCCCGGATCCGCGTCAGGAAGGCTTCCGCCCGGTCACGGCCCTCGGAAACCTCTTTGAGCCGCTTCGAGGCGATCGCGATCTTCTTGGCGCGTTCCTGGGCACCCATCTTGATCGTCTTGTCGACTTCCTTCAGCTCGGCCTCGATCGCGTCGATGCGCCGGCCCAGCGCCTCGTCGAGCGCCATCGACAGCTGCTGCTCGGCTTCGATGAGCTGCTCGGCGACGAGCTGGTCGAGCGTCGCACGGGCGTCCGCGATGGCTTCGACCAGCCACTGCTTCATGTGCTGCTTGTCGGCCGCGTGCTTGCGCGTGCGGGCCATCCACCAGCCGGCGCCGAGGCCGATGATGATCGTCGCGGGCAGCACGACCGGGTTGAGGATCGCGACGCCGGCCAGCGGCAGCGCGGCGACCTTGCCGGCGCCGACGCCGCCCGAGATGCCCATGAAGACGAGCAGCTTGTCCTCGGCCGTCGGCGGCTTCTTGTCCGGCGGGCGCAGCACCACCGGCGGGCCGCCGGCCCGGGCGAACTGCGCGCGGATGACGTCCAGCTCTTCGGGCGAGAACAGCTCCGCCAGCGAGACGTTGGTGACCTGGTTGAGGCGTTGCGAGAGCAGCATCGAGATCCGCTGCGACGTCGTCTGCAACGCGATGTCGACCTGCTGGGGGAGCGCGGCCAGCTCGTCGCGCTTGGCTGCGTCGATCAGCTGGCGGAAGTGGGTCTGCGCGTCCCGCATCTGCCGCGCGCTCTCGTGCCCGACCTCGACGCGCGTGCGCTGCACCTCGCCGCGCAGCTTGAGCTGCCAGCCGCGGGTCGACGTCCGGCGCTCGGCCTGCAGCTGGTCACGGCGTTCACGCAGCTGCTCGGCCTCGGCCTCACCCGCGGACAACGCCCGGCTCTCGGCCTGCAGCTTCGCCCTGATTTCCCCCAGCGCGCTCGACAGCGCACGCAGGGTGTTCGCCTCGCCGAGCATCGCCGAACGGCCGACGAGCAGCTCCTGCAACGCCGTCTGCACCGCGGCGACGCCGGACTTCTCCCGCAGCATCGCCGCCATCTGCTCGTTGGGCGCCTTGGCCGCAGTCTCGAACAGCCGCGCCGACACCGGGTGGAAGACCGCGTCGGCGAAGCGGGGCGCGTGGTCGCGCAGCAGCTGCCGGTCGGCTTCCATCACCTCCCGCCAGCCGCGGAACATGTCGACCTTGGTCAGGGCGAACACCACGGTCTCGACGCGCTCGCCGACGTCGCGCAGGAACTGCAGCTCGGTCGAGGTGAACGGCGCCGAGGCGTCGACGACGAACAGCAGCGCGGTCGCGCCCGCGGCGGCTTCCTTGGCCAGCTCGCCGTGCAGCGAGTCGAGCCCGCCGACCCCCGGGGTGTCGACCAGGGAAAGCCGTTCGAGCAGCGGCACCGGCCCGGTGACTTCGACGTACCGCGGCGGGAGCTGGCCCGGCGGCAGCTCGTGCGCGGCGGACACCCAGTTGATCAGCTGGCCGAGGTCGATCGGCACCGGCGCGAGCTGGCCGGGGTAGCAGGCCTGCGCGCCCCACGCGCCGGCGTGGTCGAACACCAGGTAGGTCGCGGTGGCGACGTCGGCGTCCACCGGGGACAGTCCCGGCGCCGCGAGCAGGGCGTTGACCAGCGAGCTCTTGCCGCGGTTCGTCTCGCCGACGACCACGACCGACGGCTTCTTCGGCCGGGCCCTGCGGACCTCGTCGACCCACTTCGCGGCGTCCGGGTCGGCGTCCCGGACGACGGTCAGCAGCTGGTCTCGCGCCGTCTGGACCTGCGCGGGCAGGCTCGGCGCCGTCGGAGCGCTCACGAGCTCTTCTTCGCGTAGACGGTGACGACCGGGGCGCGCAGCAGGCGGTCGTGGTCGGCGAACCCGGTGACCTCGGTTTCGGCCACGATCCCGTCGAGCGCCGGGTCGTCGGTGGGGACGGCGCCGCCCGCCTCGTGGCGGGCCGGGTCGAACCGCTCGCCGTCGGGCCGCAGGGCCTGGACGCCGACCGCGGCGAGCCCTTCCTCCAGGCGCTCGACGACGCCGCCGCTGCGGGCGCGGTCCAGCGCGTACAAGCACATCTGGATCAGCGCCTGGCGGTCGGCCAGCGCACGATCCAGCTCCGACGTGGCTACCTGCTGCAGGGGGTGCACATCCGTGTCCGACGCGGGGGTTCCGGCTTCGGTTCCCTTTTCGGCGTCGGCCTCTTCGATGATCGCGGCGATGCTCACGGCCGCGATCTGGCCGGTCGGGGCGTCGTCGGGCTCGACCGATCCGTCCCTGCGAAACCACGCCATGCGCACCACCCCGTCCGGTTCCGCCAGATTCCACCAGTCTGGCCGGCCCGGCCGCCATCCGGGGGCTCAGACGAGCTGGTCGATCACCTCGCGGAGCACGGCTTCGAGGCCGGGGCCGTCCTCGGCCAGCCGGGACGAGACGAGCAGCTGGTCCTCGGCCGTGCGCAGCCAGATCGGCCCGGCGACGGAGATCTCGATGACGTTCAGGCGGAACGGGTACGCCCGCCGGCCCAGCCGCACCTCGGCCTCCCGGACGAGCTGGCCGAGCCGCTCGCCGGCCACGATCTGACGCCGGTAGAAGCCGGGCGCCCACGGCGTGCCGTTCGCCGGCTCGCCCGCGCCGCGCAGGGCGGGCCCGCGCGCGTTGGCGAAGTGGCGGGCCGCGGCCGGGCCGAAGAAGTCGACCGCCTGCCGCATCGCCGACCCCTGCGCGAGCGCGGGCCGGCCGAAGCGGGCGCGCGGGCTGCGGGGGTCCGGGTCTTCCCGGTTGCGGAGGAACGCGAGCAGGTCGACCCACCAGTCGGCCCACTGCGCCTGGACGGCCACGCGGTCGATCTCCGGCGGGACGTGCACCGGGACCTGCGGCTCCACCGGCGGCAGCACCTGTCCTTCGGAAACGGACAGGGCCAGGGCGTCACGGATGTACAGCGCGACGTCGATCTCGTTCTCGCTGCTCCAGCCCGCTCGCCAGGATGTCGTGTGTTCTAGGCGCACATTCCCACAGTACGCGGGAAACGGCCCCGACCAGGCAAAGTCGGCAAGCAGAAACAACTCAGGCTTCGCGAACCTGTTGCCAGATCAAGAAGTACGCGCGGTGCACGACGTGTGCGACGCGGCTCTGCGCCGGCGTCGCGCCGAAGGACGCGAAGGACCGCCACCAGCCCGCGCGTTCGAGCGCGTGCGCCGCCAGCTCCGGCCGGGCGGCGCCGGGCTTGCCGAGCTGGGCGCCGATGTCGGCGTTGCTGCCGACCCGCAGCACCTCCTCCGACAGGTCCTCCGGCATGTCGACCGCACCGGAGGCGACCAGGGTCAGTGCCTCGAGCAGCCGCAGCTGGTGGGCCTCGGGCTTGGCGAGCAGCACCTCGATGGCGTCGTGCACGCGCTGGCGTTCGGCCGGATCGCCCGAGGCGTGCGCGAGCGCGGTGACCGAGGCGAGCGCGGCCGCCGCCTTGATGCCGTCGGCGCGGGCGGCGAAGACGATCGACAGCCGCTGCCGCACCGCTTCCAGCCCGGACGCGTCGAGCAGCGAGCGCCGCAGGGCGCCCGCCGTGATCTCCGGTTCCTTGCGGATGGCCTCGACGGCGTGCGAGATGCCGAAGAGGTCCAGCTTCTCCAGCAGCCGCAGCCGGGTGCCCGCCGGGACGTCGCACTCCCAGCTGGTGAAGATGTCGGCCGACATCAGCATGGTCTGCAGGACGTCGTCGTCGAGCTCGGCGAGCTGCCGCAGCGCCTCGGCGTCGGCGGAGGTGAACCCGCCGGACTCGGCGGACTCGGCGATCAGCCCGATCACCGGCAGCACGTCGGCCACGCGCGGCTTCAGCGTGCTCGCCTGCTTCTCCGACAGGATCGTCGCGGCCTTCCAGACGTCTCCGCCGGAGCCGTCGACCGACTCGGGCGCGATCGTGTCGGCCTTGTTGAGCACGGCGATGGCGTTGACCGGGCCGGCCTCGCGGCTCGCGGTGGCCGCGGTGAACGCGGCGAGGGCCTGCTGGTCGTCGGCGCGCACGCCCTGCGTGACGACGTAGAGCACGGCTTCGGCACCGGCGACGGCGTTGCGCGAGGTGTCGTCGAGCTCGTCGGAGCCCTCTTCCTCTTCTTCGTCCTTGCGGTGCTTCGCGGCGCCCAGCAGCTGCTCGGTCCGCGACACCGAGGCGGCGTCGAGCGAACCCAGGCCGGGGGTGTCGATCACCGTCATGCCCTGCAGGACGGCGTTAGTCAGGTACGCCTCGATGTGCGACACCTTGTCGATGTCGACGCCCAGCTCGGCCGGGATCATGCCGTCGGAGGCGAAGGGCAGCACCTGCTTGCGGCCGTCGGTGAAGACGATCTCGACGCGGTCGACCGTGCCGTACTGGAAGCGGGTCACCAGCCGCGTGCACTCACCGATGTCGGTCGGCGCGACCCGGCGCCCGATCAGCGCGTTGACCAGCGTCGACTTGCCCGACTTGATCCGCCCGGCGACGGCCACCTGCAGCGGCGCGCCGAGCCGGCGCAGCACCTCCGCGAAGCCGGCCGCGGTGCGCGCGGAAACCTGCGACTGCAGGCGGTGACACAGGTTGGCCACCGACATCGACAGCGGACCCGCGAGCCGGCCCTGCTCCGGTGACGTCACGGCCCCCAGCCCTCCCCGGTCGAACGGACAACCCCGTGAATCGTGCCATGGTGCTCATCCCGAGGTCGCACCGAAGGTGCTACCGGCGACCGACGCGCGGTCCCGGGCCCGGGACCTAGTGTTGTCTGGTGCGACGGCTGAGCCTCTGGATGCGTGCCCACCCCATGGCGGGCGACACGGTGCTCGCTGTCCTGCTCGGGCTGATCGACATGCTGTTGTTCGTCGCCGACCAGTTCGCCGAGCTGCCCGAGCTGCCGCCCTGGTACGTCGCCGTGCCGATCAACATCGCGATGGTGGCGCCGCTGGTGTTCCGGCGGAAGTCGCCGCTGTGGTCGGCCTACGTCGTGCTCGTGGTCAGCATCGTGCACGCGACGCTGATGCTGGGCATCGGCAGCGCCGCCGGGCTCGCGATGAGCCTCTACTCGGTCGTGGTCTACGCCGGCCGCCGCCAGGGGCTCGTGTTCGTCGGCGCGGTCATCCTCTCGTCGGCCGTGCAGCTGGCGCTGGCCCCGCCGGACGACGAACTCGTCATCGCGATCGTGTTCCTCGCGTTCGGCATCGCGCTGTGCTGGACGCTCGGCGAGTTCGTCGGCGCCCGGCGCGCCTACGACGTGGAAGTGGAGGCCAGGTTGCACCTGCTCGAGACCGAACGGGACCAGGCCACCCGGATCGCGGTGGCCGAAGAGCGCGGGCGGATCGCGCGCGAACTGCACGACGTCGTCGCGCACGCGGTGAGCGTCATGGTGGTGCAGGCCGACGGCGCGTCCTACGCGATCGAGAGCAACCCCGAGCTCGCGCAGCGGGCCCTGCAAACGATTTCCGAGACCGGCCGCGGCGCGCTCGGCGAACTGCGGCGCCTGCTCGACGTGCTCCGCAGCGACGACGCCGACGGCGAGCCGCGCGTCCCGCAGCCGGACGCGCACGCGCTCGCCGAGCTGGCCGAGCGGATGCGCACCGCCGGCGTGCCGGTGGAGCTGGAGACCGACGACCTCGGCGACCTGCCCGCCGGCGTGTCGCTGGGGATCTACCGGATCGTCCAGGAGTCGCTGACCAACACGCTCAAGCACGCCGGGCGCGGCGCGACCGCGGCGGTGCGCGTGCACCGCACCGGCGACCTGGTGGAGGTGGTCGTGTCCGACGACGGCGCGGGCCGCGTCCCGCAGCTGGCCGGTGCCGCTCGGCGGCTGCCGGGCGGCAACGGCCTGATCGGCATGCGCGAACGCGCGCACGTGTACGGCGGGACGCTCGACGTGGGCCCCGCTCCGGGCGGTGGGTGGCAGGTCCGCGCGGAGCTGCCGGTTAGGTTGGACAAGTGATCCGTGTCGTGGTCGTCGACGACCAGGAACTGATGCGCGTCGGGTTCCGGATGGTGCTGGGCGCGCAGGCCGACATCGACGTCGTCGGCGAGGCGGGCGACGGCGCGCAGGCGATCGAGCTGGCTTCGCGGCTGCGGCCCGACGTCGTCCTGATGGACGTCCGGATGCCGGTGCTCGACGGGGTGGAGGCGACCAAGCGGATCGTCGCCGCCGGCACCGCGCGCGTGCTGGTGATGACGACGTTCGACCTCGACGAGTACGTCTACTCGGCACTGCAGGGCGGGGCCAGCGGGTTCCTGCTCAAGGACACCCAGCCCGACCACCTGGTGTCGGCGCTGCGGGCGGTCGCCTCGGGCGACGCGGTGGTCTCGCCGTCGGTGACCCGCCGGCTGCTCGACCGCTTCGTCGGCGCCGGCGGCGCACCGATGCGGGACACCGCGGAGCTCGACGTGCTCACCGACCGCGAGCGCGAGGTGCTCGTGCTGATCGCCAAGGGCCTGTCGAACCTGGAGATCGCCGAGACGTTGTTCCTCTCGGAAGCGACGGTGAAGACGCACGTCGGGCGGATCCTGGCGAAGCTGGACCTGCGGGACCGGGTGCAGGCCGTGGTGCTGGCCTACGAAACCGGCCTCGCCCGGCCCGGCCTCGCCTAGCGGAAGTCGTCCGGTGGGGTGGTCACCGGGTCCTTGCCCGCGTGGCGGACGTCGGTGAGCCAGCGGCCGAAGTCCGGGCGGTCGCCGTCGACGTCGGTGTAGCCGTACTCCTTCATCAGCGTCCAGGACGCCAGGGTTTGGCCCGCGAAGCGGGCGACGTCCGGGTCCTGCGCCAGGGCCGCGACACCGCGGGCCAGCAGGTACGGCGTCTCGGAGATCTTGAAGTCGACCGGGGCGAGCTTGCCGACCGCGTCGCGCCAGTTGTCCTCGGTGACCTCGAAGTGGTCGAGCATCGACTCCGAGCGCAGGAAGCCCGGCGTGACGGCCAGGCCGACGCAGTCGTTCTTCTTCAGCTCCACGCCCAGTGCCCGGCCGAGTGCGCGGATGCCGCACTTCGCCAGGTAGTAGGGGAGGCCGGCGCCGACGTAGTCGTCGTTGTCGCCGTCGGTCACCTCCAGCACGAGCCCGCGGCGCGCGACGACCAGCGGCAGCAGCTTGTGCAACGCGATGAGGTGGGTGTCGAGCGCGTTGTGCGTCAGGGTGAGCGCGTCCTCCAGGGGCGTCTCCCAGAACGGCGCGTCGAAGTGGAAGTACATGTCGCCGCCCCAGACGTCGTCGACCAGGATGTCGATTCCGTCCACTTCGGACTCGATGCGCGCCTTCAAAGCGTCCACATCGGACACCGAGGTGAAGTCGCAGCGGACGACCACCGCGCGCCCGCCGGCCGCCTCCACCAGCTCGCCCGTCTCTTCGATCGTTTCCGGGCGCTTCAGCGGTGACGCCGTTTCGCGCGTGGTGCGGCCGGTGACGTACACCGTCGCGCCCGCGCGGCCCAGCTCCACCGCGATCGCCCGGCCGCAGCCCCGGGTCGCCCCCGTGACCACGGCCACCTTGCCCTGCAAGCTCATGCGTCCTCCCGTCCCCGCCACGCGGAGAGCACCGCGTCGACGTCTTCCGCCAGCCGGTCGGCCAGCCGCCCGTGCGGCCGGATCGACCAGTCGATCGACACCCCGTTGATGACCCCGAGCACCGCCCGCGCGGCCCGCGGCGCGCTCGGCGCGTGCGGCAGCGCCGAAGCCGCCGCCCGCACCAGCCGTCGCAGCTCCGCTTCCACCGCCGTGAAGTGCTCGCCCAGCAGCGACCGCAGCACCGGGTCGCCGATGTCCACGCCGAGCTGGCCCAGGTGGTTCGCCGCTTCTTCGGCGTCCCCGAGCACCGCGTAGACCGCCACGGCCGCTTCGCGCAGGCCGTCGACCGGGTCGTCCACCCGCTCGGCGCACTCCCGCATCTGCTCGACCGCCCGCCGCGTGGCCCGCCGGCTCATCGCCTGCAGCAGGCCGCTCTTGGAGCCGAACCGCTGCGCCACCGTGCCGACCGAGACACCCGCCTCCGCGGCGACCTGCGCGAGCGTGAAACCGGGGCCGCAGCGGCCGATCACGGTCTCCGCCGCACCCAGCAGCCGCTCGTCGGTGATGCTCCTCGGCCGGGCCACGTCATTATTGAACCACAGTTCATTAATGACGGCGAATCAGGGTCGGCTCAGGGTCATCACGGATCGCGCCTCGGCCGAAAAGCCAGCAAGGTACTACTCAGGTAGGGGGAACGGTTCGGCCTCCAGGGTGACGCGCGAACCGGCCCCGACCCGCGACGATGAACGCGTCGTAAGCGAGGGGCGGAAGAGGAGCAGTCATGATCGAGGCAACCGGCCTCACCAAACGGTACGGAAAGACACTGGCGGTGAACAACCTGTCGTTCTCCGTGTCCGCGGGTCAGGTCACCGGCTTCCTCGGCCCGAACGGGGCGGGCAAGTCCACGACGATGCGCATGATCCTCGGCCTGGACACCCCGACGGGCGGTCAGGTCACCATCGGCGGCAAGAAGTACCACGACCTCAAGGAACCGCTGCGCACCGTCGGCGCGCTGCTCGACGCGAAGTGGGTGCACCCGAACCGCTCGGCGCGCGCCCACCTGCAGTGGATGGCGAAGTCCAACCGCATCCCGGCCGCCCGCGTCGAAGAGGTGCTCGAGACCGTCGGCCTGACCAGCGTCGCCGGCAAGCGCGCCGGCGGGTTCTCGCTCGGCATGTCGCAGCGGCTCGGCATCGCCGCGGCCCTGCTCGGCGACCCCGAGGTGCTCCTGTTCGACGAGCCGGTGAACGGCCTGGACCCCGAGGGCATCCTCTGGATCCGGAAGTTCATGCACCGGCTGGCCGACGAGGGCCGCACCGTGTTCGTGTCGAGCCACCTGCTGTCCGAGATGGCACTGACCGCGAGCAACCTCGTGGTGATCGGCCGCGGGCAGCTGATTTCGCAGTCCTCGACACAGGACTTCGTCGCCCGCGCGGCGGAGAACACGGTCAAGGTCCGCTCACCGCAGCTGCCCGAGCTGCGGGACGCCCTGCAGCGCGCGAGCGCCGGCGTCACCGGCGACGCGACCGCGCTCGTGGTGTCCGGGATGGACAGCGACAAGATCGGCGAAATCGCCGCCGCCAACCGCATCGTGCTGCACGAGCTGAGCCCGCAGACCGGCTCGCTCGAGCAGGCCTTCATGCAGATCACCGGCGACTCCGTCGAGTACCACACCGGGCTCGACGCCGAGGCGCAGCACGTGCTCGAGTCCGCCAAGTAACCGGGGAAACCAAAGACCATGAACCTGCTCGCGGTAGAACGCATCAAGCTGTTCTCCACCCGCTCGCCGTGGTGGTGCGCACTCATCACCCTGGCCCTGTCCGTCGGCTTCGCCGCCATCCTGGCGAGCGCGACCGAGGCGACCGACTCGCTGTCGGTCTCCGCCACCCAGTTCGGTGCCTCGCAGTTCGGCATCCCGGTCGTCATGGTGCTCGCCGCCCTCGCGGTGACCACCGAGTACCGCTTCAACACCATCCGCACGACCTTCCAGGCGGTGCCGCACCGCTCGCCGGCGCTGGTCGCCAAGGCCGTCGTCGTCGCCCTGCTGGCGCTGGTCCTCGGCGAGCTCGCCGCCTTCGGCGCGTGGGGCCTGGGCGTGCTCATGCGGCCGAACGACCACCTCGGCCTGCACACCACGCAGGAGTGGCTGAACGTCGCCGGCATCGGGCCGGTCTTCGCGATCAGCGCCGTGCTCGCGGTCGCGATCGGCGTCCTGGTCCGGCACAGCGCCGGGGCGATCGCCCTGCTGCTCATCTACTACTTGGCCGTGGAAGAGCTGGTGCAGCTGATCCCGAAGATCGGGCACCACATCCACGAGTGGCTGCCGTTCAACGTGGCCAACAAGTTCCTCCGCGGCTCGGAGGTGGTCAACGGCCCGGCGCCGTCGGACTCGCCGCTGAGCGCCGGCTGGGCGCTGGCGTACTTCGCCGGCATCGCCATCGTGTTCCTGCTCGTCGCGCTCGGGGTCGCGAAGAAGCGGGACGCCTGAGGGGATAAGGGGAAAAACGGGAATCCGGGTCGCACTGTCGGGGGGCGACCCGGATTCCCGTTTCTCGGTAGGCTTCCCGGGTGATCGAAGCGAACGCGCTGACCAAGCGGTACGGCGCCACCACCGCCGTCGACGAACTCACGTTCACCGCCCGGTCCGGGCGCGTCACCGGCTTCCTCGGCCCGAACGGCGCCGGGAAGTCCACGACCATGCGGCTGGTCCTCGGCCTCGACACGCCCGACGCGGGCACCGTGCTCGTCGACGGCGTCCCCTACCGGCGGCTGAAAGATCCACTCCGGACGGTCGGCGCGATGCTGGACGCCACCTGGCGCCACCCCGGCCGCAGCGGGCGCGACCACCTGCGCTGGCTGGCCGCGACCAACGGCATCCCGGACAAGCGCGTCGAAGAGGTCCTGACGCTCGTCGGGCTGTCGAGCGTCGCCAAGACGCGCGTCCTGCAGTACTCGCTCGGCATGCAGCAGCGGCTGGGGATCGCCGCCGCGATGCTCGGCGACCCGCGCGTGCTGCTGTTCGACGAGCCGGTGAACGGCCTCGACCCCGAGGGCATGGCCTGGATCCGGCAGCTGCTGCACGCGCTCGCCGCCGAGGGCCGGACCGTGTTCGTCTCCAGCCACCTGCTGCCCGAGATGGCGCAGACCGCGCAGGACCTGGTCGTGATCGGCCGGGGCCGGCTGATCTACCAGGGCACCATGGCCGACTTCGTGGCGCGCACGAGCGAGCACGGAGTGCGCGTGCGCACCCCGCACGCGGCCGAGCTGCGGGCCGCGCTGACCGGCCAGGCGCAGTTCACCGAGGCGGACGGCGCGTTCGTGGTGTCCGGAATGGACAGTGACCGGATCGGGCAGCTCGCCTTCGACGCCGGCGCGACCCTGCACGAGCTCAGCCCGATCACCGGCTCGCTCGAGCAGGCCTACCTCGACCTGACCCGCGAAGCCGTCGAATTCTCTGCCGTGGAGGCCACCCGATGACCATGACGGCGAACCTGCTGCGCGCCGAGCGCATCAAGCTGTTCAGCACCCGCGCGCCGTGGTGGTGCCTGGCGATCGCGGTCGTCGCACCGCTCGGCTTCACCGCGTTGTTCTTCGCGCTGGCCGGACCGGAGATCCCGCCGACGGTCGGCAACACCCAGATCGCGACCGGCAACGGCCGGACCGTGCTGCTCGTCCTCGCCGTGCTCGCGACCGCGTCGGAGTTCAACTGGGGCACGATGCGCCTGACGTTCCAGGCCGTGCCGAGCCGGGTGCCCGCGCTGCTGGCGAAGGCCGTGGTCGTCGCCGCGCTCGGCGCCGCGCTCGGGCTGGTCGTCGGCTTCGGCTCGTGGGGCCTGGCGGCGCTGGTGAAGCCGGACGCCGACCTCGCGCTGAACTCGGCCGCGGACTGGCGCTCGGTGCTCGGGCAGAGCCTGGTCTTCCTGCTCACCGGGGTCGTCGGGGTCGGCGTCGCGCTCCTGCTGCGCAGTGTCGCGTTCGCCCTGACGGTGGTGCTGGTGTGGACGCAGGTGCTCGAAGGCCTGGTGATCTTCATCCCGGGCGCCGGCAAGCACATCTACCAGTGGATGCCGTTCCACGCGGCCGACGAGTTCGTCGGCGCCGGCGGGTTCGCGGCGGGCCCGCTGCAGCTGCCGTCGGCGGCGCTCGGCCCGTGGGGCTACCTCGGCTACTTCGCCGCGATCAGCGTTGCCCTGTTCGTGGCCGGCGTGCTCGTCACGGCGCGGCGCGACGCCTGAGCGTAACGGCTCGCACGGAGCTCAAAAAATTCTTGTTAAGAAGAGATGAAATGGCTGTGGCTTCTCTCACAGGCACCGGACATACTGCTATGACCAGGCAATATTCGTAAGTGAGCACCGGAACCGTCTGCGCTCCACTGGAGGTGATCCTTGACGGTGAACACCGGGCAAGAATTGGGCGGCACCATTCCCCGCGCTCGCGTCGAAGACGACGCTCCCCGGCTCGAACCCATGCTGGACCTCGAATGGTCGCGGGCGATCGAGCTCCCGCAGGCCGCGCTGGAGGCGACGACGCCCGCGGAGCTTCGGCGCGCGTGGGTGCACCGCGCGCCCGAAGACAGCGTCCTGGCCCTGTTCCGCGCCTCGGCCGGGATGGCGGGGCCGATGCCGGCGCCGTGGTGGCTGCGGGCGGTCGCCGACGGCACCCTCGATTCCCGGGAACAGGGTTTCCGCGTCGAAGACCGCATCGCACAACTGCTCGGCCGGCGGCCGGGCTGGGAATTCGTGCCGTGGGCCGCGGACGGTGAATCCGGCTACTGGGAGTTCATGCCGTCCGAACGCGGGAAATCGGGCCACGCGATTCCCACGACCGTGATGAACACCGACCGGCACCCCGGCTGGATCGACGTCCTGCCCGCGCACAGCGGCCCGACGCCGGACCCGATCGCGATCGCCGGGCTGGCCGGCCTGCGGTCTCGTCTCGGGGAGCTCGAAGCGGTTCGTTAGCCTCGGTGGGTGGAGAACCAGGACCAACCCCGCCTGCGCAGCGTCGTCAGCTACGTGAAGCGCGGCGGCCGGATGACCGTCGGGCAGCAACGCGCGTGGGACGAGCTGTGGCCGAAACTCGGCCGCACGGTCGGTGAGCTGCCCGAAGGAACGCTGGACTTCACCGACTGGTTCGGCCGCGAGGCGCCGGTGATGCTGGAGATCGGCTCCGGCATGGGCGAGACGACGTCGCAGCTGGCCGCCGCGGCCCCGGAGCTGAACTACGTCGCCGCCGAGGTCTACGACCCCGGCCTCGGGCAGCTGATGCTGCGCGCCGAAAAACTCGGCGTCGAGAACCTGCGGCTGCTGCACGGCGACGCCGTCGTGCTGCTGACCGAGCACGTCGAGCCGGGCACGCTGCACGGCGTCCGGCTGTTCTTCCCGGACCCGTGGCCGAAGAAGAAGCACCACAAGCGGCGGATCGTGTCGCCGTCGTTCGCCGCGCTCGTGGCGTCGCGGCTCGCGCCGGGCGGCACCTTCCACATGGCGACCGACTGGGAGAACTACGCCGAGCAGATGATGGACGTCTGCTCCGCCGAACCCGCGCTGCGCAACCGCTACGACGGCTGGGCGCCGCGGCCGGAGTGGCGGCCGGTGACCAAGTTCGAGCAGCGCGCCGACGTCGAAGGCCGCGTCTCCCACGACCTCATCTTCGAAAAGCGGTCGTGAGTGGTCAGGGCGGTTGGAACCGTCCTGACCACTCACGACCTCCCTCTGTACCCCCGGTGCTCGCCCTCCCCCCGACAGGAGGGCGAACGTCCTATTCGTCGGCCAGCGGCTCCGCCTGGACCCGCTTGAGCGCGGGCGTGCAGACCGACGCGCCGAGCAGGGCCACCCCGACCCCGAGCACGACCGGCGCCAGGATCCACGGGCTGAGCACGATGCCCCGCTCGTCGACCATGCTGAACAACCCAACGCCGACCAGTACCCCGACGATTCCCGCGCCGATGGTGGCGACCAGCGCGGGCAGCGCGGCCTCCATCCGCAGCGCCCGCGACAGCACCCGCACCGGCGTGCCGGCCGCCATCAGCGCCCCGAACGTCCGGCGGCGGTCCATCACCGAGCCCGCGGTCGCGACCGCGGCGCTGCAGCCGGCCAGGACACCCGCCGCGACCAGCCCGATCACCGTGACGCGGCGCAGGTCGCCGAGCTCGGTCTGCTGGTTGAACAGGTACTGGTCCCGGCTGCCGATCTCCTCACCGGCGGCCGGGCCGGCCAGCGCCGTCCGGACGGTCTCGCGGTTCGCGTCGGTCGTCGGCGCGACCACGGTGACGTACTTCGGGGCGAAGCCGTCCGGCAACGCGGCCGGGTCGATGATCGACGTGGTGGTGAGATCCGGGTCGCTGGGCCGGACGGCCTCCGCCCTGGTCCCCGACCTGACCGGCGCGGCCTGCCCTTCCCAGGTGTCGGTGACCTTGAACTGCGCCAGGTCGAGCGCCGTTTCGCCGAACACGGCCGGACCGCCCGTGCAGTTCTCCGCGGTGAGGCCGAACCGGGTCAGCTGCACCGCGTCCGCACAGCTCATGACCAGTGCGCGGTGGCCATTGCGGTTGTTCCCCTCGCCCTGGACGAGATAGACCTCGCCGACCGCGACAGCCTTCTCGGACTGTCCGTACTTCCGCAGGGACGCGTTGGCCTGGTCGACGATCTTGCCGGCGTGCTGGTTGTCGGTGTCGACGTAGAGCGCCGAGTCGACGAAGGACCGCCCGCCGCCGGCCATCGACTCGAACGTCGGCAGCAGCGTCAGCGCCATCGACCCGGCGAACACCGCGAGCACGATCCCGGCCGAGGCGCGGTAGGCGCCCTTCGGGTCGTCACGCAGGCGGCGCCCGGCGAGCAGCCCGGACGGCCGCCTCCAGACCCGGACGAACGTGCCGCCCACCGCCGACGTCACCCACGGCCCGACGATCGCGGCCGAGCCGACCAGCAGGAACAGGCCCGCCATGACCATCGTGATGCCGCCGGAGTCCTTGGCCGTCGTCACCGCGACGAGGAAGAACAGCCCGGCCGCGGGCAGAGCCAGCAACCGCCACCAGCGCAACGGCTTCTTCGTGTGGCCGCCCGTCGCGAACAGCGGGTTCTTGAGCACGCGGCGCAGGCCGAGGACACCGGCCAGGACCACGAGCACCGGGATGGCCAGCGCGATGAACACCGTCAGGCCGATCGGCAGCGTGAAGTCGGACGCGAGCCAGGTGCCACCGGCCCAGGGCACGAACGACGCGAGGCCGTGCAGGGCCGGGCTGATCAGCAGGCCGAGCGCCGCGCCGAGACCCGCCGACAACGTCGTCTCGGCGGCCACCATGTTCGTGACCTGCCCCGGCGTCGCCCCGGCCAGCCGGAGCGCGGCCAGCCGCCGCTCGCGCCGGGCCGCGGTCAGCCGGGCCGAGGAGGCGACCAGCACCAGGCTCGGCACCAGCAGCACGATGATCCCGACCCAGGACAGCAGCATGAGCAGGCCGTCCGGGCTCGCCTTCCCGCTGGGGAAGCCCGCGATCGGGTCGGCGCGCACCGGCATCGCGTCCGGTGCGTGGCCGACGAGCGCGACGAGCTGCTCCGGGAAGCGGAGGCCGTCCTCCCCGAGCGCGCCGACGGGCTTGCCGAACCGGTCGCCGAGCTGGTCGGCCGGGTGGCCCTGCAGCAGCCGGCCGAGCGCCGGCGAAACGACGGTCTCCCCCGGCCCGGGCAGCTGCGGCACCCCCGCCGGCAGCTTGACCGACCCGGGGGTGGCGCCGCCGGTCAGCGCGACGTCGACCCGCATGATCTGCTTCCCGTCGAAGTAGTCCTTCGACGAGCTGTAGAGGATCTTGGCCGGGCCGGCCCCGGCGAGGGCGCTGTAGAAGTGCTCGCCCTGCCAGAGGGCGCGCTGCTCGCGGTTCTGCGTGGCGAACGGCAGCGTCGCCAGCAGCAGCACCAGCCCGGTCGCGACGGCCACCCCGACCGCGGTGAGGATCGCCGACGTCCGGGTCCGCCGGTCGACCCGCAGCACCCGCAGGGCGATCTGGAGGGAGTTCACGCCGCCAGCCTCGTCGCGATCAGGCCGTCGCGGATCGCGACGGTCTTCGGCATCGACTCGGCCAGCTCGCGGTCGTGCGTCACGACCAGCACCGCGGCGCCCGTCTCGTGGGCGGCGCCGAGCAGGGCGTCCATGGTCTCGCGGCCGGTGCGCGTGTCGAGCGCGCCGGTCGGCTCGTCGGCGAAGATCACCTTCGGCCGGTGGGTCAGGGCCCGCGCGATCGCGACGCGCTGGGCCTCGCCGCCGGACAGCTCGCCGGGACGGCGGCGTTCCTTGCCGGCCAGGCCGAGGCGCGAAAGCCACTGGCGGCCGGCCTCGACGGCTTCCTTGCGGCCGAGCCCGGCCAGCAGCGAGGGCAGCGCGACGTTCTCTTCCGCGGTCAGCTCGGCGACCAGCATCCCCGACTGGAAGACGAACCCGAACTCGGTGCGGCGCAGCTCGCTGCGCTTCTTCTCGCCGAGGTGGTCGATCCGCTGGCCGGACAGGAAGATCTGCCCGTCGTCGGCCCGGAGGATCCCGGCCAGGACGTGCAGCAGCGACGTCTTGCCCGAGCCGGACGGCCCGACGATGGCGACGGCGTCCCCCGGCTGGATGTCGATGTCGATGCCGGCCAGGGCGTACTGCGCGCCGTAGCGCTTCACGAGCCCACGGCCGGACAGCACCGGCCCATTCGTCCACTGTGGAGTGTTCGGGTCCACGAGGTTCTCCCTGTCGGTTCGGATCTTGATGCCGACGAGCTTCGCGGAGAGCCGGGGGTGTCCACTTCGGGCAGACGGCCAGTCACGCCCGGGGCGACATCGGCCGATCGGCCGAGGCAGCGCGGGCCACACGGCCAAGGTGCGAACCGGGCCGGATCCTCTAACGTCACGTTGTGACCGCCGCGCCCCCGCCGAAAACGCTCTACAGCCGCGCCGCCGCCCTGGTGCGGCGCATCGGCGTGCCCACGGCCGTCCTGCTCGCCGCCCTGCTCTTCGACGTCGCCTTCACGACCCAGGCCGCGCTCGACGACAACGGCCCGCGGTTCGTGGACTTCGGGCTGCTCCCGGGCATGCTCGCGATGGTGGCCTGCGCCGTGTGGGCGCAGAAGCGCGCCGCCGTCGCCGGCACGGTCGGCGCGGGCGTGCTGGTGTTCTCCACCCTCTTCATCCACGCGTTCCACATCCCGCCGTACTCCAGCGTGCTGCCGAAGGTGACCATCTCCGAGGTCGTCGCGGGCGTGCTGATGGTCTACTACGTGGCCCGCCGGGCCCGCGCGGGCGTGGCGTTCTGCGTGGTCAGCGTCCTGGTCGTCGGGGGACTGGTCGCGGTCTTCGGCCGGTACGCGAGCGTCCGCGAGATCGACGGCACCATCGGCACCCAGGCGCTGCTGGTCGGGGTCGTGCTGCTGGCCGGCGCGCTGACGCCGGCGATCGCGACCCGGGACCGGAGCCCGCGGTCGGACCCGAGCAAGCGGCGGCTGCGCAAGCTGAACGAGCTGGCCATGGGCCAGTGGGTGCTGATGGGCGTGCTCGCCGTCGGGCTGCTCATCGAGTTCGGCTACACCTACGACAGCGGCGCGCGCGGGTTCCCGGTGCTGTTCTGCTCGGTCCTCGCCGCCGTCGTCGCGGCGCTGTCGCCGCGCCGGCCCGCGGACGCGCTGCTCGGCCTCGCCGGTGTGCTGCTGCTGTCCGCGGTCATCACGCCGTTCCTGCACCTGCGCAGCGCTTACCCGATGCCGTCCGGGGTGCCGTTCGTGCAGGTCGCCGCCGGGATGGGCGCGGTGATCAACCTGACGAGGGCCCGCGGGCTGAGCGAGTCCTGGCCGCGGATCGGCGTGCTGTCGGCGGTCGTCGCGCTCGCGGCGATCGTCAACTCGCGGTACAACGGCCTGCAGACCGACCCCCGCGCCCTCGCCCCCTTGGCCTTCGGCGCGACGCTCCTGCTCGGCATCGCGATCGCCGTCGGCCTGATGCTGCGCTCGCGGGACTCCGAGCGCACCACGGTCGTCCAGTCGGCGGTGGCCGACGCGCAGACCGCCGAGCGGATGGCGCTGGCCCGCGAGCTGCACGACGTCGTCGCCCACCACGTGACCGGGATCGTCGTGCAGGCCCAGGCCGCGCGGATGATGGCCGAGCGGAAGCCGGAGGTCGCGGTCGAGGCGATGGCTCGGATCGAGAACGCCGGCGTCGAGGCGCTCGCGGCGATGCGGCGGCTGGTCCGCTCGATGCGCGGCGACGCGCCGGCCGGGTCGAGCGAGTTCAGCGAGCAGGCCACCACCGACCTCGGCGCGGACCTGCGGAAGCTCGTCGAAAGCGCCAACCACGGCGTGGCGACGTCGATGCACCTCGAGCTGCCGCCGGACCTGCCGCACGAGGTCGGCCGCTCGGCGCTGCGGCTGGTGCAGGAGTCGCTGACGAACGTCGGCAAGCACGCCGCCGACGCGACCCACGCGTTCGTCCTGGCCGAGGTCGACGGCGAAGAGCTCCACCTCCGGGTGACCGACGACGGCAGCGAGCCGACGCGGCGGCCGGCCGGCGGATCGGGCGGCTACGGTCTGATCGGCATGCGCGAACGCGTCGCGCTGCTCAAGGGACGGCTGTCGGCCGGGCGCGGCCCGGACGGCGGCTGGCGGGTCGAAGCGTGGCTGCCGCTGGCCGCCGGGGAAGGGGACGAGTGATCCGGGTACTGATCGCCGACGACCAGGAGATGGTGCGGATGGGCTTCCGCATGATCCTGGACGCGCAGGACGACATCGAGGTCGTCGCCGACGTCGCGGACGGCGTCTCGGCGGTCTCGAAGGCCCGCGAGCTGCGCCCGGACGTCTGCCTGCTCGACATCCGCATGCCGGGCCTCGACGGCCTCGAGGTCACCCGGCAGCTGGCCGGGCCGGACGTCGCCGACCCCCTGAAGGTGGTCGTGGTCACCACGTTCGACCTCGACGAGTACGTGCACACGGCGCTGCGCAACGGCGCGCACGGCTTCCTGCTGAAGGACGCGGGCCCGGCGCTGCTGATCGAAGCGGTCCGCGCGGCCGACCGCGGCGACGCGCTGGTGTCGCCGCAGATCACCATCCGGCTGCTCAAGCACTTCGACGGTGGCGCCACGCGGTCGCAGGCGGCACCGCCGTCGGAGCCGCTGACCGCCCGGGAGATGGACGTTGTCCAGGCGGCCGCGCGGGGTTTGACGAACACCGAGATCGGCGCGGAGCTGTTCCTCTCGCTGTCGACGGTGAAGACGCACCTGGCGTCCGTGCAGGGGAAGATCGGCGCGCGCAACCGCGTGGAGATCGCCGCGTGGGCGTGGCGGAGTGGAGTCGTCTCGTAATCGAGGGTGCGTAGTATCCAGAGATGCAACGCCGTTTCCACGCCCCTGTCGTTCTCCCGGCCGACCCGTCCTGTTCGCTCCTGCGTGACGCGGTCGTCGATGTCGACGCCGATGGGCGCATTTCCTTCTGCGGACCGGCGGCCACCGC
This sequence comes from Amycolatopsis sp. NPDC004378, assembly GCF_053602455.1. Classification (NCBI taxonomy): domain Bacteria; kingdom Bacillati; phylum Actinomycetota; class Actinomycetes; order Pseudonocardiales; family Pseudonocardiaceae; genus Amycolatopsis; species Amycolatopsis sp. NPDC004378. The sequence continues at coordinate 261,437 of NZ_JBSGDR010000002.1, forward strand.
CCCCGAGTCCGCCGCACCGGTCACCACCCTGACCGGCATCCTGCTCCCCGGCCTGGTCAACACGCACGCGCACAGCCCGATGACGCTGCTGCGCGGCATGGGCGGCGACCTGCCGCTGCTGCCCTGGCTCAACGAGATCATCTGGCCCGCCGAAGCGAAGCTGCGGCCCGAAGACGTCCGCACCGGCATGCTGCTGGGCTCGGTCGAGATGCTGCGCCACGGCGTCACGACCAGCGCCGAGATGTACTTCGAAGGCGAGCAGCTGGTCGACGCGGTGCTCACGACCGGCGGCCGCGTGCTGGTCGCGCCGCCGGTGATGGAGCTGCCCGGCCTGGACTGGCGGGCCCAGCTGGCCGCGATCGAGCGCTGGATCGACGCCGACGGCCTGCGCTTCGGCCCGGGCGACCGCATCGAGCTGGGCTACGGCCCGCACTCGGCGTACATGCTGTCCGAAGAGGCGCTGCGGGCGACGGCGGAGTCGGCCCGGTCGCGGGGCGCGCTGATCCAGATCCACGTCGCCGAGGCGGCCGCGGAAGACCTCGCCGTGCGCGAGGCGCACGGTTCGGTGCCCGCGTTGCTGAAGAAGCTCGGCATGCTGGACGGCCGGGTGCTGGCCGCGCACGCGATCCACCTGTCGGACGAGGACATCGCGCTGTTCGCGCAGCACGGCGTCGGCATGGCGCACTGCCCCGGCTCGAACGCGAAGCTGGCTTCGGGCATCGCGCGGATCAGGGACCTGCGCGCCGCCGGGGTCCACGTCGGCCTCGGCACCGACGGCCCGGCCTCCAACGACGACATCGACCTGTGGGAAGAGCTGCAGCTCACGGCGATGTTCGCGCGTCTGGCGACGGGCGACTCGACGGTCCTGACCGCGGCGGACGTCTTCCTGCTGGCGACCCGCGGCGGCGCGGCGGCACTGGGCCGCGACGACATCGGCGCGCTGGAGCCGGGCCGCTGGGCCGACCTGGTGCACGTCGACCTGGACGACCCGGCGTTCGCGTGCGGCATCGACGTCCCCGACGTCCAGCTGCTGTCGAACCTCGTCTGGGCGGCGGGCTCCCGGCGGGTCCGCGACGTGTGGGTCGCGGGCGAGCAGGTGGTCGCCGACGGCGAGTCGACGCAGGTCGACCGCGCGAAGGTCCAGGCCGGCGTGGCCGAGACCGCCGTGCGGCTGCGTTAGTTCGGCTTCAGGATCAGTTCGGTCAGGTGGGCGTCCGGGGTGGCTGACACCGCGGTCAGCACCGCGGTCGCCACCGAGTCCGCCCGCAGCAGGTGGGACGTGTCGTAGTCACGGCCTTCGCCCTTGAAGATCTCCTGCTGCATCTCGGTGTCCGTGCGGCCGGGGTAGACCGACGTCACGCGCAGGCCGGGCTCCTCCTCGCGCAGGGCGTCGGCGAAGGCGCGGACGGCGAACTTGCTCGCCGCGTAGGGGGACCAGCCCGGGCGGGCGGCGCGGCCGGCGCCGGAGTTGATCACGACGACGTGGCCGCGGGCGGTGCGCAGCGCGGGCAGCAGCAGCCGGGTCAGCTCGACCACGGCCAGGGTGTTGACCTCGAAGTTGTCGCGCCAGGCCTGGGCGGACGCGTCCTCGATGCGGCCCAGCTTCGCGACCCCGGCGGAGTGGACGAGGACGTCCAGGGACTCGATGCCCGCCGCGGCCTCGGCGAGCGACGCGGGGTCGGTCAGGTCGACGGGCCACACCTTTGCGCCCGGAAGCTCCTTCGCCACGGCGGCCAGGGCGTCCGCGTCCCGGCCGCCGAGGAGGAGGCGGTGCGTCGGGGCCAGCTGGTGCGCGACCGCCGCGCCGATGCCGCGGGAGGCGCCGGTCACGAGGGCGAGGGGAAGATCCGTCATGGGACCACCGTAACTACGCGAAGCCGACGTCCACAGTGCGGTCGTCGCGGTTGCCGGGGCCGAGCTGACGCGGGTCCGCACACCCGGTCGCCGGGTCCGCGTCCGAGTCCTTCGCGTCGTCCCCCGCGTCCTTGGTGGTCGGGTGCTTGCCATCGGCCGTGAAGCAGAGCCGGTAGCTGCCGTCTTCCAGGCCGGTGAAGGCGTAGGCGCCGTCCGGGCCGGTGACCACGCTCGTGCCGTTGTCCAGGGCCACCTTCACCCCGGCCAGGCCCGGCTCGCCCGGGTCCTGCAGGCCGTTGCCGTTCGTGTCCGACCAGGCGAAGTCGCCGATCCGGTTCGTCGGCGGGGCCAGGCCGAGGTCCACCGTGAAGTCCTCGCGGTTCGGCCCGCCCAGCGTGCGCGGGTCGGTGCAGCCGTCGGGGTCCGCGTCGGAGTCGCGGTCGTCGGCCGCCGCGTCCTTGCGGGTCACCGTGAAGTCCGCCGGGACCGCGAAACAGACCTGGTAGGTGCCGTCCTTCAGCTTCTCGAAGCCGTACTTCCCGCCGGCGTCCGTGGTCGCGGTGCCGACCGTGCCGCCCGCGCCGTCCTTCAGGGTCACCTTGACGCCGGCGACGCCGGGCTCGTCCGGGTCCTGGATGCCGTCGCGGTTGCGGTCGTTCCAGACGAAGTCGCCGAGCTTCGCGATCGCGGGCGGCGGCACGACGGTGATCGTCGCCGACGCCGTCTTGTCGCCCAGCGTGCCGCCCGGGTAGTGCACGCCGGTGACCTTCGCCGTGTTGACGTGCCCGGTGTCGGCGACCGTGAGGTTCGGGTGGTCGCAGGTCAGCTGCCTGTTCTCGCCCGCGGCCAGCGCGAACGGCTCGAACGACCCGCTGCACCACGGGTCCTGCACCGCGATCCCGGTGAGGTCCTGCGAACCCTCGTTCGTCACCGTGACGCGGTAGTGCGCGGTCTCGCCCGCCGTCACCGTCGCGAACGGGCCCCACGCGCCGGTCGCCGGGTTCTGCACTTCCTTCTTCACCGAGTACGCGGCCAGCTGGAGGCCGACGCAGTCCCAGCGCAGCCGCTCGGAGCTGGTCGTGGCGAAGAACTTCACGCTCGCGGCCTTCGCCGGAGCGGTCGCCGCCGGGAAGTCCTGCTTCGCCAGGTGCCCGTCACTCGCGTCGTGGTCGGCGACCAGCTTGGTCTCCTGCAGCTGGGCGCCGTTGACGTCGAAGAAGCGCAGGCCCGTCGCGGGTCCGGCGCCCGGCGCGTACGAGCCGGTCGACACGCTGAGCGTGTAGACGCCGCCGGGGACGAACTTCTCGGTCTGGGTGGCGGTGCTGGCCTTGCCGTCCGGCGTCTGGATCACCGCCGACCGCTGCCCGTCCACGGCGAACGCCTGCTCGGTCAGCAGCTTCGGCTGCTTGGCCGGGGGCGTGCCGGGCGGCACGGGCGCGGCCGGGGTGAAGACGTAGCCGTCCGGAGCGCCGTTGGCCGTCGTCTGCTCGACGCTCGGGTTGCCCGCGACGCCGCCGCACCCGGGCGCCGGGTCCGCGGTCGCCGTGGGGACCACGACCGCCGAAGCCGCCACCGCCAGTGCCATCGCGCGCGCCGAGAAGATCACCCACCGACTATGACGCGAGGCCAGGGCCCGCACCGGCCGAGAACCGTCCACTTAAGAGTGAACCTCGGCGGCGCGGACCCCGGACGTCAGCGTTCGCCGATGCGGCCGAAGGGGCCCTTCTTCCACACCGACACGATCGACGGCCGCGGCTGCGCACTACCGCCGTCGGGCCAGTGCGACGTCGGGTTCGCCGAGCTCGCCGCGTTCTCGCCCGGGTGCTGCACGGCGACGAGCACCAGGTTGTCCGTCACCACCGGGCCGCAGGTCTCGGCGCCGACCGGCACCGAAAGGAACTGCTTGACCTGACCGCGTTCCGGCCCGGTCACCGGCACCGAGAACAGGCCGTCGTTCGCGCCGAGCGCGTTGCCGTCGGTGGCGATCCAGAGGTTGCCGTGCCGGTCGAAGGCCACGTTGTCCGGGCAGGAGATCGGGCTGACCTTGGTCTTGTCGAAGCCGCCGAAGTAGGTGTCGGCCGCGGCCGGGTCGCCGCAGACGAGCAGCAGCCGCCAGGAGAACTTCGTCGACGCCGCGTCGCCGCGGTGCTCCTCCCACTCCAGGACGTGACCGTTCTTGTTGCCCACGCGCGGGTTCGGCTCGTCGACGCCGGCCTTGCCCGCCGCGCCGCGGTCGGTGTTGTTGGTCAGCGCCGCGTAGATCCGGCCGTTGACCGGGTTCGGCTCGATGTCCTCGGGCCGGTCCATCTTCGTGGCGGCGACCTTGTCCGCGGCCTGGCGCGTGAAGACGTACACCTCTTCGGCGGTGAATCCATCCACAAAGGACTTGGTGCCGCTCGCCAGCGGAATCCACTCGCCGGTGCCGTCGAACTCGTGGTCCGCGGGGAGCTTGCCGGTACCGTCGATCTCGGCCGCGGGGCTGTCGCCGGTGAAGCGGCCGACGTACAGCGTGCCTTCGTCGAGCAACGCGGAGTTGTGGCGACGCGCGTGGGCGCTGTTCCCGGGCTTGTACCTGTCCTTCGAGACGAACTTGTAGATGTACTCGAACCGGCTGTCGTCACCGGAGTAGACCGCGACCCGGCCGTCGGCGGTGATCTTGATGTTCGCGGCCTCGTGCTTGAACCGGCCGAGCGCGGTGTGCTTGACCGGCGTCGAGTCCGGGTCGTTCGGGTCGATCTCGACGACCCAGCCGAACCGGTTCGGCTCGTTCGGCTCCTGCGCGACGTCCCAGCGCTCGTCGAACCGCTCCCACTTGCGGGTGCTCGTACCGGTGCCGACCGTGTACCGCTTGAGCCGCGCCGCCACGACCGGGTCGGTGACCTTGTCGGCGTTCGCGAAGTACTGGTCGAAGTTCTCCTCGCCGGAGAGCACGGTGCCCCACGGGGTCACGCCGCCGGAGCAGTTGTTCTGGGTGCCGCGGACCCTGCGCCCGCTCGGGTCGGCCGACGTCTTCAGGAACTTCGAGCCGGCGGCCGGGCCGCGGACCTCGAAGACGGTGTCGAGCGTGATGCGGCGGCCGTACCGGCTCGGCACGACCTCGAGGCCGCCGCGGACCGGGTCGCGGCGGGTCAGCAGCACCGAGAGGCCGTGCGCCGCCCAGGCGATCTTCACCTGCTCCTCGGTCGGGTTCGCCGGGTCGTACTGGCCGGCCGGGAACATGTGGACCTCGGTCGTGTACTCGTGGTTGACCACGAGCAGGTTGGTCAGGCCGAGGGGATCCTGCGGGATCAGGCCGACGAAGTCGTTGTTGTAGCCGAACTGCTTCGCCTGCGCGGCCGCCGTCTGCCGGTCGAAGTCGAACTTCGGCGCGCCCGGGACGACCGCGTCGCCCCAGCGGACGACGACGCGCTGGGCATAGCCGCCGGGGATGCTGACCTGGTCGAGCTTGTTCGGCACGACCGGGTCGAAGTCGGTGCCCGGCACCGGCCGCGGCTTCCGGAGCGGCGCGGCCGCCGCCGTGCCCGAGAGTGCGGCGAACCCACCCGCGGCGGCGGCCATCACGGCACCGGCCTTGAAGACGCGGCGGCGCGAGAGGTCCTTGACGACGTCGCCGAAGTACTCGTTGGCGGACTCGTTCGCCTCGGGGTGGGCGCACGCGTTGCCGCAGCGGTACTCGCAGGTGACCGGGGACCGGCCGCCGGGGTGGGCGGGGAACAGCGGGAGCAGGCGGTCGAGCACAACGCCTCCATGGTGGGAGTTCGGGAACGAACCGAACCTAAGCTCCCAAAACCAGCCAATCCAGACATCCAGGTGAACGTCAGGTGTACTGGTTCGCCGTCAGAACTCCTCGCCGACGAGCACCGCTTCCTGCGGCACCGCGTGCGGGTCCGCCTTCTTCTCCCGCAGCGAAAGCAGGCCGCCGGCGATCACGCACAGCACGGCCGAGGCGACGAACGGCGCCTGCGGCGAGCCGAACCACTCGGCGACGTGCCCGACGAGCGTCGCGGCGACGGCACCCCCGAGCCAGCGGCAGAAGTTGTAGCCCGCGCTCGCGACGGGGCGCGGCGCGTCGCTGATCGACATCGCGGTGCCGGTGAACAGCGTGTTCAGCAGCCCCGAGACCAGGCCGGAGACGATGATCCCGGCGACCAGCACCGGCTTGCTCGGCACGGCCAGCACCAGCATCAGCACGGCGTACCCGAACACGGCGGCCGCGGCGGCGTGCCGCTCGCCGAGCTTGGCGGCCAGTCGCGGCGCCAAGGCGACCCCGGCGACGGCGACGCACAGGCCCCAGCCGCAGAAGATCAGCCCGACGGCGATGGCGTTCCAGCCCAGCACGAACGGCGACCAGGCCAGCACCGCGAAGAACGCGGCGGTGTACAGCGCCGACGCGACGGACGTGCGCAGCAGACCGGTGTGCTTCAGCGCGCGAAGCGGGTCGAGCAGCTTGATCGGCTCGCGCTTCTCGTGCTTGTCGCTCTTCAGGAAGACCGCGCACAGCACGAGCGCGCCCGCCATCAGGACGGCGGTGCCGAGGAACGGGCCGCGCCACGAGATGCTGCCGAGCAGCGCGCCCAGCAGCGGGCCGACCGACAGGCCGACACCCAGGGCGGCTTCGTAGAGCAGGATCGCGCCGCCCTGGCCGCCGGTCGCGGCGCCGACGATCACCGAAAGCGCCGTCGCAATGAAGAAGGCGTTGCCGAGACCCCAGACCGCGCGCAGCCCGACGAGCTGCTCGATCGAGCCGGCGGCCGCGCAGAGGGCGGTGGCCGCGACGATCAGCGTCAGCCCGACGAGCACGGTGCGTTTCGGGCCGAACCTGGCGCTCGCCGCCCCGGTGACCAGCATCGCGATGACCTGGACGCCGAGGTACGACGAGAAGAGCAAGGTGACCTGCGACGGCGTCGCGTCCAGGCCCTTGGCGATGGACAGCAGGATCGGGTCGACCAGGCCGATCCCCATGAAGGCGATGACCGCGGCGAACGCGGTGATCCACACCTGCTTGGGCTGGCCCTTGACGGCGTCCAGCAGGCTCGAGTGGTGCTCAGCGCTCATCGCTGATCAGTTCCTCCTTCTTGGTGTCAACGAGCAACTTGGCGAGAGCCGGAAGGGCGGCTTCGATCGCTGCGCGGTCGGCGTCGTCCATCGCGATCAGTCGCTCGCGGAGGAACTCCTCGCGGGCGGCGACCATCTCGGCGTAGAAGCGACGACCCTCGTCGGTGACGTCCACGAGCACCGCCCGCCGGTCGGCGGGGTCCGGCGCGCGGGTGGCGAGGCCGAGGCGTTCGAGCCGGCTGACGACGTCGGTCATCGACGGCAGCTTGACCCGTTCGAACTCGGCCAGGGCGCTCATCCGCCGCGGCCCGCCGTTGACCAGTTCGCTCAGCACCGAGCCCTGGGTCAGGGTCAGCGTCAGCTGCGGGGTCTGGCGGCGCACCTGGTGGTACAGCCTGAAGACCAGCGGCCGCAGCCGGTGGGCGAGGTCGGCGATCGGGGAAGTCACTTAGCCAGGCTAACAAAATTTAGTAAGGGTAGCTAAGTAATTCGGCTCACAGGTTACGCTCGGGAGATGGACGCGGTGATCTTCGACCTCGACGGCGTACTGGTGGACTCCGAGCGCATCTGGGACGAGGTGCGGCGCGCGGTGGTCGCCGAGCACGGCGGCACGTGGCGTCCGGAAGCGACGCGCGCCCAGCAGGGGATGAGCACCCCGGAATGGGCGCGGTACCTGGTGGAGGAGCTGGGCGCGCAGCTCACGCCACCCGAGATCGCGACGCTGGTGGTCAAGCGGATGGCGGCCCGGTACGCGCAGGAGCCCCCGCTGATCCCGGGCGCGGTGGAGGTCGTCCGGCAGGTGTCGGCACGCCGGCCGGTCGCGATCGCCAGCTCGTCCCCGGTGATCCTGATCAAGGGCTTCCTGGATGTGACGGGCCTGCCGGTGGGCGCGGCGGTGTCGTCCGAGCAGGTCGGAGCCGGGAAGCCGGCCCCGGACGTGTACCTGAAGGCGGCCGAGCTGCTGGGTGTCGCGCCGTCGGGCTGCGCGGCCGTGGAGGACACGACGAACGGGCTCCGGTCGGCTCTGGCGGCGGGGATGGCCGTGTATGCCGTGCCGAACCCGCACTTCCCGCCGGACCCGGAGGTGCTGGGGCAGGCCACAGCGGTGGTCGAGAAGATCACCGACCTGCCGGGGGCACTCGGGTTCAGCTGACCTCGTACCGCACCGGCGGCGAGCCGGGAGACACGTCGGCCACGAACACATCGTACGGATTCGCCGGCCTGCCGACCCACTTGCCCTGGCTCAGATCACCCTTCGCGTCGTAGAGCCGCAGGAGGTTCGACGTGGCGCCGACCAGGTAGACCGCTTTGCCCGGCGGCAGCGGCGCGGCGGCTTCGCCGACATACCCGGCCAGCACGACCTTCCCCTCCGCCGAGGCGAAGGGGACGCACTGCGGCGAAACGCCGTACTGCGAGCCGGCGCGGTCGAACGGCTGGTCCCGGGGGAACGCGGCCACGCAGAACAGCAGGCCGGACTCGCCTCGCCGGTGCGTCGTGAACGCCCAGGCCCGCCAGCGGTCGGTCTGCCCGGCGAACTCCGTGAGCGCCACCGGCGAGCTCATCCCGAGCAGCTCCGCCATCGGCACGTACACCGGCTTGGCGAGCGTCAGCGGCTCACCGGGGTTCGCCGGCGGGGCCGGGGCCCGGTTCACTTGCGTGGCCAGCAACACACTCGTCAGCACCACGAGGACCGCGGCCAGCGGCGCGATCCACACCGTCGCCCGCCGCCGGCGGGGACGGCGCTGCCTGCGCTGCTGCTCGGCCCAGGCCGCGTCCAGGTCGGGCGTGACCTCCCCGGCCTGCTCGCGCAGGGCGTCGGCCAGCTTGCGTTCGAGGTCGGTCATCGCTCACCTCCCGGCTCGTCCCCCAGGTGCTTGCGCAGGTTCTCCATCGCGTGGTGGGTGGTCGCCTTGACCGTGCCCGGCGAAATGCCGAGCGTCTCCGCGATGCCCGCCGTGCTCAGGTCCAGCCAGTAGCGAAGCACCAGAACTTCGCGTTGGCGACGGGACAACTTCCCCAGGACTCCGCGCAGCCGTTCGTGCTCCCAGTTGGCCACCGCTCTGACCTCGGCCGACAGCTCGTCCGGCGGCCGGTCCTGCGGTGTCCGGCGGACCACCCGCAGGTGCCTGGTCCGCGACCGCGACATGTTGACCACGGTCGTCCGGAGGTAGCCGGCGACCCGGGTGTGGTCGGTGAGCGAATCCCAGCGCTGGTGGAGCTTGACGAACGCCTCCTGCGCGACGTTCTCCGCGTCGTCCGCCCCGAGCAGGTGGGCCAGCCGCGTCATCTGGCCGAAGTGCTCCCTGAACAGGTCGTGGAAGGTCGGCGCACCCAGATCCCCCGGCGCGCTTTCGCCCACGCTCGCACTCACGCCCCGCCAACGCGCGCCCCGCCCCACCGGTTTAGTGGACCACGCGGAGAAGGCCGTCACCAGCGGTGACGGCCTTCTCCGGCGACAGGCCCTACCGCTCGACCTCGCCGCGGATGAACTTCTCGACGGCGTCGCGGGCGGTCGCGTCGTCGTACTGCTCCGGCGGCGACTTCATGAAGTAGGAGGACGCCGACAGGATCGGGCCGCCGATGCCGCGGTCCTTCGCGATCTTCGCCGCGCGCACCGCGTCGATGATGATGCCCGCCGAGTTCGGCGAGTCCCACACCTCGAGCTTGTACTCCAGGTTCAGCGGCACGTCACCGAACGCGCGGCCCTCGAGCCGGACGTAGGCCCACTTGCGGTCGTCGAGCCACTGCACGTAGTCCGACGGTCCGATGTGGACGTTGCCCTTGCCGAGCTCGCGGTCGACCTGCGACGTGACGGACTGGGTCTTCGAGATCTTCTTCGACTCGAGCCGCTCCAGCTCCTTCATGTTCAGGAAGTCCATGTTCCCGCCCACGTTGAGCTGCATCGTCCGGTCGAGCTGGACGCCGCGGTCCTCGAACAGCTTCGCCAGCACGCGGTGCGTGATGGTCGCGCCGACCTGGGACTTGATGTCGTCGCCGACGATCGGGACACCGGCGTCTTCGAACTTCTTCGCCCACTCCGGGTCGGAGGCGATGAACACCGGCAGCGCGTTGACGAACGCCACGCCGGCGTCGATCGCGCACTGGGCGTAGAACTTGTCGGCCTCTTCCGAGCCCACCGGCAGGTACGAGACCAGCACGTCGACCTCGGCCTCGCGCAGCGCCGCGACGATGTCGACCGGGGTCTCGTCGGACTCCTCGATCGTCTCGCGGTAGAAGCGGCCGAGCCCGTCGAAGGTGTGGCCGCGCTGGACGGTGACGCCGAGCGGCGGAACGTCGGCGATCTTGATGGTGTTGTTCTCGGAGGCGAAGATCGCCTCGGACAGGTCACGGCTGACCTTCTTGGCGTCCACGTCGAACGCGGCGACGAACTCGATGTCGCGGACGTGGTACCCGCCGAAGTCGACGTGCATCAGACCGGGGACGCGGGTGGCCGGGTCCGCGTCGCGGTAGTACTGGACACCCTGGACCAGCGACGCCGCGCAGTTGCCGACGCCCACGATGGCCACCCGTACGCGGCGGTTCTCGCCCATGGGGGTTTCTCCTTCAATCCGTCTGTTCAGTAGGTCTGGTGCCGCGACGCTGCGGCCCGGCCGCCGGCTCAGGTCTCGGGACCCTGCCGTTCGGCTTGTTCGTGCGCGATCAGCTCGTTGAGCCAGCGCACCTCCCGCTCGCTGGTCTCCAGCCCCAGCCGGTGCAGCTCGCGGGTGTAGCGATCGATCTTCTGCTCGGCCCTGGCCAGCGCCGCCCGCAAGCCCTCGCGGCGTTCCTCGACGCGACGGCGGCGACCCTCGAGGATCCGCATCCGCACGTCGGCCGGGGTCCGCGAGAAGAACGCCAGGTGGACGCCGAAACCCTCGTCGTCCCAGGTCTGCGGCCCGGCGTCGCCGAGCAGCTCGCCGAAGCGCTCCTTGCCCTCCGCGGTGAGCTTGTAGACCCGCCGTCCGCGGCGCGACCACGCGCGGTCGCCGTCCTCGTCCAGCTCTTCGACCAGGTACCCGGCCCGCAGCAGCCGCCGCAGGGTCGGGTACAGCGAGCCGTACGAGAACGTCCGGAACGTGCCGAGCGTCTCGTTCAGCCGCTTGCGCAGCACATACCCGTGCATGGGCGCTTCGTGCAGAAGACCGAGGATCGCGAACTCCAGCACACCGCACCCCCTTCCGGGAACAAACCGAGACGAACCGCGTTGCTCCGAACGATCGCCTCGATCCAACCTACTCAGCCACTATATCGCGCCGATACATCGAAGTGGTGAAGCCAACAGGTGCCGCCCACCCGGGGGTGGGCGAAATTCACCGGAGAGTTATCGAACGTCCGGCGTGTCCGCCCCGGTGGCAGCGGTGCCCGCGCTAGGGGGCGTGGACGACACAGGAAGAGCCCGTAGTCTGTCCTGGTGATTAATCAGCGGCAGGTCGTGGACTACGCGTTGCAGCGCCGTGCGCTGCTCGCCGAAGTCCGCTCCGGGCGCGTCGGCAGCTACGAAGCCTGCGACGCGAGCCCGTACCTGTTGCGGGCGGCGAAGTTCCACGGCCGGGCCGGTGACCGGCCCTGCCCGATCTGCCGCCAGGAACCGCTGACCCTGGTGTCCTGGGTCTACGGTGACGAACTCCAGCACGTCGCGGGCTCGGCGAGGTCCCCCGAAGAGCTGGCCAGGATGGCCGGCCTGTTCGCCGAGTTCACCGTGTACGACGTCGAAGTGTGCCGGGCGTGCCACTGGAACCACCTGGTGCGGTCATACGTCCTTGGCACAGGAGAGCCGGCCGACGGTCCGCGAAGGACCGCAGGCCGGTGAGCTGGATCACAACCGCTGGAGAGCACAGGCCGACGCCTCACCCGGTGCCGGTCTGGGAGGCCCATTCGTGAACGACGACCGCAACCGCTCCTGGCCCGGCCAGGAGCCAGATGCACCTCGCCGTGCCCAAGACCCCGGACCGGCATGGCCCGGCGAGGGTGCCCCTCGCCGTCCACAGCGCGGCACGCCACCCCAGGGCGTCCCCGCCGGCCGTGGCGGCGAGCCCGGCTGGCCGTCCGACGACGAGAGCGGCCCCCAGTGGCCCAGTGAAGAACCGCCTCGGCGACCGCAGCGACCCCGCCAGCAGCAGGGCATGCCGCCGCGCCGGGCCGTCCCGCCGCCCGGCGGCGGACGTCCCCAGCAGGGGCCGCCCGGCTCGCCGCCGCAGGGCTTCCGCCAGCCGGGGGCCGGCCGTCGCCCGGGCCCCCCGCCCGCCGAGCGCGAACCGGACCTCATCACCCACCACGCGCACAACGGCACCGACGACTTCGGCCGCGACCCGTACGACGACGGGTACGAAGACGCCCGGTTCAACGAGTTCGCCGACGATGTCGAGCCCCAGGACGAGCTCGACGAAAACGGCAAGAAGGTCCTCTCGCCGGCGCAGCGCAAGCGGCGCCGCTGGAAGATCATCCGGCGCGTGGCGTACGGCGTCGTCGGGCTGTTCTTCGTCGTCCCCGCGATCGCGTTCGTCATCACCTACTTCCTGGTCGACGTGCCGACGCCGGAGAGCATCAAGGCGCTGCAGAACCAGCCGATCACCTACTTCGACACCAGCGGCCAGATCATCGACCGGGAGCTGCCGCCCGGCGGCGACCGCCAGCTGCTCAAGCCGGGCGAAGTGCCCGACGTCGTCAAGCACGCCGTCTACTCGGCGGAGGACGCGACGTTCGAGACCAACTCGGGCTTCGACGTCACGGGCATCCTGCGCGCGGTCTGGAACCAGGTCACCGGCGGCCAGGGCGGTGGTTCGACCATCTCCCAGCAGTACATCAAGCAGGCGACGCAGAACGACGCCCCGACGCTGACCCGCAAGTGGACCGAGCTGGCCAAGTCGTTCAAGATGAACAACCAGATGTCCAAGGAAGAGATCATCACCTCCTACTTGAACATCGTCTACTTCGGCCGCGGCGCGAACGGCATCCAAGCGGCCGCCAAGGCGTACTTCAACAAGGACGCCAAGGACCTCAACGCTTCCGAGGCCTCTCTGCTGGCCGGCCTGATCCAGGGGCCGGGCCGTTCGGAAAACCAGGAGTACGCCCAGAAGCGGTGGACGTACGTGATGGACCAGATGGTGGCCAACAAGTGGCTGCGCCAGGACGAGCGCGCCACGGCCCAGTACCCGACGCCGATCCCGAAGAACTCCAACAAGGAGCAGGTTTCGGGCAAGCTGAGCTACCAGGTCCAGCAGCGGATCAAGGACGAACTCGCGGCGAAGGGCTACGACGAGAGCAAGCTCTTCTCCACGGGCGCCAAGATCTACACGACGATCGACCCGGCCGCGCAGGCGGCCGCGGACCAGGCCGTCTCGGAAGGCATGAAGGGCCAGACGGACGAGAACCTGCTCAGCGCCCTGGTCGCGGTGGATCCCAAGACGGGCGGGATCCTCGCCTACAACTACGGCCCGGAAATCGTGAAGGACAAGAACGGCAAGGACCAGATCGGCCAGGACCGGGCGAACCAGGCCCGCAACCCCGGTTCGTCCATGAAGCCGTTCGACCTCACCGGGTTCCTCAAGATGGGCGGCGGCCTCGGCGACGTCTTCGACGGCTCCAACAACCGCAAGTTCCCCGGCGTCGCCAAACCGATCCGGAACGCGGGCGAGGACGAAAGCTGCGGCAAGGACTGCACGGTCGCGCGCGCGATGGAGATTTCGGCGAACACCGTGTTCTACGACATGGTGCTGAACAAGGTGAAACCGTCGGGGGTCGTGGCGGCGGCCAAGGAGGCCGGCGTCCGGACGAGCGACAACGGCGGCAACGCGACGCTCTTCGCCGGTGACAACAACATCTCGCTCGGCGGTGGCCGGACGGCGGTGGCGCCGAGGGACATGGCGGCCGCGTACTCGTCGTTCGCCAGCGGCGGCGTCTACCACGAGCAGCACTTCGTCGCGAAGCTGACGAACGCCCAGGACGAGGTCGAGTTCGACGAGAACAACATCAAGACCAACCCGGCGTTCGACAACGACGCGGCCAAGAGCCAGCAGATCGCGGGCAACGTCACCGAGGCGCTGAAGCCGGTCATCTCGCACTCGAACCTGAAGTGCCCGGCCGGCCACGAATGCGCCGGCAAGACCGGTACGCAGCAGTACGCGCCCAAGGATTCCGACCCGCCGTCGTACGGCAACCTCAACGCGCAGACCTGGATGGTCGGCTACACCCCGTCGGTGTCGGCCGCGGTCTGGGTCGGCGGCGACGGCAACCTGCCGCTGCACGACGCGAAGAACAAGCCGATCTACGGTTCCACGATCGCCGGCCCGACGTGGGAGAACTTCCTGAGCCTCTACCTCAAGGGCAAACCGCCGGAGAAGTTCGACAAGGTCGCGCCGCTCGGCAAGGACGTCAACTCGGTGACCACCACGCCGTCGAAGCCGTCGGACACGCCGAGCACGACGACGACCCCGACCAGCCCGGAGTCGTCCGACAGCACCGAGCCGTCGAACACCACGACCGACACGCCGACGAAGACCCGGACCCGGCCCGGGCCGCCGATCACCTCGATCGAACCCGGCGGGTTCGGCAACAACGGCGGCGGTGGCGGAGTCGCCTCCCCACCGGGCTCCGGGCCCGGGTAGCCAGGTCCGCGCGAAGGGCCCCGCACGTGACGTGCGGGGCCCTTCGCCGTTCTCTGCCGGCGACGGCGCTCCGCGCGGAGGTGAACCACGGCGGGCGGCGGTACGTGTGCCTCCCGAGAGGACTGCGTCCGCAGCCCACCGTGGAGGACGGCCCGTGAACAACGACCGCACGTCGCCTGGCCGGCAGCCCGACCCACGTCGCCGCCGCGCGGCTCGCCGGGGCAGCGCGCCCCGCGCCGGGCTGCTCGGCGCCGAGCCGGAGCTGATCACCCACCACGCGCACAACGGGACCGAGCCGGACGACCCGCCGACGGTGCCGATCCTGCGGCCGCGTCCGGGGCAGCCGCCGCGCCGGCCCCGGCCGGCGACCGCGCAGGACCTGCGGAGGCGGCGCTGGCGACGGGTCCGGCGGATCGCGTACGTGGCCGCCGGGCTGTTCTTCCTCGTCCCCGCGGCCGCGTTCCTGATCACCTACTTCGCCGTCGACGTCCCCTCGCCGGAGACGGTCGCGCAGGCGCAGGGCCAGGCCGTCACGTACCTCTACAGCGACGGCACCGAGATGGGCAAGGACGTGCCCACGGGCGGCAACCGGCAGATCCTGGCGGCGAGCCAGATCCCGGACGTCGTCAAGAAGGCCGTGATCGCGACCGAAGACGCGTCGTTCGAGACGAACTCCGGTTTCGACGTCGGCGGCATCCTGCGCGCGGCCTACAACCAGGTCACCGGCGGGTCCGGCGGCGGGTCGACGATCTCCCAGCAGTACATCAAGAACGCGTCCGGCGACGACGACCCGACGCTGACGCGCAAGTGGGTCGAGCTCGCGAAGTCGTTCAAGATGAACCAGACCTACGAGAAGGCGGACATCATCACCGCCTACCTCAACATCATCTACTTCGGCCGCGGCGCCTACGGGATCCAGGCCGCCGCGCAGGCGTACTTCGGCAAGGACGTCGGCCAGCTCGGCTATTCGGAGTCCGCGTTGCTGGCCGGGCTGATCCAGCAGCCAGGCCGGTCGGAGAACACGGCCGTCGCCACGAGCCGGTGGACCACAGCGCTCGACCGGATGCTGAAGAACGGCTACCTGACGCCGGCCCAGCGCGCCGCCGCGAAGTTCCCGACGCCGATCCCGCTGCGGGAGAGCAAGCAGGCCGGGGCGCTGAACCCGTTCATCAAGAAGCAGGTCAAGGCCGAGCTGGCCGCGCAGGGCATCGACGAGAAGCAGTACTACTCCGGCGGGTTCCAGGTGTTCACCACCATCGACCCGCAGGCGCAGCAGTCCGCCGAGAAGGCCGTGTCCGAGGAGATGGCCGGGCAGACCGACAGCCGGATCCTCGACGCGCTGGTGGCGGTCGACCCGAAGACCGGCGGCGTACTCGCCTACTACGGCGGCGACGCGATCGTGAAGGGCCCGAACGGCGAGGACCTGGCCGGGCGCGACTGGGCCGACGAGGCGCACAACCCGGGTTCGTCGATGAAGCCGTTCGACCTGGCCGCGTTCCTCAAGCTCGGCCGAGGTCTCGACGCGCGGTTCGACGGCACCTCGCCGCGCACGTTCCCCGGCGTCGAGCTGCCGGTCCGCAACGCGGGCGACAGCAGCAGCTGCTCGCAGCAGTGCACGGTCGCCGAAGCCATGCAGCGGTCCACGAACACAGTGTTCTACGACATGGTGCTCAACGTGACGAAGCCGTCCGGCGTGGCGGAAGCGGCGCAGGAAGCGGGAATCCGGACCAAGGACAACGGCGGCCGCAGCGCGTTGTTCACCGGCGACAACAACATCTCGATCGGCGGTGGCGGCACCCAGGTGACGCCGGCGGACATGGCCTCGGCGTACGCGACGTTCGCGGCGAACGGCCGCCAGCGCGACCGGCACTTCGTGCAGAAGGTGACCAACGCGAACGGCGAAACCGCGTACCAGGCGAAGGACCAGTCGACCGACGCCTTCGCGGACAACGACCCGGGCAAGAGCGCGCAGATCGCCGGGAACGTCACCGCGGCCCTGGCCCCGGTGATCCAGTTCTCGCGGCTGAGCTGCCCGGCCGGCCACGAATGCGCCGGCAAGACCGGCACCCAGCAGCACACCCCGCAGAACGACGAACCCGCGTCGGCGGCGAACGCGAACTCGCAGACGTGGATGGTCGGCTACACGCCTTCGGTGTCGGCGGCGGTCTGGGTGGGCAGCGACGGTGACAAGGCATTGCGCGGCCCGGGCGGCGCGCCGCTGTTCGGCTCCACCCTGGCCGGGCCGATCTGGGACCGGTTCATGCAGCTCTACCTGTCGGGCAAGCCGGGCGAACGCTTCGACCGCGTGGCCGCGATCAGCTCACCCCAGGACCGGGTGCAGGTCGAGGTCCAGCAGCCGGAGGATCAGCAGCAGCCCGACCCGAGGGGTCCGGGCCGGGGCGACGACCGGCAGCAGCAGCTGGACCAGTTCCGGCAGTTCCAGCAGCGGCTGCAGGAGCTGCAGAACCGCCAGCGCAACCGGAACGGCAACGGCACAGGTAACCGCGGCGGCAACGACACCGGTCAGAGCGGAGTTCCGAACCCCGGCGGCTGATCCGGTCGGCCGAGCGTGGAAGAGGCCGTGACGTCGGCGCTGGGGGACACCGGCGTCACGGCCAGTCTGACGAGGATGCGGCGGGAGATCGAGGACGCCGTCCTCAGAGCTTGATCACGGCCCCTTCGACGCCGGACCGGTGCGCGGCCTCGATCACCCGCAGGGCCTCGACCGACGACTCGGGGTCGACCGGGAACTCGCCTTCGCCGCGCAGCGCGTCCCGCACCTGCGCGTAGAACAGCTCGTAGCGGCCGGTTTCGGTCGGGACCGTCTTGACGTCGTTGCCGACGCCGATCTTGCCCGCGTCCGCCGCCGGCTCCACGCCCCACGCGTCGTCGCCCGGGCGCATCCCGGTCTTGATCTGCGGTTCCTGCACGTCAAGGCCGTACTTGGTGAACGTCGCCTGGTCGCCGAGGACCCGGAACCGCGGGTTGAGCGTGCCCGCGAGGGCCGTCGCCCACAGGTGCGAACGGACGCCGTTGGCGTGCTTCAGCGCGACGAACACGTCGTCGTCGACCTGGACGCCGGCGCGGCGGCGGTCGACCTCGGCGTAGACCTGCGTGACCGGGCCGAACAGCTGCAGCGCCTGGTCGACGATGTGCGCGCCCAGGTCGTAGAGCAGGCCGCCGGCTTCGGCCGGGTCGCCGAACTCGCGCCAGTTCTCCTTCGGCTTCGGCACCCAGCGGTCGTAGCGGGATTCGAAGCGGAACACCTCACCGAGCTTCCCGGACTCCAGGACCTTCCGGACGGTGAGGAAGTCGGAGTCGAGCCGCCGGTTCTGGAAAACCGTCAGGCCGACGCCCGCCGCCTTCGCCGCAGCGACGATCTGCTCGGCCTCGAGCGCGGTCGGCGCGAACGGCTTGTCGACGACCACCGGCAGGCCGGCCTCGATCGCCCGCAGCGCGAGCGGCACGTGCGTGCGGTTGGGCGTGCTGACCACGACGAGGTCGAGGTCGGCCGCCCGCTCGAAGAAGGCGTCGGCGTCGGGCACGACCTCCGCGCCCGGGTGGTCGGCGCGGGCCTGGGCGGCGTTGCTCGACGTCGTGATCAGCGCCGGGGTGAGCCCGGGCGTCGCCGCCACCAGCGGGGCGTGGAAGACGCGCCCGCCGATGCCGTACCCGAGGATGCCCACGCGCAAGTCACTCATGCCCCCATTAAACAACACTGTTGCGTAATTGACCAGGCGTGGGAAGATCGGGTCCATGGCGGACACCGGGGTGAACCTGCGCAACGTGCGCGAACACAACCGCGCCCTGCTGCTCACGCACATCCTGCGCGCCGGCGGCCTCAGCCGCGTCGAGCTCGCCGAACGCACCGGGCTCACCCAGCAGGCCGTGTCCAAGATCGTGCCCGAACTCCTCGACGCCGGCCTGCTGGACGAGCAACGCCAGCCGTCGGCGGGGGTCGGGAAGCCCCGCACGCAGCTCACGATCCGGCCCGGCGCGAGGCACGCGCTCGGCGCGCGCCTCGACCGTGACGAGTACCGCGTGCTGCGCACCAACCTCATCGGCGAAGTCGAGGAGACCGCGGGCGGCCCGCTCCCGGTCGGCTTCACGCCCGAGCAGGCCGTCGAAGCGATCGGCGCCACCGCGCTGGAACTGGCGGACGGCTTCGACGTGCTCGGCCTCGGCCTCGGCTGCGTCGGCCCGCTGGACCACCTCGCCGGCCTGGTCCGCGACGCGACGAACATGCCGGGCTGGCACGAGGTCCCCCTGCGTGACCTGCTCGAGAAGCGCACCGGCCTGCCCGTGACGCTCGACAAGAACACCAACGCCGCCGCGTTCGCGCAGCTCTGGCCGCACGGCGAGCCGACGGCGACCGCGGTGGTGCTCGTCGGCACCGGGATCGGCGTCGGCCTGCTGATCGACGGCCGGCTGTACCGCGGTCCGCGGACCAACGCGGGTGAGTTCGGGCACACCACGATCGCCTACGACGGCCCCGTCTGCGCCTGCGGGCGGCGTGGCTGCGTCGAGATCATGGCCAAGCGCGCACCCGACACGCGGACCGCCGCGGGTTTCCTCGGGATCGGCCTCGCCGACCTCGTCCAGGTGCTCGACCTGGAGCGGATCGTGCTGGCCGGGCGGGCCGTGCGGGACGAACCGGGCGGCTACCGCGACGGCGTTTCGGAGCGCCTGGAAGAGCTGCTGCCGCTGCCGCACTGGCAGCGCATCGAGGTCGTCGAGGACTCCTTCGGCGAGGAGATCGTCACGCGCGGGGCCGCCGCGGAGGTCCTGGCCTCGTACTACGCGAATCCGGCATGATCACCGGCTTCACCGCCGCGCACCACGATCACCGCTAACATCCGCACTCGTGCCAGAGGAGACCACGCGCGAGCCGGACCCCGGCCCCGTGACGCTTACCCGGGCGGAACGGGTCGTCCCGAGCTGGAACGAGCCCCTCGCGGCGGCGGTCACCAGACCCATCGGCGGCCCGCTCGGCGAGCACGCGGCGGTCGGCAGGCACTGGTTCTGGTCGCCGCAGCGCGTCGGCCTGCTGCTGGCCACGCTCGCGCTGATGCTCTGCTGGTTCGGCAAGGGCTCCTGCATCCAGCAGTACCAGGACTCCAGCGGCGCCACCCAGCTCGACTGGCGGGCGGGCCGCCCGTTCGTCGCCATGTGCTACTCCGACATCGTGCCGCTCTACAGCTCCGAGCGGCTCGACCGGCCGGGCACCTTCCCGTACTACACGTCGTGGAAGGAGAGCTCGCAGACCGCGGAGAACGACACCCGGTACATGGAGTACCCCGTGTTCACCGGCCTGTTCCAGTGGGCGAACGCGAAGCTCGCGGCGGGCTGGGAGAACCTCGCCGAGGCGGGCTGGCTGCCCGGCGGGCTGCCGGTGGCCGTCTACTTCGACATCACCGCGTTCTTCCTGGCCCTGGCCTGGCTGGTCACCGTGTGGGCGACCGGCCGGACGGTGAAACGCCGGCCGTGGGACATGGTGCTGGTGGCGGTCTCGCCGCTGGTGCTCGTGCACGCGTTCACGAACTTCGACGCGATCGCGACCGCGTTCACCGCGACCGGCCTGCTCGCCTGGGCGCGCAAGAAACCGCTGCTCGCCGGGCTCCTGCTCGGCCTGGGCGCGACGGCCAAGCTGTACCCGCTGTTCCTGCTCGGCGTGCTGTTCGTGCTGTGCCTGCGCGCGGGGAAGCTGACGCCGTTCTGGAAGACCGCGGCCGCGGCGGTCGTGACGTGGCTGGCGGTCAACGCGCCGTTCATCCTCACCGCCACCCGCGGCTGGTGGGAGTTCTTCCGGATGAACACGCTGCGGCCGATGGACCCGGACTCGCTGTACAACGTGCTCTCGTACACGACCGGCTGGACCGGGTTCGACGGCGTGCTGCAGCAGAACCAGACGCCGACCTACCTGAACATCACCGTGGCCGTGCTGTTCCTCGCCTGCTGCGCGGGCATCGCCTACATCGCGCTCGCCGCGCCACGGCGGCCGCGCGTCGGGCAGCTCGCGTTCCTCGTCGTGGCCGCGTTCCTTCTGACCAACAAGGTGTGGAGCCCGCAGTACTCGCTGTGGCTGGTGCCGCTGGCCGTGCTGGCGATCCCGCGCTGGCGGCTGCTGCTCGGCTGGATGCTGATCGACGCCCTGGTCTGGGTGCCGCGGATGTTCTACTACCTCGGCGTCGACCACAAGGGCCTGCCCGAAGGCTGGTTCCTCGGCACGGTCGTGGTCCGCGACCTGGCCGTCGCCGCGCTGTGCATGCTGGTGGTGCGCGAGATCTACCGCCCGGGCACCGACCTCGTCCGGCTCGCCGGCGACGACGACCCGGCGGGCGGGTTCCTCGACGGCGCCCGGGACGTGATCGTCCCGAACGCCGTCCGCCACCGCCGGAAGGTCGCGACGGCCTAGTTCAGCTTCTCCCGCAGGTACGCGATGTCCGTGGCCTGGCCGTCGGGCGGCGTCTCGACGACGACCGGCGCGCCGGCGGCCCGGGCGACCTCGACGAGCACGTCCGGGTCGATGGTGCCTTCGCCCTCGACGACGTTCGCGTGCCGGTCGCGGGTCGAGCCGAACTCGTCACGGGAGTTGTTGAGGTGCACCAGGTCGATCCGGCCCGTGATGGCCCGGACCTGCTCGACGGCCGTCGAGAGGTCCCAGCCCGCGGCGAACGCGTGGCAGGTGTCCAGGCAGAACCCGGCGCCGAACTCGCCGACCTTGTCCCACAGCCGGGCGATCACCTCGAGGTCGCGGGTGATCGCGTTCTCGCCGCCCGCGGTGTTCTCGATCAGGATCGGGACCTTGAAGCCGCCCTTCTCCTGTTCGCGCTCGAAGAGCTTGCGCCAGTTGTCGAGGCCGGCCTCGACGTCGTCGTTGTCGCCGACGTGCCCGCCGTGCACGATCAGGCCCTTGGCGCCGACCGCCGCCGCGCCGTCCGCGTGCTGGGTGACGTTCTTACGGGATGGGATCCGGATCCGGTTGTTCAGCGAAGCCACGTTGATGAGGTAGGGAGAGTGGATGAACACCTCGACCGGGTCGGCCAAGATGGCTTCGCCGTGGGGGTGTGGCTTCGGGGCCTTCCAGCCCTGCGGGTCCGAAAGGAAGAACTGGACGACGTCGGCTTTGCGCGCGGCGACCGCGGTCAACGGGTCGTCGTCACGGACGTGGGCGCCAATCAGCATGCCGAGCACGCTACTCCGGGCCGCGCTCCGGGTTCTCTTTCCCCGTGCGGGGCCTGGTTGGTGACGCTCGTGGAGTACCGTGAGCGCGTTCCGTGATCCAGATTGGTCCGACTGCCGGAGGGCATCGATGGGGAAGCAGCTCGCACGGATCACCGCACTGGGGTTCACTTTCGCCGCTTCGGCCGCCTTGGCGCTGCCGGGCGTCGCGAGCGCCGACCCCAGCCCGACCCTCGGCGGCGACTGCTCCGCCACCCTGCAGAACGGCCAGGCGCGCGACGCGAAAACCGGGCTGCTCCTCGACGCCGGCGCCCCGCTCAACGCCCCGAACCGGCTGACCGTCGGGCTCGACTCGAGCGCGAAGAACACCAACGGCTCGGCGCCGCTGCTCACGCTCCCGGTGGGGGACACCGTGCGGGCGCTCGGCGTCGGCGAAGTGCCGGTGGTCGGCGACGCCGCGGCCAAGGCCGTCTGCCCGGCCGCCCAGGGCGTCGTGAACACGGTCGGCAACGTGACGCAGGGCGCGGCCGGCGAACTGCCCCCGCTGCCCCTCCCGCCGGGCCCGAACCCGCCCCAGCCGAACCCGCCGACGCCGCCGGCGCCCCCGGGCCAGAACCCGCCCGGTGACAGCACCGGCCCGGTAACCACCGGTCCCGGCGGCGCGGGCCTGCCGGGCGACGCGATCTCCGGCATCTTCACCAACGCCGCCCTGCTGCCGGCCAGCCTGGTCCAGGCGCCGGTGGTCGCACAGATCATCCCCGGCGAGCAGGTCCCGACGGTCGACGAGCAGAAGTCCGGCACGGCGGAGGCGCTCCCCGGCGTCACGCCGCCGGCGAAGCTCCCGATGCTGCTCGCGGTCCTGGCGCTGGCGATCGTCGCCGCGGCCCTCGTCCGGGCGTGGATCCGCCGCAAGCCGGCTTGATTTCACCGACGGTGACCCCCGCTTCCACTCGAATGCCGGACATTTCTGAACGGGCGGGCGTCACCGCGCTGCCTTAACGTCGTTGTCCTGGGGAGAGGCATCGAGACAAAGGGGCAGCGGGTATGCGGGATCGGACACGGAGGGCTACGGCGGTCGGTGCGACGGCGTTCGTCCTCGCCGGTTCGGCCGTGCTCGGCGCGCCCGGCACGGCCTCGGCCGGCGAGACCAAGACCGCCCCGTGCGGCGGCTCGGTGACCGCCGCGCCCGGCGACACGGTCCAGGGCACCACCCCGCTGCTCGGCATCCCGCTCAACCTCGGCGTCGTCACCCAGGCCACCACGGTGCTGACCGGGACGATCAACTCCGTGCTCGGCACGCTCTGCAAGGTCACCGTCACCGTGGTGAACACGGCCGTCTCGCCGGTCCCGGTGGTCGGCGCGCCCGCGGCGAGCGCGATCAACCAGGGCGTCCAGGGCCTGACCAGCGGCGCCCAGCAGGGCCTGAGCGCGGTGACCGGCGGCGGCAAGCAGCAGTCGCCCGGCCCGGGTGGCAACCCGCAGCAACCGCCGTCGCAGGGGACCGGTGGCTCGCCGCAGGGCGGCACCCCGCAGGGTGGCGGCGGCATCCCCGACTCCAACAGCCCGCTGCTGCCCGGCTTCTCGAACAGCAGCCCGGCGTTCGGCGGCTTCCCGTTCAGCATCGGCACGGGCTATTCGCCGATGCGCGACTACAGCGGCATCCCGTTCGCGACGGCCGGCCTGTTCACGCCGTCCCCGGCGATCCGCTACGGCAGCCAGATCCCGGGTTACGCCCCGCAGTACGGCCTCAACGGCCCCGACAGCACGGCGTCCGGCAACGCCGGAATCCAGACGGCCGGGCGCGCCGAGGCGCTACCTTCCGCATCCAACGGCATCACGGACGGGTCGAACCTGCCGCTGCTGATCGCGGTTCTGGCACTCTCCGGAGTCAGCGCGGGCCTCGTCCGCACCTGGGTGCTCCGCCGAATGGCCGCTGCGAATTGACCCGACTGCCGAGTATCTTTCACGTATCCCCGTCGTTCATCCTGGTGAACGGAACGACGCCCCGATAACCCCACGGAGGACTGTGCTCGTGCGGAAGCTCTTGACCGTTACCGCCCTGGCCGCCTTCGTCACCGGGAGCGCCTTCCTCTCCGCCGGCACCGCCTCCGCCGCGACGACGCTCGCGGGCACCTGCTCCGGCTCGGTGAACGGCAGCATGGGCGACACCGTCGCGGTCCAGGGCTCCTCGGTGAAGGAACTGGTCCGCACGGGCGCGCGGGACTACGTGAACAGCCACCTTTGGACCGCCCTGTCGGTGTGGCCGGACTCCCTCGCCGACACGATCGCGGGCAAGGGCGCGCTGGCCGTCGGCCAGGTGCCGAACTCGGCGGGCGGCACGATCGCCGGCTCGGCGATCGGCAGCACGGTCGCCACCGCGCTCAAGGGCGCGAACGGGCTCGGCTTGCTGGACAGCACCAAGACCGAGGTCCTCAACGCGATCTCGGCGAACGTCGCGAAGAGCTGCGGCCTGACCACGATCGCCACCAACTACGTCGCCCCCGGCCAGCAGGGCACCGGCAGCACCGGCGGCCAGCAGGGCGGCACGGGCACCGTCCCCGGCGGCAGCTCCGGCAACCTCGCCAACCTGAACCCCGGCACCGCCGGTGGCACGGGCGGCAGCGCGCCGATGCGCGACTACAGCGGCATCCCGACCGCGACCGCCGGCACGGCCGTCGCGCCGGGGGCCCGGTACCCCGCGAACGGCACGCTCCCCGGGGACGCCTCGGCGCCGCAGGCCGGGCCGGGCGACCAGGCCGGGCAGGGTGCCGACGTCCGGGATGCGGGCAACGCCCAGTCGCTCGCCTCGAACGGGGCGTCGAGCGATGTGCAGCTGCCGATGCTGCTCGCCGTGATCGTGCTCGCCGGCGTCACCGCGGGCCTCGTCCGCACCTGGGTCCTGCGCCGCGCGAGCTGACCCCGCCCGCGGGGCCCGCCGGTACCCCCAGGTAGCCTTACCTGGACAAACCCTCCTGCCACGGACAGTCCGTGGCCGCGAGCCCATAGGAGGTGAGTGGTTGTGTCACGCCATTACGAGGTAATGGTCATCCTGGACCCCACGCTCGACGAGCGCACGGTCGCCCCCACGCTGGACAACTTCCTCAACGTGATCCGCACTTCGGGCGGTTCCGTGGAGAAGGTCGACGTCTGGGGCCGCCGCCGCCTTTCGTACGAGATCAAGAAGCACGCCGAGGGCATCTACGCCCTGCTCGACCTGAACTCGTCTTCGGACGCGGTGAAGGAGCTGGACCGCCAGCTGTCGCTGCAGGAGACCGTGCTCCGCACCAAGGTCATGCGTCGCGAGGTCAAGCGCGCCGCGGCCAAGCCCGCCGCCAAGGCCTGAGCCCGAGGGGAACCCCGATGGCCGGAGACACCGTCATCACCGTGGTCGGCAACCTGACGTCCGACCCGGAGCTGCGCTTCACCCCGTCCGGTGCGGCGGTCGCGAACTTCACCGTCGCGTCCACCCCGCGCACCCTCGACCGGCAGTCCGGCGAGTGGAAGGACGGCGAGGCGCTGTTCCTGCGCTGCAACATCTGGCGGCAGGCGGCGGAGAACGTCGCCGAGTCCCTGACCCGCGGCGCCCGCGTCGTCGTGCAGGGCCGCTTGAAGCAGCGGTCGTTCGAGACGAAGGAAGGCGAGAAGCGCACCGTCGTCGAGCTCGAGGTTGACGAAATCGGGCCCTCGCTGCGCTATGCCACGGCCAAGGTCAACAAGGTCAGCCGCGGTGGCGGCGGCGGTGGTGACTTCGGCGGCGGCGGCGGTGGCGGCAACCGCGGTGGCGGCGGCGCACCGGCCGACGACCCGTGGGGCTCGGCCCCGCCGGCCGGCGGCGGTGGCGGCGGCTTCTCGGACGAGCCCCCGTTCTGATCTCGTACACATCCACAAAGATTTGAGTTACCAGGAGTAGACAGTGGCCAAGCCACCCATTCGGAAGCCCAAGAAGAAGGTCTGCGTGTTCTGCAAGGCCGAGAAGAAGGGCCGTCCGGAACTGATCGACTACAAGGACACCAACCTGCTGCGGAAGTACATCTCCGACCGCGGCAAGATCCGTGCCCGTCGCGTCACCGGCAACTGCAGCCAGCACCAGCGTGACATCGCCATCGCGGTCAAGAACTCCCGCGAGATGGCGCTGCTGCCCTACACCTCGACCGCGCGCTAAGGGAGGGCACTGACATGGCGAAGATCATCCTCACCACGGACGTGGCCAACCTGGGCGGCCCCGGCGACATCGTCGAGGTCAAGGACGGGTACGCGCGCAACTACCTGCTCCCGCGGGGCTACGCGATCGTGGCCTCCAAGGGCGCGGAGAAGAACGTCCGCACGATCCAGCGCGCGCAGGAGAGCCGTCGCATCCGCGACCTCGACCACGCCAAGGAGATCAAGGCGACGCTGGAGGGCCTCGGCGCCATCCAGCTGGCGGGCAAGGCGGCCGAGGGCTCGAAGAAGCTCTTCGGTTCGATCACCGCGGCCGAGATCGTCGACGCGATCAAGGCGGCCGGTGGCCCGCTGCTCGACAAGCGCGTGATCGAGCTGCGCGAGCACATCAAGACCGTCGGCAAGCACTCGGTCGGCGCCCGGCTGCACCCGGACGTCAAGGTCGACGTGCGGCTCGAGGTCAAGGCCGCGCAGTAAGGCAGTACGTCGTGAGAAAGCGGGCCGTCCTGGTGGACGGCCCGCTTTCACGCGTTCAGGGGAACCCCGGACACGACGGCGCCGTCGTAGGACAATGGAGCGGGACGCGAAGGGAGCGCACTCGGATGGGTAACGAGGTCAACATGTCCGCGCCGTCCGGCGGAGGGGGCTTCACGTTCGACGCCGACAAGATCGACGGCGTCATCAAGAAGTGGCAGGACCTGCAGACCGACCTGCAGAACGACGCCGCCGACGCCAACCTGATGGCCGACGTCAAGGCGCCCGGCAAGGAGTTCGCGAGCGGCGACTGGGAGAAGCTCGCCAACCCGTCCGGCAAGGCGTTCCTCGAGCAGAACAAGAAGATGCAGGACTACGTGAAGAACTACATCCAGGCGCTGCTCGACGCGAAGAAGAAGATCACCGCCGCGGACGCGGCCCACACCGGCGACATCTCGAAGGCGGGGCAGCAGCGGTGAACCGCCGTTTCGCCGCGCCCGCGCTGGTCTTCGCCGCGCTCGCCCTCGCCGGCTGCAGTTCCACCACCGGCGGCACCGCCAACCCGGCCGCGTCGAGCGCGCCGGACTCCGCGAGCAGCAGCAGCTCGGACGGTGGCGGCGCACCCAAGGTTTCGAGCCCGCTCGACCCGGCCAAGCTGAAGTCCGACCCGTGTTCGGTCCTCTCGTCCTCGCAGCGTTCGACGCTCGGCCTGGAGGACGGCACGCCGCGGTCCACGTCCGCGGGCACGTCCTGCGCGTGGATCTACACCGGTGACGAAACGCGCAGCAGCCGGATCGACATCGCGGCCGACCCGAACACCGACGGGCTCGCGGGCATCTACGACCTCTACGCCAAGGGCGGCAAGGACCAGTACGAGTACTGGGAACCGGCCGACGTCTCCGGCTACCCCGCCGTGTACGCCGCCACGAAGGACTTCCGCAGCCAGGGCCAGTGCAAGCTGCTGGTGGGCGTGACGGACACCCAGGCGGTGCAGGTCTTCACCCAGATCGGCAACGGTCCGGGGGCGACCGCGCCGTGCCCGTACGCGGAGAAGGCGGCCGAGGCGATGATCCAGACCTTGAAGGAGGGCTGAGATGCTGGAACTGGTGCTGCTCGGCGGGTTCGCCGCGTACAACATGGCGACCACGCACTCCGACGACCACAACTCGCAGCAGGGCGACCGCAAGATCGACTGCTACGACATCTGGGACAAGATCACCCACGGCCCCGGCACCGGCTCGATCCAAGACGGGCAGGCGGCGGCCAGCCGGCTGAAGGGCGCCTACGCGGACCGGCTCACCACGATCGACACCCTCGCCAAGGAGATGGACGCGGCCTGGACGGGCGGTGGCTCCGAAGCGGCGCAGAACGCGGGCGCGCACCCGCTGCGGGTGTGGATGGAGGACTCGGGCACCAAGCTGACCGACTCCGACAAGTACCTCGGCGAGCAGAACACCGCGTTCACCACGGTGCACGCGAAGGTCCAGGAGGTCCCGAAGGACCCGCCGAAGAACAACCTGCTCAACGCGATCACGCCGTGGACGACCGACACCGACCGGGCGATCCGCGACTACAACGCCAAGGGCCAGGCCAACGTCGACGCCTTCAACACCTACTTCAAGGCGAGCAACGACAACGGCCAGAACATGCCGACGTACTCCGCGCTCAAGGGGCAGCAGGAAAACGTCAGCGTCGACAACGGCAAGGACGGCAAGAAGAAGCCGGGCGACGGAAACGGCGGCGGTGGCGAGAACGGCGGCGGTCCCGGTGGCGGTCCCGGCGGTGTGAACATGCCGGGCCCGGGCGGCGTCCCGTCGTTCAACGGGCAGCCGCCGAACATCCCGGGCGGCGGCTTCGACCCGTCGAAGGTGCCCGGCGGCGGCACCTACACGCCCCCGAACTTCGATCCGTCGAAGGTCCCGAGCGGCAGCTACGACCCGTCGAAGCTACCGGGCGGCGGCAGCTACACCCCGCCGAACTTCGACGACGGCACCCACTCGTCGGGCTTCGCGCCGTCGAACGTCCCGAGCTTCGGCCCCGGGGGCACGCCGAACTTCTCCGGCGGGGGCGGCGGCTTCGGGCCGGGCGGTTCCGGCGGGGCCGGCGGGATCGGCGATCCGACGGCGGGCTTCGGCCCGGGCGGCGCGGGCTTCGGGCCCGGCGGCTCGACCGGCGCGGCCCTGCCGGGTGGCGCGGGTGCGGCCGGCGCGGGCCGGGGCGGCATGGGCGCCGGCGCGGCGGGCGCGGGCGGCGCGGCGGCCGGGCGCGCCGGCTCCACCGGGATGGGGGGCATGGGCGGCATGGGTCACGGCGCCAAGGGCCAGGGCGGCGGCGACGAAGAACGCACGTCGAAGTACCTGCTCGGCGACGACCCGAACGACATCTTCGGCACCGACGAGCTCACCGCGCCGCCGGTCATCGGCGAGTAACGCGCACCGGACAGCCGGGCGCGTGCCAAGATGGGCGCGCCCGGCCTTCGCGTTCACCGGGTTTCTGATTCCCAGGAGGAAGAGCGGTGCTGGACAGGCAGGTCTCGATCACGACCGGCACCCTGATCAACCTGATCCGGCGCCGCGGCGGAGAACCGCACACGGTGCTGTCCGAGACGCCGACCTGGTACAGCGAAGAGGCCCAGCGCGCCGAAGACGAGCGGGTCAACGCCGAGCTCGCCAAGGCCGGGCTGTTCGGCCCGCGCGGCATGCACCCCGGGTTCGTCGCGACGATCGAAGCGGTCGCGCGGCCGCAGCTGGAGTACTACGGCTGGATCGACGGCGGGTTCCAGGGCCGGCCGGTCAGCTACCGGCTGCTCGGCGGCAGCGCCGGTGGTGAGGCCTTCGTCCTGGCCAAGCACGAAGAGCTGGACGTCGTCGTGCTCGAGTCCACCCGCCCCGGCGAGCTGCTCGACGACTTCCTCGGCCAGATCCCGAAGCTGGCGCCCGGGCGCGGGACGCCGATCGCGGTGCCGAAGAGCCAGATCGAAGGGACGGCCCGCGGCGACGACGGCGCCGGGTACGCGGTGCTCCGCAACGACCGCCCGGCCGACGGCTCGCACGAGGTCGAAGAGCTCAAACGGATCCTCGCACTGCGCCGAATGGGGAGTGGCAGCCTCTACGTCGCGGCTCGCAGCCGCACGGGCGCCCGGCACCGGATCGAACGTCCGGTGAACTACATCGATACCTCGGAAGGCCGATGGCTGACGGAGGAGGTTCCGGGGCGTGGCGAGAGCCGGATCGCCTTCACCCCGGCCGACCAGCGCGTTCTCGCTGACCGGTTACGCAGCGCACAGGGCCGGCTCACCGCGGCCTGACCGGTCGGCCGTTCAGCCCACCGGGTTACGGCTCTACCGTCCGTAGTTTTCATCCACAAGCCGTGTGGGCGAATGGGCCCGGACTGGTCCACGACACGCCGAACAACGGACTTCGCGCGACACGCCGCACGAGTTTCAAGGAAGTTCTCCACACCTTGTTCACAGCCTCCGACCTGCGGATTCAGCGAAGCCGATCACGCTTGTCCCCAACTTGTCCACAGCTGTAACGGCACCTGTGACTGGTTACCCCCATTCATCCCCAGGTTGTCCACAGCTGGGTCCCCACCCGGAATTGCCTTCGGCCTTCCGGGGGATCTAGCGTGCCCGCTCGGGCCTGTACTCACGGTGGCGCTCCGCGTGTCTGCGACAGCCGGACGCCGTTGTCGCCGATCATCGGGGGAAGGGTCCGGAGACGGGTGGACGCGGATCGAGCCGCGTGCTTCGAGAGCGAAGATCCGGCATACTCGAACGGGTGTTCGACATGATGAGGAGGTGTCCGGGGCGGTGGCGCTGACCGACGATCGCAGTCCGATGTACGCGGAGTCCGACCCGGGTCCGAGCGACCCCGGTCCGGGCGGGGGCGGGTTCGACCGCCAGCCGCCGCAGGACATCGCGGCCGAGCAGTCCGTGCTCGGCGGCATGCTGCTGTCCAAGGACGCGGTCGCCGACGTCATCGAAGCCCTCGGCCCCGACGACTTCTACCGGCCCGCGCACCAGGCGATCTACGACTGCGTCCTGGACCTCTACGGCCGCGGCGAGCCGGCCGACCCGATCACGGTGTCGGCGGAGCTGGAGCGGCGCGGGGAGCTGGGCCGCGTCGGCGGCGCGCCCTACCTGCACACGCTGATCGCGACGGTGCCGACGGCGGCGAACGCGGGCTACTACGCGGAGATCGTCGCGGAGAAGGCGGTGCTGCGCCGGCTGGTCGAGGCGGGCACCCGGATCGTGCAGTACGGCTACGGCGCGGCCGCGGCCGACGGCGCGAACATCGACGAGGTGGTCGACCGCGCGCAGGCGGCGATCTACGACGTCACCGAGCGCCGGACCAGCGAGGACTACGTCGCGCTGGAAGAGCTGCTGCAGCCGACGATGGACGAGATCGACGCGATCGCGTCGCGCGGCGGCCAGTCCCAGGGCATCCCGACCGGCTTCACCGACTTCGACGAGCTGACCAACGGCCTGCACCCCGGCCAGATGATCATCGTCGCGGCCCGCCCCGGTGTCGGCAAGTCGACACTGGGCCTGGACTTCGCGCGCTCGGCGTCGATCCGGCACGGCATGACCAGCGTCATCTTCTCCCTGGAAATGAGCCGGACCGAGATCGTCATGCGCATGCTCTCGGCCGAGGCGAAGATCCGCCTCGCCGACATGCGCGGCGGCAAGATGTCCGACGACGACTGGACGCGCCTGGCCCGCCGGATGAGCGAGGTGTCCGAGGCGCCGCTGTTCGTCGACGACTCGCCGAACATGACGATGATGGAGATCCGGGCGAAGGCCCGGCGGCTGAAGCAGCGCAACGACCTCAAGCTCGTCGTCCTCGACTACCTCCAGCTGATGACGTCCGGCAAGCGCGTCGAGTCGCGGCAGCAGGAAGTCTCGGAGTTCTCGCGGCAGATGAAGCTGCTGGCGAAGGAGATCGAGGTCCCGGTGATCGCGATCAGCCAGCTGAACCGTGGTCCCGAGCAGCGGACGGACAAGCGCCCGATGCTGTCCGACCTGCGTGAGTCCGGCTCGCTGGAGCAGGACGCCGACCTCGTCATCCTGGTCAACCGCCCGGACGCCTGGGAGCGGGACGATCCGCGCGCGGGCGAGGCGGACCTGATCATCGCGAAGCACCGTGCCGGGCCGACGGCGACGATCACCGTCGCCCACCAGCTGCACTACAGCCGGTTCGTGGACCTCTCCCACGACTGACCCAAGGCGCTGTACCCGCGGACGAACGCCGTGAGGAGCCGGCCGAAGGTCTCGCGATCTTCGTCCGGCCAGTCCGCCATCACCTCCGCGAACACCGAGCGGCGGAAGGCGTGCAGGTCGTCGAGGTGCGCCTGGCCGGCCTCGGTCGTGACGAGCACCGCACGCCGTCCGTCGCGCTGGTCGGCTTCGCGGCGAAGCAACCCTTGCTCGACAGCGCGTGCCACCAGCCGGCTGGCGCGCGGCTGGTCGACGCCCATCGCCGCACTCAGGGCCGTCACAGTGCTGGGTTCGCCGCGTTCGGTGAGCTCTTCGACGACGTCGAGCAGCTCGTGCACCGGGTCGTGCGCGCCCTGGCCGCGGGCCTTGCCGATCTTGCTGAGCGCCCGCCGCTGCTGGCTGCGGCGGATGGCGATCATCGCGCGTTCGACGTCGGCCACCGCGTCCGTCATGGTTGCCCCACCTCCGAACTTCTCGAATCTTCCCTGGCACAGGCCCTCGACGCCGAGTCACTGCCCCGCCGGCACTGGCAGGTACTCAACACGATCGCCCGCGGCGCCCGCACGCCCCTCAGGGAATATCCCGGGGGACCACGGCGTCAGGTATCGTAGTAGTTGAACTTTCAATAACTGGAGCCGTCGATGACCCGCACCCCGGTCCTCTACCTCAGCCACGGAGCGCCGCCGCTCGCCGACGACGCCACCTGGACCCGCCAGCTCGCCGCCTGGTCGGCCGACCTGCCGAAACCCCGCGCGATCCTCGTCGTGTCGGCGCACTGGGAGGAGGCTCCGCTGACCATCGCGGCCACGACGACCGTGCCGCTGGTGTACGACTTCTGGGGCTTCCCCGAGCGCTACTACCAGGTGCGGTACGCGGCACCGGGCGCGCCGGAACTGGCGGAGAAGGTGCTGCTCCGCTCGACCGCGACGCCGGTGCACGACGCGCCAGAGCGCGGTCTCGACCACGGCGCCTACGTGCCGCTCGTCGAGATGTACCCGGACGCCGACATCCCGGTGCTGCAGGTCTCGATGCCGTCGCTCGACCCGCAGGAGCTGTTCGACCTCGGCCGCAAGCTCGCGCCGCTGCGCGACGAAGGCGTGCTGATCATCGGCAGCGGCTTCTTCACCCACAACCTGAGCGGCATGGCCCGCGTCACCGACGGGACGCCGCCCGCGTGGTCGGCCGAGTTCGACCACTGGGGTGACGAGGTGGTGCGCCACGGAGACGTCGACGCGCTGCTGGACTTCCAGCACAAGGCGCCCGCGGCGATGCTCGCGCACCCGCGGATCGAGCACTTCGCGCCGCTGTTCGTCTCCCTCGGCGCGAGCACCGAAGAGGGCTCCGGCCGCACGGTGATCGACGGGTTCTGGCACGGCCTGGCGAAGCGGTCCCTGCAGTTCTCCTGAAAAGCGAACGAGCCCCAAGAGCCGGGTTGCGGCTCTTGGGGCTCGTCCCTCTCCAGGGAAGGAGATCCGAGAACGCTCCGTGCGAGGAGTCCTCGCGGCGCGTGGAGCGTCGGTCAGGGTCAGGGGCCGGGCGGGCTCTGGCTGAACCCGCCCGGCGTCACCGAACTACTTGCGCTTGACCAGACCCAGCAGCTTCGCCAGGAAGCCGGTCGAGTCCAGGCCCGACATCGCCGGGACCTGCGCGGTCGGGGCGGCGCCGTCCAGCACCGGCAGCTTGGCGTGCACCGGCAGCGAGGCCGGGGCGGCCGGCAGCGCCGGGGTCGCCGGGAGGGCGACCGGCAGGGCCGGGGTGGCCGGCAGCGCCGGGGTCACCGGCAGCGCGACCGGCAGAGCCGGGACGCCACCCAGGGCCGGCAGCGCCGGCAGCGCGACGGGCAGGCCACCGGTCGGCAGGTCGGCACGCTCGGTGCCACCCAGCGCGGGGAGCGCCGGCACCTGCAGGGGCAGGCCGGCGGTCGGCAGGTCCGCCCGCTCGGTGTGCCCGGGCAGGGCACCGCCCAGCGCCGACAGCCCGGTCACCGCGGGCAGGGCCGCGGCGGAGGGCAGGGTCGGCTTCGGCAGCGCCGGGGCGCCCGGCAGGCCCGCCGGGGTCGGCAGGTGCGCCAGCTGGGACAGCCCGGCCAGCGGGTTGCCACCGCCCGGCAGGTCGGCACGCTCACCGAGCGGAGCCGCGGTCGGCAGCGCGGGCAGGCCCTGGGTGGGCAGCCCGGCGGTCGGCAGGCCGGAGGCGAGCCCGGTCAGCGAGGGCAGCTCGTCGGCCGCCATCTCCGAACCGTTCACCGGGAACGCGATGGCGTCGTCGGCCTGGTCGATGCTCGTCATGTCGGTCGCCTCGGCGGTGGCTTCCCCGAGCACGTTCAGCGGCACCCCGAAGATCTGCACCGGCAGCGCGAACGCGTGGTAGAAGTTGTAGCCCGACAGGCTGGACCCGTCACCGGCGGTGGTGGGCACCCCGCCGTTCTGCGTGGTCAGCGTGTTGTCGCCGACGGCGTGCGCGACGCCGCCCACGGTCACCGCGTCGCCGAACAGCTGCGCGACGGCCGTGGCCGGGATGTCGAGGATGTTGCCGGAGATGGCGCCCTCGACACCCGAGGTGGTGTCGTCGCCCGCGTTCTGCACGGACGTCGTGTTGATGCCGGTGCCGCTCGCGACACCCGCCGCGCTGACGGCGTCACCGAAGACCTGCGCCACCGGCAGCGCGTCGGCGCCGATGATGTTGCCGGCCACGCTGCCGCGGTCACCGTTGGTGGTGGCGTCGCCGCCCGCGTGCGACATCGTGTCGCTCGTGCCCAGGCCGTGGCCCAGGGCCGCACCCGCGACACCGTCGCTGAACAGCTGCGCGGCACCCGCGACCGGGGCCTTCACGATGTTGCCGGCGATGGCACCGTCGTGCCCGTCGGTGAGCGCGTTGCCGCCCGCCGAGGAGTCGGTGATGTTGTCGTTCTCACCGGTGCCGATGCCCGCGAGGGCGGCACCGCTGCCGGCGGCCAGCACCGGGAGCGAGACCGGGGCCTCGATGATGTTGCCGGCGCCGGCGCCCGCGGGGCCGTTCGCCTTGAGGTCGCCGCCCGCGTGGGACGTCGTGTCGGTCGAGCCCTTGCCGTGGCCCTGGCCGACGAACGCGCCGCCGATGTTGGCCACCTGCACCGGCAGCGAAGCCGGCACGGCGCCCAGGTTCGAGCTCAGGAAGCCGTTGTCGTCCTGGGTGTTGCCACCGCCGCCGCCGGAGACGACCTTGGTCTCGTCGGCCGAGCCGGAGCCCTGGCCGATGAACGAGCCGCCCACGCCGAAGACCTCGGCGGGCAGGCCGACCGGCACCTGGACGACGTTGCCCGAGCCGGACGAGTCGTTGCCCTGCGTGCCGTCGTACCCGCCGGCGGTGACCGTCTTGTCCTCGGTCGCCGTGCCGGCCGCGTTGCCGATGTGGCTGCCGCCGATGCCGAAGACCTCGGGCGCACCTGCGGTCGCGGTGTTGACGACGTTGCCGCCGATGACCGAGCCGTTGCCCTTGGTGTAGCTGCCGCTGCCGGCGTTGGCGTTGGTGGTGTTGTCGTGCGCCGCGATCGCCTGGCCGATGTAGGTGCCGCCGATGCCGAAGGCCTCGACCGGCAGCGCCACCGACGGGTTGATCACGTTGCCGCCCGCGGACGACTTGTCGCCCTCGGTCTTGACGAAGCCGCCCGAGTCGACAGTGCTGGAGGAGCTGCCGGGCTCGGGGGCGCCCGCCGTCGCGTTGCCGATCCAGGAACCGGCGACACCCGCGACGTTGGCGATCGGGGACAGCGCGGCGGAGCCCGCGTTCCCGCCGAGGAACGAGCCGTTGCCGCTCGTCTGCTCGTAGGTCGGGATGTTGTGGAGACCCTCGCGGGTGCCCCCGGCCGTGGCGTCGGCCGAGTTGGTGCACGAACCCGCGTGCGACAGCGAGCCCCAGACGGCGCCCGAGTTGCAGTTGAACTTCACCGGCAGGGCGATCGGCGCGCCGACCACGTTGCCCGAGCCGGCGCTGTCGTTGCCGGAGGTGAACAGCGAACCGCCGGAGGTCGCGACCGTGTCGGCGGAGTAGCCGTGGCTCTGACCGTTGCCGAGCAGGTACGAGGCGGCGTTGCCGGTCACCTGGACCGGGGTGGCGAACTGGCCCGCCACGATGTTGCCGGAGAGGGCCGAGCCGTCGCCGTCGGTGTCGACGTTCCCGGTCTCGGTGGTGCTCTGGCTGGCCGACCCGCCGGTCACCCGGCCGGTGCCGCCCGCGACGCCGCCGCCGTTGCCGGCGATCTGGACGGGGAGGGCCCAGTCGAGCGCGACCGCGTTGCCCGCGAGGCTGGAGCCGTCGCCGGTCGTCGCGATGTCCTGGTTGTGCTCCCAGGTCTGCTGGTGGTTGCCGCCCTGGACGTTCGCGTCGCCGAGCACACCGACCGCGTTGTCCACGATCTGGATCGGGACGACGACGTCGCCGGTGACCTTGTTGCCCTTGAGGTTGTTGTGGCTCGGCGTGAAGGCGCCCGCGCCGTCGGCCTTGGTGACACCGCCGAGGGTGCTCTGGCTGATCGGGCTCGCGTCGTCGAGCTGCTTCGCGGCTTCGTTCGCCGCGTTGGTGACCGGCTTGGTGCTCAGCTCCGTCTGCCCGGCGGGCAGGTCCAGCTGACCGAACGGGGTGCCGACCGCGTTGTTGGCTTCCTGGATGGGAGCCGTCACGTTCAGGTCGAGGGGGGAAGCCGGGGCGTCGGGGTTGACGTTCTCGTCGGCCGAGGCGATGCCGGTGCCCAGCATCAGCAACCCACCGGTGACAAGTGCGGTCTGGAGTCCGCGCTTTGCCCACGTCTGCATGGGGTTTTTCTCCTTTATTTCGGGTTCCCTTGCGGGTTCATGGCGGTGCGTCGAACGCACCGAGGGGGAAGGAACTTCTTGCGGGCGCGACAAAGCGCACCGCCGTGTCACGGGTGTCGAGCGGACGCGGAGGCCGTCAGATGCAGACGGACTTGGGCGCGTCAGCTACCCGTGAAGGGAGGTGTTCAGTCAGGAGTGACACCGGGCTGCTCGCCCGGGGTGCGCATCGCGGTGCGCAGGCCGGCGCGGCTCATGGCCGCGACGGCGGAGTCGACGGCTTCGGTCGTCCAGAACGGGACGCCGAAGTTGAGACCGTCGAGGTGACCACCGGGGGCAGTGCTGCCACCCGGGGCGGTGGGGACGGACGGTGCGGACGGAAGCTGCACCGGGGTCAACGGGGACGGCAGGTCACGGTGCCCGTCGCGGGACTGGCCCGCGGCACCCGTGCCGTCGTCGTGCTGGGAAGCCTTCGCCATCGCGAGCGCGGCGCGCACCGAGGCGGGGAGTTCGACGGTCTGGACCGCGACCGAGTCGGCCGTCTGGCCGACGCCGGTGGTCACCGGCTCCTGAGCGGCCGGGGCGATCCCCGGGAGCGGAACCAGGTTGCCGTCGCCCACCGGGCCGAGCAGCTGGAGCACGTCGTGCGCCGGCTCGGGCGTGAAGGTCTGCTCGAGGACCTGGCGGGTGTCCTGCGGCTTGCGGACGATGTGCTCGACCGCGCCGAGGGTGCGGTGCACCGGGCTCACGACCGCGTTTTCGGCCAGGTCCGAAACCGAGTCGCTGACGCGGTCCGAGACCTCGTGCCCGAGGACGCGGGCGCACGGCGCGCTCCACGTCGTGGCGTCCTGGTGGCAGCTCGTGTCGGCGACGTCGCCGGTCGCGTCCGAGGCACCCTGGTCGACGTCGCCGAGGCTGCCGGTCGCGGCAGCGGTGATCGGGGCGACGTCGACGGTGTCGGCGGAGGCGGTGGCACCGGAGACGAGCCAGGCGGCGGCGGTGCCGGCCACGGCCCCGCCGAGCACGAGCAGCGCACGCGACACGAGCCGGCCGGCGCGCTTGGCGCCCTGCCCCTCGTTCGTCGCGTCGTTCGCCACAGGTACGTCTCCTCGTGCTGGGGTTCGTGATCGACCGGCCACAAGCCGTTGCGGAAGCGACCTAACCAAACCCGCGGCGCGGCGCGCACCCTTGACACGGCTTGATGCCCCCATCGTGTGAAGAACACAGCGTGCAACCGCCTCTGACACCGGGTGATCGTTCCTGGCTGCCACGCGTGTCGGACCCGCCCTCGGAAAAGGGGCCGAATCGGACGGACTTGCCAGTACGGTGAGCGGGGTGAGCCACGCGCGACGCGAAGACCCGTTCCTGCCTGAACACGAGGACATCACCGGCTTGATCCCCCGGGGGCTGCGCATCAGCGCGGCGCTGGCGTGGCGGTTCATCGTCGTGATCGCCGCGCTGTACGCGATCGTCTGGGTGATCGGCTACCTGTCCGTCGTGGTCATCCCGCTGTCCATCGCCCTGCTGGTTTCGGCGCTGCTCGCGCCGGCGGTGCAGAAGCTGGTGGCGGTGAAGTTCCCGCGCGGCCTGGCGACGGCGATCGTGCTGATCGCCGGGCTGGCGGTGCTGGGCGGGCTGCTGACGTTCGTCATCACGCAGTTCTCCTCCGGGCTGCCGCAGCTGCAGCAGCAGGTGAACGCGAGCCTCGACCAGATCAAGAACTGGCTCCTCAACGGGCCGCCGCACCTGCGCCAGGAGCAGATCCAGGACTTCATCAACCAGGCGATCGGGTTCATCCAGAACAACCAGGCGTCGATCACCACGACCGCGCTGACCACGGCGAGCACGGTCGGCGAGATCCTCACCGGCTTCCTGCTGACGCTGTTCATCACGATCTTCTTCCTCAGCGGCGGCGACGGCATCTGGACGTTCCTGGTCCGCGCGGTGCCCGGCCGGGTCCGCAACCGCGTCGACGTCGCCGGGCGTCGCGGGTTCGCGTCGCTGGTCAGCTACGTGCGGGCGACCGCCGCGGTGGCCGTGGTCGACGCCGTCGGCATCGGCGTCGGGCTGTGGATCATGGGCGTGCCGCTGGTCATCCCCCTGGCCACGCTGGTGTTCATCGGCGCGTTCATCCCGATCATCGGCGCGGTGATCACCGGCGGTGTCGCGGTGCTGATCGCGCTGGTCACCAACGGGTTCATCGGCGCGGTGATCGTGCTGGCCATCGTGATCGGCGTGATGCAGCTGGAGAGCCACATCCTGCAGCCGCTGCTGCTGGGCCGCGCGGTGAAGCTGCACCCGCTCGCGGTGGTCCTGGCCATCACCGCCGGCCTGGTCGCGGGCGGGATCGCCGGCGCGCTGCTGGCCGTGCCGCTGCTGGCGGTGCTCAACGCCGGCGTCCGGTCGCTGCTGCACGAGACCGACCCTGACCCGAGCGAGGTCGACGTCCTCAAGGACCAGGCCGCCCAGCCGAACGACGCCGAGCCGGGCACCCCGAAGGCGGAGGTCCCCACCCGCGGCGAAGAAGAAGAATGACCGTCGCGCGGACGCCCGACCCGATCACGCCGATGTGGCGCGGGGTGCTCGCGTTCCGCGTGCTCACCTGGGGGTTCGCCTGCGGCACCGTGATCGTCCAGAGCGGGCACTACCACCGGGAGTGGCTCGCGTGGACGATCCTCGGCGTGATGGCCCTGTGGTCGGTCGTCAGCAGCTTCCTCTACCTGCGTGAGCGGACGCGGCCGCCGGCCCTGGTCGTCTTCGACCTCGTGTTCACCACCGCGCTGCTGCTGACCTCGCCCTGGGTGCTGAGCGACGAGCAGTTCGCGCTGAACGTCCCCCTCATCACCACGGTGTGGGCGGCCGTGCCGCCGGTCGCCGCCGGCGCGCGGTTCGGCGCGGGCGGCGGGGTGCTGGCCGGGCTGGTCGTCGGCGTGGCGACCGGGCTGGCGCGGGACAAGTTCGACCTCGACGTCGCCCGCGACGGCGTCCTGCTCGCCGCCGCCGGGCTGCTGGTCGGGATGGCCGCGACGATGGGCCGGCGGTCCGCGGCGCGGCTGGAGCAGGCGCTGCGGAAGGAAGCGGCGACAGCCGAGCGGGAACGGCTGGCCCGGTCGATCCACGACAGCGTGCTGCAGGTGCTGGCCCGGGTCCGCAAGCGCGGCAACGAGGTCGGCGGCGAGGCGGCCGAACTGGCGAAGCTGGCCGGCGAGCAGGAGATCGCCCTGCGGTCGCTGGTGACGACCGAGCCGCTGACGCCGAACGACCGCGGCACGAGGAGCCTGCGTGCCGCGTTGCAGCTGCTCGCGACGTCTTCGGTGCAGGTCTCGACGCCGGCGGACGATGTCGAGCTGCCCTCGCACGTCACCGAAGAACTGGTCGCCGTGACCCGCGAAGCGCTTTCGAACGTCGAAAAGCACGCGGGCCCCCAGGCCCAGGCCTGGGTGCTGCTGGAAGACCTCGGCCCCGAGGTCGTGGTGAGCATCCGCGACGACGGCCCGGGCATCCCCGACGGCGTCCTCGAGCGGGCGGCGGCGGAGGGGCACCTCGGCGTGGTGGAATCCATCCGGGGGAGGGTGCGCGACCTCGGCGGGAGCGCGACCCTCGACACCGGGCCCGGCCGGGGCACGGAGTGGGAGGTCAGGGTGCCGAGCACCGGGGGTGCGAAATGATTTCCGTGATGGTCGTCGACGACCACCCGATCTGGCGCGACGGCGTGGCCCGCGACCTGACCGAAAACGGGTTCGACGTCCGCGCGACCGCGGCGGACGCCGCCGCGGCCGTGCGGATCGCTCGCACCGTCCAGCCGGACGTCGTGCTGATGGACCTGAACCTGGGCAGCACCTCGGGGGTGGACGCGACCCGCGAGATCACCTCGGCGCTGCCGGCGACGAAGGTGCTGGTGCTGTCCGCGAGCGGTGAGCACAAGGACGTCCTGGAGGCGGTGAAGGCCGGCGCGTCCGGCTACCTGGTCAAGTCGGCGTCCGCGGCCGAGCTGGTGGACGCCGTGCACCGGACCGCGGCCGGCGACCCGGTGTTCACCGCGGGCCTGGCCGGGCTGGTGCTCGGGGAGTACCGGCGGATGGCCGACGCACCGGCGGAGGGGGCCGAGCCGCCGCGGCTGACCGAGCGCGAGACCGACGTCCTGCGCCTGGTCGCGAAGGGGCTGACCGCACGGCAGATCGCCGAGCGGCTCGTGCTCTCGCACCGCACGGTGGAGAACCACGTGCAGTCGACGCTGCGGAAGCTGCAGCTGCACAACCGCGTCGAGCTGGCCCGCTACGCGATCGAGCACGGCCTCGACGAGGAGTGAGTCAGGGCAGCACCGCGATCCCCGACCACTCGCTCGCCGGGAGTGCGGCCCTGCCCATCCGCCAGGCGGGTTCGCCCGGGTGCCAGGCGGCGAGGACGCCGTCGGCGAGCACCAGGTCGCCCGCGCCGGTCCAGTCCAGCCCGCCGCCGCGCTTGAGGTGTTCGGTGACGAAGGGCATCGCCGCCGCGTGCTCCCAGGCCGGCCCGTCCGGGTGGAGCAGCCAGAGGTCGTGGGTCTGCGTGCTCGTGCCGCGGTAGGCGGGGTTGGCGAAGTCGGCGGCCCACACGGCGCCGTCACGCGAGGGCACGACGGTGGGCGTGCTCCCGACCGCCGGCCGGCTGAGCTGCTTGCGGCCGGTGGTCCGCAGGTCGACGAGGGTGAGGTCGATCAGGCCGTCGAGCAGCATCCAGTCCCCGGCGACGCCGAGGATGCGCGGGGCCTGCTGGACCGTGCGGCCGGTCTCCGGATCGATCAGCGCGTCCGTCGACTCGGCGACCCCGGAGTCGATGGTGATCAGCAGGCCGTGCCGGGTCCCGGCGCGCACCAGCGTGCGGCAGCTGGCGGACTGGCCGTGGCCGAGCTCGCCGCCGTCGAGGGAGACGTGCTGCAGCCGGCACGCGTCCGGCGCGTCCTGCCGGATGACCCACACCCCCGTGCCCTCGGCGTCCGGCGCGACCGACCACGCGCGGCCCAGCGAACGCGGCGGCGTCGCCGGGCCCGTGTAGGCGAAGACGTCCAGGGGCCGGGTGTCCTTGGGGTCGCGCGGCGCGGCGGTGAAGACCGCGGACGCACCGACCCGGACGACGCTGAGCCCGACGTCGCCACTCGGGTACCCCGGCGGGGTGGCCGCCGGCCCGCGGTCGGCGTCGAAGAGGGTCGGCCCGGTGGTGGGGATCAGCGCGGTGACGCCGATACCACCGGTCGCGGGGACGCCGACGAGTCCGTTCGGCAGGGTCGGCACGGCGGTCGGCGGCGCGGTGCGGCTCGGGGCGGGCGGCGGCGGGGTGGCTTCGCCGGTGCACCCGGACAGCAGAACCAGCACCACGCAGGCGGCGGCGCCGCGGAATACGGGTCCGTTCAGGGTTTTCCCCCGATCTCCCTGGTGAAATCCGGTTCTACCATCGGGGACATGGGTGAGGAAGAGACCACGGCGGCGGAACCGGTGACCGAAACCAAGCCGTTGAGCGAGCGCGATCTTCGGGTGTCCGACGACGAGCGCGAGCACGTCGTCGGGGTGCTGCAGAAGGCCATCGGCCGCGGCATGATCGACCTCGACGAGTTCACCGAGCGCACCGACCGCGCGCTGGCGTCGCGGACCCGCGGCGAGCTGAACGCCGTGCTGGCCGACCTCGCCGGGCTCTACCACCCGGCGGCCGCGATGGCCGCGGCGCCGTCGTACGCGCCTCCGGCCGGCTACGGCGGCTACTCGCCGGGGCGGCGCTTCGAGCTCAACGCCAAGTACTCGTCGCTGGTCCGCAGCGGGCCGTGGGTGGTGCCGCCCGAGATGGTCGTGCGGAACAAGTACGGCTCGACGAAGCTCGACTTCACCGAGGCCCAGGTGCAGTCGCCGGTGGTGCACATCGAGCTCGACGCCAAGTGGGGGTCGGTCGAGGTCATCATCCCGGAGCACGCGGCGGTCGACGTCAACTCGATCACCGACGTCAAGTTCGGCTCGCTGGAGGACAAGACGCGCAGCAACGGCCACGCGGGCAACCCGCGGTTCGTGCTGACGGGGCGCGTCCACGGCGGTTCGCTGGTCATCCGCCACCCGCGGCGCGGGTTGTTCGGCTAGCCGGGGCCCCTCTGCCCCCGGCGTCAAGAAGGCCTCCCCACCCTGGCATCGGGTGGGGAGGCCTTCGCTCGTGCCGTCAGGCGACCGTCGGCCGCAGGTTCCGGGCGACGAACCAGACGAGCGCGGCGAACGCGACAGCGGCGAGCCCGGCGACGACGTGCAGCCCGTCGGCGAACCCGTGCGCGCGGACGACGGCGTTGCCCAGCGTCCCGACGGTCGCGAGGCCGAGCGCGTAGCCGAACTCGTTGACGGTCTGGGCCAGCGAAGCGGCGGCGCCGGCCTTGCGCTGCGGAACCGAGCCGACGACGAGGTCGGTGCCCAGCGCGACCATCGGGCCGACGCCCAGCGACGTCACGGCGAACCCGAGCGCGGGCCACGCCGGCCCGCCGGCGGGGTCGACGAGCGCGAGGATCGCCATCCCGGCCGCGGCGAGCGCGACCCCGCCGGCGATCAGGGCACTCGGCTTCACCCGGCGGGCGACGGCGGGCGCGGCGAGGAAGCTGACGGTCGAGGTGGCCATCCCGGGCAGCAGCCCGAGCGCGGCGCCGACCGGCGAGAGGTGCTGCGCGATCTGGAAGAACTGCGCGACGAACAGCATCGTGGTGCCGCCGAGCATGCTGAACAGCAGCATCCCGCCGAGCGTCGTCCGGAAGGCCTTCGAGGCGAACAGGCTGAAGTCGACCAGCGGCTCGTCGAGCGTCCGCTGCCGCTTGACGAAGACGTACCCGACGGCGAGGCCGCCGGCCAGGGCGACGACCGGGGCCGGGTGGACACCGTCACGAGCGAGTTCCTTCACGCCGTAGACGGCGGGCAGGATCGCGGCGAGCGACAGGCCGACACTGGGCAGGTCGAGGCGGCCGGCTTCGGCGTCGCGGTACTCGGGAAGCAGCTTCGGGCCGATGACGAGGAGAAGGACCATCGCGGGCACGCCGAGCAGGAAGACCGAGCCCCACCAGAAGTGCTCGAGCAGGAAGCCGCCGACCATCGGCCCGATGATGGCGCCGACGGTGAAGCAGCCGGCCCAGATCCCGATGGCCTGCGCGCGCTGCTGCGGGTTCTTGAACAGCGTGCCGATGAGCGAAAGCGTGGAGGGAGCGAGCGTCGCCCCGGCGATCCCGAGCACGGCCCGCGCGGCGATGAGCATGCCGGCACTGGTGGAGAAGGCGGCCCCCACGGAGGCGACCCCGAAGGCCGCGGCCCCGATGAGCAGCAGCTTCCGCCGCCCGATCCGGTCGCCGAGGGTCCCCATGGTGACCATGAACCCGGCGACCATGAAGCCGTAGGTGTCCATGATCCAGAGCTGTTCGGTGCCATCGGCGTGCAGGCTCGCGGCGAGCCTCGGCAGCGCCAGGACGAGGACGAAGACGTCGAGCGAGACGAGCAGGGTGGGCAGGGCCAGCACGGCCAGTCCGACCCACTCCCGACGCCCGGCCCGCACCTCGGTGCCCGGAGCTTCGGCGGTGATGGTCATGGCTGCTTCCTCTCGACTCGGTGTCCCGGACCTTCACCACCACGTCGAGCGGCCCCGGCCGGGATCGACAACCGGGCCGGAACTTTTTTCGCGGAACGCCGCGGAGGCCGCCCCGGCGTCGAGGCGGCCTCCACGGCATCGCGGGCGGTTGTCCACACCCCTCGTCGATTGGGGACAACTCCGCGCATTCAGGTTCGCACAGATCAGCACTGTCGGTGACGACCGATAGACTGAAAGTGGGGGGCGCCCCTGCGGGCGGCTGTTCGCGCTTGGGTCGGCCGGGGCTGTGGGCGGTCGGGTCAGGAGCGCGACAGGCTGGTTCCCGGCGGCCGCGGGTCAGCCGTTCCCTTGGCAACCACTCCAGCCGAACGGCCCGGGCGCGTCGGCCGCTGCCCGCAACGGCCGCGACCCACCCGGGCCGCGGCCGGTCCGGTGTCAGGGGCGAGCCGCCGCGCGGGCGGCCGCCGGGCCCGACGTCGCCAACGCCGCTTCC
The DNA here is from genome assembly GCF_053602455.1 of Amycolatopsis sp. NPDC004378. Lineage (NCBI taxonomy): Bacteria > Bacillati > Actinomycetota > Actinomycetes > Pseudonocardiales > Pseudonocardiaceae > Amycolatopsis > Amycolatopsis sp. NPDC004378. The sequence goes on from NZ_JBSGDR010000002.1 coordinate 305,834, forward strand.
GCCAGTGCCTCGCACTCCGCGAGCGTCGTGGTCGCCAGGCTCGCGCCCACCGTGCGGATCGCCGGGGCGTTCATCGACAGGCTCGTCAGGCCCAGGCCCGCCAGCACCAGCGCCAGCCGCGGGTCCGCAGCCGCTTCGCCGCAGACGCCCGCCGGCTTGCCCGTGGCCTTGGCCGCGTCGCCGATCAGCTTCAGCAGGCGCAGCAGGCCCGGCTGCCACGGGTCGTTGAGCTTCGCCACCGCGCCCAGCTGGCGGTCGGCCGCGAACGTGTACTGCGCCAGGTCGTTCGTGCCGACCGAGACGAAGTCGACGACCTCGAGGATCTCGCGGGCGCTCAGCGCCGCCGCGGGGATCTCGACCATCACGCCCGCCCGGGCGATGCCCGCCGCGCGGACGCGGTCGGCGAACCAGGCCGCTTCCTCGACCGTCGCGACCATCGGGGCCATCACCGAGACCTCGGCGCCGGAGTCTTCCGCCGCGCCGGCGATGGCTTCCAGCTGGCGGTCCAGCACCTCGGGCCGGTCGAACGCCACGCGCAGGCCGCGGACGCCCAGCGCCGGGTTCGGCTCGGCCTCCGGGGAGAGGAAGGCCAGCGGTTTGTCGGCCCCCGCGTCCAGGGTCCGGACGATCACCGGCTTGCCGCGGAACGGCGAAAGCACCGCCGTGTACGCCGCGCGCTGCTCGGCCACCGACGGCTCGTCCGCGGCGTCGAGGTAGCAGAACTCGGTGCGGAACAGCCCGACGCCCTCGGCGCCCGCGTCCGCCGCGGCCTGCGCGTCGGCCGGGGAGCCGACGTTGCCGTAGACCTTGACGCGGTGGCCGTCGGACGTCGCGCCCGTGCCGTTCCAGTCGGCCAGCTTGGCGACCGTCGCCGCGACGACCGGTGCCGACGGGTCCGCGACCTCGACCGTGCCGGCGTCGCCGTCGACCGCAAGCGCTTGCGCGTCCAAGGCCAGCAGGCCGCGCACGGCTACGACGGCCGGGATGCCGAGGGCCCGCGCCAGGATCGCGGTGTGGCTCGTCGGGCCGCCTTCTTCGGTGACCAGCGCGAGCACCTTCGCCGGATCGAGGCCGGCCGTGTCGGCCGGGGCGAGGTCGCGCGCGACCAGCACGCTCGGCGACGCCAGCTCGGGCACCCCCGGCGGCGCGATGCCGAGCAGCTCGGCGATCAGGCGGTCGCGCACGTCGCGGACGTCCTGGACGCGCTCCGCCATGTACCCGCCCGCGGCGGCCAGCGCTTCGGCGAAGCCTTCGGCGGACTGGTAGACGGCCCGCGCGGCGGGCAGCCCCTGGGTCTGGACCAGCTGCTGCGCCTGCGAGGCCAGCGCCGGGTCGGCGGCCATCGCGGCCGTCGTGATGAGGATCGTGGCCGCTTCGCCGGTCGCGGTCTCGGCCTGCTTTTCCAGCCGGGCGGCGACGGCTTCGGCGGCGGGGGCGATCCGTGCGGCTTCGGCGGCGGGATCGGCCGGGGCCGGGGTGGCGGCGGGCTCGCCCAGCGGCTCCGCGACGCGGACGACGGGACCACTCGCGCGGCCGGGGCTGACGGCGACCCCGGACAGGGACTCAGACGACATGGTCTAGACCATATCTCAGATACGTCTGGATATCTCGTGGTGGCGGGCACAAGCCTCGCCGACGAACCTGTTCGAGCACCGGACCGACCTCCTCGTGCCACCAGGCTTCGGCCAGTTCGCCGCGGCTGCGCACCGGCCGTCCGGCCAGCATACGGCGGAAACCCCAGGCCTCGGCCGAATCGGCGAGCCGGAACCAGTCGGCCGGGTCGTCGAGCCACAGCCCGAGGCGGACGTCATCGGGCAACGGGACGCGCTCGAGGAACATCCGCTCGGCCGTCTTCGACGGCAGGTCCGCGAGCGTCAGACAGCGCAACGCGCAGGCGACCGTGCTGATCCAGCGCACCCGCGCGCGGATGGTCCGGGCGCCGCGGGCGCGGGCGATGGCGACGCGGTGGTGACCGTCGTCGACGAAGTACATGTCGGACAGGCGGACGAGCCGCACCGGCGGGAGGTCCGCCGACGTCTCCGTCAGGCGCTCCCAGCGCTCCTTCAACGCCCGGTTGCGCGGCCGGAACTCCCGGTCGAAGTCCCCGGCGCGGGCGACCGTGCCGACGATGCCCTCCAGCGGGACGTCCGCGATCCCTTCGTCGACCTCGGTCTGCTTGCCCAGCGCCTTCAGGGTTTCGCCGAGCGGCATGATCGCCAGGCGGTCGGGCCGGCGCGCTTCCGCGATCTCCTTCAACTGTGCGACGTAGCCGCGCCACCAGGCCGAACCGAACGAATCGCCCATGTGCTGGGCAACACGGGCCGGCGGAGGATCATTCCGCCAGGTCGGCGGCGGTCGGGTAGGACGGCTGCGCGCCGGGCCGCGTCACGCTGAAGGCGGCGACGCGCACCGCGTGCTTCGCGGCCGAGACGAGATCGGCGCCGTCGGCGAGCGACGCGGCGAGCGCGCCCGCGAAGGCGTCCCCGGCGCCGGTGGTGTCGACGGCCTCGACCTTCGGCGACGTCACCTCGGTGGCCCCGCCGGCTTCGACGACGACCGCGCCCGCCGCGCCGAGCGTGACGACGGCGGCTCGAGGCCCGAGATCCAGGAGCTTCCGGAAGTCCGCGCCGGGCCCGGTCAGCCAGGCGGCTTCGTGCTCGTTGACCAGCAGGACGTCGAGCTTGGCCAGCGTTTCCGGCGCGAGCTTCGCCGCGGGCGAGAGGTTCAGCAGCACCTTGACGCCCTTTTCGGCGGCCCGCGCGACGGCGTGCTCGACGGTCGGCAACGGAATTTCCAGCGAGGCGACCATGATCTCCACCCCGTCGAAGACGGCGTCGACGTCGCCGGGCACCAGGCTCGAGTTGGCGCCGGGGGAGACCAGGATGGAGTTCTCGCCGTCCGGGGTCACGGTGATGTAGGCGATGCCGGTCGGCCGCTCGCTGGTCCGCACCAATCCGGTGTCGACGCCCGCGGCGCGCAGGGAGTCGAGCAGCAGCCGGCCGTACGGGTCGTCGCCCACCGCGCCGAGGAGCGCGACGTCCGCCCCGAGCCGCCCCGCCGCGACCGCCGTGTTGGCGCCCTTTCCACCCGGCGAAAGCACGGTGTCGCCGCCCAGCACCGTCTCGCCGCCCGCCGGCCGCCGGTCCACCGCGACGACCAGGTCGGCATTGGCGGATCCCACAACGAGTACGTCGGAGTTCATCCCCGAACTGTGCCACGAAAGCCGCCACGACAGCCGTCCGACCAGGTCGGGAAGGGCGCCCGGGAAGAAAGTGAAGGTTTTTGTAACTTATCCGGCGTTGAGTGCGACAATCATGCGAGCAGCGGATTCCCGTCACTCGATCGGGGGATGCCTGTCCCCCGGCCGTCACTTCGCGGACCGGTCCCGCTCTCCAGGTGCGTCATCACGCGAGACGTGGTGGCGTTGCCCGAACCGGCGCGAGCCGGCAGGGCATCGGGTCGCCGGCGCCGATCACGTAGCCCCCCGAGTGATCGGCGTCGGCGGCGCCCAGTCCCCGGCGCCCGCGGTTCTCGTCGGCATGATCGATTCGCCCCACCGGCCGTAACCACTGCGCTATCGTGCGTAGCGCAGGAGGGGAGATCGAACGCGAGGGGAGCGCAGTTCGGTGGGGTTGTTCGGCGACATGCTCGACGCCGCGAGGCACGTCGGGTCGGAAATCGCGCACGCCGTCGAGTCCGGGGGCGAAGGGCTCGGCAAAGTCTTGAACGGCGCGGGCATCGGCCTGCTCGCGGGCGGTCCGCTCGGCGCGGTCGCGGGGGCGTACATCGGGTCGCAGACCGGCACGGGTGCGAACGACCCGCGGGCCGCCGGGTTGTCGCCGGGCCAGCTGGTGCAGGCCGTGCTGCGGGGGCCGGGCACCGAGTCGCTGCAGAAGGTGCACCAGGCGGGTGTCGACCAGTCGTCGTACCAGCGCCGGCTCGAACAGGGCACCCGCGAACTGACGTCCGGCCTCGAATCCGCGTGGACCGGCGGCGCCTCGGACGCGGCTCGCCGGCGCCTCCAGCCGCTGACCGCGTCGGCGACCTCGGCGTCGACGACGCTGGACCGCAACTCGACGCTGTCCCAGGCTCAGATCGACCAGTTCCACCAGATGAAGAACTCGCTGCACCCGGACGTCACGGACCAGCCGCCGACGCGCAGCGCCTGGGACGTCGCGACGCCGTGGGACACCGACACCGAAGACAAGATCAACCAGTACAACCAGAAGGCCGCCGAGAACGTCGAGCGGTACAACGCGTACTCGCAGCAGTCCAGCTCGAACACCGCGAGCCGGACGATCGACTACGGCCAGCTCGGCGCGTACGACGGCGGCGAATTCAAGGTGGCGGACCCGAAGCAGCCGGTCGAGCCGCCCAGGAAGCGGTCACGCTCGGAGGTCGGCGGGGACGACCGGCGGATCGGCGCGCAGGTGCAGCCACCGCCGGCGGTCCAGCCACCGCCGGGCCAGGTGACGCCGGGCCAGGTGACGCCGGGCCAGGTGACGCCGCCGACCGGGGTGGACGACAGCGTCCGGGCGCAGGGGTACGTCCCGCCGTCGACGCAGTACCCGCCGGGCTACCAGCCGCCGGGAACGAGCGGTGGGTTCGGACCGGGTTCCGGGCCGGGCGGCGGGTCCGGGTTCGGCCCTGGCGGCTTCGGTGGCGGTTTCGGCCCCGGGGGCTTCGGTCCTGGTGGCGGCCTCGGGCCGGGCTCGGGAGCGTCGTCCGGCGTGGGCGGCGGCTCCCCGGGCGCCCGCGGTGCCGGCGCGTCGACCGGAGCCGGCGCACTCGGCGAAAGCCGTCCCGGCGGAATGCGCACCGGCGGCGCGGCGGGCAAGCCCGGCTCGTCCGGGATGGGCGGCATGGGCCACGGCGCCAAGGGCGGCAAATCCGAAGACGAAGAGCACCAGCGCGCGTCGTACCTGGTGGAAGCCGACCCGGAGAGCATCTTCGGCGGATCGGACGAACGGACCGTGCCCCCGGTGATCGGGCTGTGATCTTCCTGCCGAAGACCGCCCTGCTCACGGCGTGGGAGTGGGAGCGGCACGGCCCGCCGCCGGCGGTCCTCGGGGCGGACAACCACTGGCTCGGCGACGAAACCCGCAAGCGGCTCGACGAGAAGGTGCTCGACGTCCTCACGTCGTTGCGGCTCGCCGCGGGCGGCACGCTGACGCGCGAGTTCCGCGACATGCTGCGCGTCCTGGCGAAGGGAACCCACCAGTTCACGGCCTGGCTGGGCGACATCGAAGCGGACGAAACGGGCACAGTCCTGGTCTCGGCGGCCGGCCCGGACGTGCTCCGCCTGATCCGCAAGGACGACACGATCCGGATCGACGTGGCGGAGCCGTCCCGGCTGGCGCAGTCACTGGTCGACGTGCTGCCCCCGGTCCCGCCGGCCCGGATCTCGGCGACGTCGATCCCGGAGTCCCGGTTCTCCGGCCGCGCGGCGGAGGAGTCGTACGACCTCGAAGACCCGACGACGGACCACGGCACCGACCCCCTGACCTGGGCACGCCGGCTGATGTCGGCCCGCCGGACGGGGCTGCACCAGTGCTACGCGGTCAACCGCGGATCGCGCAGCGCACCGATCACGGCGGTGGACATCGCGGGAACCGGGCGAGTGCTGACGTACGTGCGTCCGGGACGGGAGCCGGCGGTGACTTTTCAGCCGGGGACCCGGGGTGCGCTGACCGATGTCCTGTACGCGACGCTGAACGGGTTGGGGGGAGGAACGCGATGACGAATCCGGGAAACGCGATCTTCAGCGGGGTCGGGTTCTGGGCGACCGATCTGGTGAGCGGAGCTTCGCGGCCTGCCGGTGGTCAGGGGTTCGCGATGAGCTCGGACGAGATGCGGGCAATGCTCAAGAAGGCCGAGGACCAACTCAACACGATCAGCGAGCAGATCCGTGAAGCGGACATCCTGAGCCGGGCGAATCCGCCGGCGGAGGAACCGGTCAGCCAGGCCGCCGTGAACGGCCCGAACGGCGTCAATGAGACCGGGCGCTATTACCAGGGCCATCTGCGATACCAACTCGACTACTACACGGAGCTGACCCAAAGGATGAGGCAAGCCCTCGGAATCACGGAAGCAGCGGACCAGCAGGCCGCGGATTCGACGAAGACGATCAAGGGGTCCCTCGAATGATCCACCGGATTCCAGCCGCCATCGCCGCCGCGATTGTCGGAACGACGTTGCTGGCGTCGTGCACGGGGGAACGCCAGACGCCCGGGACGGCCACGCCAGCTCCGTCGAGCAGCGCGGAGTCGAGCAACACGGAACTCCCGAACAGCGGGGCGCCGAAGGTGGACAACCCATTGCCCGCGAAGGTTCTGGATGGCAGTCCCTGTGACTCGGCGCTGACCGATGCGCAATTGGCGGGATATCTCGGGCAGCCTGGCGCCGCCAAGTCCAAGGACTCGGAACTCGGGCCGATGTGTGACTGGGCCAGTACCTCCGGGAGTGGGGCCGGAATCCTGGTCGCCTACGAGACGAAGACCGGGCAGGGGCTCAGCCTCACCTACAGGGTCGAGAAGCCGAAAGCCGGCCGCTGGGTCGACGATCTCGAGCCCGTGCAGGGGTATCCGGCCGTCGGTTATGTCGATGTGGGTGCCAGTGGCCGGCGCAGCTGTGTGATCGTCGTCGGCGTGTCGGATGAGCTGGCTTATTCGATCTCCTTGGTCCTGGGCAGCGACTCGGGCAAGGACGCCTGCCAGCTCGGGCGCGGGGTCGCCGACACTGTCATGAGCAACGTCAAGGCGCGGGCCTGAGCTGCACCTTTTCGTTACGGCGGAGATCGCGTTAATGCAAGACTTGTCGTAGTAAGCACCTAGACTGTTCGGATGAGCCACCCCACGCGGAGGGGTCGCGCGCGTGCGGCTACCGAACAGGACATCCGGCGGACCGCCCGGAAGCTGCTCGTCGAGCAGGGGCCCGAGGCGGTCACGCTGCGTGCCATCGCGCGGGAGCTCGGGATCACCGCGCCCGCGCTCTACCGGTACTACGAGTCGCGTGACGACCTGGTCGAGAACCTGCGGCTGGACGTCTGTGCCGACCTGGCCGACGAGCTCGCCGAGGACATCGCCGAGCTGCCGGACGACGGGATGCTGCAGCTGTTCGCGATCTGCAAGGGCTTCCGGCGGTGGGCGCTCACCCACACGAAGGAATTCACGCTCGTGTTCGCGTCGCCGACCGGGGGTGTCGGGTCGGCGGCCGGGAGTGCGCTGAGCCGGGTCGACGAGCCGTTCGGGCGGATCTTCCTCGCCGCCGCCGGGCGGGTGCTCGCGCGGACCGACATCGTGCTGCCCTCGGCCAGCGGGGTGCCCGATGAGCTGCGGGACGACCTCCGGACGTTCCAGGAATCGCTGGTCAACGTGCTCGTCGAGTCCGACACCGAGGTGCCGGTGGAGAAGATCGACCTCGGCGTGACGTACCTGATGATCCAGTTCTGGGCCCGGCTCTACGGGCACGTCACGCTCGAGGTCTTCGGCAACTACCCGATCCCCATGTCCAAACCGGACGTCCTGTTCGAGGCGATGCTCATCGACCTCGCCCGGGAGATCGGGCTCTACTCCGGCTAGGCCGCGTGGCCGCCGTCCACCGACAGCACCGCCGCCGTCACGTACTCGGCGCCCGGTGACGCCAGGTACGCGACCGCCGCCGCCACCTCGGACGGCGCCCCGTAGCGGTCGAACGCCGTGAGAGCGCGCTGGTCCGCCGCGTACGGGCCGTCCGCCGGGTTCATGTCCGTGTCCGTCGGGCCCGGGTGGACCAGGTTGACCGTGATGCCGCGCGGGCCCAGTTCCCTGGCCAGCGCCTTGGTCAGGCCGACCATCGCCGCCTTGCTCGTCGCGTACAGCGCCATGCCCGGGCCCGGGACCCGGTCCGTGACGCAGCTGCCGATCGTGATCACGCGGCCGCCGTCCGACAGGACCCCGGCCGCCGCCTGGGTCGTCGCGAAGACGCCGCGGACGTTCACCGCCAGCACGCGGTCGACGTCTTCCAGCGCCGTCTCGGCGAACGCGCCGACGAAGCCGACGCCCGCGTTGTTGACCAGCACGTCGAGCCGGCCGAACTCCGCCACCGTCGCCGTGACCGCCGCCGAAACCGCGGCGGCGTCGGCCGAGTCCGCCGGGACGGCCAGCGCGCGACGGCCGAGGTTCTTGATCTGCTCGACCACCTCGGCCGCCCGCGCGCCGTTGTGCACGTACGTCAGCGCGACGTCCGCGCCGTCCTCGGCGAGCCGCAGTGCCGTGGCCGCGCCGATGCCGCGGCTGCCGCCCGTCACCAGCGCCACCTTGCCGTCGAGGGTCATCCCCGGTTCTCCTTCGCTCGAACGGTTTTCCTTGACCGTTCAATCAAATCGGGAACCCCGGAGAAGCACCGGCGGCTTTCGGACTCGGCGCTACAGGACGATGTTGACCAGCCGTCCCGGCACCACGATCACCTTGCGCGGCCCGCCTTCGCCGACCATCGCCGCGACCTTCTCGTCCGCCAGCGCCGCCGCCTGGACCTCGTCCTGCGACGCCGAAGCCGGCACCGTGACCCGGGACCGGACCTTGCCGTTGACCTGGATCGGGTACTCGACCGAGTCCTCCACCAGGTACTTCTCGTCCACCACCGGGAACGGGCCCTGCACCAGCGAATCCGCGTGGCCCAGCCGGTGCCACAGCTCCTCCGCCAGGTGCGGGGCCAGCGGCGCCAGCATCAGCACCAGCGGCTCGGCCAGCTCACGCGGCGTCGACGCGGCCGCGCCGTACACCTTGGTGACGTGGTTGTTCAGCTCGATCAGCTTCGCGCCGGCCGTGTTGAACCGCATCTCCGCGTAGTCCTCGCGGACGCCCGCGATGGTCCGGTGCAGAACCTTGCGGTCCGCCTCCGAAGCGTCCTCAGTGGACACTCGCAGCTCGCCCGTCGCCTCGTCGACGACCAGGCGCCACAGCCGCTGCAGGAACCGGTGCGCGCCCACGACGTCCTTGGTCGCCCACGGGCGCGACATGGCCAGCGGGCCCATCGCCATCTCGTAGAACCGGAACGTGTCGGCGCCGTAGTTCTCGGCCATCTCGTCCGGCGTGACGACGTTCTTCAGGCTCTTGCCCATCTTGCCGTACTCCTGGGCGACTTCCTCGCCGTTGTAGAAGTACTTGCCGTCGCGCTCTTCCACCTGCTCGGCCGGGACGTAGACGCCGCGCGAGTCCGTGTACGCGTACGCCTCGATGTAGCCCTGGTTGAACAGCCGCCGGTACGGCTCCTTGGACGTCACGTGCCCCAGGTCGAACAGCACCTTGTGCCAGAACCGCGAGTACAGCAGGTGCAGCACCGCGTGCTCGACGCCGCCGACGTACAGGTCGACACCGCCGGTGTCGTCCGCGCCGTACTCGCCGGGCCGCGGGCCCATCCAGTACGCCTCGTTTTCGGGCGCGCAGAACGTCTCGGCGTTCGTCGGGTCCAGGTAGCGCAGCTGGTACCAGCACGAACCCGCCCAGTTCGGCATCGTGTTTATGTCGCGGCGGTACTTCTTGACGCCGTCGCCCAGGTCCAGCTCGACCTCGACCCAGTCGGTCGCGCGCGCCAGCGGGGACGACGGCATCGAGTCGCGGTCCTCCGGGTCGAACGTCACCGGCGAGTAGTCGGCGACCTCGGGCAGCTCGATCGGCAGCATCGACTCGGGAACGGCGTGGACTTCACCGGCCTCGTCGTAGACCACCGGGAACGGCTCGCCCCAGTAGCGCTGGCGCGAGAACAGCCAGTCGCGCAGCTTGTACTGCACCGTGCCGACGCCGGTGCCGTCTTCGGCCAGCTTCTCGATGATCGTCTTCTTGGCCTCGGCGACGTCCATGCCGTCCAGGAAGCCGGAGTTGATCGCCGGGCCGTCGCCCGTGTACGCCTTGCCGTCGAAGCCTTCCGACGGCTGCACGGTCCGGATGATGTCCAGCCCGAACTTCTCGGCGAACTCCCAGTCGCGCACGTCCTGGCCGGGGACGGCCATGATCGCGCCGGTGCCGTAGCCCATCAGGACGTAGTCGGCGACGAAGATCGGGATCTGCTTGCCGTTGACCGGGTTCGTCGCGTACGCGCCGGTGAAGACGCCGGTCTTCTCCTTGTTCTCCTGCCGGTCCAGCTCGGACTTGCGCGACGCCGCGACGCGGTACTCCTTGATGGCCTCGGCGGGCGTCGCCGCGCCACCGGTCCAGCGGGGGTCGACGTCGGCGGGCCACTCGGCCGCGGTCAGCTTGTCGACCAGCGGGTGCTCCGGCGCCAGCACCATGTAGGTGGCGCCGAACAGGGTGTCCGGCCTGGTCGTGAAGACCTCGATCGCGTCTTCGCCGGCCTTGAACGTGACTCGCGCGCCGTGCGAGCGGCCGATCCAGTTCCGCTGCATGGACTTGACCTTCTCCGGCCAGTCCAGCAGGTCCAGGTCGTCGACCAGGCGGTCGGCGTACGCGGTGATCCGCATCATCCACTGCCGCAGGTTGCGGCGGAAGACGGGGAAGTTGCCGCGCTCGCTGCGGCCGTCGGCGGTGACCTCTTCGTTCGACAGCACCGTGCCCAGGCCCGGGCACCAGTTGACCGGCGCTTCGGAGATGTACACCAGCCGGTGGTCGTCGATGATCTTCTTCCGCTCGGACGCGCTCAGCGACGCCCAGTCACGGCCGTCCGGCGTCGGGCGCGAGCCGTCGGCGAACGCGGCCTCCAGCTCGGCGATCGGGCGCGCCTTGCCCGCCTCGGTGTCGTACCAGGAGTTGAAGATCTGCAGGAAGATCCACTGCGTCCAGCGGTAGTACTCGGGGTCGATCGTGGAGATGCGCCGGCGTTCGTCGTGGCCCAGGCCCAGGCGCCGGATCTGGCGCAGGTAGGTCCGGATGTTCTCCTCGGTCGTCTTGCGCGGGTGCTGCCCGGTCTGGACCGCGTACTGCTCGGCCGGCAGGCCGAACGCGTCGAAGCCCATCGTGTGCAGCACGTTGCGCCCGATCATCCGGTGGTACCGGGCGAAGACGTCGGTGCTGATGAAGCCCAGCGGGTGCCCGACGTGCAGGCCGGAGCCCGACGGGTACGGGAACATGTCCTGGACGAACAGCTTGTCGCTGGGCACCGGCTGCCCCTCGACGGCGAGCGGCCCGACGGGGTTCGGCGCGTGGAAGGTCCCCTGGTCGGCCCAGTGGTCCTGCCAGCGCTGCTCGATCTGACCCGCCAGCGCGGCCGTGTAGCGGTGCGCCGGGACGTCGGTCCCTGTCGCCTCAGTCATGACGTCTTCCTTCGTCGCGAGCTACTCCAGAAACAACTCGACCCCTCAGCCACCAGGGCATGAGGGGTCGCCGCGCCGGCCGGGCCGGACCCGGTCAGCGCGGCAGGCTAAGGAGCAGCCGAGCCGTGTTCATACGTTCATCGTAACTTGCTGGTCAAAGCCGTTCCGAGGGGACCGCCACTGCGGCGAACTGCGTGACCTGCGTGGCCGAGAAGTTGTTGTCGCTGACGATGATCAAGCTGCGCTCGCCGCCCGGCAGCTTCGGGCCCCAGGTCATCCCCTCCAGGTTGTCCACAGTGGACAGCCCGAGGTCGGCGGCGTCGAAGAGCAGGCGCTTCTTCACCGGCTTCACGTTCTTGGCGCCGGCCAGGGACTTCACGTTCAGGACGTTCGTGGCGCCCTTCGTGTCGATCTCGTAGACGCGGACCTTGTTGCCGACGCCGGTCACGAACGAGCGCTCCATCATCAGGAACTTCGTCGGGTCGGCCTGGTCGACGGCCAGCATCGACGAGACGCCGGTGGTCGCGAACGCGCCGGCGGGCACCGGTGACGCGAAAATCGGCTCCTGCGGGTACGCGTACTGCGCCAGGACCGGGCCGAACCGCGACTGCAGTGTGATCCGCGAGACGCCGCCGGTCGTGCGGGTCGACTCCGGGCCGTCCTGCAGCAGCGGGCCCTCGACCTCGCTGGCCAGCAGCGAGCCGTAGCCGGTGAAGGTGATGCCCTCGAGCACGAGGTTCTGCCGCGGCCCGGCCGTCGGCGTCATCTTCTCGTTCGCGGGGATCGGCAGGTCGCGGACGTATTTCCCGTCGCGGCGCGCCTCCCGGATCGACGGGTCGATCAACGTCGTGGCGGTGCGCTCGCCCTCCTGCGACCAGTAGTAGTCGCCGGTCCACGGGTCGACCCGCAGCTCTTCGGGGTCGATCGTCTGCTCGTTCTGCGGCTTCGCGGGGTCGTTCTGCGTGAGCGGCGGGTACGGCGTGCCGTCCGGGCGCAGCAGCGGCTTCGTGCCCGTGAACGTGACCGGGCCGACGCCCTTCGCGGACACCGGGAAGGTCGCGGTGTAGAAGCGGGCGGGGTTGATGGCCGACCGGTCGTCGCAGATCAGCGCGTAGCCGCCGGTCCGCGGGTCGTAGTCGATGCTGGACAGACCGCCGACGACCGTGCCCTGGAAGAGCAGGGAGTTCGGGACGATCTGCTCGCCGAGCAACCGGACGGGCCGCTGGTGACTCTCGGTGGCGTTCGCCGGGGTCGCGGCGAGAATTCCCCCGATCAGACCAAGGGCCAGCACAGTGGGAAGTACGCGTGGTGACATGGCCTGTAGCACAGTCGGTCAGGGTATCCGGCAGGTTGCCGGGACGTCACGCTTATCCTTGGTCCGTGTTCGCTATCGCGCTGGTTCCGGTCGTGCTGGGTCTGCTCGTCGGCTTTGGTGGGTTCCTCGGGTTCCGCGAGCGCTTGACGCGCGAGGGCGGCACCGGGGTGCGCACGCAGGCGGCGTTGCGCAGCGAAGAGGCGTTCAAGCTGGCCAACCGCGTCGCGGCCCTGCCGACCATGGCCGGGGGCGCGATCTCCGTGCTCGCCGGGCTGGCCGGGCTGGCCATGCCGACGACCGGGGGCCTGATCGCCGCCGCGTTCGCGGGCGTGCTCGCGATGCTCGTGCTGGTCATGGGCGGGGGCGTGCTCGGCAACCGGGCCGCGCTGACCGTGCCCGCGCCGGCCGCGGCGCCCGCCGGGTGCAGCGGGTGCGCGTGCGGTGCCGGCGGCTGCGGCGTCTTCCAGAAGGAAGAGGCCTAGTTCCGCTGCAGGTCGCCCGGGTGGGTGGCCAGCAGCGCCAGCGGGATGCCCTGGCGGCGCAGCACCTGGCTCCACAGGTCGCCCTTCGGCGAGGCCAGGATGTCGCTCGGCAGCGCGGGCACGATGACCCAGTCGTCCCGCTCGATCTCGCCCGCCAGCTGCCCCGAGTCCCAGCCCGCGTAGCCGGCGAAGACGCGCACGCCGCGGACCTTCGGCACGAGGACCTCGGGATCGGTGTCCAGGTCGACCAGCGCGACGGGCCCGCGGACGGCGATCACGCCCGGCACGCTCGCCGCCGTCTCGCCGGTGCGCAGCGCGGCCAGGCACAGCGCGGTCTTCTTCTCGACCGGCCCGCCCACGAACACCGACTGCGGCTCGGCGACGTGCCCGCCCCAGTTCGGCAGCACGTCGTGCACGGCGACCTCGCTCGGCCGGTTCAGGACCACGCCGAGCGTGCCCTCGCCGCGGTGGTCGATGACGAACACCACGGTCCGCCGGAAGTTGGGGTCGACCATCGTGGGGGCGGCGACCAGGAGCGTTCCCGGTTCAACCTCGGCGTCCGCTGGCACGCGACCCATGATCCCACTCCCGACCCGGCGAATTACTTCGGCTCGGGAACAATCGCCCCACCCGCCTCGTTTGAAACACTGGTCGGCGCACTCCGTGTCCCCCGGGCTCACTGAAGAACCGCCTTTGTGGAATACCGTCCGGCTGGAGCCACACTGCGCATAGCCGCCGAGAGGCGACCTTAGTGCGCCGGCCACCCATTACTCTGTCTTCGTGACGATCAGCGCCGGTGTGGCGACGCGAAAAGGCCCCCGGGAGCTGCTCAAGGACCCGGACTTCCGACGTCTGCTCTTCACCCGCTTCGCCGCCAGCTGGGGTGACGGCGTCTTCCGCGCCGGACTCGCCGGTGCCGTGCTGTTCAACCCCGAGCGCGCCGCCGACCCGCTGGCCATCGCCGGCGGGTTCGCCGCGCTCCTGCTGCCGTACTCGGTCGTCGGCCCGTTCGCCGGTGCCCTGCTCGACCGCTGGGACCGGCGGAAAGTCCTCATCTTCGCGAACCTCCTGCGCGGCCTGGCGATCGTCCTGGCGTCCGCCGCCGTCGGGCTCGGGTTCGGCGGGCTCGGCCTGTTTTCGCTGGCCCTGGCGGCGGAAGGCATCTCCCGCTTCATCGGCTCCGGGCTTTCGGCGTCCCTGCCGCACGTCGTGCGCGCGGAAAGCGTGGTGACGGCGAACGCGTTCGCCACGACGCTCGGCTCGGTGGTCGCCGTGATCGGCGGCGGCTGCGCGATCGGCCTGCGCGCGCTCTTCGGCAGCAACGATCTCGGCTCGGCCGAGACCACGGCGTTCGCGGTGCTCGGCACGCTCGTCTCGGCGTTCATCGCCCGCGGCTTCGCGCGGGGAGTGCTCGGGCCGACGGTGGTCGACGAGCCGCCGAACCCCGTGCTGGCCGTCGCGCGAGGGCTGGCTGACGGCGCGAAGCACGCGTGGCGCGCGCCGAGCGTCACGGCCGGGTTCCTCGCGCTGTTCGCGCACCGGGCGTCCTTCGCGGTGTCGCTGCTGGTCACCGTGCTGCTGATGCGGAACTACTTCACCGACCACGGCATCTTCCGCGCCGGGCTGCCCGGGCTCGGCCAGATGGCGGCGCTCGCCGGGGCCGGCCTGCTGCTGGCCGGGCTGCTGACCGCCCGGCTGATCCGGAAGTTCGGCCGGCTGCGCGCGGTCCTCGGGTCGCTGCTGCTCGCGGCGATCGCGCAGGCCGCGCTGGGCCTGCCGATGGTGCTGCCGCTGGCGCTGGTCGCGTCGTTCGTCATCACCGGCGCCGGCCAGGTGCTCAAGCTCTGCGTCGACTCGTCGATCCAGCTCGACGTCGCCGACGAAGCCCGCGGCCGGGTCTTCGCGCTGTACGACACGCTCTTCAACATCACGCAGGTCGCGGCGGTCTCGCTGGGTGCGCTGGTCGTGCCGGACGACGGCCGCGCGCCGGGCCTGCTGATCGCGGCGACCGTCTGCTACCTGGTCGGCGGCGCCGGGTACGTCCTGGCGCGGCGCCGCACGACTCGTTGAACGAAAACCACGAACTGGTCACGGGCGCTGCTCCATTGGCATTAGGGTGACGGCAAGTCATTAGTAGGTTCGAGGGACACCGGGGGCACCTGTGACCACCGCGGGCGACGACCGTGCACGGCTCGAAGCACGCAATGCCGCGATGAAGGACCAGATGGACACCCTTCTGGAGAACTTCGAGCGGCAGACCGCCCAGCTGCGTGACGCCCAGGCCGCGGCCGCCGAAACCACGGCTCAGGTCCAGTCCCCCGACGGGCTGGTCCGCGCCACCATCGACGCCGGCGGCACCCTCGCGAAGCTCGAGTTCGCGCCGAACGCGTTCGAGCGCACGACGCCCGCGCAGCTCGCGAACACCGTCCAGACGCTGGTGCGTCAGGGATCGCTGCAGGTCAAGCAGAAGATCGCGGACCTGATGGCGCCGATCACCGAAGGCCTGCCCGACCTCGCGGACCTCGTCGAGGGCGCGCCGTCGCTGGCCGGGCTGGTGCCGCAGATCCCGGAGTTCGCCGAGGAAGAAGAGCCGGCGCCGCGGCCCCCGTCCTTCGAAGAAGGCGGCCCGATCCTGCGCAACGAGGCCGTCCCGCCGCCGATGCCCGCACCCAAGCCGGCGCCGAAGCGCGTCCGCCCGCCGCGTGACGAGGACGAAGAGCCCCCGTCGTCCTGGATGACGAGGGGCGACTGATGCCCGGAGGGGGCTCGGGCTTCACCGCGGAACCCGACGCGGTCCTGCGCGCGTCGAACGGCCTGACCACGGCGGCGGACGGGCTGGAGAGCGCGCTGAAGACGTTGCAGGGCGCCCTCGACGCGCAGGGCGCGTGCTGGGGTGACGACGACTCCGGCAAGGAGTTCGCCAAGGACTACGTGCCCGGCTCGCAGGGCGCCGTCGAAGGCTTCACCAACCTCGTGCAGGGGTTGCGGGGTATGCAGCAGAACGTCGCCCAGTCGATGAAGGCGCTGTCGGGCGCCGACCAGGACGTGAGCTCGCAGCTCGGCAAGGGGCAGTGACCCGTGGGTATGGAGATGCCCGACGCGGTCAAGTGGCTGCTGCCGATCGTCGTCGGGGAAAGCTGGCCGGAAGGCGACGAGACCAAGCTGCGCTTGTTGAGGGACGCCTGGCACACGGCGTCTTCGGCGATCGCCCCGGCGTCCGAGGCGGGTAACCAGGCGGCGTCCGGCATCCGCGACAACTGGACCGGCGACGGCGCGGACGCGTTCGTCGAGCAGTGGAAGAAGTTCGTCGACGGCGACGAGGCGTACTTCAAGCAGCTGGCCGACGCGACGAAGGCACTCGGGGATTCGTGCGACCAGACGGCATTGGACGTCGAGTACACGAAGTACATGATCATCATCTCGCTGATCGTGCTGGCGGCCCAGATCGCGGCGATGATCGCCGCGGCAGCGGTGACGTTCGGCGGCTCGACGGCAGGCATCGCCCCCGCCCAGGTCGCGACGCGCATGACCGTGCAGATGCTGTTCCGGCAGCTGCTCGAGAAGCTCGCGCAGCAGGGGTTCAAGCAGGTCGCGAAGGAGCTGCTGGAGAAGCTGCTCAAGCAGGGCCTCAAGAAGATCGGCATGGAGGTCCTCAAGAACGAGGCCATCAACCTGGGGATGGACGCCGGAATCCAGGGCCTCCAGATGGCCAAGGGCGATCGCCAGAGCTGGGACTGGTCGAAGACGTCGGACGCGGCGGTTTCGGGCGCGGTCGGCGGGGTCGTCGGTGCGGCTTCGGGATCGATCGGCCGGGGTGCGACGGAGGGGCTTTCGCATTCGGCCGGTGGTCAGGTCGCGGACGCGGCACTCCGGGCCGGGGCTCGCGGGGCTGTGGAGGGGGTCGCTCAGACCGTCGGGCAGGCGGCTGTCACCGGGGATTTGGGGTCTTTGACGCCGGAGCAGCTGCTGACGGGGGCGTCTAGCGGGGCTGTTGGTGGGGCTGTCGGGGGCGCCAAGGAGCAGATGCACTCGATTCACGAGGCGAACATTCCTCGGGAGCCTGGCGGGGCTGGGGGTTCGGGGGAGGCTCGCGGTGGGGAGGCGGGCTCGTCGTCGGAGCCTGAGACTTCGTCGGAGCCGCGCTCGTCGTCGGAGCCTGAGTCTTCGTCGGAGCCGCGCTCGTCGTCGGAGCCCGAGTCCTCGCCGGAGCCACGCTCGGCGTCAGAGCCCGAATCCTCGCCGGAGCCACGCTCGGCGTCAGAGCCCGAATCCTCGCCGGAGCCGCGCTCGGCGTCAGAGCCCGAGTCCTCGCCGGAGCCTCAGTCGCGAAGTGAGCCCGAGTCGCGGGCTGAGCCGGAGTCGCGCGGTGAGGAGCCCCAGCGGCATGAGTCGTCGTCCCAGTCAGCTCCGGACATTGGGTCGGATCAGGGCCCGGAACGTCAGCCCGTCGAGCCTCGGCAAGCCGCGGAGGCGTCGGACGCCCCACGGCCGAGTTCCGACCACGTCCAGCAGGCCGAAAGCCCGGCGGCGCCCCACCAGCCCGAGGTCAGAGCCGCGGCCGACAACCCGGCCCCCCAGCAACAGGCCGAGCCGAGGACTGCGGACAGCCAGGCACCTCAGCAGCAGTCCCAGGCCCCGGCACCGAGCCAACCGGCAGCACCGTCGATGGGCGGCGGCGCGCCTGCCTCGGGAGGCGGACTGCCAAGCTCATCGGGCGGGCCAGCAGCGTCGAGCGGAAACGGCTTGCCGAGTTCTTCGGGCGCACCGTCGCACAACTCGCCGAGCGGCTCGTCAAGCGGCGGCTACGGCATGGCCCCACCAGGATTCGGCCAGGAACCAGGACGCCTGACGGGCGGCCGCCCCCAGGACAACGTCGGAGCGGCGGGCTTCACTGGCGGCACGAACCAGCCCCTCGCGGCCGACGCGGGTGCGGCACCGTTCCAAGGCGGCCAGCCCACGCCCCCACCAGCCGGCGGATTCTCACCCCCAGCAGCCGGAATGCCGAACGGCGGCGGCCCGGCCCCGCGAGCGGGCGGCCCGTCGCCCCAGCAGCCAACGCCTCCCCGCGGCGGCCAGCCACCGCAGGACCCGCGTCGGATGCCGCTGAGCGGGCGGCCGCCCCAGGGTGGGCAGCCGCCACAGCACCGTGGTTACCCGCATCAGGGTGGGCAGCGCGGTCAGGCAGCTGGGCAACCACCACACGGTCAGCCGCCGCAGGGCGGTTTGCCTGCGCATGGCGGGCAGCCGCTGCACGGTGGCCCTTCGTCGCGCAGCGAGGCTGCGCCCGGTGGTTACCCACAGCAGCCACCTCATGCCGGACAACCGCATGGCCAAGGGCAGCAGCCGTGGGGTGGCCAGCCGCAGGGCGGGCCAATGCCGCACGGCGGGCAACCGCAGGGCGGGCCAATGCCACACGGCGGGCAACCACACGGCGGGCCAGCGCCACACAGCGGCCAACCGCAGGGCGGCCAGCCGCAGCAGGGCGGGCAGCCGCAGGGCGGACATCTGCAGCAGGGTGGGCAGATCCTGCAGGGCGGGCAGATCCCGCAGGGCGGGCAGCACCCGCAAGGCGGGCAGCCGCCGCTGGGTGGCTATCCCCAGCACGGTGGGCAGCCGCCGCACGGCGGTCAGCCTCAGGTGGGTGGGCACATCCCGCATGAGGGACAGCGACCGCCGGGAAGTCAGCCTCTGCCGGGTGGGCAGCCGCCGCAAGGCGGGCAGGTCCCGCAGAGTGGGCCGCACCAGCAGGGCGGTCAGCACCCCCAAGGTGGGCAGCCGCCGCAAGGCGTGCAGCACCCGCAAAGTGGGCAGCACCAGCAGGGCGGTCAGCACCCGCAAGGTGGGCAGCACCCGCAAAGTGGGCAGCACCCGCAAAGTGGGCAACACCCGCAAAGTGGGCAACACCCGCAAAGTGGGCAACACCCGCAAAGTGGGCCTCATCCGCACGGGGGACAGGCTCCGCAGGGTGGGTTGCATCCGCAGGATCCTCGGTGGGTGCCGCCGCAGCGTCCGGCTGGTGGGCCGGGGCAGGCGCCGATGTCCGGGGGGCAGCGGCCGGCGAGTTATCCGAGTCAGCCGCGTGGACCTCAGGGGCCTGGTGGGCGGCCGCCGATGCCTCCGCCGCCTGGGCGTCCGCCGATGCCGCCGCATGATCCGCGGCTGGGGTCGCCGCAGGTTCCGCCGCCGCGGTTTGGGCCGCCGCAGGAACATCTGCCTCGGGGTCCGCAGAATCCCTTCGACCAGCCGCGGCCGGGCGAGCACGCGCCGGCGCAGCGGCGACCCGGTGAAGAGCCCGGCGCGCCCGAACGGGCGACGACCGCCGGTGAGCGGACGCGCGAAGAGGTTCCTGCGGACCAGCAGGGTGCGGCCGCGCCTGGGCGGGAAGTGCCTTCGGGTGAGCAGGTGCACGGGAGCGAGCGCCCGGCCGAGGAAGCGCCTGTACGGGAGCGGCCTGCCGCGCAGGAGCCGCCGGCGGATCGACCTGCTGAGCAGCACGCGCCTGCCGAACATGCCCCGGCGGAGCACCAGGCCGAGCTGGCAAGGCAGCCCGCCGAGCAGGCGCCAGGTCACGAGCGCCAGGCCGAGCAGACGCCGGATCATGACCAGCACGCCGAGCACCCGGAAGAGCAGGCGCCGGACCACGAGCACCAAGGCGAGCACCACGAGGAGTACGGGCAGGCCGACGTCGGGCCTGATGAGCCCTACCTCACCGATCCTCGGTTCCACACTGAGGACCCCGCTGGGGTTCGGCGGGTCGAGGACACCTTCATGGACTCCGGGCGCCAGAGTCCGGAGTCCGGTGAGTGGCGCCACGAGCAGGTTCGCCGGGAGGCTCTCGCCAAACGGGACGAGTTCCACCCCGGCATGTCCGATGACGGCGCCTTCGCCGTTCACGCCTACACCCGGTACGAGATGGTCGGGCCGCTCAACCGCGCTCTTCGGCTCGGGGGGCCTGAACTCCTTGATCTCGCGCCGCAGGCCGGGGCGCTCGTCTCCGGGCTGAACGAGCTGCCGCCGCACGTCGGGACCGTCTCCCGGCGGGTCGACTTCCAGGGGGATCCTGCGCGCCTTCAGGCCTTCCTCGCCAGGTTCGAGCCGGGCACGCACGTCACCGAGCCGTCCTTCCTCAGCTCTTCGAAGGTCGACGCCGAGCATCCGCGGAGCAACTTCCCCGGCGAAGTCGAGATGCGGATCCAATCCCAGACCGGCCGGGACGTCGAGTCCATGGCGAGCATCGGGAACGAGCGCGAGGTCCTCTTCAAGGCCGGGTCGCAGTTCGAGATCACCGGGGTCGAGAAGGGACCTGGACACCCCGAGCACCCGAACCACAAGCGGGGCGAGCCGCAATGGATCCTGCACGCCGAGGAAGTTGTGGCCGGGGATCCGCGGCACCTCGGGGACGCCGATGCGCGGCACGCGATCGACGAGCGCCGGGCTCAGGAGCGGGCCGACGAGGATCGGTTCCAGCGTGAGGCCGATGCCGAGCTCGAGCAGTTCTACGCCGAACACCCCGAGCTCAAACCCAAGAACGACCTCTTCAAGCTGCTCGGCGGGGACGAGGACGCGCCGCCACCGCCCGAGCGGCGGGCGCCGGCGACTCGTGCGCCCGAGGGTGGCTGGGCGCAGCTCGCCGAGCCGTTGACGCCGGGTGGGACGCCCGTGCTGCACGCCGGGTCCGTCGAGACGCCGCAGCAGCACGCCCGCCTGGTCCGCGACGCCGTTCCCGAGCTCGGCGCCGTCAACACCCGCAACCACTACGGCCCCGGCGAGCACGGCTTCCGGACCAACGCCGCCGAGGCGATGACCGCCTTCGACCGGCGGATGAACGGTGAGGACGTCGTCGCCGGGCCTGCTCGGGGCGAGAGTCTCAAGGGACCGTGGACCAGCCGGGGGAGCTTCGACGACGTCGCGCGCGACCTCGGGGAACGTCCCGTCGGCTCGCGGGCCGCCGTTGCCTTCGAGCACGCCGGGGGCGAGTCGCTCGTCGCCGTCGTGCACACCGAGCACGGGGTGTTGTTCGCCGATCCCGTCACCGGGCGGCTCGCCGAGCTGCCGCACGACGCCACCGGGATCCGCGAGCTGCCGCTCGGCCACCACGAGCCGCCGGCGATCGCCGATCGGCTCAACCCCGCGCCCGAACGGCTGCCGCACGACGAGGGTTACCTCTTCGACGACGGCCACCGCGGGACGCCGGCCGACCACGAGAGCATCCGCCGCGCGGTCGGCGACGAGCGCATCTACCAGGACATCCACGACCGCGCGCTCGCCCGCCGCGACGCCGCCGGCCTGCCTCTGACCGACGAAGCCGCCGTCGCGGTGCACGGCTACACGCGCGGCGAGTACGCCTACGACGTCAACGAGGCCCTGCGCCGCGGCCCCGGGCACCCCGGCTTCGACCTCGCGCAGGCGAACGCCCGCGCCATCACCGACGGCCTCAACCAGGTCCCGCGCACGTCCGGCGAGTCCGTCCGGGCGTTCGACGTCGGCGGTGACCCGCGGCTGGCCGAGCTCGTCTCCGGGCCCTACAACCCGGGTGACGTGGTCGTCGAGCCGTCCTTCTCGAGCGCGTCCATCAAGGCCGACGAGTTCTCGACCAGCAAGTTCGGCGACGACGTCGAGCTGCACGTCCGTTCGGACAACCTCCGCGACATCTCGAAGCTCGCCGAGAACCCGTCCGAGCGCGAATCGCTGTCGCCGCCCGGGACGCAGCTCCTGGTGCACGAGCGACGTCTCGAGATCACGCCCGAGGGCCGCCGGAAGTGGGTCATCGAGGCCGAGGAGATCGGTCCTGGCCACCCGCGTCACCTCGACCCCGAGGCCGCGCGGCAGAAGATGGCCGAACGGCGCGCCGAGAACGACCACAACGCGGCCGAGTTCGAACGGCGCCGGCAGGCCTCCCTGATGGAACGCCTCGGCGGCTTCGGCGAGCCGGAGCACGTGGCACCGCCACCCGAGCACCCGGCGGTCCACGACGTCGCCGACGGTCCGGCCGAGCCCCTGCCCGTCCCCGAGCCGGGGCCGGACTACTCACGGCTGGCGCGGTCGACGAACCCGCCGTCCGAACCGGCCATCCACGCCGACGGGACGACGCCGAGCGAGCGCGCGGCCTACGTCCAGGACCGCCACCCGCACCTGCGCGAGGTCAACCCGGGTTTCCACCAGCCGGGCGCCCTCGAAAACGGGTACATGTCCAACTGCACCCGCGCGCCCGAGGCGTACATGGACCGCCTTCGCGGCGGCGACATGACGGCCGAGCCCGTCCTCTTCCACGAGATGGGCACGCGCGGCACGCTCGAGCACCTCGAGGGCCGGTTCGGCGAGACGTTCTCCGAGCGCGGCAGCTACGACGACGTCATCCGCGAGATGCGGGACCGGCCGCTGGACCACCACGCCGTGGTCGCGGTGAAGTACGAAGGCCCGAACGGCGTCGAGTACGGGCACGTCGCGATGGTCGTGCACACCCGCGACGGCGTCGCGTTCATCGACCCGCAGTCCGGCGACCTCATGCACCTGCCGCAGCCGCCGAAGGGCATCAAGCTGATGCACGTCGGCACGCCGGACGAGGTCCACGTCCCGGCCGGGCACGCCGAGACGACGGAACACGGCGGGTACGGCAGCGCCCCGCAGTCGCGGCTCGACGAGCTCCTCGCCGAGCCGCGCGTCGCCGAAGCCCTCG
Organism: Amycolatopsis sp. NPDC004378; assembly: GCF_053602455.1. Classification (NCBI taxonomy): domain Bacteria; kingdom Bacillati; phylum Actinomycetota; class Actinomycetes; order Pseudonocardiales; family Pseudonocardiaceae; genus Amycolatopsis; species Amycolatopsis sp. NPDC004378. The sequence goes on from NZ_JBSGDR010000002.1 coordinate 328,552, forward strand.
ACGGCGCCACGAAGGACTTCGTCGTCAAGGACCACGAGGGGAACTCGCAGAACCTCGGGCCGATCGGCGAGTTCGTCCGGACGCGCTTGGCGGAGCACCTGGAGTTCGTCGACCTGCTCCGCGACCCGGCCAACGAGTTCCTGACGCGCTCGCTGCTGCGCAAGCCGGAGACGATGGCCAACCTGCTGCTGCACGACGAGGCCCTCCCGATCCTCGCCGACGCCGTGCACGAGGTGCACCACCCGGACCCGGACGCCGCCCCGGTGGGCCCGGACGCCGAGCCGACGCCGCTCACGCCCGAGCAGGCGGAGACGTCGAGCGAGGTGGTCGACCAGGCCGAGGGACACCCCCAGCAGCATCGGCAGCAGGCGCCGTTCGACCTGGGCAAGCTCGGGGACGAGACGTACACGCGGGAGTACCTCGCCGAGCGCTACGAGGAAGCCGCTCGGGTCGACCGCAAGCTGAAGGAGATCCTGCCGCCGCTGGCGGAGGAGACCGGCGGCCACGCCGGGTTCCGGCCCGGGCCGAAGTCCGAGGGCCGGGCGATGGACAAGATCAACACCAACTACGACGGCGACGCGTCGAGGCTGGTCGACCTCGCGGGCGCGATGATCCAGTTCGAACGGGTGCAGGACGCCTACGCCGCCTTGGCGCGGATCGCGAACCACCCCGGCCTGGAGATCGTCGACTTCGACGACCGGTTCGCGCACCCCGCGCCGGCGGGCTACCGCGACCTGCAGATGAGCGTGCGCATCGACGGGCACGTCGCCGAACTGCGCCTGCACCTGAAGGCGCTGGACGACGTCTCGGCGTACGAACATTCGCTGTACGAGGTGCGGCGCGACCTCAAGGCGCTCCGGAAGGCCGAAGACCGGCCGTACACCGCGGAGGAACAGGCCCTGATCGACGGGCTGATCAAGCGCGAACGAGAGCTGTTCTGGGACGCGCTGCAGGGGAGTCTCTAGATGGTCCAGACGCCGTCCTACTTCGAGTACTTCAACCACGCGTTCGTGGTCGACAGCACGCCCGACGGCGGGCTCACCGGCCGGATCCTCAACTGGCGGACCGGCCGGTTCGACGAAGACAACGAACACGTCACGGACGTGCTGTTCGACCACGGCCCGGACATCCGGAGCCTCGACCGCGAGCGGTTCGTGCGCCGGACCGAGGAGGAGCGCAAGAACTACCTCCGCGGCGACGGGCCGATCTTCGCGCTCTACCGGACGATCGACGCGATCTGGGCCGCCGCGGCCGAGGAGAACCGCAAGATCACCAAGGAGGAGCGCGCGCTGATCGACTCGCTGTACCGGCGTACGTTCAAGATGTGGGAGGACGAGTTCGCCCGCCGCGACGCCGGTGAGCCGCCGACCTTCGGCTATTCCTCGACGTTGGCGCGATGATTCACGTGGAACAACGACTTTCGCCCGAAGAGCAGCGCACCGTGCTGGTGCAGCTGGGGAAGCTCGTCCGCGAGCACCGGGCCGACGCCGCCGGGCCCGCGGCCGTCGACTTCCGGCAGGTGGGCACGCACACCGAGATCGAGGGCCACAACGCGACGACGACGGCCGACATCGCGGACCTGTTCGCCGAGCTGCGCACGGGGATGTACGCCGAGGAGCGCGGCACCTGGCTGCAGGCGCGGTTCACGCTCGCCCCGGACGGCTCCTTCGACTTCGACTTCGCGCTCGACGACGATCCGGTGTGGACGGCGGCGCCACCGTCGGCCGCCTACCCGGACGAGCTGGCCGCGTTCCCGCGCGCCGACGAGCACATCCCCGACTGGTGGCGGCTACGCGCCCAGCTGCCGCTCGGCGTGGTCTTCCGGCACGCCGAGCCCGGCGGTCCGGACGTCGAGCGGCCGCCGCTGACCGACACCGAAGCGCCGCTCGTGCTGCAGTACCTCGAGCGCGAAGCCGTCGTCCACGAAGAAGACGACGAGCGCTTCCACACCGACGGCACCTGGATCTGGTCTTCGTCGGTGGCCGACCTGCTGGCCGAAAAGGGCGTCCCGCCGGAGCCGGACCTCGTCGCGCACATCCGCCGCAACCACTTCCAGCCGCCGTACGTCGAGCCGCTGGTGCGGCGGACCGCCGAAGCGGACCTGCTGGGCAAGCCGCGGCCGAAGCCGGGCCGCTCCGACGTGAAGAAGACCGGCGGTGACCTCGTCGCCGAGCTGGAGACCACGCCGGACCCGGAGCTCGGCGACGAGGAACTGCTGATCGTCCTGGTCCAGCGGCTCGGCGAGCACGGCGTCTGGCCGGAGGCGTACCGCGTCGGCGAGCGGGCCGACGGCACCTGGTGCCTCAACTTCACCGCCGAGGGCTGGGAGGTCGCCGCGTACGCCGGCGGGGAACCTCGCGAACCGAAGTACTTCGACCGGCTCGAAGACGCCGCCCAGCAGCTCCTCGGGGCGCTGCTGCTGCACCCCGCCCGGATGACCGCCGGGCACGAAACCCCGCTCGAGACCGCCCGTGAGCTCGACGACTGGCCGGTGCACCCGGCCGCGGGTGAGCCTCCCCTCACCCTGCTCCGCAACAAGCGCATCACCCGGCTCGTGGCGGGTACGGTCGTCCTGCGCTTCGGCGAGGAACCCGGCAACCTCGTCCACCACGGGGAGGTACGGTTCGCCACGACGTCGCTGCCGCTGGAACGCGAGCGGGAACGGCGGAGCTACCGGCTGAGACGCCCGCTGCACGTGATCACCGGCATCACGGTTCCGTGGGCGAACCTGCCGGGTGGCGCGGTGGCCTTCGTGCTGCCGAAGACGATCGCCGAGCACGAGTCCGACGGAAGCCTGGAGAGGATCGAGTAGGTGGAAGCGGCGGAAGCGATTGCCAAGGTCGGCCAGTGGCTGCGCGCGGTGCACGGTCCGGACGTCTCCGGTCCCGCCGGGCTCCGGGTGGACACCGAGAAGGTGCTGCGCATCCCCGAGGGCTGGTCGGTGCCCTACAACACCATCGCGTTCCTCGACGAGGGCCGGCCGGAGAAGGAGATCTTCCCGCCGCCGTCGGTCGTCGTCCGCGAACCGGACGGCGAGCTGCGGCAGGCGCACCCGCACCCCGGCGGGCTGTCGGTGCCGGTGGCGTTCCCCGGCCAGGAGAACTGGCGCGAGGTCGTCGACCCCGAGTACGTGAAGGCCGGGCTCGGTGAGCTGGGCGTGCCGCTGCAGGCCGTCGCGGGCTGGGTGAAGGTCGACGCCGAGGGCAACCAGACCGGCGAAGAGCGCGAGAACCCCGAGTACAAGGCCGGGCCGATCCGCCGCGGCTACCCGAAGCCGGAAAACACCGTCGAGACGCTGCTGTCGTTCGCCAGCGTCGGCTGGCTGACCCGCGAACTGCTGCTCATCGGCCTGATCCGGTGCGAGGTCTTCGTCCCCCTCGACCTGGAGACCGGCAAGACCGACCGGTTCTACTTCGCCGAGGAGCGCAACGAGCTCAAGGTGTTCAGCTCGACGCGGCACCTGCCCTCGCGCGAGCACGGCTGGTGGAAGGTCGACGTCGCCACGCTCGCCGAGTTCGAGCACCCGCCGAACCTGGTGATCAACGGCGGCCCGACGACGATCGAGGACGTCTCCAGCGGCGAGCTCGCCGAGATCGTCCAGCGCTTCCCTCGCCACGAGCCGCGGATCGACGTGCACGGCCGCTGCCCCGAGGCCGAGGAGGACCTGATCCGGGTCGCCGCGGACACGGCGGCGCGGATGGGCCTGCCGGATCCGGTCAAGCCGCCGCTCGCCGCCGCCGAGAAGGCCCGGCGGCGCGGCTTCGAGCTGACCGCCGAAGAGTGCGCGAAGACCGTGCTCGGCGAGTCGTGGCTGAAGCGCCTGAAGATGCCGGAGCCGCCGCGCAGCAAGCCCAACGACCTGCGCGCGAACGGCCTGGCCCCGACCTACGACAACGCCGGGCGCGCGGTGCCGAGACTCGACACCTTCGGCAAGTACTTCGAGCGGGACCTCGACGGCTTCCGCTACGGCTGGCAGCGCGTCACGGGCGCGTACGTCGGCTTCGCGCTCGGCGAGGCCCTCGGCGCGGCCGTCGACAAGATGCCGTTGCACGACATCCACGCGAAGTTCGGCATCGAAGGCGTCACCGACCTGATCCAGGCGTTCGACCAGCCGGGCCGGATCGGCTCGCTGACGCAGCGGCTGCTGTTCTACACCGAGGCCGTGATCCGCAGCCCGCACCGCGAGCAGCCCGAGTCCCGCGAGGCCGAGCAGCTCTTCCCCAGCGTCGTCCGCGGGGCACTGCAGCGCTGGCTGCGGACGCAGGGCGCGCCGATGGAGAGCGCGGACGGCTGGCTCGTGCAGGTCGCGGACCTGCACGCCCGCCGCGACGCCGACGACGCCGAGCTCAACGCCTACCACCAGCTCGCCACCGAGACCGGGGGCGCGCCGCCGATGACCGGCCCGGCCGCGCTGATCCCGGCGCTGCCCGCCGCGCTGACCATGGCCGGCCCCGGCAGCGGCTTCAGCGGCGGCGCCCGCCAGGCCGTGCGCGACCTCGCCGGCGTCACGCACCCGACCGAGCCCGACCTCTCCGCCGCGACCTACCTGACCTGGCTGTTCGAGCACGCGCTGACCAAGGAGGCGTTCAGCTTCCCGATCTGGAACCTCAGCCGCGAGGTGCTCAACCCGGACAACCAGTACCAGCAGGGTCCGGAGTGGACGGCGATCAAGGACATGGTCGCCGAGTCCGTGCCGTTCTTCGGCGAGCACGGGCTGCCCGACCTGCGGATGCCCGAGCTGATCGGGGACGGCCAGTCGACGCTCTCGGTCCTCGGACGCGCCTTCGCCGCGTTGTCGGGCTTCGAGAACTACCCGGAACAGGCGCTGCTTCGGGCCATCAACCACTCCGGCCGCAGCGCGCTCACCGGCGCGATCGCCGGTGCCCTGCTCGGCGCGCGCACGGGGATCCCCGGGCTGCCGCAGAAGTGGGTCGACCAGCTGGAGCTGCGTTACGTGGTGGAGAACGTCGCCTCGGACGCCTACTGGCACTTCGACCGGCACTCCGCGCTGAGCGCGCTCGGCGACCAGTGGATCGAGCGGTACCCGCGGCATTAGCCCGAGGATGGGGAGCATGACAGAAAGCGACGAGGGCTTCGTCGAATGGCGGCCCGACGTCGACCCGGAGTTCGACGAGAAGGCGGGCCGCGACCTCGGCATCCCGGTTCGCGCCATCCGCGGCTGGACGCAGTACACGCTGTTCGGCGAGCCGACGGGTCCGCACCGCGGCAACGAGCAGTACACGCCCGGCCCGGTGTGGCGCGGCTTCCCGGTGCCCACGACCGACGCCGAAAAGCTGCTGGGTTACCTGGGCGCGAACTGGATCAGCCGGGCCGAGTTCGTCCGGGCCCTGCTGGACACCGAGGTGCTGGTCCCGACGCCGGACGGCGAGCCGCTGGTGCGCCCGGTGCCCGGCACGAACGGCCACGAGGTGATCGCCTACAGCTCGTCGGCGAAGGTGCCCGGGCGCTACCCGCACCGGTGGCGGGTCGCGGTTCGCGAACTGCTGGCGGACCGGCCCTCGACCGGGCTGACCCTCGACCCCGGCACCGGACTGGCCCGCAGCCTCACGGCGGCCGAGCTGGCCGGCGTCGAGCCCGGTGAGCCGCGCGCCAAGGTGGACCACCCCGCGCCCGAAGCCGGGCCGGAGGTCGCCGAGGCGCTGCCGGCGCTGGTCGCGGAGTTCGGCGTCGAACCGCCGGACCTGCTCGAACGGCACCTCCGGTACGCGGTCAACCACGCCCGCGACTACCACTTCGAGCTGTCGCCCGAGGACTGCCTCCGGTACCTGCGCGGGTTCGCCTGGCAGTACCGCAACGGTGTCCGCCGCCGGGCCGGCCAGGACCCGGAATGGCCTGCCGACCTGGCCGCGAACGGTCTCGTCGCGCACGTCGGCGAGGACGCGCGGCCACGGCCGGTGCCGTGGACGTTCGGCAAGTTCTCCGCCTTCGGCACGCCTGCCGGGCGCTTCGCGTGGCACCGGATCGTCGGCGCGTACGTCGGCTTCGCCATCGGTGACGCGCTCGGCGGCGGCGCCGACCCGGCGGGCCCGCTGCCGATGGGCGGCCTGACGCGGCACCTGCTCTTCCACACCGACGCCGTGCTGCGCGGCCTGCCGCCGGTGCCGTCCGGCGAGGTGCCCGCCACCCTGCCCGAGCCGGACCCGGTCGGCTGGCTGGCCGTCGCGACCCGGCACGCGGGTCCCGCGCCCGCCGAGTTCTCCGCGTTGCTGGCCACGGCCTTGGCCGCGACGCCGGCCGGAGCGGTCGCCCTGGCGGACGTCGACGGCGAGCAGTACGCGAAGGACGTCGCCCGCGAGCTGACCGGCAGCGCGGCCGGCGCGGAGGTCACCGAGGGCGTCGAGCTGCTGATCGCGCTCTTCCAGGCCCTGCTCACGCGCGACGCGTTCGCGCTGCCCGTCCACCTGCGGCTGCAGGAGATCGGCGGCGACCTGGCGGAGTCGACGCTGGCGCTGCGCGAGGACCGCGACGCCGACGACGTGACGCAGCTGGAGAGCATCGGCGACGGCCGGAGCGTGCGGTCGGTGCTCGGCCGCGCGCTGTTCGCCGCGGCCAAGCGCGGCTACGACCCGGAAGCGGCGATCAGGCTCGCCGCACGGTCCGGCCCGGTCGCGGGCGCGCTCGCCGGGGCCCTCGTCGGTGCCCGGGCCGGCGTGCCCGGCCTGCCGTCGGCCGCGCGGCTGGCCGACCTCGGTCTGCTCGACGACGTCGGCAGCGACGTCTTCTGGTACTTCAACCGCAACGGCCTCCAGACGGAGACCGCGGAGCACGCGCGCTGGGAGCGCCGGTACCCGAGCGGCCGGTTCACCCCGGCGCCGGCGGGACCGGGCCTGCGTTCGCGGCTGCGGGGCAGCCTGCTGGCCGGGGCGATCGGCGACGCGCTGGGCGCGAAGACGGAGTTCGACTCCATCGACCGGATCCGCGAGATCGCCGGGCCGGCCGGGATCACCGACTTCATCCCCGCGTACGGCGGCATCGGCCGGATCACCGACGACACGCAGATGACGCTCTTCACGCTCGAAGCGCTGATCAGGGCGCACGCCCAACGGCGGCGGACGGGCGCCGCGGACGTCGTGCACTCACTGCAGATGGCCTACCAGCGCTGGCTGCACACGCAGGGCGTCGCGTGGGACCGGGCGCGCGGGCCGCAGTCGACGGTCGAGGCGCCGGACGGCTGGCTGATCACCCACCAGGACCTGTTCAGCCGGCGCGCGCCGGGCCTGACCTGCTTTGGCGAGCTCGAGGCGTACGGCCGCGCGGGTGTCCGGGGCAGCATCGAACGGCCGGTGAACAACTCGAAGGGCTGCGGCGGCGTGATGCGCGCGGCGCCGGTCGCGCTGTGGTCGGACGACCTCGCCGAGGTGTTCCGGCTCGGTGCCGAGAGCGCGGCGCTGACCCACGGTCACCCGAGCGGGTATTTGTCGTCGGGCTGCTTCGCGGTGCTCGTCCACGGGCTGCTGCACGGCAAGCCGCTGCTCGACGCCCTCGCGGCGGCACGCGACGAGCTCGTGAAGCACCCGGGGCACGAGGAGCAGAGCGCGGCGCTCGACGCGGCCCTGGCGCTGGCGGAACAAGGACCGCCGACGCCGGAGAAGCTCGAAACGCTCGGGCAGGGCAACGTCGGCGAGACCGCGCTGTCGATGTCCGTGTACGTCGCGCTGACCACCACGGACGCCGACTCGGCGTTGCTCGCGGCGGTCAACCACAGCGGGGACAGCGACTCGACCGGCTCGGTCTGCGGCAACCTCGTCGGCGCGATGTACGGCGAAGAAGCCCTGCGGAAGAGCTGGCTGGAGCAGCTGGAGCTCCGCGACGTCATCGTCGGCCTGGCGGACGACGCGATCGCCGAGTTCGGCCCGGATGCGCCGGGCGACGACCGGTGGTTCGCTCGGTACCCGGTCGACTAAGTTTTCTGGGGTCACTGGGGACGGGGAGGACGAACGTGCGTTACCGGGTTGAGGTGGCCGACCGCCCGGACGGCCTGTACGCGACGTGGGGCGAGGGGACGTTCCGCGCGCAACGGTCGACCACGGACGGCACCGTGCTGCTGTCGGTACTGCCGGAGGAAGAGCCGCCGGAAGGCTTCGACAAGGAGCACGACGGCCGGCCGGCGAAGGTCGTGCCGGCGAGCGAAGTGCCGTCGACGTTCACGCTGCGCACCTTCTGCGAGTTCGACGACGAGGTCTTCGAGGTCGCGCCGGGCGACCGGCCGGAGCTGACCCTGCGCTGGGTCCGCGACGACGCCGCCCGCGCGGCGCAGCTGGGCCTGACCGACTTCTCGGTCACGGTGCCCGCCAAGCAGGTCACCGCGCTGTGGCAGGCGCGGCAGGACTTCACCGAGACGCCGGAGGCGCGGCCGCAGCCGGGCGCCGGCGACCAGAACGCGCTGCTGCGCGCCATCGGCCGGACGCTGCTGCACACGGTGCCCGGCGGCTGGGTCCGCGTCGGCGCGCAGTTCCGGCAGGTCGGGGACTACTCCGAGATCGAGGTCCGCGCGGTCGGCGACGAAGACGGCCCGGTGTCGGTCTCGCTGCCCGCGGTGCCGCGGCTCGGCGGGCTCTTCGCGCGGCTGCGCGCGGCGATGTTCCAGGCCGAAGCCGGCACCTGGTTCCAGGGCACGTTCACGCTCGACTCGGCGTCGCAGTTCGACTTCGACTTCGACGCCGACCGCGAGCCGGACTGGCGGGTGCCGCCCAACGACGGCGGCCGCCCGTCGACCGCGGCCTACGAGCTGGAGCTGGCGACCTACCCGCGAGCGCCGAAGCACCTGCCGGCGTGGCTCACCGCCAAGGCCGGGCAGCCGCTCGACACGGTGTTCCGGCACGCGCGGCCCGCCGACTCGCACGCCGAGGGCGAGCGCCCGGTCGTCAACCGGCCGCCGGTGCCGCCGGACCAGGTCCGCGGGGTGCTCGACTACCTGTTCCGCTCGCCGGTCGCGGCGCACCGGCCCGCACCGCTGCCGGACATCTTCGGCGCGCCGGGCGCGAAGCCGGACGTGCCGAACGCGTTCCACACCGACGGCACCTGGATCTGGCCCGCCGCCGTGCCGCACTACCTGCGCAAGTACGGCGTGCCGCCGGAGCCGGAGCTGGTCGAGCACATCCGCGCCGCCGGGTTCCGGCCGCCGTTCGTCGGGGAGCTCGTCCGCGCGACGGCGGAAGCGGAGGTCCTCGGCCAGCCGCGGCCGCCGCAGACGAGCGCCGACCTGCCGGACGAGCGCACGCTGACCCGCGTCGCCCGCGGCGAGCAGGTGCGAACCCTGCGGGGCGCGGAGTCCCTGGAGCTGCTGCAGCAGCGGCTCAACGAGCACGGTGTCCCGGCCGCGGCCTACAAGATCGGCGCCGGTGAGGTGCCCGCCGAGGGCGTCTGGACGCTGCGCCGCGCGGAGAACGGCTGGGAGGTCTCGCGGCCCCCGGTCGACGAGCCGGTGGCGTTCGGCTCGCTCGGCGACGCCGCCCGCTACCTCCTCGGCGTGCTGCTGATGCTGCCGCCACGGCCGGCCGAAGAGTCCGACCAGCCCACCGACTGGCCGATCCTGCCGATGCGCGGCGAACCGCCGTTGAACTTCTACCGCGGCAAGCGGCTGATCGTGCTCACGCCGGGCACGACGGTCGTGCGGTTCGGCAACGAGACCGGCAACCTGGTGCACGCCGAAGGCGCGCGGTTCATCGACACGTCGCTGGCGTTCGACCGCGAACGCGAGAAGCGGCTCTACCGCATCCAGCGCTCGGTACGGGTGCTGACCGGAGTGACGGCGCCGTGGCAGGCGATGCCGGGCGGCGCGGTGGCGTACCTGCTGCCGCGGCCGATCGCCCAGCACGTCGAGGCGGGCTCGCTCAGCAGGCTGTGACCAGGACGGCGGGCGCCCACCAGTAGTCGGCGAGCGGTTCGACGCCGACCTCGGTGAAGCCCGCCGTCTTCAGCTGCTCGGCCCAGGCCTCGGCCGGCTGTTCCCAGTTCGTCCGCTCCTCGCCGGAGACGATCCCGAGCAGCACCGGCAGCAGGAAACCCTGCGCGACCAGGGACGCGTCGGCGCCGTACTCGGCGACGCCCCGCTCGTAGCGCGCGACGAGCGAGCGCAGGTGCTCCGGCGAGCCTTCGGTGAACTCGGGGACGTCGAACTCGGCGAGCACCAGCGTCCCGGTGCGCGGCTGGAGGGCACGCAGCACCTCGGCGCGCTGCTCCGGCTCGATCGACTGCAGTGCGAACGTCGACTGCGTGAAGTCCCAGCCGAGGTCGTCGCGGGCGAGGAACTCCTGCGCGGTCGCCAGCAGCCGGCCGACGGCACGCGCTCGCGGACGCCGTCGAGCAGCGCGGCCGACGGCTCGACCAGGTCGATCCGGTTGGGCGTGTGGGCGGCCTGCGCGAGCGCGGGCACCACGGCCAGGCCGTCACCGCAGCCCAGGTCGAGCAGCGATTCCGGCTCGACGGCGTCGTAGCGCGCGGCCAGCTCTTCGCTCAGCCGGCGGTAGAGCTCGACGTTGCCGCCGCCGCGGATGAACGCCGTGAACGCCTCCGGCTGGTCGTACACGGGTCCCGAACGGTCCCCGGCCAGGTGGATCCGCAGCTCCCCGGCGAGCGGCGAGCCGGACCGGCGGGCGAGTTCGGCGGCCTGGTCGCGGTCACCGGAGCGGTAGGCGGCGAGGGCGTCGGCGAGCAGCTCGATCGAGGTCATGATCCGGGGATATCAGAAGGGCACCCACAACGTCACCCGCGTGCCGCCCCCGGCGAGTCCCGACTCGACCCGCGACGTCCCGCCGACCTCCGCCAGCCGCGCGGTGATCGACTCGCTGATGCCGAAGCCCGCCGGGTGGTCGGCCGCGCTGAAGCCGCTGCCGTGGTCGCGGGTGATGACGGCGATCCCGCCGTCGCGCTCCTCGACCCGCACGACCACGCGGTCGGTGCCGGAGTGCTTCATCGTGTTCCGCAGCGCCTCGCGCACCGCGTCGCGGATGGCGATCTGGCGGACCTCGGACAGCGTGTCGTCGTCCAGTTCGGCCACCACGAGCTGGGCGCGCAGGCCGTCGCGCGCCATCTCGGCGGCGAGCGCGGCGAGCTTTTCGCCCAGCGGCCGGGCGCCGTCCTCGGCCCGCTCGGACGCCGCCGACTCGATCGTGTGCCGGATCTCCATCGCCTGCGCCCGCGCCAGCCGCTGGATCTCGACGAGCCGTTCTTCGGCGTTCGACGTGCCGGACAACGCCATCGCCTCGAGCGTCTGCAGCACGGTGTCGTGCAGCATGCGGTGCTGCTGGGCACGCTCGGCGAGCCGGCCGTTGCGGGTGCCGTAGGCCAGGGCCAGCCGCGTGCCGAGCCCGGTCAGCACCAGCGCGGCCGTGGCCAGGAACAGCTCGGCCAGCAGCGCCGAGTACGTCGAGAAGGCGGCGCCGACGTGGAACTGGCCGGTGTTGACCCAGTTCGCCAGCATCCGCAGCGGGAAGCTGAGCAGGCCGAACACCAGCCCGCTCGGGACGCCGAGGGCGAGCGTCAGCAGCCCCGCCTCGCCGAAGAGGTGGACGCTGCTGACCGCCAGCGCGTCGAAGTACGCGCCGGACGGCACGGTCAGCGCGAGGGCCAGCGGCGAAAGCACGGTGAAGACGAGGTCGGCGGCCAGCAGCTTCCCGGCGTCCCGCCCGCGGAACGGCGCCGAGCGGAACATCCAGCGGAAGCCGATCACGTTCACCGCGACCGAGAGCAGAGTGAACAGCCCGACCGGCAGCAGCCCGGTCGTGCCGTGCTGGAAGACGTAGACGCCGAACTGGCCGGGCACCGCGAGCAGCCGGTAGGCCAGCGGGATGAGCACGACATAACGGGTGGCGCGCAGCAGCAGGCCGTCCCGCCGGGCCGGGTCGATCGGCCCGGCGATCTTCGAGATCCGCTTCAGCGCGTGGATCGGGGTCGGGTCGCCGATCTCGTCCGAAAGCTCGCTGGTCGCCGTCGCGATCGCGGGCGCGCCCTGCCGGAGCAGCGCCACGAAGAAGCTGCCCGGTTTGGGCGGCCCGGGCGCTTCCGTGGACATCGGACGGACAACCCCCTGGTCACGTCGGTGAACCGAGGTTAGGGAGTATCACCGATCCGCGACGGCCAGGTCCAGCGATCCACGGAATTCGGCGTGAATCGGTCAGGATTTCCCGATTCCCTGCTCAGCGGCCCACTTCTTCAGCTCCGCGACGGCGTCGTCGTGCTCCAGCGGCCCGCGGTCCAGGCGCAGCTCCTTGAGGAACTTCCACGCCTTGCCGACGTCCGGCCCCGGTTTGATGCCCAGCAGCTCCATGATCTGCTCGCCGTTGAGGTCCGGCCGCACGCGGTCGAGGTCCTCCTTGGCCTTGAGCGCGGTGATGCGGGCCTCGAGGTCGTCGTACGTCGCCTGCAGCGCCGCGGCCTTCCGGCGGTTGCGGGTGGTGCAGTCGGCGCGGACGAGCTTGTGCAGCCGGGTCAGCAGGGGCCCGGCGTCGGTGACGTACCGGCGGACCGCCGAGTCCGTCCACTCGCCCTTGCCGTAGCCGTGGAACCGCAGGTGGAGGAACACGAGCTGGGAGACGTCGTCGACGATCTCCTTCGAGTACTTCAGGGCCCGCAAACGTTTGCGGGCCATCCGCGCCCCGACGACCTCGTGGTGGTGGAAGCTCACCCCGCCGCCCGGCTGGAACTCCCGCGTCGCCGGCTTGCCGACGTCGTGCAGCAGCGCCGCCAGCCGCAGGATCAGGTCCGGCTCCGACGTCGGCTCGTGCGTCTTCTCCAGGTCGATCGCCTGGGCCAGCACGGTCAGCGAGTGCTGGTAGACGTCCTTGTGCTGGTGGTGCTCGTCGATCGCCAGCCGCATCCCGGTGACCTCGGGCAGCACCCGGTCGGCCAGCCCGGTGTCGGCCAGCAGCTCCAGGCCCGGCCGCGGGTCGTCGGCCAGCAGCAGCTTCGACAGCTCGGCCTGCACGCGCTCGGCGGTGATCCGGTCGATCTCGCCCGCCATCGCGGTCATCGCGTCGACCACCCGCGGCGCCGCCGTGAAGCCCAGCTGCGCGGCGAACCGGGCGGCCCGCAGCATCCGCAGCGGGTCGTCGGCGAACGACTCCTGCGGCGTCGCCGGTGTGTCGAGCACCTTCTCCCGCAGCGCGCTCAGCCCGTCGTGCGGGTCGATGAACGTCTTGGTCGCCAGCTCGACGGCCATCGCGTTGACCGTGAAGTCGCGGCGCAGCAGGTCACCCTCGATGCTGTCGCCGAAGGTGACCTCGGGGTTGCGGCCCACGCGGTCGTAGCTGTCGGCCCGGAACGTCGTGATCTCGAGCTGCATGCCCTTCTTCGTGACGCCGACCGTGCCGAACGCGATGCCGACGTCCCAGACCGCGTCGCCCCACTCGCTGACGATCTTCAGCACCCGGTCGGGCCGCGCGTCCGTGGTGAAGTCGAGGTCGCCGGAGCGCCGGCCGAGCAGCGCGTCGCGCACGCTGCCGCCGACGAGGTACAGGCGGTGTCCCGCCCTGGCGAACCTCTCGGCCAGTTCGTCCGCCAGGGGGGAGAGCCGCATCAGCTCGACCACCGCGTTCTCCTTGGCGACCACGTCGTTCACGAAAATCCCACTACGTTCCAGGTGCGATTTACTACAGGCACCACCGGACAGGACACGGAGAGCCAGCCTACCGGGGCAACCGTTTGCTCTAGCATCGCAGCATGTCTGGATCAGCCGGCCGCCCCGGCGCCTCGAAGCCGCGCAGGCGGCGCAGGCGTCAGCGCGGCAGGCGTCTGACCACGGTCGACGAGACGTCGGCCGGTGGCCTCGTGGTGGACGCCGAGCGCGAACAGGCGGTGCTGATCGGCCGGCTGGACCGGCACGGCAGACTGCTCTGGTCGCTGCCCAAGGGCCACATCGAGGACGGTGAGACAGTGGAGCAGACCGCCGTGCGCGAGGTGCGGGAGGAAACCGGCATCGACGCGCGGGTGCTGCGCCCGCTGGGGACCATCGACTACTGGTTCGTGGCGGAGCGGCGGCGCATCCACAAGACCGTGCACCACTTCCTGCTCGAAGCGCTCGGCGGCGAGCTGTCCGACGAAGACGTCGAGGTCACCGAGGTGGCCTGGGTCCCGCTGGCCGAGCTGGAGACCAAGCTGGCCTACTCCGACGAGCGGAAGCTCGTCCGGAAGGCCGGCCCACTGATCGAGGAACTTTTCGCGCGCCCGGACGTCCACGGACGAGACGAGCACGCCCCTGAGGGAGCCCCCGAGTGAAGCGGTTCGCCGCAGCCTTCCTTTCCGTCCTCTTCCTGGCCGTCCCCGCCCTCGCCGGGGCCACCGTGGCCCAGGCGGAGGAAGGCGCCCGCCTTCGCGTCGACCTGACGCAGCTCAACCCGCGCGTCATCACGAGCTCGACGACGACGTTGACCGTCGCCGGCAAGGTGACCAACACCGGCGACCGGAAGGTCACGCGCCCGCAGGTCCGCCTGCAGGTCGGCGACCGGCAGACGACGTCCCGCGGGATCGGCGACGTGCTCTCCGGCGCCGTCATCAAGGACTCCCCGCTGACCGAGTTCACCTCGCTCGCGGACGTGCTGGAGCCGGGACAGAGCGCGCCCCTGGCCATCACCGTGAACCTGACCGGCGCGAAGGCGGCGCAGCTCAGCCGCCCCGGCGTCTACCCGCTGCTGGTGAACGTGAACGGGACGCCCGAGTTCGGCGGGCCGGCGCGGCTGGCCGCGGTCAGCATGCTGATGCCCGTGCTGTCCGGGGCGGGCAAAACGGCCGGGCATTCGTCGGCGGGCGCGCCGAGCATGACCCTGCTCTGGCCGCTGACCAGCAGCGTCCCGCAGGTCTACGCGGCGCCGTTCGGCCAGCCGCTGGTGCTGCGCGACGACCGGCTGGCCGACGAGATCGGCCCCGACGGCCGGCTGAACGCGCTGGTCACGTCCGCGTCGACGGCCGTGCAGAGCGACCCGAACCTCGCCCGGTCCATGTGCTTCGCGCTCGACCCGGACCTGCTGGCCACGGTCGAGGCGATGAGCGGCGGCTACCAGGTCCACACGGACGCCGGGAACGTCGCCGGCAAGGGCGCCGAGACCGCGAAGACGTGGCTCGCGTCACTCCGGGCGCTGCTCGTCGGCCGCTGCGCGGTGGCGATGCCGTTCGCCGACGCCGACCTGAACACCGTCTCGCAGATCCGTCCCGGCGACACCTCGCTGGTGACCCGCGCGGCCGCGGGCGCGGCGACGATCCAGCAGCTGGCCGGCGTCACGCCGCAGACCGGGGTGCTCTGGCCGGACGGCACGCTCAACGAAGCGGTGCTCACCGCGCTGACCCAGGCCGGCGTCCGCACGGTGCTCACGGACGCGGGGAGGCTCGCGCCCGCCGCGGCCGGCGGCGGGGTCACCGTGCAGGGCAGTACCGTGCGGGCCCAGCCGACCGACTCGCTGATCTCCTCGGCCATGACGGGCGTGCCGAGCGTGCCCGACTCAGTCACCGTCGCGGCCAGCACCGAGCGGGCCATCTCGAGCCAGAACGGGCTCGGCGCCCTCGCCTTCCGCGCCGGCCTCGGCCAGCCCGCCGGGCAGGAGCGCCCCGACCACCTGCTCGTCGCGCCGCCCCGGCGGTGGGACGCCCCGGCCGCCGAGCTCACGGCGTACCTGCAGCAGGTCGGCAACTACCTCAACGCCGGGCTGGTCACGGCGACCTCGCTCCCGACGCTGCTGGCCGCCGACCCGGGCGGCTCCAGCGCGGTCGGCGACGGCGGGGAGAACCCGGACGCGAGCACCGACCCGTCGGTCGTCTCGACCCTCGCGGACATCGACGGCAAGGCCGCCGGGATGGCCTCCTCGATGCAGCTCGACCCCACCAAACGGGTGAAACCGGACGACGTCGTCGCCCCGGTCCGGCTGGCCGAGTTGCGCGGCGCGTCGGCCGGCTGGCGGGGCCTGCCCGCCGACGCGGCCACCGCGAACGCGACCGCCGAGATCACGGCGATCAGCTCACGGGTGACCGTCTCCCAGCCGCAGCAGACGATCGCGCTGGCGTCGGGCAACTCGCCACTGCCGGTGTACGTGGTCAACGACCTCCCGGTCGGGATCACGGCCCGGTTCACCCTGGACAACAACACCGGCCTGCGTGCGGACGACACGAGCGTCCGCTCGTTCCCGGCGGGCGGCGGCCGGAACTACTTCCTCCCGGTCGAGGCGCTGCGGGCCGGCCGGTTCAGCGTCGATGTGTCGTTGAGCACGCCCACCGGTACCCCGCTCGGGTCACCCGCGCGGTTCGAACTGACGTCCACCGAGTACGGCGCGATCACCATCATCGCGACCGTTGCCGCAGGTGTGGCGCTGCTCCTGCTCGCCTCGCGCCGGATCTACCGGCGGGTGAAGGACGCCCGCGCGGGTCGCGACATAGTGGACTGATCGGTCGGGGTTCGCGTGTTCCGGGCGGTTCCCGATTACCCTTGGTCCGCACGTGCGCGGCACCGGGCCGCGGCACCGGAGACGAGCACCGAGGATTGGGCACGCGTTGGAGAGAGAGCCGGGCTTACCACCCGAGCGTGCGAGTCGTCCTCGGCGCGAAGGCGCTCCGCCCCCGCAACGGACCGACGGGCCGCCTCGAGCGGCCCAGCCGGCCCGCCGCCAGCAGCCGCCTCCGCCACCGGAGCGCGGCCGCCGCCAGGCGCCCCGCAACGGACGCCCGCGCCAGCTCCCACCCGAAGACGCCACGGTCCGCGACCAACGCCCGATCCGCGAGGACGGCCCACCCCCGCGCGACCGCCGCCGCCGCGACGACCGGCCCCGCGAAGACCGGCCCCCGGAAGACCGCGCACCGCGCGAAGCCCGCCCGCGCCGCGAGGACCGGCCCGCCGACGACCGCCCCCACCGGGACGAACGACCTCGCGAGGACCGGCAGCGTCGCGAAGAGTGGCCCGCCGAAGATCGCCCGCGCCGTGACGAGCGGCCTCGTGACGACCGGTCGCTGGAGGACCGGCCGCGCCGCGACGAGCGCCCCCGTGAGGACTGGCCCGCCGAAGATCGGCCGCGCCGGGACGACTGGCCGCCGGAAGACCGGCTGCCGCGTGAGGACCGGCCGCCGCGCCGCGTCCCGCCACCGGGCCCGCCCCCGCGCGGCGGGCAACCGCCCCGCAACGCCGGCGGCCCGGCGCCCACCCGCATCCAGCCGGTGCCGCCGCCGCAGAACCCGGTAGGCCCGGCACCGCAGGGCCAGCCAGGCCCGCCACCGCAGAACCCGCCGGGCTCGCCGACCCAGTCGGTCCAGCCGGGCTCGCCCGGTCAGCCAGGCTCGCCGGTCCAGCAGGGCCCGCCGATCCAGCCGGGCTCACCGGTCCAGGCGGGTCTGGCAGTCCAGCCAGGCCCACCAGTCCAACCAGGCTCACCGGGCTCACCGGTGCAGCAGGGCCAGCCGGGCTCCCCGCTCCAGCCGGGCTCGCCGGGCACGCCGGTCCAGCCTGGTCCGCCGGTCCAGCAGGGCCCGCCTTCGCAGCAGGGGCGGCTCCCGCAGCCGTCCCAGCCGATGGTGCCGCCCGGGACTCCGCCGCCGGGCACGCCCGTGCCCCCGCGCGGCCGCGCGCCCCGGCGTCCGGCGCCGGTGCGGCCGTGGCAGGAGGAGGCCCAGCGCCCGCCCGACCCGGAGGCCACGCGGTTCATCCCGCGCACCGCCGGCGTCCCGATGAACTCGCGCTGGCCGGTCGCCGACCCGGACGTCATGCGCCCCTACGACGCGCTGGCCACCCAGGTCATGCCGGCCCTCAAGGGGCCGCTGGTCAAGCCGAGGCCGGACGAAGAGGCGCCGGCCAAGGCGCCGTCGCTGGCGAAGGCGTCCGGCCGGATGGCGATCGCGTCGCTGATCAGCCGGATCACCGGCTTCCTGTGGAAGCTGCTGCTGGTCGGCGCGATCGGCCAGGGCATCGCGAACGACTCGTTCAACGTCGCCAACACGATGCCGAACATCATCTTCGAGCTGCTGATGGGTGGCGTGCTCGCGAGCGTGGTGGTGCCGCTGCTCGTCCGCTCGCAGGACGAGCCCGACGGCGGCGCGGCCTACACGCAGCGCCTGATCACCGTGGCGTTCACGCTGCTGCTGGTCGGCACGCTGGTGGCGGTGGTCGCGGCGCCGGCGTTCACCAGCCTGTACGTCGACGGCTCCGGCAAGGCCAGCCCGTCGTTGACCACGGCGTTCGCCTACCTGCTGCTGCCCGAGATCTTCTTCTACGGCGTGTTCGCGCTGCTCTCGGCGGTGCTGAACGCCAAGCAGATCTTCGGCCCGACCGCGTGGGCACCGGTGATCAACAACCTGGTGGTCATCTTCACGATCCTGGTCGTCTGGGTCATGCCCGGCGACATCGACACCGCGCACCCGTCGATCACCGACCCGAAGGTGCTGACGCTCGGCATCGGCGTCACCGGCGGCATCGTCGCCCAGGCCATCCTGCTGGTCCCGCCGCTGCTGCGGTCCGGCTTCCGGTTCAAGTGGCGCTGGGGCATCGACAAGCAGATGAAGGAGTTCGGCGGCCTCGCGCTCTGGATCCTCG
Source organism: Amycolatopsis sp. NPDC004378 (assembly GCF_053602455.1). Taxonomy (NCBI): domain Bacteria; kingdom Bacillati; phylum Actinomycetota; class Actinomycetes; order Pseudonocardiales; family Pseudonocardiaceae; genus Amycolatopsis; species Amycolatopsis sp. NPDC004378. The sequence continues at coordinate 347,072 of NZ_JBSGDR010000002.1, forward strand.
GGTACGTCGCGGTCAGCCAGATCGGCTACACGATCAACACGCGCGTCCTGACCAGCGGTTCACCCGGTGGTGTGACGGCCTACAGCAACGCCTGGCTGCTCTTCCAGCTGCCGTACGGCGTCATCGGCGTCTCGCTGCTGACGGCGATCATGCCGCGGATGAGCCGCGCGGCCGCCGACGGCGACCACAAGAAGCTGATCGGCGACCTGTCCTACGCGTCGCGGATCTCGACGGTGATGCTCGTCCCGATCTCCGCGGTGATGACCGTGGTCGGCGGCTCGATCGGCATCGCGCTGTTCACGTTCGGCAAGGGCACGGTCGACACGGCCGAGCGGCTCGGCGACGCCCTGGCCATCTCGGCGTTCGCACTGCTGCCGTACGCGCTGGTGATGCTCCAGATGCGCGTCTTCTACGCGATGAAGGACGCGCGGACGCCGACGCTGATCATGATCGTGATGACGCTGGTCAAGGTGCCGCTGCTGTACCTGTGCCCGGTGCTGCTGTCGCCGGACAACGTCGTGCTCGGCGTCATGATGGTCAACGCGCTGACGTTCGTCGTCGGCGCGATCCTGGGCCAGGTGTGGCTCTGGGTGACGCTGGGTAACCTGCGGAGCAAGCGGGTGATCGGCGTGATCCTCTTCACGGTCGTGGCGAGCGGGCTCGGCGTCGGCGCGGCCTGGGTGGCCGGCCAGGTCGTGCCGGACTCGTTCGGGCCGACGCTGCAGGCGTGGGTCAAGCTCTTCCTGCAGGGCATCGTCGGCATCGTCGTCTCGTTCGGCGTGCTGATGGCGCTCAAGGTGGAGGAGCTGAAACCGGCGACTTCGAGGTTCACCCGGTTGATCAAGCGGGGGTAACGATTCCGGTACGGATGGCGACGACTCCCGCGTCGTATTCTGGGTACCCTCGAAAACGGGGATCGAGCGGGAGCGAGTGAGGGTGGACACGAGGCGGAGCGAACAGGCGGGGGGTGCGAACCACGTGGGCAAGGCCCAGGTCGGATCGCTGGCCCCCGGGCGTGTGGTCGGCGACGGCCGCTACCGCCTCCTCGCGCAGTTCGGCGTGGACGAGCGGGGTGACGCCCACCTTTGGCGCGCCCGGGACGGGCAGCTGAAGCGGGACGTCGCGCTGACCCTGCTGGTCGGCGACCCGGCCGACCCCGAAGCGGCCCGCCAGGCCCGGCGCACCCTCGAACGCGCCACGCACGCGTCCAAGTTCGGCCACGGCGGTGTCGCCCGCGTGCTCGACGTCCTCGCGCTCGGCAGTGGCATCACCTCCAGCGAAGGCCTGCTCGGCGTGGTGGTCGCCGAGTGGACCAAGGGCAGCGACCTGGTCGACCTCGTCGCGCAGCGCCCGGTGGCCCCCGGCGCGGCCGCGCGGATGGTCCAGGCGCTGGCCGAAGCCGTCGAACAGGCCCACCAGAACGGGCTCGTCCTCGGGCTCGACCACCCGCAGCGGCTGCGGCTGACGCCGAACGGCGCGCTGAAGCTCGCGTTCCCCGGCCCGCTGCCGGAGGCGACGCTGCGCGACGACGTCAAGGCGCTCGGCGCGGTCCTCTACCTGCTGCTGACCGGCCGCTGGGCGCTGCCCGGCGGCCCGCCCGCGATCCCGCCGGCCCCGATGTCGCCGCAGGGCCGGATCGTCCCGCCGCGCCAGCTGGTGCCGACGGTCCCGGCGGACCTGTCGTCGCTGGCCGTGCGCACGATCGAGGACGGCGGCAACGGCGGCATCCGCACCAGCGCGGCCATCCTGCGCGTCCTCGACCAGGTGGCCGAGGAGGAAGAGCGCACCCAGCTGATCAAGGCCGTCGGCGGCGACCCGGCCGAGCCCGAGGGCACGGTCTGGACCACGAAGAAGCCGGTCAAGGACGTCGCGCGGCGGCGCAAGCTCGCCCTCGGCGTCACCGTGCTGGTGGTCGCGACCGTCGTCATCCTCGCCTGGGGCGGGCTGATGCTGATCAACGTCTTCCAGGGCGATTCGAAGGCGAGCGGGCCGACGATCAACGTCGCGGCGCCACCGGCGTCGAGCCAGTCCGCCGCCCCGCCGCCCGCGTCGTCGTCGCAGGCGCCGCCGCCGTCGTCGGCCGCGCTGGGCGCCCCGGTGGACCCGAAGGCCGTGGCGGTCTACAACCCCGAGGGCAAGGGCGACAACCCCGGCCGGGCGAAGAACGCGATCGACGGCGACCCCGGCACGGTGTGGAAGACCGAGCAGTACAAGCAGCAGTTCCCGACCATCAAGCCCGGGGTCGGGCTCGTCGTCACGTTCCAGGACCCGATCAACCTGAGCCAGGTCAAGGTCAGCGGCGGCACCGCGGGCACGAAGGTCGAGATCCGCTCGGCGACCGAGAAGAACCCCGACTTGGCGGACACGAAGGTGGTCGGCAACGGCGACCTCCAGGACGGCGACACGACGATCCCGCTCGCCCAGCCGACGCAGGGCCAGTTCTTCATCATCTGGATCACCCAGCTCGGCGGCAGCGACGGCGAGTACCTCACCCAGATCGGTGACCTGACCTTCCTGCCTGCGGGGTGACGCACCCGACAGGGTCAGTAGGCTCTGCCGGGTGACAGCTGCAGCTCCCACGGATGCGGATCTGATAGCGGCTCACGCCGCGGGGGACCCTCATGCGTTCAGCGAACTCGTCCAGCGACATCGCGACCGCATGTGGGCTGTCGCCCTGCGCACGGTCCGGGACCCGGAGGAGGCCGCGGACGCGTTGCAGGACGCGTTCATCTCTGCTTTCCGGGCCGCGGACAAGTTCCGCGCGGAGTCGCAGGTCACCACGTGGCTGCACCGGATCGTGGTGAACGCCTGCCTCGACCGGATCCGCCGCCGCCAGGCCCGGCCGACCGTGCCGCTGCCGGAGACCGGCTTCAACGAGCCGGCCACCCCGCGCGACTCGATGGCCGAACGGGAAACCAGCCTGCTGGTGCGGCAGGCGCTGGACCAGCTGCCCGAGGACCAGCGGGCCCCGATCCTGCTCGTCGACGTCGAGGGGTACTCGGTCGCCGAGACCGCGAAGATGCTCGGCATCGCCGAAGGCACCGTGAAGAGCCGGTGTGCCCGGGGCCGCGGAAAACTCGCGAAGGTTCTCGGACACCTGCGGAACCCCGATGCGATTGCGAACGTCCCAACTCACGAAAGCAAACGGGCCGGGCGTCAGCCGGGTAGCGGGGAGGGACGATGACGGACGAAAGCCGGGGGATCGGGGGGACCGTCGGTCCGCCCTGGTCTGTCGACGTGCTCGCCGATCTCCACGCCGGTGTCCTGGACGAGACGCGGGCGGCGGAGCTGTGGCCCCTGGTCAACGCCGATCCCGAAGCCCGCGCGATCCTCGACGCCCTCGACTCGACGCAGTCCGACCTCGCCTCGCTCGCCGACGCGCCCGCCCCGCCGATGCCCGCGGAGTTCGCCGCCCGGCTGGACGCGGCGCTGGCCGCCGAAGCAGCGGCCAGGTTTCCGCGCCAGGCAGGTCCGGCACCGCAGGACGCCCAGGTGGTGGACCTCGCGGCGGCCCGGCGGCGCCGGAACAAGCGGCTCGGCTGGGCCGCCGGCGTCCTGACCGCGGCCGCGGCGGCGATCGTCGCCGTGACGGTCGCGATCCCGTCGACGTCGCAGCAGAGCGGCACGCCGAACGTGGCCGCCCCGGCACCCACGGGCCCGTCGGTCGGCAGCGACGGCAGCGGCGCACAGGCCCTGATCGGCAAGGCGGTCGGCGTCCGCGACTTCGGCCCCCTGCAGAACGAGGACCGGCTGGACGCGTGCATCGCGGCCGCCGGGCTCGACCCGAAGGTGCGGCCCGAGGGCATCCGCCCGGTCAACGTCGGCGGCAAGGCCGGCGTCATGATCATCCTGACCACCGGAAAGCTCGCCCAGTTCCGGCTCGTGGCCTTCGGCGCGGACTGCGGACCCGGCAACCCGGCTGTGCTGTTCGACAAGGTCGTCGGGGAGAAGTAGCGGCTGTGACATCCGGGGCTTCGCCCCGGTCCCGGGGCTCCGCCACCCGGAACCCCCATGAGCGCTGTCACGGCTGGGAACATGGCCACCTACGATCGTGTTGAGCCTGGTACAGGTCACTACGAGCGGAGGTCACGGGTGGCTGCCGAAGAAATCAGGAACCTGATCGTCGTCGGGTCGGGTCCTGCCGGATACACCGCTGCCGTTTACGCGGCACGAGCCCAGCTGGAACCGCTGGTGTTCGAGGGCACGCAGTTCGGCGGCGCGCTGATGACGACGACCGAGGTCGAGAACTTCCCCGGGTTCCGCGACGGCATCATGGGTCCGGACCTGATGGAGGAGATGCGCAAGCAGGCCGAGCGCTTCGGCGCCGAGCTGCGCGCGGAGGACGTCGAGTCGCTCGAGCTGACCGGGGACGTCAAGTACGTCGTCGCGAACGGCAAGCGCTACGCCGCCCGCGCGGTCATCCTCGCCATGGGTGCCGCGGCGCGGTACCTGAACGTGCCGGGCGAGCAGGAGCTGCTCGGCCGCGGCGTCTCGGCCTGTGCGACCTGTGACGGCTTCTTCTTCCGCGACCACGACATCGTGGTCGCCGGCGGTGGCGACTCGGCGATGGAGGAGGCGACCTTCCTGACGAAGTTCGCGAAGTCCGTCACGATCGTCCACCGGCGCGACGAGTTCCGCGCGTCCAAGATCATGCTCGAGCGCGCCCGCGCGAACGAGAAGATCAAGTGGCAGCTGAACTCGCAGATCACCGGGGTGCTCGGCGACGGCAAGGTCGAGGGCCTGCAGCTCAAGGACACCAAGGACGGCTCCGAGTCGACGCTCGACGTGTCGGGCTTCTTCGTCGCCATCGGTCACGACCCCCGCAGCCAGCTGGTCAAGGGGCAGGTCGACCTGGACGAGGACGGCTACGTCATCACCAAGGGGCGCAGCTCCTACACGAACCTCGACGGCGTCTTCGCGGCCGGCGACCTGGTCGACCGCACCTACCGCCAGGCGATCACCGCGTCCGGCTCGGGGTGCAGCGCCGCGATCGACGCGGAACGATGGCTCGCGGAGCACGGCGAGTCGGCGGCGCACGAGGCGGCCGAGCTCGTCGGCGGCGGCTACGGCGCGGGCACCAACTGACTTTCCGGCGTTCAACCACCCCTTGGAGGAGAAACCATGGCCAACACCGTCAAGGTGACCGACGCGACGTTCGTCGACGAGGTCCTGACCAGCGAGAAGCCCGTCCTGGTCGACTTCTGGGCCACCTGGTGCGGCCCGTGCAAGATGGTCGCCCCGGTGCTCGAGGAGATCGCGGCCGAGAAGGGTGACAAGCTCACCATCGCCAAGATCGACATCGACGAGAACCCGAACACGCCGCGTGACTACCAGGTGATGTCGATCCCGACGCTGATCCTGTTCCAGGGCGGCAAGCCGGTGAAGCAGATCGTGGGCGCGAAGCCGAAGGCCGCGCTGCTCTCGGATCTCGCCGACGTCCTCTGACGCGGACCACACCCGGCGGACCCGGGGCCTGCGGGAACCCTCCCGCGGACCCCGGGTTCCGTACGTTCGGGGGTAATGCGCCCGGTGTGGGTGAATCGAGCGTGACGAGGACCACCGGGAGTGCTCCACTATCGGGCTCTTGACGCACCTACCGGGCCTGCGCTGTCACCGAGAGTTGGCAAGGCACAATAGAGGACCTGGGCCCGTCCCAGCGAAGGTTTTCTTGCCACGCACCGAGCCCCCGGTCGGTGCCCTAGGAAGAGCGAGGAGTGCATGCGGGTACTCCGCCGCGGTGACGCCGGTCCGGACGTCGCCGAGATCAGGTCCATCCTGGCCGGGATGGACCTGCTCCCGCCGGTCACCGGTACCGACGGCTACGACACGTTCGACGTCGCCGTGGAGCACGCCGTCCGTGCCTTCCAGCAGCGCCGTGGGCTGATGACCGACGGCCTCGTGGGTCCGGCGACCTTCCAGGCGCTCAAGGGCGCCAGCTACCACCTGGGCAGCCGGCTGCTGTCCTACTCGATCGCCGCGCCGGTGCACGGCGACGACGTCTTCACGCTGCAGGAGCGCCTGACCGAGCTCGGCTTCGACGCCGGCCGCCCCGACGGCTACTTCGGCCCGGCGACCGAGCGCGCGCTCAAGACGTTCCAGCGCGACATGCGGCTCTCGCCGGATGGCATGTGCGGCCCGGCGACCATCCGCGAGCTGCACCGCCTGTCCTCGCCGCGGGCCCGGGGCGGCCGCCCCGTGTTCCTGCGCGAGCAGGAGCAGGTGCGCCAGGCCGGTCCGCGCCTGCGCGGCAAGCGCATCGTGATCGACCCCGGCCACGGCGGCGACGACCTCGGCGTGGTCGCGAACGGCCTGCGTGAGGCCGACATCTCCTGGGACCTCGCCCGGCGCCTGGAAGGCCGGATGAAGGCCACGGGCATGGAGGCGCTGATCTCCCGCGGCCCCAACCACAGCCCGACGGAGCTGGAGCGCGCCCGCTTCGCGAACGACGCGGGTGCGGATCTGTTCCTCTCCCTGCACAGCGACGGCAACCGCTCGCCGCGGGCCCAGGGCATCGCGAGCTTCCACTTCGGCACCGGCAACGGCACCACGTCCACCGTCGGTGAGCTGCTGGCCGGCTTCATCCAGCGCGAGGTCGCGGCCCGCACCGGCATGCTGGACAACCGCACGCACTACAAGACGTGGGAGATCTTCACCCGCACCCGCTGCCCGGCCGTCCGGGTCGAGATCGGCTACCTGACGAACCCGGACGACGCCCGCAAGCTCGGCGACCCGGCGTTCCGCGACATCGTCGCCGAGGGCATCCTGATCGCCGTCAAGCGGCTGTACCTGCTCGGCGAAGGCGACCAGCCGACGGGAACGTTCACGTTCGCCGACGTCCTGGCGCACGAGCTCGCGAAGGCCGAATAGGGCCGACCACAACCCCTAGCGGCTCACCTTCACCTGTCCCACCACACCTGGGGACGCGCGCGTGCCGTCCCCAGGTTCGAGGGCAGTTCTCCACAGCTTGTCCACCGCGTCTATCAGCGCTCTGTGGATAACTCGGCACTTCTTCCACAGTCGTGCGCACACGACGGAATCCGTCGGCGCAAACGTTTGCGGGCAGGTGCTACGCGCGGCCGAGGCTGGGCTCGGCGGTGGTGATCGTCACCTGGCCGAGCAGCCGTTCGAGGGCCGCCTCGACGTCTTCCTTCCAGGTGATCGCCGAGCGCAGTTCGAGGCGCAGGCGCGGCCACTTCTGGTGCGGGCGGACGGTCTTGAAGCCGACGCTCTGCAGGAACGCGGCCGGCAGCACGCAGCTGTGCCCGCCGTCCGGGTCCAGCTCTTCGGGGCGCGCGTCGCCGAACGCCTCGATCGCGCGCACGCCGCGCTTGGTGAGGTCCTTGGCGACCGCCTGGACCAGCATCCGGCCGAGCCCGCCACCGCGGAACTCCGGCAGCACCTGGAACGCGGTCAGCAGGACGGCGTCCGCGCTCGGCGGCGACGTCGGGAAGGCCAGCGCACGCGGGACGGCGTTCGGCGGGGCGTACAGCACGAACCCGACCGGCAGCGTGTCGCTGTAGACGATGCGGCCGCAGGAGCCCCACTCGAGCAGCACGCTCGAGACCCAGGCTTCCTTCTCGACCTCGGTGGCGCCGAACTCCTCGGCCTGGTTCTTCAGGTGCGGGGCCAGTTCCCAGTAGACGCACCTGCGGCAGCTCTTCGGCAGGTGCTCCAGGTTGTCCAGTGTGACGCCCACGACGCGACGCGACACCCGCGACCTCCCTGACCTGCGCTCCCGACCGGCTGCCCGGTCGTCAAGCCGCGCTTGACCACGGCACGAACACGGGAGCCATGGTCGAGGATAGGCCGATGTGACAAGCGCCGAAAGGCCAGGGGGTCCTGTTGGTGCCCGGTTACACTCGATGGGATCCGCCGTGCTCCTCAGGAGCAGCCCCTGTACACCGAGCCCCGGGTGAATCGTCGATGACCGAGAACCGCCCCAGCAAGCCGCAGAGCGGCCGCCAGAACCTCGACCCGCACCTCGAGCGGTACGCCGCGCGCACCGCCGGGATGACCGCCTCGGAGATCCGGGCGCTGTTCGCGGTGGCCAGCCGGCCCGAGGTCGTCTCGCTCGCCGGCGGCATGCCGAACCTGGCCGCGCTCCCGCTCGACACGCTGTCCGCGCAGGTGGCGGAGATCATCGCCGACGAGGGTCTCGTCGCGCTGCAGTACGGCTCCGCCCACGGCGTCCCGGTGCTGCGCGAGCAGATCTGCGAAATCATGGCCCTGGAAGGCATCAAGGCGCACCCGGACGACGTCGTGGTGACCGTCGGCTCCCAGATGGGCCTGGACATGGTCACGCGGCTGTTCTGCGACCCGGGCGACGTCGTGATCGCCGAAGGCCCGTCGTACGTCGGCGCGCTGGGCTCGTTCGCCGCGTACCAGGCGCAGGTCGTGCACGTCGAGATGGACGACCAGGGCCTGGTGCCCTCGCTGCTGCGCGAGGCGCTCGACCGGACGGAGAAGGCCGGCCGCCGGGTCAAGTTCCTCTACACGATCCCGAACTTCCACAACCCCGCCGGCGTGACGCTGGCCGTCGAGCGCCGCGCGGAGATCCTCGAGATCTGCCGCGAACACGGCGTCCTGGTCGTCGAAGACAACCCGTACGGGTTGCTCGGCTTCGACGGCCAGACGTACCCGGCGCTGCGCTCGACCGACCCCGACAACGTCGTGTACCTCGGCTCGTTCTCCAAGACGTTCGCCTCCGGCCTGCGCGTCGGCTGGGTGCTCGCGCCGCACGCCGTGCGCGAGAAGCTCGTGCTGGCGGCGGAGTCGGCGACGCTGTGCCCGCCGACGCTCAACCAGATGATCGTGTCGCGCTACCTGGCCACCCACGACTGGAAGGGCCAGATCAAGAAGTTCCGCGAGAACTACCGCGAGCGGCGGGACGCGATCCTCTCCGCGCTCGACCAGTACCTGCCCCCGGGCTGCTCGTGGACCAAGCCGGACGGCGGATTCTACGTCTGGGTGACGGTGCCGGAGGGCGTCGACACGAAGGCGATGCTGCCGCGTGCGGTGACCGCGCGGGTGGCGTACGCGTCCGGCACCGGCTTCTACGCCGACGGCTTCGGCAGCCGCCAGATGCGCCTGTCGTACTGCTACCCGACGCCGGAGCGGATCCGCGAGGGCGTGCGGCGGCTGGCCGCGGTGCTCGAGTCCGAAATGGACCTCGCGCGCACCTTCGGTAACGTGAGCGCGCGCCAGATCCAGGGACCGCAGAACCCGTCCCCGGACACGGTCTAAATCTTCGTATAAGGAGTTTCCACGGTGGTCGACCGTACCGTTGCCGTGCTCGCCGGCGGGCTTTCGCACGAGCGCGACGTCTCGCTGAGGTCCGGGCGGCGGCTGTCCGCGGCGCTCAAGTCCGAGGGCCTCGGCATCGAGGAGTGGGACACCGACGCCGGGCTGCTGGAGCGCCTGCGCACGCAACGGCCGGACGCGGTGGTCGTCGCACTGCACGGCGGCGAGGGCGAGAACGGCTCGGTGCAGACGGTCCTGGAGATGCTGGACGTGCCGTTCGTCGGCACCGGCTCGCAGGGCTGCCGCCGCGCGTGGGACAAGCCGACGGCGAAGGCGCTGCTGCAGAAGGCCGGTTTCGTGACGCCGGGCTGGGTCGTGCTGCCGCACAGCACGTTCCGCGAGCTGGGTGCCCAGGCGGTGCTCGACGCGATGGTGGAGCGCCTCGGCCTGCCGCTGATCCTCAAGCCCGACCAGGGTGGCTCGGCGCTCGGCACCCAGGTGGTCCGCGAGGCCGCGGAGCTCCCGGCGGCGATGGTCGGTTGCTTCGCATACGGCGACACGGTGCTCGCCGAGCGGTTCGTGGACGGCGTCGAGGTGGCCGTGACGGTCATCGAGGGCGAGGACGGCCCCGAGGCCCTGCCCGCGGTCGAGATCGTCCCCGAGAGCGGCGTGTACGACTACACGGCCCGCTACACGGCCGGCCTGACGGACTTCTTCACCCCGGCCCGTCTCGACGACGCCGGCGCCAAGGCGGTGGCCGAGCTGGCCGTCGCCGTGCACCGCGTGCTCGGGCTGCGCGACATCTCCCGCACCGACGCGGTCGTCGCGGCGGACGGCACGGTGTACTTCCTCGAAGTGAACCCGTCGCCGGGCCTGACCGAGACGTCGACGGTCCCGATGGCGATCGAGGCCGCGGGCAAGTCGCTCGGCACGGTGTTCGCCGAACTGATCGGACGCGCGATCTCTCGCTGACCCGTCACGCACGAAGGCCGCCTCGGAACTTCCGTGGCGGCCTTTCGTGTGATCACCAGTTGTGGTCACCGCGACTGCGTCGAGCAATCATCACCGTGACGAAACACCCCGGGGTGATCCCTAATCGGTTTTCGGTGTCTGATTCGTCTCGTTTTCGTCGATCATCGCGACGATCCGCTCGAGGTCGTCCACCGAGCCGAACTCGAACACGATCCGGCCCTTGCGGCGGCCGAGGTCGACCTTCACCCGGGTGTCGAACCGGTCCGAAAGCCGGTTCGCGAGGTCCTGCAACCCCGGCGCCTGGATCGGCTTGCGCGGCGCGGGCTTCGGCTTGGCCGGCTTCTCGCTCTTCTTGAGCGTGACGGCTTCCTCGGTCGCCCGGACCGACATGCCTTCCGCGATGATGCGGGCGGCGAGCTCTTCCTGGCTGTCGGCGTCCTCCAGCGAGAGCAGCGCGCGGGCGTGGCCGGCGGACAGGACGCCCGCGGCCACCCGGCGCTGCACCGGCAGGGGGAGCTTGAGGAGCCGGATCGTGTTGGTGATGACCGGGCGGCTGCGGCCGATCCGGCTCGCCAGCTCCTCGTGCGTGACCGCGAATTCGTCGAGCAGCTGCTGGTACGCCGCCGCCTCTTCGAGCGGGTTCAGCTGGACGCGGTGGATGTTCTCCAGGAGCGCGTCGCGCAGCATCGACTCGTCGGCGGTCTGCCGGACGATCGCCGGGATCGCCTCGAGCTCCGCCTGCTGCGACGCCCGCAGGCGGCGCTCGCCCATGACGAGCTCGTACTCGTCGTTCCCGAGCTCGCGAACCACGATGGGCTGCATGAGCCCGAACTCGCGGATCGAGTGCTCGAGTTCGGCGAGCGCGTCCTCGTCGAAAACCTGCCGCGGCTGCTTCGGGTTGGGCTTGATGGAGCTGACCGGGATCTCGCGGTAGACCGCGCCGGCGACCTCGCCGCTGACCTCGGGACGCTGGCCGGCCGCGCCGTTCGCCGCGAACCAGCCCTTCTCTTCGGCCGCCTTCTTCTCCGCCGCCGAGGCGTCACCGGGCGCGGGCAGGGGACCGCCGGTCGCCGGCCCGGTCGGGATCAGGGCGGCGAGGCCGCGCCCCAGTCCTCCTCTGCGCTCGGTCATGTCGAACTGCCCCTCTCCATCTGTGCGCCGCGCTCGGCGATCTCCTTGGCCGCGTCCACGTAGCTCATCGCGCCGCGCGAGCCGGGGTCGTAGGCGAGCACGGTCTGGCCGTACCCGGGTGCCTCGGACACCTTCACACTGCGCGGGATGACGGTCTTCAGGACGGTGTCGCCGAAGTGGTTCCGGACCTCGTTCGTCACCTGGTCCGCCAGCTTGGTCCGGCCGTCGTACATGGTGAGGAGGATCGTCGAAACGCGGAGCTCGCGGTTGAGGTGCTGCTGCACGAGCTCGATGTTGCTCAGCAGCTGCCCGAGTCCCTCGAGCGCGTAGTACTCGCACTGGATCGGGATGAGCACCTCCTGCGCGGCGACCATCGCGTTGACGGTGAGGAGGCCGAGCGACGGCGGGCAGTCGATGAAGACGTAGTCGACGCCGATCTCGTTGAGGATCTCCGAGGAGATGGCCTCCTTGAGCCGTGACTCGCGGGACGCCATCGAGACGAGCTCGATCTCGGCACCGGCGAGGTCGATCGTCGCGGGCACGCAGAAGAGGTTCGGGGACTGCTCGGTCGGCTGCGCCGCGTCCGCGAGCGTCACCTCGCCGATGAGCACCTCGTAGATCGAGGGGGTCCCGGATCGGTGGTCGACGTCGAGCGCGGTGCTCGCGTTGCCCTGTGGGTCGAGGTCGACGACGAGCGTCTTGAGCCCGTGGACGGCGAGCGCGGCGGCGAGGTTGACCGTGCTGGTGGTCTTGCCGACGCCGCCCTTCTGGTTGGCGACGGTCAGCACGCGGCGACGGCCGGGGCGGGGGAGTTCCCCCTCCTTCGGGTGCAGCAGGCGAGCGGCGCGGGCGGCTTCTTCGGCGATCGGGGTCCAGCCCACGTCGGGGGTGGTCTCCGTGGAGTCGGACGGCGGGGGATTCACCGGTCTCGACACCTCCTCCATGTAGACGTCTGGTCAGTGGTCGAGTCGCGTCGTTTCACGTGGAACATCGCGGCCCGTTAACGCTTCCTGCTCCGCGCCTTCGGCTTGGCTGCCGTCGGCAGGCGACGGATCTTCACGACCGTGCTGGGGACCTCTAGTACGGCGGCACCGCATTCGACGATCAGAGGAGCGGCCCCGCCGGCCTTCCGGATGGCGGCACCGTCCCGCTCGATCTCGTCCGCCGCGCTGGCGCCCTTCAGAGCGACCAGGAAACCATCGGGACGAACGAGCGGCAGGCACCAGTCCGCGAGCCGGGCGAGCGGGGCGACCGCGCGAGCGGTGACGATGTCCGCGCCACCGAGCTGCTCACGCACAGGCCGCTCCTCCGCGCGTCCACGGACGATGGTGATGGGGAGTTCCAGCTTCTCGGCCACCTCGGCCAGCCAGTCCACCCGGCGAGCCATCGGTTCAAGCAAGACGATACTGAGGTCCGGTCGCGCGATCGCGAGCGGTACTCCCGGAAGCCCCGCGCCCGACCCGACGTCGACGACTTTCGCGCCTTCGGGCATCTGCTCGCCGATGACGGCCGAGTTGAGTACGTGCCGCTCCCACAGCCGCTCGACCTCCCGCGGCCCGATCAGCCCACGCTCGACCCCGTGACGCTCGAGGAGTTCGACATACCCGGCGGCTTGGTCCACGCGCTCACCGAACACCCGCCCCGCCGCGGCCCGCACCGACTCCGCGGCTCGCTCCAAGCTCACTCCGTCTACTCCTCATCCGCGCGTTTCACGTGAAACGGCGCTCGCTCGATTGTCCCTGAAGTCGAGACGAAAACGAGCCGACAGACCGCAGATGTGGACAACTCCACTCACCCGGCGGCGGTTCCACGTGAAACACGGCTCGTCGCGCGGCGTCGGGTGGCTCAGTTCCACGTGAAACATCACGCCTGTAATTCGTCCGAGTGCGGCGCCCCGCTACCCATTCGCAGACCGGGAGCGGAGCCGTCGGCTCGGTCGCCACCATCGCGCGCGCGTCCCGAACAGACGCGTCCAAGCGTCAGGCGCGCGTGGAGGGGCCGTCCCCTGTGATCGGAGAACATCACGCGTGATTGGGCGGGCATCGCCCGTCCACGGAAGGCACGGGCGTACAACCGCACGCACCCGATGGCGCCGAGGCACGACCGGCGCACGATCGCCGAGCTCGGCTCGGGGGATCGCCTGCACACAAGAAAGCGGCCCCACCTGACCGAGTCAAGTGGGGCCGCTCGCCGAACCGGGGTTCAGGACTCCGGGAAGATGACCACGCGGCGCTTCGGGTCCTCGCCCTCGCTCTCGCTCGTGACGCCGGCGACCGTCGCCACCGCGTCGTGGACCACCTTGCGCTCGAACGGGCTCATCGGCTGCAGGCGGACGCGCTCGCCGCTCTGCAGGACCGACTCCGCCGTCGAGCGGCCGAGCTCGCGCAGCTCCTCGCGGCGGTCCGCGCGCCAGCCCGCGATGTCCAGCATCAGGCGGCTCCGCGAACCCGTCTCCTGCTGGACCGCCAGGCGGGTCAGCTCCTGCAGCGCCTCGAGCACCGTGCCGCGGGGGCCGACGAGCTTCTCGAGGTCTTCGCCGCCGTCGATGCTCACGATCGCGCGGCCGGCTTCGACGTCCAGGTCGATGTCACCGTCGTAGTCGAGCAGGTCCAGCAGGCGCTCGAGGTAGTCGCCCGCGATGTCACCCTCCTGCACGAGGATGTCGTCGCCACCTCCGGCCTTCTGCTCACCGGCCTCGCCCGCCTCGTCGGCGGCCGGCTCCGGGGTCACGTCGTCCTTATCGGCGTCGATCGTGTCGATCGTCTCCGACATCATTCGTCTCCTCTCCGAACCGGTCGCGCCTCAGCGGCGCTTCCGGCCCGACTTCCTGGTCGAGTCTTTGAGAAGGCCCGGCACGCCCGTGCCGTTGTCCTTCGAGCCGTTCTGGCCGTTCGTGTCGGCCGGCGTCGTGTCCGCCTTCGGGGAATCGCTCGCAGAAGCCGTCTGGGCGAAGCCGTGGGCCGAGCCCGCCTTGGTGACCTTCTTCTGCGCGCCGCTCTGCGCGGGCTGGTTCTTCTTCTGCTGGACCGGCTTCTGGCCGACCTTCGGCGCGGTCGGCTTCTGCCCCGGCTTCGGGCCGAGCGACGCGCGCTTCTCCGCGGCCTCCGCCTTGCGGGCCGCCTCTTCCTTGTCGATCTTCGTGTAGACGAGGCGCTGCTGCATCAGGGTCCAGCCGTTGTTCGCCAGCCAGTAGAAGAGGAGGCCGAGCGGGAACAGGGCACCGAAGACGAGCACACCGAGCGGGAAGACGTACATCGTCAGCTTGTTCATGATCGCGGTCTGCGGGGTGGCCGACGCCGCGTTCTGCCGGGCCACCGAGTGCCGCGCGGTGAGGTGCGTGGCGATCGACGCGACGATCATGAGGGGCAGCGCGACCGGGAGGACGCTCCAGTGGAAGCCGACGTTGGTCGCGCCGCCGCTGACCACGCCGACGCCGTTGTAGACGGCCTCACCGAGGTTGACGCCGAAGAGCTTCGCGCTGACGTACGAGTGGACGTCGTGCTGGTTGAAGAAGTAGTTCTCGGTCTTCGGCCCGCCGCCGGGCGGCGGCATGGTGAACGCGCGGAGGACGTGGTTCAGGCCGATGAACACCGGGATCTGAAGCAGCATCGGAAGGCAGCTGCCGAGCGGGTTCACGCCGTGTTCGCGCTGGAGCTTCTGCATCTCCTGCGCCTGGCGCTGCCGGTCGTTCGCGTACTTCTTCTGGAGCTTCTTCATCTCCGGCGCGAAGTCCTGCATCTTCTTCATCGACCGGACCTGGTTCACGAACGGCTTGAACATGATGCCGCGGACGGTGAACGTCAGGAAGATGATGCCGAGGATCCAGGAGACGGCCGTGGCCTCGCCGAAGACGAACCCGAAGACCTTGTGCCAACACCAGAGGATGAAGGACACGGGGTAGTAGATGAAATCGAGCACTGCTGCTACTCCTCGATCGGTGTTTCAGGTCGTCGGTGGCGCCACGAGAACTCCTCGGGCACGGGGTCACGGCCGGGCGGTGTCCACGGGCCGCAGCGCAACAGCCGGCGCAGCGCGAGGTAGGAGCCGCGGCCGGCACCGTGCCGGGTGAGGGCTTCGACTGCGTACGCGCTGCAGCTCGGGTAGAACCGGCAAGCCGGCGGGAGGAAGGGCGAGATCGCCTTGCGGTAGAGCTTGATGGGGAGCAGCAGGACCCAGGCGACGGGGCCCGGCCGCGGGGGCGCGGGCTCGACGTCGTGTTCGGAGTGGTCGTGCTCGGGGGTGGCTCGCATGCCGGTCACACCGCTGATCCGTGGTCGGGGGCCGCGTCGGCGGGACGCGCCGGGCGGGGGGCATCCCCGGCCGGACGGCGCGACGGTGAAAGACCCAGCCGACGCAGCGAGGCGTCGAGATCGGCTCCGAGCTCGGCGCTGGACGCGGTCGCGGACGGCGGCAATGCCCTCACTACCAACGCACTGCCCGGCGGCAGGGTTCCGAGCCGGGCCGAAACGAGGTGACGCAGCCGGCGGGTGACGCGGTGGCGGACCACCGAGTTGCCGACGGCCTTGCTCACCACAAAACCCGCCCTGGCCGCCGATGGTGGATCGGCGGCCCCGGACGGGTCCGTGGTCAGCGCGTGGACGACGAGGTGGCGCCTGCCTGCCCTGGACCCGCGACGGAGAACCACGCGGAAATCCTCACTCCGCCGCAGACGTGCGGCAGCCGGCAGCACGGCGCGCCCCGACGTGCCGGATCAGGCGGACAGCGCGGCGCGGCCCTTGCGACGGCGGCCCGCCAGGATGGCCCGGCCGGCACGCGTCCGCATGCGCAGGCGGAAACCGTGCGTCTTCGCGCGGCGGCGGTTGTTCGGCTGGAAGGTGCGCTTACCCTTGCTCACTGCTTCTCCTGTGTCTCGCGTCGGGCGGTGGAATCTCTTCCCCCGCCTGGCGTGTCGTGCGGGCGCACGGCAGTCTCTGGTGTCTCCTACCAACGTGTGGCCTCGTCACGACGAGCGACGACAACGTGGGCACGCGAATAGCACCCGTCGCATACGGGAGACCTTACGAGGGTACGCACCCCCGTCCGGCGCCCGGTAAGCACCCCCTCGGCCACGGTCCGCGACCGGCCGCCGGGGCCGAGATCATCGACGCCGGGGCACCGAATGGCAACACGCCGTACACCGTGAAATGCTTGCGACCCAGGATGCCTTGTGGCAGCGGGCGGGGCTTGTTAGCGTGCCTCTCTCGGGTCACCGGTCGAGGTGCACGAGTATCCGGGTGGTGGAGTGCCCACCGGCGTACGACGAGCCCGCAGGTGGCGTCGCCGCGGGTCGCCGTACATTAGTGCACAGCTGTGGACAACTATGTGGATATTCGCTGTGCCGGTGCGCACGCGGGTCCGCGGATCGGCGCCGGACCGTGTGACCAGGGGCGTTCGGCCGTCCACGCCGACGAGGGGAGGGGAGCCAGACAGGTGTCGGAGCACCAGCACAATCTGGGTGTCATCTGGGAACAGGTGGTACGCGAACTGTCCGACGGGACCCTGTCCCCCCAGCAGCGCGCCTGGATGCGCGTGACCCGCCCGATCGGCCTGCTCGACGGCACCGCCCTCCTGGCGGCCCCCAGTGACTTCGCGAAGGAAGCGATCGAACGCGGCCTGCGGGGCGCGATCACCGACGCGCTTTCCCGGCGGCTCGGCCGCGCCATCTCGCTCGCGGTGAAGGTCGACAGCGCCGAGGCCGTCGCGCCGGCGCCCGCCGCGCGCTACGTCCCGTCACCCGGCCGGGTGGAAAACGGCGCGGGCCCCGAGCCCGCTCCGCCGCTGCCCGGCAACGGCGCGCCGATGATGCCGCCCCCGCGTCCCGAGCCCGCGCCGCCGATGCCGCCGCACCCCTCCGTCGCGGCGAAGGCGGACGACGGCGACGACACCGACGAAGAAGTGGACGAAGAAGGCGAGGCGCTCGCCGCCGTCCACGAGATCTGGCCGACGTTCTCGGGGCAGCCGATCGCCGGGCAGCCCTACACCGCGCCGGCGCAGCCGCAGACGTCGAAGACGAAGCTGAACGAGAAGTACACCTTCGACACCTTCGTCATCGGCGCGTCCAACCGCTTCGCGCACGCGGCCGCGGTCGCCGTCGCCGAAGCGCCGGCCCGCGCGTACAACCCCCTCTTCATCTGGGGCGAGTCCGGGCTCGGCAAGACGCACCTGCTGCACGCGGTCGGCCACTACGCGCAGCGGCTCTTCCCCGGCATGCGCGTCCGGTACGTCTCGACCGAAGAGTTCACGAACGACTTCATCAACTCGCTGCGCGACGACCGCAAGGTCGCGTTCCAGCGGCGCTACCGCGACATCGACATCCTGCTCGTCGACGACATCCAGTTCCTGGAAGGCAAAGAAGGTACGCAGGAAGAGTTCTTCCACACCTTCAACACCCTCCACAACGCGAACAAGCAGATCGTCGTCAGCTCCGACCGCCCGCCGAAGCGCCTCGAGACGCTGGAAGACCGGCTGCGGACGCGGTTCGAGTGGGGCCTCATCACCGACATCCAGCCGCCCGAACTGGAGACGCGCATCGCGATCCTCCGGAAGAAGGCCGCGCAGGACCGGCTCGCGGTGCCCGGTGAGGTCCTGGAGTTCATCGCTTCGCGCGTCGAGGCGAACATCCGGGAGCTCGAAGGCGCGCTCATCCGCGTCACGGCGTTCGCGTCGCTGAACCAGCAGCCGGTCGACGTCGGGCTCGCGGAGATCGTCCTGCGGGACCTGATCCCGGACTCGCACGCGCCGGAGATCACCGCGCCGACCATCATGGGCGTCACGGCCGAGTTCTTCGACGTGACGCTCGACGACCTGTGCGGCCCCGGCAAGACGAAGGCGCTCGCCACGGCCCGCCAGATCGCGATGTACCTCTGCCGCGAGCTGACCGACATGTCGCTGCCGAAGATCGGGCAGACGTTCGGCGGCCGCGACCACACGACGGTCATGCACGCGGACAAGAAGATCCGCAAGGAGATGGCCGAGCGTCGGCGCATCTACGACCAGGTGCAGGAGCTGACGTCGCGCATCAAGCAGCGCGCCCGCCAATAGCACATCCCTTACCTCCCAACGACTTCGGGGCGTCCACACACAGTGGACGCCCCGAAGTCGTTTTTGGAGTGTCCGGCACGCGGAACACCAAAACCATTGATACACAAGCAAGTTTCCCCATGGTGTGGGCGGATTGCCCACAGTGCCAACGGATCTCCCATCAGGCACGACGCCGGATCCGTCCACATATCGCCCACAGGGATTCCACAGGCCATCCACACCCTTGTCCACGCGGCTTCCACAGGTTGCCCACATTGTGTGCACAGCGGGTGCCGGTCACTCGGAAGGGCGATTCGGACCGCTCCGCGCACCCCCAGAGCCTGGGTACAGATCGCCCCACACCTGGGGACAACCGTGGGGACAACCGGCCCCGGCTGTGGACGAATCCGGGGATGGCCGAAACCATCCACGGACGGCCCGGTTTGCCCACAGGTCCGCCACCACGGTTCTCCACACGCCCGCGAGCACGCCGACCTGCGGGAACGAGCTCGATCCACACAATCCACAACGCTTACTACTGCTACTGCCTTTAGATCTCTTCTAAGAGAGAACAAAACAAAAACAGGCGATGGACGAAGTTGGGGATGGCCGCGAGAACGTGTCGGCATGTCGACAAACCGAAGGGGAGGCCGAGGTGACGGCGGGGCCCGCGACGGCCTAACGTGGACGCCTGCACCTGGTCCGCGCTCCGGCCGCTCAAGGCGGAGGGCGGACCGGCCGGAGGGGGCAGCCGGTCACTGTCCCGCGAGAACGAGGCCTGGCCCGAGCCGACAGCGGTTCGGTCGTCGAAAGGATGCGCGCATGAAGATCCGCGTCGAGCGTGACGGGCTCGCCGACGCCGTCGCGTGGGTGGCCAGAAGCCTCCCCTCCCGGCCTCCGGTGCCGGTTCTGGGCGGTGTCCTCCTCGACGCCGGTTCCGACGGCGAAACCGACGCGCTGACCGTCTCGGGCTTCGACTACGAAGTCTCCGCCACGGTCGGCGTCCCGGCGACGATCGCCGACGGCGGCCGCCTCCTGGTGTCCGGGCGCCTGCTCGCCGACATCACCAAGGCGCTGCCCGCGCAGCCGGTCGAGATCTCGGTCGACGGCGCGCGCGCCACCATCACGTGCGGCAGCGCGCGGTTCTCCCTGCCGACCATGCCGGTCGAGGACTACCCGCAGCTGCCGTCCCAGCCCGCCTTCGCGGGCGAGCTCGCCGGCGACGCGTTCGGCCAGGCCGTCACCCAGGTCGTCGTCGCCGCGGGCAAGGACGACACGCTCCCGATGCTCACCGGCATGCGGCTGGAGATCTCCGGCAGCTCGCTGACCCTCGTCGCGACCGACCGGTTCCGGCTCGCCATGCGCGAGTTCACCTGGCAGCCGGCCGAGGGCCTGGCCGACGCCGCGGTGCTCGTCCCGGCGCGCACCCTCGCCGAAGCGGCCAAGACGCTCGGCGCGAGCGGCGCCACGATCCGGCTCGCGCTCGCCAGCGGCGAGGGCCTGCTCGGCCTGTCCGGGTCCGGCCGCTACACGACGACCCGCCTGCTCGACGCGGAGTTCCCGCCGTACCGCCAGTTGCTGCCCGCGTCGCACACCTCACGCGCGGTCATCGACGTGTCCGCTCTCACCGAGAGCATCAAGCGCGTTTCGCTGGTGGCGGAGCGGGGGACTCAGGTACGACTGGAGTTCGGGGACAACACGCTGCGGTTGTCCGCGGGCGGCGACGACGAGGGAAGCGCCGAAGAAGAGCTCCAGGTCGAGTACGAAGGTGAGCCGGTGACCATCGCGTTCAACCCGGGTTACCTCGTCGACGGTCTCGGCGCGCTCCACAGCGACCGGGCGGAGCTGACCTTCACCACGCCGAACCGGCCCGCGCTGATCAAGCCCGCCGACCCCGAGGGCAACGTCGTCCCCGGCTACCTCTACCTCCTGATGCCGGTCCGCCTGCCGGGCTGACCCGCTTTCCGTTAGTACGTAAGGGGATCTCATGGTTCAGCTCGGTCTCATCGGCCTGGGCAAGATGGGCTTCAACATGCGTGAGCGGCTGCGCGCGGCCGGTCACGAGGTGGTCGGCTACGACCGCAACCCGGACGTCACCGACACGACGTCGCTCGAAGACCTGGTGTCCAAACTGGACGGCCCGCGGATCGTCTGGATCATGGTCCCGGCCGGCGAGCCGACCCGGCAGACCGTCACCGAGCTCGGGAACCTGCTTTCCGACGGCGACATGGTGATCGACGGCGGCAACTCGAAGTACACCGACGACAAGCTGAACGCCGACCTGCTCGCCGCGAAGAACATCGGGTACGTCGACTGCGGCGTGTCCGGTGGCGTGTGGGGCAAGGACAATGGCTACGGCCTGATGGTCGGCGGCGCGGCCGCCGACGTCGAGCGGGCGATGCCGATCTTCGACGCCCTGCGCCCGGAAGGCCCGCGTGAGGAAGGCTTCTCGCACGCGGGCGACGTCGGCGCGGGCCACTACGCGAAGATGATCCACAACGGCATCGAGTACGGCATGATGCAGGCGTTCGCGGAGGGCTTCGAACTCCTCGAGGCCGCGAAGGTCGTCAAGGACGTGCCCGCGGTGATCAAGGGCTGGCAGCGCGGCACGGTCGTCCGGTCGTGGCTGCTGGACCTGCTCGTGCGCGCGCTCGACGAGGACCCGGAGCTGGACGACCTCGAGGGCTACGTCGAGGACTCGGGCGAAGGCCGGTGGACGCTCGAAGAGGCGATCAACAACGCGGTGCCGGCGCCGGTCATCTCGGCCGCGCTGTTCGCGCGGTTCGCCTCGCGGCAGGAGCACTCGTCCGCGATGCGCGCGGTCGCGGCGCTGCGCAACCAGTTCGGCGGGCACGCCGTGAAGAAGGTCGGCGGGTAAGGAGCAGCTGGTGTATCTGCGTCACCTGCAGGTCACCGACTTCCGCTCCTGGCCGCAGGCCGATCTCGCGCTGGAACCGGGGCCGACCGTGCTGGTCGGCCAGAACGGTCGCGGCAAGACCAACCTGCTGGAGGCGATCGGGTACGTCGCGACGCTGGGCTCGCACCGCGTCGCGACGGACGCGCCGCTGATCCGGCACGGCTGCGAGCGCGCGCTGGTGCGGGTCGCGGTGGTCAACGACGACCGCGAACTGACGGTCGAGCTCGAGATCACCAACGGCCGCGCGAACCGCGCCCGCGTCAACCGCGGCGCGGTCGGGCGGCCGCGCGACGTGCTCGGGATCCTGCGCACGGTGCTGTTCTCGCCGGAGGACCTGGCGCTCGTGCGAGGTGACCCGGGCGAGCGACGCCGGTTCCTCGACGAGCTGCTGGTGCTGCGCGCGCCGCGGTACGCGGGGGTCCGGGCCGACTACGAGAAGGTGCTGAAGCAGCGAAACGCGCTGCTCAAGACGGCCGGGAAGCGGCGTACCGGGCGTGAAGACCCGTACGCGCTCTCGACGCTCGAAGTCTGGGACGACCACCTCGCGGTGGCGGGTGCGGAGCTGCTGGCCGCGCGCCTGAACCTCGTCGCCGACCTCGGGCCGTACGCCGCTTCGGCGTACATGGGGGTCGCGCCGGACTCACGTCCGGCGAAGATCTCCTACCGGTCTTCGCTGGGTGCGGCGCTGCCGGAGACGTACGGCGTACCGGACGGCGAGCGGGCGCAACCCGACGTTCTCAAGGACGTCCTACTGAAGGCGCTCGGCGAGGCCAGGAAGGCGGAGCTGGAGCGCGGGATCAGCCTGGTCGGCCCGCACCGGGACGAGCTGGAGCTGATCCTGGGCCAGGCGCCGGCCAAGGGGTACGCGAGTCACGGCGAGTCGTGGTCGTTCGCGCTCGCACTCCGGCTCGGCAGCTACGAGCTGCTGCGCGCGGAGGCGGGTGAGCCGGTGCTGCTGCTCGACGACGTGTTCGCCGAGCTGGACCGCAAGCGCCGGGCCCGGCTGGCCGAGGTGGCCGCGAGCGCCGAACAGGTGCTGGTGACCGCCGCGGTCGACGAAGACGTGCCCGAAGAGCTGGCCGGGTGCCGGTTCGTGGTGGCGGATGGTGAGATTTCGCGTGGCTGAACAGCGCAAACCGGGCTCGGCAAGATCGACTCCTGCACCCGGTGTGACCGCTGACACAGGAGTTGCCCACCGATCTGGGGACAAACCTGTGGACAGTGTGGATAAACCCGTGCCCGCGTTATCGCCCGGCGTGACCAAAACCCCGGAACAGCGGCTTGACGCCCCCCACGCGAGGGTTAACCCACCCGAGAACGGCACTTCGAGTACGCAGAGTGAGAACGGCGCTGCTCCGAACGGGCCCACGACGGGCCGGGACCTCGCCCACGCCGCGCTCGAAGCCGCGAAAGCCAAGGCGAAGGAACGCGGCACGTCGCCCGGCCGGCGCCGTCCCGCGACCGGCGGCGGGCAGAACCCCCGGCGTCGGCGCTGGTCGGGACCGGGCGCGGACCCGCGCGACCCGCAGCCGCTCGGCCGGCTCGTCTCCCGGCTGGTCAGCGACCGCGGCTGGAACGAGAGCGTCACGAGCGCCCGCGTCTTCGCCCAGTGGGCGCGGCTGGTCGGCGAAGACGTCGCCGAACACGCCCAGCCGGTCGCCCTCAAGGACGGCGAGCTGACCGTCCGCGCCAGCTCCACGGCGTGGGCCACCCAGCTGCGGCTGCTGCAGGGGAAGCTGCTGCACAAGATCGCCGCGGGCGTCGGGAACGGCGTCGTCAAGCGGATGCGGATCCAGGGGCCGACCGCCCCGAGCTGGCGGAAAGGGCCCCGCCACGTGCCGGGTCGCGGCCCGCGTGACACGTACGGCTGAACCGGGTTGCGCGATGCTCGGTTGAATGCCCCGAGAACGCATTCAGACGTCCCGGGTTACGTCAAGACTCGGCTCGGACCGATTTCGTCCGTCTGTGACGCGTTCAGGGGTGTCCTTGCCGCATGTCAGCGGACGTGGCCAAGTACACTGGAGAGGAGCGAGTGTCCGCTCGGGCGAGACGAGGAGAAACAACACCTGTGACCGAGAACAAGAGCGAGTACAACGCGGCTTCGATCACGGTGCTCGAAGGCCTCGAAGCGGTCCGCAAGCGCCCCGGCATGTACATCGGTTCCACCGGAGAGCGCGGCCTGCACCACCTCGTCCAGGAGGTCGTCGACAACTCCGTCGACGAGGCGATGGCCGGGTACGCCACCAAGGTCGAGGTTACCCTCCTCGCCGACGGCGGGGTGCGCGTCGTCGACGACGGCCGCGGCATCCCGGTCGACATGCACCCCAAGGAGCAGAAGCCGACCCTCGAGGTCGTGCTCACCGTGCTCCACGCGGGCGGCAAGTTCGACAGCGACTCCTACGCGGTGTCCGGCGGCCTGCACGGCGTCGGCGTCTCCGTGGTGAACGCGCTGTCGAAGAAGCTGCTCGCCGAGGTCAAGTACGGCGGCCGCAGCTGGCGGCAGGAGTACACCGACCAGGTGCCGGGCCCGCTCGAGGACCTCGGCCCCGCCGACTCGACCGGCACCACGATCACGTTCTGGGCCGACGGCGACATCTTCGAGACCACGACGTACAACTTCGAGACCATCTCGCGCCGGCTGCAGGAGATGGCGTTCCTCAACAAGGGGCTGACGCTGTCCCTGCGTGACGAGCGCGTCGCCGACGAGGAGACCGAAGAGGACGCCGAGGGCAAGGTCGCGCGGGTCAAGGAGAAGACCTACTGCTACCCGGGCGGGCTCGAGGACTTCGTCAAGCACATCAACGGCAGCAAGGAGCCGATCCACCCCAGCGTGATCTCCTTCGACGCCAAGGGCACCGGCCTCGAGGTCGAGGTCGCGATGCAGTGGAACACCGGGTTCACGCCGTCGGTGTACACGTTCGCCAACACGATCAACACCCACGAAGGCGGCACCCACGAAGAGGGCTTCCGCGCCGCGCTGACCCGCGTCGTCAACGCGTACGCGCGCGACAAGAAGCTGCTCAAGGAGAAGGACGCCAACCTGACCGGTGACGACGTGCGCGAGGGACTCGCGGCGATCGTCTCGATCAAGCTGGCCGAGCCGCAGTTCGAGGGCCAGACCAAGACCAAGCTGGGCAACAGCGAGGCCAAGACGTTCGTGCAGCAGACGTCGAACGAGTGGCTGGGCGACTGGTTCGAGCGCAACCCCACCGAGGCGAAGACGATCATCAACAAGTCGATCTCCTCGGCGCAGGCCCGGATGGCCGCCCGCAAGGCGCGCGACCTGGTCCGCCGCAAGGGCGCGCTGGAGATCGGCGGCCTGCCCGGCAAGCTCAAGGACTGCCGCTCGACCAACCCGGCGGAGTGCGAGCTCTACATCGTGGAGGGCGACTCGGCCGGCGGTTCGGCCAAGGAAGGCCGCGACTCGATGTACCAGGCGATCCTGCCGATCCGCGGCAAGATCATCAACGTCGAGAAGGCCCGCATCGACCGCGTCCTCAAGAACACCGAGGTCCAGTCGCTGATCACCGCGCTCGGCACCGGCATCCACGACGAGTTCGACCTCGCGAAGCTGCGCTACCACAAGATCGTGCTGATGGCCGACGCCGACGTCGACGGCCAGCACATCACGACGCTGCTGCTCACGCTGCTGTTCCGGTTCATGACCCCGCTGATCGAGCACGGCCACGTCTTCCTGTCGCGGCCGCCGCTGTACAAGATCAAGTGGCCGCGGATGGAGCCGGAGTACGCCTACTCCGACCGCGAACGCGACGCCGTCATCCAGGCGGGCGTGGAGGCCGGCAAGAAGCTGCCGAAGGACGACGCGATCCAGCGCTACAAGGGTCTCGGCGAGATGAACGCCGAAGAGCTGTGGGAGACCACGATGGACCCGGCGAACCGGCTGCTCGGCCGGGTCACGATGGACGACGCCGCCCAGGCCGACGAGCTGTTCTCGGTCCTGATGGGCGAGGACGTCGAGGCGCGCCGCTCGTTCATCACGCGCAACGCGAAGGACGTGCGCTTCCTGGACGTGTGAGCGTCCCCGCCCCTTGTCCCGCTAGGACTCCGCACTCGAGAAGGACTTCATGACGGAAACCCTGCCGCCGGCTCCGGAGAACGACCGGATCGAACCGGTCGACATCCAGCAGGAGATGCAGCGCTCCTACATCGACTACGCGATGAGCGTGATCGTGTCGCGGGCGCTGCCGGACGTGCGTGACGGCCTCAAGCCGGTCGCGCGCCGGATCCTGTACTCGATGTTCGACTCCGGCTTCCGGCCGGACCGCGGGTACAACAAGTGCTCGCGCGTCGTCGGCGACGTCATGGGCAACTACCACCCGCACGGCGACTCGGCGATCTACGACGCGCTGGTCCGGCTCGCCCAGCCGTGGTCGCTGCGGTACCCGCTGATCGACGGGCAGGGCAACTTCGGCTCGTCGGGCAACGACCCCGCGGCCGCCATGCGGTACACGGAGTCCCGGCTCGCGCCGCTGGCCATGCAGATGCTGGCCGACATCGAAGAAGACACCGTCGACTTCTCCGACAACTACGACGGCCGCACCCAGGAGCCCGACGTCCTGCCGTCGCGGTTCCCGAACCTGCTGGTCAACGGCGGGTCCGGGATCGCGGTCGGGATGGCGACCAACATCCCGCCGCACAACCTGCGCGAGGTGTCCGAGGGCGTCGTCTGGGCGCTGGAGAACCCCGAGGCGACCGACGACGAGCTGCTGGCCGCGCTGCTGGTCCGGATCAAGGGCCCGGACTTCCCGACGAAGGCGATGATCCTCGGCACGTCCGGTATCGAGGACGCCTACCGCACCGGCCGCGGCTCGATCCGGATGCGCGCGGTCGTCGAGGTCGAAGAGGACGCGAAGGGCCGCACGATCCTGGTCGTGTCGGAGCTCCCGTACCAGGTCAACCCGGACAACCTGGTCGAGAACATCGCGAACCTGGTCCGCGACGGCAAGCTCACCGGCATCGCCGACATCGCCGACGAGTCCAACAGCCGCTCCGGCATGCGGATCGTCGTCACGATCAAGCGGGACGCCGTCGCGAAGGTCGTGCTGAACAACCTGTTCAAGCACACCCAGCTGCAGCAGAACTTCGGCGTCAACATGCTGGCCCTGGTCGACGGCGTGCCGCGCACGCTGCGGCTCGACCAGATCATCCGGCACTACGTGAAGCACCAGGTCGAGGTCATCGTCCGGCGGACCAAGTTCCGCCTGAAGAAGGCCGAAGAACGGGCCCACATCCTGCGTGGGTACGTCAAGGCGCTGGACATGCTCGACGAGGTCATCGCCCTCATCCGGCGGTCGCCGTCCGCGGACGAGGCCCGGCCGGCCCTGATGGAGCTGCTGGACGTCGACGAGATCCAGGCCACCGCGATCCTCGACATGCAGCTGCGCCGCCTGGCCGCCCTGGAGCGCCAGCGGATCATCGACCAGCTGGCCGAGATCGAGCTCGAGATCGCCGACCTCAAGGACATCCTCGACAAGCCGGAGCGGCAGCGCGCGCTGATCCGCGACGAGCTGATGGCGATCGTCGACAAGTACGGCGACGACCGGCGCACGCAGATCGTCGGCTTCGGCGGCGACGTCACCGACGAGGAACTCATCGCGGTCGAGGACGTCGTCGTCACCATCACCCGCACGGGGTACGCCAAGCGAACGAAAACCGATCTGTACCGCTCGCAGAAGCGCGGCGGCAAGGGCGTGCAGGGCGCGACGCTGAAGCAGGACGACATCGTCCAGCACTTCTTCGTCTGCTCGACGCACGACTGGATCCTGTTCTTCACGAACAAGGGCCGCGTCTACCGGACCAAGGCGTACGAGCTGCCCGAGGCCAACCGCAACGCGCGCGGCCAGCACGTGGCGAACCTCATGGCGTTCCAGCCGGACGAGCAGATCGCCCAGGTCATCCAGATCAAGAACTACGAGGTGGCGCCGTACCTGGTGCTCGCCACCAAGCGCGGCCTGGTCAAGAAGACCAAGCTGACCGACTTCGACTCGAACCGCTCCGGCGGCCTGATCGCGATCAACCTGCGCGAGGGCGACGAGCTGGTCGGCGCGGTGCTGGCCGGCGCCGAGGACGACCTGCTGCTCGTGTCGGCCGAGGGCCAGTCGATCCGCTTCCACGCGACCGACGAGGCCCTGCGCCCGATGGGCCGCCCGACGTCCGGCGTGATGGGCATGCGCTTCAACGACGGCGACGAGCTGCTCGGCATCAGCGTGGTCAAGGAGGGCAAGTTCCTGCTGGTCGCGACCGACGGCGGGTACTCCAAGCGCACGCCGATCGAGG
The DNA here is from genome assembly GCF_053602455.1 of Amycolatopsis sp. NPDC004378. Classification (NCBI taxonomy): domain Bacteria; kingdom Bacillati; phylum Actinomycetota; class Actinomycetes; order Pseudonocardiales; family Pseudonocardiaceae; genus Amycolatopsis; species Amycolatopsis sp. NPDC004378. Next base: position 374,649 of record NZ_JBSGDR010000002.1, read on the forward strand.
ACTACCCGGTCCAGGGCCGCGGCGGCAAGGGCGTGCTCACCATCCAGCACGACCGGAAACGTGGCAGGCTGGTGGGTGCGCTCATCGTCGACGCCGAGGACGAGCTGTACGCGATCACCTCGAGCGGCGGCGTGATCCGCACGCCGGCGGGCGACGTCCGCAAGGCAGGACGGCAGACGAAGGGGGTCCGGCTGATGAATCTCGGCGAGGGCACCACTCTTCTCGCCGTCGCACGCAACGCGGACGAGCCCTCGGACGTCGCCAATGGTGACGCCGAAGGCGACGCCGCGGAAGCACCCGCCACGGGTGACGAAACGACGGCGCCGCCGGAGCAGTAAGTTTGGTACGGACGGCCCACCACGGCACGGGTAAGGACTGACTCTTCGTGACACCATCCGAGAATCCCGAGGCAGCGGGTTCGAACGGGACTCCGGCGAGCCCGCCCTGGCAGCGGGTCGGCAAGGACGGCGACTCCGAAGCGACGGTCGGCATCGCCACGGAAGAAGCGCTCTACAAGGGCGAGGCGCCGGCCGGGGAGACGCAGCCCGTCTCCCCGGAGCAGCGCCCGGTGGTCACGGGCAGCGCGGCCAACCGCATCTTCGGCGGCGGAAGCGACACGCCCCCCTCGGGCGAGCCGACCGCGGCGGCCGTCCCGTCGGCGAGCGCCCAGCGCGCCCGCCCGAGCGCCCCGCGCCGCCCAGGCCGCGGCCCGCGCCGCGCATCGCTGCAGGTGAAGCGGTTCGACCCGTGGTCGGTGCTCAAGCTGTCCCTGGTCCTGGGCGTCGCGATGTTCTTCGTCTGGCTGGTCGCGGTGGGCGTCCTGTACACGGTCCTCGACGGCATGGGCGTCTGGGACAAGCTGAACGGCACGTACTCGTCCCTGGTCGGCGGCGAAGGCGCCAACGCGTCCTCGGAACCCCTGATCAGCGCGGGTCGCGTCTTCGGCATCGCGGCCATCCTCGGCGCGATCAACATCGTCCTGGTGTCGGCCCTCGCCACGGTCAGCGCGTTCATCTACAACGTGTCGGCAGACCTCGCGGGCGGCCTGGAAGTCACGCTGTCGGAGCGGGAGTAACCCGGTTGCAGGGCCCCCTCAGGGGTCCTGTAAAGTTCTCCTCGTTCAAGGGCCTATAGCTCAGGCGGTTAGAGCGCTTCGCTGATAACGAAGAGGTCCCAGGTTCAAGTCCTGGTAGGCCCACGCAGGTCAAAGCCCGGTTCACCGACTACGTGAACCGGGCTTTTTGCTGCCTGCCTGACTAGCTGCCTGACTACGGGGTTGACTGGGCTGGATCTGGGTTTCGCCTCAAGGCCATGGCCCAACCCCCCGCCATGGGGCCGAGTAAGTGCCGACTACTGCCGTAGTCCATGAGCCTGATGGCGGTATCGGTGGCAGGCAGGGATTGGCCAGGCTGAACAGGCGCCGGACCTCTGGAAACGAGCTCGTACCCGTCCGTACCGCATGCACAAACTGTGCATGGTCTATCAACGCCGATGTGTCACACTGCCTGAGCTGCCCAGGCGAGCTGTGATCGCGGTGAGCATGGGAAGAGGTACGGCATCGCTTGGACCCGGTGTCTACCCAACCTGTCACGTTGCCCCAAGAGTTTGGAACTCTTGGGGCAACGGGGCTATTTGGACGCTCAATGCGGCGCCTTACGCGACACATCCTGTCGACATGCGCAGGGCAACTCCGAGCGCTCCGTCCGTACCTGATCAGCCGCCGGAACGCCGAGTTTGGCGAATCCCTCCTCGGCCGAAGCCCAGTGGGCGGCGGCGTTGTCATGTTCTTCCATCGCGTGAAGTGTCCGCGCCACTCCGAGATGTGCGTAGGCCTGGGAGATACGGTTCCCATCGCCTTCAGCGAGGTCCAGCGCCGCCCTTCCGGCGCTTAGAGCATCTCGGTACGCGCCTCGGGCGAGCGCCGTCGCACCGCGGTCGAGGTATAGCTGTGTGCGTAGGTCGGCGTCCGGCACGTTCGCCGCCACATCGCGCGCCTTATCGTGATAGCGCACAGCTTCGGTGAAGCGGCCACGCTGGCGGTGCACGTTGCCTATGTTGTTTAGCGCGTAGGCCTCGACGCAGTGATCGCCGACTTCGGCGGCGTGCGCGTGCGCTTCGGTGTAACTTGCCAGCGCCTCGGCAAGCAGACCGAGCTTCTCCTGCACTGACCCGAGGTTGTTCAAAGCGTGCGCCACACCTTGCACGTGTCCGATCTCACGCAGTGTCGTGGCAGCCGCTGAGAACTGGCTCAGTGCGAGGTCGAGGTTGCCGTGCAACTCGTTGAGGTAGCCCAGCATGCTCAGCGTGTGAGCTTCGCCCCGACGGTCTTCGGTCTGTTCGTACTTCGACCGCGCAGCCTCAAGGTGCACCATCGCTTGGTCGAGCTGGCCCAACTCCATGGTGGGTACCGCAAGCGCACACAGCGTTGCCGCTTCACCCCGCGGGTCGCCGAGGCGGCGCCACTTGGGGAGCGCCTGGCCAGCCAGGTCAAGTGCCTCGGTCAGTTTTCCTAGCCGGTCGTATGCGGTTGACAACCGGTGCAGTACGTGGGCTTGGCCGTAGTCGTTGCCGGCGTCGGCCGAGACGGTTTCCCAAGCCAGCTCGAGGGTGCCGATCCAGTCCTCGAACTGGTTGGTCGTGTTGAAGTAGCGCCACAGCAGCACCGCAAGCTGCCAGGTGTGCTCCGGCAGGTCGTGGCGGGCGGCGTACCGGATCGCGGCCACGAGGTTGTCACGCTCGGCGACGATCCACCGCAGCCCGGCGCCGGCGTCAGCGAAGGCTGGTGTCACCGGGCACACGCGGCGAATCGCGGGAAGTTGTGGCTTGTCGAACGGGTACGCCGCCCCGACCGCGGTCGCGAGCGTCACCAGGTAGTAGTCGAGCAGCCGGACCAGTGCGCGCGGCGGCGCCGAATCGACGGCGGCGAACTCCTTGAGCGGGTCCAGCATCTGGTACCGCTCGGGCGCGGACTCCTCCAGCAAACTGACCTCGTGCAGGTCGTCGAGCAGCACACGTGCCTCGGCGACGTCGCAACCGGCGAGCGCCGCGCCACCGGCGACGTCGACGTCCGGCCCGGGCAGGCTCCCCAGGAGCCGGAACATGGCGCGCTGCGGTTCGCCCAGCTGCTGGTAGGAAGCGCGAACCGCGGCGATGCCGACGCCGTCGGCTTCGCCCCAAGGCCCGCTCTCTTCAAGTAGGCGGAGGAGGTGCTCCAACGGCCACCGGTCGTGCCGCCGGAACAGCGCGGCCGCCACTCGGATCGGCATCGGCAGGTAGCCACAGCGCTGGACGACCGCGGCCACCTCGACCGCCCGCCCGCGCACTCGCGGCGGGTCAGTCAGCGCGTGGAACAGCTCGGCGGCGTCCGGCGGCGCCAACGGCGAAAGCCGGATGTTCTCGCCGGTGTCCGCGTCGCCCATCCGCCGGCTGGTGACGATGGCCAGGCAGCCCTCCGCCTCGGGCAGCAGCGGCTGGATCTGCTCAGGTGACGCGGCGTTGTCCAGCACGATGAGCGTGCGGGTGCCCCAGAGCGTCGACTGGTAGAGCGTGACCTTGCGGCCCACGGTGGCCGGGATCTGCTCGGCCGGCACGCCGAGCTCGATCAGCAGCTCGGTGAGGGCGTCGCCGACGCTGGTCGGCGGCACGCCGGGGGTGAACCCGTTCAGCCGGGCCAGAAGCTGCCCGTCCGGGTACCGGTCACGCAGCCGGTGCGCCGCTTCGACGGCCAGGCCGGTCTTGCCAACGCCGGGTGCGCCGCTCACCCAGACCGCGGGCCGGCCGGACGCGGCGGCCGTCTCGATCGCGGCGAGCTCGGCGGCGCGGCCGGTGAACCCGCCGGGCCGCGACGGCAGCGAGCTCGGCGGTTCGCCGTGTTCGGCGCGTGCGGCGAGGTTGCGCAGCACCGGGCCCGGCTCCATGCGCAGCTGGACGAGGGCGTCGCGGGTGCTGTGGAAGACGCGCAGCGCCCCGACCCTGTCGCCGCCGGCGAGCAGGGCGCGTATCAGCAGCTCGGCGTGCTTTTGGCTCGCCGGGTCCGCCTGCAGGATTGGCCTCAGGCGTTGGCGCGCCGAGCGGTGGTCACCGATTTCTAGTTCCAACTCGGCTAAATCGCCGACGGCCTCGGCGTAGGTTTCTTCCGGAACGATCACCTCCGTGCCGCCGACACGGTCGATGTCGATGTCTTCGAGAAACTTCCCTCGCCACAACTTGACAGCTGCGCGCAGGAGAGCGACTGCTTGGTGCGGGTCTGTGTTCCGGACGTCCGCTGCTTCTGCACAGAGTCGGTAGAAACGAAGTGTGTCCAGTTGGTCGTCGCCGATCCGCAGCATGTAACCGGTCGGCGTCGTCTCAATAATTACGTCGCGGGCATCCTGTACGACGTCGCGCAGCCGCTTAATGTAGCCTCGCACGAGGGTTGGCTTAACTTCGCGACCAGCCCAGACTATTTCGATGAGCCGAGCGGGTGTCACTGGCCTGTTAGCGTTCAGGAGCAGCACCGCGAGGACGTGGCGTTGATTTTGGTCACCTAGTGGTACTGGCGCACCGTCGTGCCACGCTTCCAAGGGACCTAGTAGGCGGAATTCCACGGTTATCGCCGATTTGAATCGCGTTTGCGCAGACGATCCCACGAGACCAGGATGTGTTCCGCTTCTTCGACTGGAAGCCCGCATGCGCTAATCAAGGCCTCCACCTGGGTGCGAAGGCGAGGTAGTCGTGAACGTCCCTCCCTTGTTAGCCCGTGAATCTGACTCCGCCGTATTCCGGTCTTGATTGCAGCCTGTCCTAGCGTGAGACCTGAATTTTTCCAAACTGCTCGTAGAAGCGCGCAAAACTCTCGTTCCGTGTAAACTTCGAGAGTGAAACTGGTCAGGCGCGCCGGCTGCCCACTCTGGTTAGTCATGAAAATCATCCAAGTTGGACGATTGTGTGATATCACGAATGATGCGAAGGCGCACGATATCCATGACTCGATGGGGGGCGGTAATGGCCAATGTGAAGAAAGTTGCCGCCGATCCACTTTTTACTATTGCCAGGTCGACGTCGAATCCTTTGAGCCATAAGACGTTAACCGATAGGAGGGTGGCAATAATAATAAGGGCTTCAACTGGGGTTACGCGGGCACTTGCCCACGGTTTATTGTTGCGCGCTAGGGGGCGCTTCGCCGGGTTAGACACGAGTACCTTCCCTGCCCTTCGGGTCGGAGGTACCCGTAGGGGCTAGTTGATCGCGGTGAGCTGGCAGTGCGTCCACGTCAGACGGCCTGGGCCTGGAGTTCGCAGGTGGGCCTCAGTTGGACCCCGTCTTGACGCTTGCCGCCCAGGATGCCTGACCACGACAACTTTCGGAAGCCGATGGTGCACGTCGGGCTGAAGAAACTGTCCACGTAGACGGACCGCGATAAGACACGCTGCTCACAAGTGGTGACTGAGTGTAATAACGATCTTCGTTGGCCGAACCTTGGCAGCATTTGCGGCGCCTCGCACCAAGTGCGCCAGTCATTGCCCACATGTGACAACACCCCGGGGGTCTTCGACCTCCGGGGTGTCGCAACCTCTGGGCGAGCATCGGGTCCAATCGATGCTCGCGCCATGCCCACGCTCACCGCGATCTTCAGCTAGCCCGGGCGGATGCCCGAGTGTGCCAAAAGGTCGTTGATAGATCGTGTACAAACTGTGAACCTGTCATCGGTTGGTCCCGCCTGCATGGTTCGCTTCCGGTGGCCGGTAACGACGCCAGGCCCGACTCGCCGCCGGCAAGCGAGCAGTCGTCCATCTACTAAAGACCGAAGATGATGTCCATCGCTTCCGCGCCGTGCTGGATGACCGGCCGAAGTTGGTGCCGGTAGACCTTCTCCGTCACGGTCGTGCCGTTGTGGCCGACCAGTCGCGAGATCTTTTCGATCTCCATCCCGGTGTCGGAGAGTAGCGACACGAAGCTGTGTCGTAACTCACGGGGCGTCCACTCTTGCGGGTCTAGGCTGACCTTCCTGAGCACGCGCCTGAACGCCCGGCGAACGTTGGCCGCGTCCAACTCGCGGCCAACGGCCGACGCGAACACCAAGCCGTTCTCCTCCCATTTGTCGCCAGCCAGCTTGCGCAAGAAAGCCTGCTTCTGTTGGTGAGCGCGCAGGGCGTCCACGCACCGCCGTGGAAGCGCTAGCGAGCGACGCGACTTCGCTGTCTTCGTGTCGCCTCCCGCCCGTACCGAGCGCCACACCATGACGTGCGGAGGAACCGGAGGGGTCAAATCCGGCCTGCCCTCCAAATCAGTGTGCGACCAGGTAAGAGCCCGCATCTCCTCGGTCCGGGCGCCAGTCAGCAGCGACACTACGATGTAAGCGCGCATCGAGGTGAACTCAGCGGCGGCAAGAACGGCCTCGGCCTGCTCGAATGTCAGCGACTTCGACGGTCGGCCAGCTCGCCCGTCGGGAACCTCGCACAGAAGCGCGACGTTCCGCTTGATCTTCTCCCGCTTCTGTGCCCTGGCCAGGGACCGCCGGAGCAGCGACAGCAGCTCTTGGAGGGTCCGCGTCGACACGACCTTCGCCCGGCCAGCGAGCCACGTGTCGACCTCGTCTGCGGTCAGCTCCCGCGCGTTACGGCGCCCGAGAAGCGGGACAATGTGCTTGTCGGCGAGGATCGTCAGCTTCTCGACAGTCGAGGCCGATCGCCGGGGCAGGCCGTGCGCGAGGAAGTCTCGCACGGCCTGAGCCACCGTGAACGACCGATCTTCCGGCGGAAGCCCGTCGTCTAGCTCGCGGAGCATCTCCTTGAGCTTGTCCTTCGCCTCGGTCTTCGTCTTGCCGTAGGCGGAGCGAACCTTCCGCTTTCCGGCCGGTGTGTAGCCCACCGTGACCTCCGCGATCCAGCGCTGACGGCTCTCCGACCAGCGGAGGCCACCATCTCCGCGGCTACGCCGTTTCGTCATAGCTGACCTCCGCTTCCTTCATCAGCAACTCGACGTACTGCTGGATGGCGACGGCCGGTACGAGCCGGGCGCGGCCCTGCTTGACCGATCGCAGGCGCCCCGATCGGAGCTGTTCGTAGATGACCGAGCGGCTCATCGAGAGCAGGCGCATGGCTTCGGTGATCCGGTAGAGGTGCCGTTCGGGCACGGCGACCGGCATGGGCATGGCGTTCATCGATCCCCCTCGGTGTCGAGGTCTGGCTTGGCGGGCGCGACGTCCGCGACCTCCGCGACCGGGCTGGTCAACACGGGTGCGAGCAGCTCTTGGGTGCCGCGACCGTCCGCGACCCCGGTTGCGGAGGTCGCGGCCGAGCCCTGCGTCGCCGCGCTGCCGGATGTGTCGTTGACCTGCGGAGTCGCGGTGGTCGCGGAGGTCGCCCCCGTTGCGAGCGGCGGGAGGTAGCGGCTCCAGGCGTCGGCGAGCCCGCCGTCGCCGTCAATGCGGTAGCCCTTGAGTGTCTTGCCGCTGATTTTGAGGTCCTTCGGCCGGACCAGGTATCGGTCGAGTTCCTTCGCCAGGCGGCGGCTGTCGAGCGGCTTGCCCTGGACGTCGGTCCACGGCCCGTCTTCGATGGCGTGCAGTTCGCGGATCAGCTCGGCGGTGACCATGCGGTCGGTGTTGTCGGCCGCGAAGATCTGCCGGACGTCGGCCAGCAGCCGCACGCCAATCGACGCCGGTTGCGCGGTCGCTTCGAGCACGAAGTGCCGGCACGCCGTGCGCGCGGTCTCCGGCCAGTGCCCGCCGGCCGCGTCGGCGATCGCCAGCAGTGGTCGCCAGATCTCCGAGGCACGGTCCCGCACGCCGTCCGGCCGCTGAGGTCGAGCGCGGCTTACCTCGTCGCCGACCCGACCGACCCACTCCGCCAGCTCGGCGCGCACCGGCGCCGCCTCCCGCTCGACGTCCTCTTCGATGAACTCCTCGACCACTTCGTCGAACCGGCGCTTGCGCATGTGCACGGTGATCGCCCGGGTCGTGATCGTGTCCGGCATCCCGCCGGCGATCCCGGCCAGCGCGACCGGCGCGTACACCGGGAACCGCGTCACGTTCATGCTCTTGGCGTCGCCAACGCACCGCGTCACCGTCGCCGAGCGCTTGTAGCCCGCATTAAGCAGCGCCCGGAGGTCCTCGTTGTTTCCGCCCGTCTTCGGGTTGAAGACTGCGTCGATCTCGTCGAACAGCAGCGTCATCGGTCCGTCGGCGAGCATGCGGAAGATGGCGGCCGGGGTGATGCTGATCGTCATCTCGGGCTTGGCTACGAGGTACTGCGCGACCTCCAGTACGCGCGTCTTGCCGCTCCCCGGTTCCGCCGAGTCGAGGATCAGCCTCGGCGTGACGTAGAGCCGTTCGGCGACGTGGGTGTGGGCGTACCAGAGGGCGAGCGTCGGCGCCGCGTGCTCGTTGGCGAAGGCGGAGAACCGCGACACGAACGTCACGACCGCGTCGAGGACCTCGTGCCCCGGCTTCGCGAAGGCCCCGGCCGGGGCCGGCCCGAGCCACGTGAGCGGCGTGACCGGCTCGGCCTCCGGCAGCTCGCTCGGGTGGGTGCCGCCGTCCTCGGCCGGCATGGCCGCGATGTGGCGGCCGCGCCACACGCGCTGGCAGTTCTCCGAGCAGAAGTCGCCGGACGGCGAGTCTCCGCGCGGCCGGCCGCACTGTTGGCAGTTCGGCGCAGGCTGGCCGGAGATCACGAAGTCGATCACGGACAAGGTGTCGTCGAATCCGGACATCAGGCAGCCACCTCCAGGCACGCGGTCGGTTCGTCGTCGCCTCCGGCCTCGCGATAGCGCCGCCACAGCTCGTCAAGGCGCTCGGTGTCGTCGAGTTGGCTGCGGAGGACGTCCGTGGGCGAGTCGTCTTCGACGGCCTGCACCAGGCGGGCCGCGTGCTCCCGGACGGCGCGGCGGTAGGCGTTCTTCAGCACGACGGTCTTGAGCCAGGCGCCGTAGTACGGCGGCGGCAGGATCGGGCCGTCGGTGTAGGTCTCGACGATCCAGAGGCCGAGGCTGTGCAGGCGGTGCGCTCCGCCGGACCGCGGTTCGGTCGCCGTCCGCTCCCGTGCGTGGTCCAGCACGGCCATCGGGGTCGGTGCGTGCCCTGCGCCGGTCAGCTCGATGACCAACTGGAGAACGCGGGCGGAGATTGGCGACCCGAAGTCGTCGGCGCGCATGCCAGCGAGCAGTCGACGGGCCCCGGTCAGCCGGATCTGCATCACGCAGCCCAGGAACTGACGCTCGGGGTCGAGCAGTGTGGTTTTCATGGGGTGGCCTTTCGATTGGGCTGCGCGTCAGCGGCTGTTGTCGCGGCGGTCGCGGTCGCGGAGATCGCGGTACGACCGGCGGGCGCGGAGGCAGGAGTTGTAGGCGCGGCGGCCGGCGCGGAGCGTGCGGCCGGTGCCGCCGCACCGGCGGCAGAGCCGGATCGCGCGGAGCAGCGGCGAGCGGAAATTGCCGAAGCCCCGGCAGGAGCGGCACGGCTTGTACGGGTAGACCGCGCACGACCAGGAGTAGCCGAGAGTGACGATCGCGAGAATGAGCAGGAGCAGGACGGTCGGGTTGCTGAGGGGGTTCAACGGAGCCCTCCGGGGCTGTTTTTGGCCGCATTCGACCCGCGCCTCTAGGTGCTAGGGCGCTGATCAGCGGTGTTGTGGTGGTCTAGGGAGGGCTCTAGGTCTAGAGGGACGAGGCTCTAGACCTAGAGCCCTGCGGGAGCTATCCGCTCTTGCGGTTCCGATTACGCTCGGTCAGCGCGTCGGCGATCCATTCGCGCTTGACGCCCATCCGGTTGGCGCCCTTGCCGGTGTCGGCGTCGTTGCCCCACACCTGCTTGGTGGTGATCCCGAGCGGCTTCAGCGCGGTGGAGAGCTGGGTTGCCTTCGCCGCGCCGGTCGGTAGCTCGGCCCACGGGCCGTAGACCGCCGGCCGCAGCTCGGCGAGCCGGTCGACGATGCGTTCCGACCATGCCTTCTCGGCGTCGCCGATCGCGGTCAGCACGTCGGCGAGCAGGGTGCTCGTGTCCTCGTCCTCTTCGGGTGTGAGGTCGAGGCCAGCGGCGTAGCCAGTCAGCCGTCCGGCCGCCAGTCGCGCTGTTCGTGCGCGGGCCGCGAGATTCTCCGCGTCCGGGCCGTCGATGTACACGCCGCGGGTGATGCGTGGCTCGTCGCCTTCGCCGGCCAGGTACCCGATGCCCTTGTCCCGAAAGGAAAACGTCGTGGCCCGGATGCCGTTGCGGTACGACGAGGTGCCGAGCACCATGTCGTTGGCCTGCTGGCCGGTGACCTTGAGGCAGAACCGCATCACCGCGTTGTCGCTGATCGCCGTCGGGATGCTCTTCGCGTCCGGCCGCTGCGTCGCCAGGATGATCACGATCCCCAGTGCCGGGCCGCGCTTCACGAGGTCGGTGCAGACCTCCTCGATCTCCGCGCCGTACTCCGGGTGCTCGAACCACTTCTGACACTCGTCGACACCGATCACGATCGGGTGCAGGCCGAGCGACTTCTTGCCGGCCAGTTCCGGCGTGACCTTGTTCTCCGGGCACAGGTCCTTCGGCAGTTCCCGGATCACCTTCGCGCGCCGCCGCAGCTCGTCGGCGAGCGCCCGCAAGTCGGCGACGGCGTACGCGACGTCCTCCGGCTCGTCGCCGGCGCGGTACCGGTGCGACACCGGCGCCAGCGGCGAGAGGTCGCCGGTTCCCTTGAGGTCGAACGAGTGCAGCTCGGCCCGCGGGTCCAGCGCGGCGATCAGCAGCAGCTCTCGCAGCGTGAACGTCTTGCCCATCCGCGGGATCGCGCCGATGACCATCGAGATGAACATCAGGGTGACGTCCACCCACCGGCCGCGCTGGTCGGTACCGAACGGCTGCGGCTTGAACAGGTCGACGGTGCCGGGCTTCCGCAGCGGCCAGGCGGCCTGTCGCGCCTTGGACAGATCCTGGTCACCGACCCACAGGACCATCCGCCCGGGGTGAACCTCGGCGTTGCCCTCCGGCCAGACGCAACCGAGGGGACGACCGAGGCCGGACGCGAGCTTCGCGCGCCGCTCGACCACTTCGGACACCGTGACGCCCGGCGGAAGGTCCACGTCGGCGCGCCAGCCGGGGCCGTCGCGGGTGATCGGCGCCGTGAACCCGATTGCGTTCGGGTTCTTGGTGAGGGCCTGGTTGATGCCCGCGATGCCGAGCACCGACAGCGCCTGAACGACGTTGTCACTCGTGAGCTTCTGCACCTGCGTGGACAGGACGGCGCGAGACGACACCACCGGGTTGTCCCGGGTGGACCCGAGCTTTCCGAGCAGTCCTACCGCGATGGCGCCGCAGGCCCAGATCACCCACTCCGGCAGGACGTTGGGCAGCGTGAACACCAGGACCAGGCCGACCGTCGACACGAGACCGAGCTGGATTAGGCGGAGGACGACTCGCCGGTCTCGCTGCTGCGACAGCTTCAGGTAGAGGTCGGCCTTGTCGGCCGTGGCCGTCTCCGAGCGGGCCGGACGCCCCTCGGCGTCGGTCACGTATCGGCCGGTTGCCGCCAGCAGGAGGAGAAGGCCACGAGGGGAGCGCACCGCGAGCCGAAGCGCGTAGAGCGGTGACCGGGCCGCGTGGTAGCCGGCCTTGTGCGCGTAGTGCTTCCCCACCCACTTCGCGGCGTCCTTCGCGTCGGCCGTCGACTTGAGGTAGCCGGGGATGATCGCCTGGCGGTTCTGCGAGCGGAGGCGATCCAGCCAGGACGAACCGTCCGTGACCGGGCGATCCACCGGGACGGCCGGCGACTGCTCCGTGGCCTCCTCGCCGAGCTCGGCGTCGATGACGAACGGGTCGGCCTCCCCAGAAGCCGTGCCGGGGAACGCGATCACGCGGCCGCCGTCCGGTTCGTTGGTGGTGCTCATCAGTCGTTCACCTCCTGGTCGGTGGTGTCGCGTACGAGGTGTGCGAGGGCCGCGCCGCAGCCGAGGACGACCACCGGCAGGCAGGAGACGAGCGTGGTCACCGGCCAGGGAGCGCGTTCGACGTCCGCGGCGGACATCAGGTGGTAGGCGACCTGACCGACCATCCCGAGGACGAGCGAGCCCAGGGCCGACCACTTCGCGAAGCTGCGAACCCGGTGGGTCCGGGTCGCCGGGGACAGCCAGACCCGCAGGGCGAACGCCGCGTAGGTCTCGACCCCGATGGGGAGCGTGATCGCTGAGTTGATCGTCAGGTGGTCCCAGATTCCCGGCAGGAGCTGGATCGGGCCGAACCCGGTCAGCCTGCCGAGACCGACCCAGCCGCTCCAGACGGCGACGAACGCCGGCAGGGCCAGGAGGAGCACCGGCCAGAGCTTGATCCGCCGCATCTTCTCCGGCGTCACGCCCGGGTCTGCGGTGACGGTGAACTGCGGCTCTGGGTCATCCGAGGCCGGTTCTGCCGGAATCTCGGACTCCTGATCCGAGCCCTCGACCTCGGCGGGTTCCGTAACCGCGTGCAACTTCCGCACGGGCTTGGTGTCGGCCTCCTCGTTCAGCGCGGCGAGGATGGCGCGGGCTTTCGGCGCACCCACCTTGAACTCGGTCATGATCCGGTTCCGGGAGGGGCACTCGCCCAGGTCCGCGGCGAACTCACGGACGCGGGGCAGCAGGTCGGTGACCGAAGGCGGGTACGCGCTTCGGGTGTTCGTGGGCGTGTCGAGCCCTACCATGGGTGTTCTCCTGACTGGCTTGGAAGTGGTTGGGAGAAGCCCGGTCCGGCGGGTGGTTCTTGGCGGTTCCGTGCGCCGGGCCGGGGCGGCTTCAAGCGGCCGCGCCGGGGCTGTCCGACCGGCCCCGGAGGGCCGAGCTGACGTTCTGGCGGCTGATGCGCCGGACGTGTCGATGCGTCGCGGCCCGGTCCGTGCTCGGCGCCGGGCTGGTGCTCGCCGCTTCCTGGTCGTGAGCAGTCAGAAAGAACTCGGCGATCATCGCGTCGATGTCCGGCTCGGTCAGTCCGTCCGGCGCGTAGCTGGGCAAAGGAACGAGGTCATCCATTGGTGTGAACTCCAACGACTTGTAGGTCTCCCGCTCGGGAGCGGCCGGTGTCGGCCGGAACTCAACGTAAGTCCTGTCTATTAACTCTGTCAACTGACATGGGAGAACTGACTTAGCCAACTGACTTGGCCTACGCTGGTGGTATGGCATCCCTGAACCCGGACGACCCGCGTGCGCCGTTCTTGCAAGTAGCCGGTGGTCTCCGGGCCGCGATCCTGTCGGGGGAGTACGCCCCCGGGGCGCAGCTGCCGACCTACCAGGAACTGGCCGATTCCTGGGGGGTGGCGGTGAACACGGCCAAGAGCGCCGTTGCCCACCTCAGGGAAGAGGGCCTGGTGGTGATCCGGCACGGCAAGGGCTCGTTCGTCCGTACCCAGCCGGTCGAAGGTGACTCCGTGACTCGTCCTGAGGCCTCAGGGGACGAGCGGGTCTGGCAGGCCATTGCCGAGATCAGGAAGCGTCTCGGCGAGATCGAGCGGAAGCTGGGAGAGAACTAGCCGAACAGGGCGCGGAGGAACGTCACGACACCGTCGATCACGGCACCGATGCCGTGCGCGGCTCCGCTGGCCCAGCTCGCCGAGTCGGCCGGGTACTTGACGATCAGCACGATGATCGCGAGTCCGACGATCAGGCCGATCGCCTTGCCGACCAGGCCGCCCCCGCTCTTCATAACCGGGAAGTTGTTCTTCGCCATCGCGGTCCCCTTTCGTTCTGCGACGGGCCTGGAGGCCGGTCCGGATCGGGGTTTTCGATCCGGCGTTGTCGCTGATGAACTCAGGAAACCGCGCAGGGGTGGGGGTGCAGCAGTGTGCACGCGGGGGTGCATTTCTGCACGTGGGGGGTGCACGGGGGGTGCTTTAATGACCTTCGGAGGTACCGGTGGTCGACAAGGGGAAGCAGCCGAACGCACTTCTAGCTGCGGTTATGCGACAGGCGGGGGCGACTAATAAGGGCTTCGCTCGCCGTGTGCGCGAGCGCAGCCTGAGAGACGGCGGCGAGCTTGTCAGTGCGGACCACGTGTCGGTCAAGCGCTGGCTCGACGGCACGAAGCCGCACCCGCGCACCTGCCAGCTGATCGCCGGCGTTCTCGGCGAGCTGCTCGGCCGTCCAGTCGGCCTGGATGAGATCGGCTTCGCCGCCGCTGCCGAGACCACATCGGATGACGTCGGCCTGGAGTACCCGGAGGAGATCGCACACAGCCTGGTCGCGCTAGGCGCGATCACCGAACTCGAGCTGCGGACGCCGAAGCGGGTCGGCCCGCTGGCCGTCGTACCGGAGGCATGGAGCGGCCTGCTGGTCCGGTGGCTGACCGACTCCGACGACGAAGGATCGCGGCCGCCATCCGAGCCGCGCTCGATCACCCTTGTGGACGTCGAGGCGGTTCGCGAGGCAACCGCGATGTTCAGCAGCTTCGACTACAAGTACGGCGGGGGCCGGCCGAAGTCGCTCGTCGCCTCGTTCCTCGACCAGGAGATCTTGCCGAACATCAAGCACGTGTCCCCGCAAGACCCAGTCGGTCGGGAGTACTTCCGGGAGGTCGCTGCCCTGACGCGGCTCGCCGGCTGGACGGCCTACGACACGGGTGCACACGGACTCGCGCAGCGGTACCTCACGCAGGCGTTCCGCTTGGCGAAGGCGGCCGGCGACAAAGCGCTGTGCGGCCGAATCCTCGCGGGCATGTCGCACCAGGCGAACTTCCTCGGGCACTTCCAGCGAGCGGTCGACCTGGCACGAGCGGCGTACAAGGGCGCGAACGGCTACGCCACTCCGACCACGATGGCACTGTTCCACGCGATGGAAGCGAGGGCGCTGGCGTCGCTCGGCAGGGCAGAGGACGTCACGGCCGCGCTGCTCACGGCTGAACGGTGGCACTGCCAGGGCATCCGGGAGAACGACCCCGAGTGGATCCACTACTTCGACGAAGCCGAGCTACACGCCGAGTTCGCGCACTGCTTCCGCGACATCGGGAACGCCGACCTGGCGAACCACCACGCGGCCGCGTCGATCGCTGCCTCGGAGTCGACCTACGTCCGTAGCCTCTCGTTCTGCCGGACCGTGCTGGCCACGTCCCACCTGCAAGGCGGGAACCTCGAAGAGGCGTTGGACGTGGCTAGGTCGGTCGTCGAGACCGCGGCGAAGCTGAAGTCGTTCCGGGTGATCTCGTACCTCGACGACTTCCGCGGACGGCTGGGCGGGCATGCCGGCGACCCGTTGGTGAAGGAATTCCTCGACTTTGCCAACCTCCACCTACCGTCAGAAAACCTTCCAGTGTCGGGGCGCCTGGTCGTCGCGTAGGTCGCTGATCCGCTTCTCGACCTCGGCTTTGACCTCGGCGGACTCGTCGACGGTCTGCGAAAGCCACATGGTCATGTTCAGCTCGCGGGTAGCCCTGACCACGGGGAACCCGTCCCAGCTGATCGGATCGAACCCGTACGCCTCGGTGTACGAGTCGTACTCGGCCTCGGATGCCCAGCCGAACGCCTGGTGTCGGACCGAAAGCACGGCCGCGTCCCACTCGCGTGGCCCAAAGGCGAAGTCCTCGAAGTCGATCAGGTTCAGCGTCCCGTCCGGGGCGCGCATGACGTTCCCAGGGTGCGCGTCGCCGTGCACGGGGCCAGCGGGAAGCGGGAACTCAAGGGCTTGGAACTTCTCGGAGAGTTCCTCGTACCGCTCGCGTAGGAAGTCGAGGTCAGCCTCGGGGAGCTTGCCCTTCAGGGCTTGCAGCCGCGGTTCAACCTTCGGCATCGGGGAGAACGCCGGCAGGCGGAAGTCCTTCGGATGGGGGAGAGCGTGGAGGTCGTGAAGCAGCTTCCCGAACTCCGCCGGCGTGATCGGGGTGTCGTCCTCTTCGAGGCAGTTCCAGAAGGTGACGGGTAACCCGTCCTCGATAAACGGCTGTTCGGCCCCGAGTAGCGACGTGGCAGCGGGGAAGGCGTTCTCTGCGAGCCAGCCGGCGACGAGCACTTCTTTCGTCGCCGCGGGTATCGAGCGTCCGACGCGGACGACGGCCGAGCTGTCGGCCAGGCGAAAGATGGCATTCTCCCCGAACCGGACCCGCTTCGCGCCGGCCGCGTCGAGCCCGGCGAAGGCACACGCCGCCTCGAAGACGGCTTGTGTCCGCTCTGACGTGAAGGCCTTCGTCGTGGTCATCAGACTCCTCTATCGGGGTGCCTCAGCCAGGCTAGAGCTTCGGCGGGAACGTGTGCGCGGCGAATGACGCGTGGGTGGAACCCGGCCAGCGCGCCGCCCGGAGGGAGGTCAGGACGCGCCGGCCGGGAGCTGGTTAAAGCCATCCGGTGTCGGTGGCGTGGCGCTGTAGCGCCTTAGCGGTCTTCCTGTAGGCCGTCACGGTGTCTTCGTGCGTGATGAAGACGGCTCCGCGGTGGTGCGGCACGGCGACCGTGAAGGCACCAGCACGGTTCTCGTACAGGGTGAATCGCTCGACCAGGCCGGGCGGGCACTCGACTGCTGGAACGAGACGGACGGACATACGCGGATGGCGTGTCAGAGCGATCACCGCGTCGAGCTGGGCGCGGAACTCGTCCGCCGAGCCGAAATCGGAACGAGTAGCGGCCTCGCCGATCAGGTAGGTGCGTCGCGGCTCCCTGCCCGTCGGCGAAGTGAGTTCCTGGACCGTCTGGGCGAGCGATCGGCGGCCGGCGTGAGAGCTGGGCTCGACCAGGCCCGTGGCCCGCAGCGTGCGGGCGTACTCGATGGTCTGCAAGGCCTCCGGAATCAGGGTCGGTGACCACTCGAAGACGTGCGTTGACCGCTGCTCATACGTCGTCCGCAGGAGGTCTTCAGCGCGCCCGGCGTGGTCGATTAAGTCTCGTTCGTGGGCGCGGCGGGCGAGGTCGACGAGCTGATCGCACACGGCAGTCGGCGAGCGTAGGACGCCGAGGATGTGCGCCACGGTCGTGTCCGGCGGTATGCGTTTGCCAAGTTCGTAACTCGACAGCACTCCCGGGTGAAGGTTGATCATGTCGGCGAGCCGGCGGAGGCCGACGCCACGGCGGGTACGGGCATCGCGGAGGCCGTCTGCGAGCGCGATGAGGGCAGGTCGGGGTGCAGCGTCGGTCACGGTTCAACCCGCTCCGTTCAGTCGTTGAGTGTCTTCGCTCGGTACGTCCAGCAGACTCACCAGATCGGCGTCGACGCCGTCCAACTCGCCGGCGCGCCGGGCCAGTGCGGCGCCGACCTGCGCCAGCTGACGGGCGAGTGTGCGCAACGCCGCCGCATAGCGCGCGTCGTTGGGCTGGAGGGTCAGCAGCTCGACCGTCACGCTCCCGATGCTGGAGTTCATCTTCGAGAGGCCGGCCAGCAGTTCGCGATCACGCGCGTGCACGCGGCACCTCGATTCGCCGGTGCTCGTTCTGGCTCGCGCAGACAGGGCAGACCCGGCCAGGTTTCGGGATCACCCGACCGCGGCTAACGCTCGGGCGGTCGTGCTCCAGCGGAAACGGATCGTTGATCAAGCACCAGGGCAGCAGCAGGACAAGGCGCGGGTTCGCCATCTCCGAGTGCAGGTACAGGTGAGCCCAGCCGTCGCCGTCGGTGAACTCGTGCCACTCCCAGAAGTCACGCCGAGGGCTGGGCGGACGCCGGACAGGGCGGTCATCCAACGCGGTCACCGAAGCCCTCGCTCGATCTCGAACGCCCGAAGCGCGGTGGCGGCCTGCTCCCAGTCGGCATCGGTCATGTCCGCGTGCGTCTTCGGGTGATGCGCCGTACTCCAGTCGATCTCGTTGAGCCGCTGGCCGCTGGTGTTGAACAGCGAGGCGCCGCACCAGAACGTCGGCCGGTCCTTGCGCCCGGTCGAGCCCCCGTCTTGTGCCGTCACCTGATCAACTGTCGTCGAATCCGGACACTTAAAACACAGCTGGTAACCATGATTTCGGCAGTTCAACGCCTATGAACTAGGCGTGAAAGGCATAGATCAGCGGGACGACGCTCGCCGCCGGTAGCCTCGCCTCGTGGACTTGCTCCCCTTCGACGAGTACGTGCGCTCGCTCAACCGCAAGCGCATGTCCGCCGGCGTCCTCTTTCGCGACGAGGCCGACCGTGTGTTGTTCGTCGAGCCGTCGTACAAGCCGCACTGGGACATCCCGGGCGGTGCGTGCGAGGAGGGCGAGCCGCCCTGGCGCACGGCGGCCCGGGAGGTCGCGGAAGAGGTCGGCATCGATCGGCCGCTCGGCAACCTGCTGGTGATCGACTACATCCCGGACGACTTGCGCATGCCAGAGGGGATGGCGTACGTCTTCGACGGCGGGCTGGTCGCCGAGGCCGAGATCAAGGCCTTGAAGATCACGGACCCCGAGATCCTGTCGGTGGAGCTGCTGCCGCTCGACACTGCGGCATCGCGCCTGAAGCCGATCCTCGCGCGCCGGATTGCGGTTGCCCTCGACGCTGCGCGCGCCGGTGAGCTGCTGATATGTGAGGACGGCAGGCGCATAGCGCAGTAGTCTGGTTACTGCGTGCACACAGCCGGAGGACGGATGACCGCTCACAACCCGCTCGCCGAGAACCTGACGCGCATCCGCAAAGCCCGCGACTTCTCGCAAGAGGGCCTGGCCGAGGCTGCCTCGGTCGGTGTCGACACAGTGGCGCGCATCGAGCAGGGCACTCGAACGACCAGCCGCCCGGCCACACTCCGCAAGCTCGCGGCCGCGCTCGGCGTCCCCGTCGATGCGCTGCTCGGCACACTGCCGGCCCCGCACTCCCGCGATGTCGATGTGGCTCCGCTCCGCCGGGCGATCACCGCGGATGCCTCCATTCCCGGTCTTGACGACCTGGCCGACACCCGCGAGCTGCTGCCGTTACCAGAACTCACAGCCAGCGCGCACGCCGCCTGGCGGGCGT
Organism: Amycolatopsis sp. NPDC004378; assembly: GCF_053602455.1. Lineage (NCBI taxonomy): Bacteria > Bacillati > Actinomycetota > Actinomycetes > Pseudonocardiales > Pseudonocardiaceae > Amycolatopsis > Amycolatopsis sp. NPDC004378. The sequence continues at coordinate 393,468 of NZ_JBSGDR010000002.1, forward strand.
ATGTCGACGGGCGTCACGCCGAGCTGCTGCACGCGCTGCCGGTCGTCCTGGCCGACGCCCGCCGAGGCGTCCGCGACACCCGCGACGAGAAGCGCGCCGGCGCGCACCGCGTCCTGTCGACCGCGTACCGGCTCGGCGCCGGCATCGCGGGTCGACTCGGCTTCGACGACTTGGCGTACACCTCCGCTGCTCGGGCGATAGAGGCCGCGGCCGAGTCGGACGCTCCCGAGGTCGAGGCCGCAATTTCACTGCGCTACTTGGCGTGGACGCTGGTCCGCCAGGGGCGTGCCGAGGACGCTGAGCGCGTCGCTACCCAGGCCGCGGCCGCGATCGAACCGCGCATGCTGGACCGCGACCCGGTCCGCGCCGGCGTGTTCGGCAACCTGCTGTTCAACGCCGCAACCGCGGCACTCCGTACTGGGAGCGCTGGCCGCGCCGAGGACCTCCTTGCCGCGGCTCACGCTGCTGCGATCCGGTCACGCGGCGACACAGCTTCGGAGGCTGCGATCTTCGGGCCGCGCGTGGCCGCTCTGCAGAACGTCGAGCTTGCCGCGCGGGCGGGCGACCCCGAACAGGCGCTCCGCCTGGCGGCCGCCGTGCCGGACACGACAGGAGACGTCCCGGCGTTCTGGGAGGCCGGCCACCGGTTGCTGCTCGCTGCGGCGGCGGCCGACCTCCGCCACGATCGGGATGCGCTGGCTTGGCTCGCCGAGGCACGCGACCTTGCGCCCGACTGGGTCCGCTACCAGCCGCTCGGTAAGACCACGATGCGTCGTCTTGTCGATCGAGCTACTCGACGCCAAGGTTCGGAGTTCGCCGCGCTCGCGAGTCACTACGGCGTGGTTGAGTAGACAACCGCTTAGGACCATACGATCGGTCGTATCGACACTCCTCGGTGCCCGCTAACCTCGAACGAACAAGCACCGCGCCGGTACCCACGGCGCGGTGCTTGTTTCGTGCTGACTGTTAGCCGACCGGCGGATACGGGTCGTTACCGTACGTGTACTCCTTTTCGATAGTCCCGTCCGCACGCTTGATGATTAGCTGGCTGGGCTCGTTGGCCTTAGCCACCTTCGTGCCAGCCTTAACAGCAGCTTCCTTCAGGTAGTGACTCGACAGCACGTTGCCCTCGTGCTTGACGTCCCAGTTCCCGCTGTTGGGAACAACCCAGTACTTCTTACGGCTCATGACTCTCTCCTCCCAGGCGTCCCGTCCGAGGACGCCTACTTCCGATCCCGGGGCGGGTTCGGGTCGTTGCCGGGCGCGATCGTGTCCGAATCGCGAATCTGTCCCCTCACGTTGTGGATGCGAAGCTCGCCACCACCTGCGTTGTGGACGATCTGCCGGCCGCGGTCGATCGCCTCCGCCTGCGTGTCGTGGTGACTACTCGCTCGCGACGCGCCCGGAGCTGTCACGTCCCAGCCGCCACGGTCCTTGTTCGGGACCACATCCCGGTTGTTCTTTCCAGTCAAGATCGACTCCTTGTGCAGGTCCAAGCCACCAGTGTTGACTTACACAAACTCTCCGAGCGGTTGCTCGTTAGCGAAACAACGTACCTGCTCGGCCGAGGCCGCGCAAGCAGTGAGGGCGCACACTCGGCCACGTCTGGCGTTTGTTTGGCAAACGTGCAAGTATGTGCTATAGGAGAAAGGAGGCAAGGCATGAAGTGGTCAGAAGAAGAGATCAATGACTTCTACTCTGTCGTGGGCAACAAAATCAAAGAAGCGCGCATTCGTCAGAAGATCACGCAGACTGATCTAGCTATAGCGCTCGGACTTACTAGATCGTCGATCGCTAATATTGAAGCTGGCCGACAGCGGGTTCAACTGCATGGGCTCGTTCAAATGGCGATTGTCTTGAACCTTCATGTGGGTGACCTCATTCATACTCCTGAGTATGGTCGGAATAATCTTGTGGAAATTCATGGTATCGATGAACAACCTGCGACTACAGTAGACTTTCTAAGTGCGGTTGCTCGACGTGCCGGAAGTGCTTAGCGGCCATGTATAAACGCCCACGTGCAGTCGTAGAAGCCGAGCGGTTTCTCGTGCAACAAGGGATTACGTCGCCTCCTGTTCCGGTGGAGGAGATTGCTTCTCGGGCCGGCATTCAAGTGGTGCGGGCGCCCTCTAATGGTTCTGAGTCTGCCTTCCTCGTGAGGGATGGCAGAAGGATTATTATCGGGGTAAATAGTCGCCAGTCGCGTCGACGGCAGCGGTTCTCGATCGCGCATGAGTTGGGACACTGGCAGATGCACGAAGGCCGCCCGCTGATTGTTGATCATACGATCAGGATTAATAAGCGAGACGAAGTGTCAAGTGCGGCTACAGATACCGAAGAGATCGAAGCTAACTCGTTCGCAGCCGCCCTGCTGATGCCTCGAACCTGGATGCAGGCCGCGGTGGATCGTGAACTTCAGCTTGGGGTCAACGATCGTGACGCCTTGACTCTGAGTCTCGCGAAGGAATTTGATGTCAGCACCGAGGCGATGCGCTTCAGACTGATGAACCTGGGGATTTTTAGCGGCTAGCGCTCCGCGAGTCCCCAGCGTCGCTCGCTTGGTTGAGCGCCTGGCTGACGTTCGGCGACCTGACGATTTGACCGACAACCACCTCGCATCGTCCGGTACTTAGACGGACGTGCGCGGACGTTGATCATGAGGTCACGCGCCTCTGGGTTGATTAGGAAGGCTCTACTTTTGGCCATCAGCAGGTCGTCTTGTCGGGCGATGGCGCCGAGTTGCGGTTCACTAGCCGTGGGGTGTTGGCCAAGGCTGACAGCCTACGAGCGTCACTTAGGTGCAGCGTCTGGGGAGGCCTGCTGACGCACCAGTTCGTCCGCGTCCAGCGCGAAGAACTCTGGCGGAAGGTTGATCCGCGTATCTTTGTCGATAAGCACAGCGGTGAGGTTAGTGCCTTCCAGTTTTGCAAGCTCGACGTTTGCGCCTCTGAGGTCGGCCCGAGTGAGATCCGCACCGGTGAGGTCTGCGCCTTGGAGATTCGCCCGGCTGAGGTTCGCGCGGGTGAGGTCAGTCTCACAAAGCGATGCTCCAGTCAGTTCTGCATCGCTGAGGTCTGCATGTGTGAGGTTCGCCCCATCGAGTACCACGTAACGCAACTTCGCATCGCGGAGATCTGCATGCACGAAAGTTGAGTAGGAGAGGTTCGACTTCAGGAAGTTCGCGTCTGCAAGCCTCGCATGCGTGAAGTCCGTAGCTACGAGCCTCGAGAGGGTGAGGTCCGCGCCGGCCATGTTCGCGTGAGTGAGGTCGATGATGATGGCGACGTCATCCCAGAAGATTGGGCTCGTTGAGGGTAGCTCGCGATGCCGATGAAGGATGCGCTGGGCGGTAATGCGTACTTGAGCTTCTTGGGCTCGGTCTTCGTAGCGGTCAAGTTGGTCAGGACTCGCGTCTTCAGGCGGCTCCGCCGGAACCGTATAGCGCATCCGCAGGTATGCACAGATGACGTTGACGATGGTGGCGCGCTGATCCGGGTGATTCTGACCGAGGCGTTCGAGTGCGTAAAGACCTCCGAGTCGAACGGGGGCTTTGGGGGAGCCGAGTTGCTCGACGGCCTTGGTGTAAAGCTCTGTGACGCGACGTTCGGTAGCGTCCAGGGTGGTGTCGGCCGTGGCGTTTTCCTGATGAATCTGGCGTCGGACAGCGAGCAGCAAAGCGAAGATGCCAGTAGTACCGGCGCCGATGCCGAGACCAGTCTTAATGGCATCAACACGTGCCGAGCCGCGGTCTTTGGCGGAGTCAGCCTCTGCGAGTAGCCAGCTCGTCGCGCCCCAAGCGACCATCCCAACCACCACCCCCGCAGTGATCACCAACCACCAGCTCAGACCTGGCGGCCGTGAGCGTGACGGACGCTCCGGTCTCCGCCAGTGCCAGCCGCCGATGATTGCAAAGACTGCGGCTGCTGCGAACGTCGCTAACCATGGTGCTCTCGGCAAGCTCCATCGCCCGATGCTCGACCAGTCGATCAAGTCCAACAGCACCACAACACCAAGCAAGAGGAGCGCCAAAGCCGCTACAAATGCGCCGCTCGCTCGCCGTCGACCCATGACGTGCGCGTCGTTCTCCATAGAGAGACAGTCGTCGCAGGTTGACTCACTGCTACATCTCAACTGCAGACGACGAGCAAGCCCCGCTGAAGATCGGTTCTCCGTAGGCGGACGAGGAGAGGGAGATTCGCGATTCGGTCTCCCGCTTACGTGCCGGCGAAGATGCTGTCCATCGCCTCGGCGCCGCGTTGAATCACTCTGCGAGCAGTGACGTGAGTCACCGCTCGCAAGGCACCGAGTCGGTCGCTGTGAGGTACGAGAATGCACGCAAGCGAGGTAGTTACGCCTAGTCAGAGTGGTAGGTGCAGCCTGACGAGCCGCCTGACAATCAGGCTGCATCACCAAGTACCTCTCAGGACGTCTGCGGACGTTCGAGCCCCAGGTCAACGGCATGCGCCTTGATCGCGAACGGGTGGTCTTGGCCTGATAACGAAGAGGTCCCAGGTTCAAGTCCTGGTAGGCCCACCCCGAACAGATCCCCGGTTCCCTCGAACCGGGGATTTTGTCGTTCCCGGCCTTAAGTCTTGATCAAGGGCCGGTTCGGTTCGCGGCCCGCTGGGTTACGTTCCGAAGAGGCGAAGGGGGCCGACATGGGTTGGATCATCGTAGGGGTCGTGATCGTGGTGCTGCTGACCGTCGCGGTGGTGGTGGACTCGAAGGACCGCAGCCGGGGCGGGAAGCGGATCGCCGGCGGGCTGCGCCAATCGCGGCAGGACGACGACGTGCGCGATCCTCAGGTGGGGGACCAAGGGAACTACCTCGGCCTCTGAGCCCGCCCGGATACAGGTCAGCCCTGCCGGGAAGAGAAGGAACCGGCAGGGCTGAGCGGTCACGGTCGATGCGCGCCACGGTCGCCTCTCGGCGAGTGGCTCATCGCGGCTCCAGCCGAACGGAACTCCGCGAAGGCAGTGGTTGAGGCCCGGGGGACACGGTGGGCGCACCGACCAGTGAGTACAACGGGAGACCCCCTCCCCGTATTTCCCAGCGCGTGTGACGTGCGTTACCTGCGCAATCTTGGTTCCACGTGGAACCACCGCCCCGACGGTGGCCGACGCCGGTGCAGTAACATCGCGGGGTAAGGGAAGCAAGCTGAGAAGGGGGCTTCGGTGAAGAAGCTGCTGGCACTCGCGGTCATCGCGGGCGGCGTCCTGTTCGTCGTCAAGCGCAACAAGGCGGCCAAGGCGGAAGCCGACCTCTGGCGCGAGGCGACCGCGCCGGTCCCCTCGAACAACGGCACGACCCCGGCCAAGCCGGCGGGCGCGTCCCACAACTGAGTTTCCGCGGGCGCGAGCCCGCACTCGGGGCTGTAGCTCAATTGGTAGAGCACCGCCTTTGCAAGGCGGGGGTCAGGGGTTCGATTCCCCTCAGCTCCACTTCTTCTTGCCTCACTTCAGGAAGCTGATCACGGCGTCGCGGCCGGCGTGGCCGCGTTCGCGGTTCTGGATCGAGTGGGACTCGCCCGGCACGATCACCAGCTTGCCCTGCGGCGCCCGCGCTGCCTCCTCGCGAGCCCACTCCAGCGGCGTCGACAAGTCGCGGTCGCCGTTCAGCAGCAGGATCGGGACGTTCGGCAGCCGGCCCGACGGGTTCGACCCCGCGCGCTCCGCCGGCCAGGGCAGGCAGCTCTGGATGAAGCCCTGCCGTGTCGCGACGTCCGTTGTGTACGGCCAGGTTGCCGACGCCGGGAGGGTTCGCGCGGCCAAGGACAGCAACGGCTGCCGCACTGCCGCCGGCGTGGCCGATGAGCCCCACGGGAAGCGCTGGTCCGCGCACAACGTCGCCGCGTGCAGGCCCGCGCTGAAGTCCTTCGGGGCCACGTCCTCGGTCGTGTAGCCCGCCACCAGTTGGTCGAGCTGGTCGGGCGCACCCCCGCGGGCCGCGTGCAGGGCGCCGATGAGGTCGCCCGCTGCCGGGGCACGGTAGGTGGGGTCCGAGAACTCGTACGCGACGATCGCGTCGAAGACCTTGACGCCGTCCGCCGGGCTGCGGTGGCGGACCACCCACGCCAGGTCGTCCGCCGGGTCGAAGCCGCACGCCGGCGCCACCGCGCACGCCGCGCGCAGCACGCGGGCTTCGGCCGTCAGGCCCGTCAGGTACAGCGAAGCCGACGCGGAAGCCTCGTGCGGCAGCACCGAATCCAGGATGACCTTGCTGACGTTGCCCGGGTGCGCGATCGCGTACCGCGCGGCCGTGAACGAGCCGTACGAAACGCCGTCGACCACCATCTTCGGCACGCCCAGCGCCTGCCGGAGCTGGTCGAAGTCCGCGACACTCTGGTCGGTCGAGTACAGCGGCGCCGTCCGGCCGAGGATGCGCGCACACTCGGTGACCGCGTCGGGCGTCGGCGTCGCGATGTCCGAGCTGCCCATCTGCGCCTGCAGGCCCGGGCAGTTCAGCGCGCCCGCGCCGGTGCCGCGCTGGTCGAGCATGACGAACCGGTAGTCCTTCGCGACCTCCGGCAGCCGCAGGTTCGCGATCCGCGGGATGGTGCCGACGCCGCCCTGGCCGGGGCCGCCGGTCAGGAACAGCAGCACGCCCTTGGGGGCGGCCACGTTGTCGGAGGTCGCGATCGGCAGGTCGATCGTGCCGGGCACGCGGCCGGTGTGGTCGAGTGGCACGGTCAACGTCGAGCACGTGAAGCCCGGCTGGCCCGGGCACGGGTGCGAGTCCGTCAGCTCCGGTCGTCCCCCAGGACGCGCGTCGGCCGAGGCCACACCCCCGAGGGCGGCGGTCAACGCCAGGACCAGCCCGGCGGTCAGCAGTTTCGAGCGCATGATCCATCATGGCCACACCGGCTCGGGTGCGGGATACCCCCGAACGGCCATACTTGCTTCAGCCTCGACTCGCCGAAATCCCGCGCTGCGGGCCTAAGGCCAGAGGCGCTCGCGGACCCAGCCGCCGTCGGTCTTGCGGTACCGCAGCCGGACGTGGCGACGGTCGTGGCCGGCCTGCCAGAACTCGGCTTCGTCCGGGTCCACGAGGTACCGCGTCCAGGTTTCCGGGGCCACGCCGGGGTTTTCGGCGACCCAGCGTTCGGCTTCCGCGGCCGCCGCGTCGAGGTCCGCCGGGTCGTGCAGCACCTGCGACTGGTGCCCGATGAACGCTTCGACGCGCGATGCCGGCGGCCGGGCCAGGAAGTCCTCGGCGGACACCTCGGGTGCGGCGGGGGAGACCGGCCCGCGCAGCCGGACCTGACGGCCGCGGCCGGGCCAGAAGAACGTCAGCGCCGCGCGCGGATCCTTGCGCAGCTGCAGTCCCTTCGGGCTTTCCGAGCTGGTCGCGATCGCCCAGCCGGCCGGCCCGACGTCCTTGAGGATCACCACGCGTGCGTCCGGCGCGCCATCGGCGTCCACTGTGGACAGCGTGACGGCGTGCGGGGCCAGGACGTGCTCGCCGGCCTCGTTGAGCCATTCGACGAACAGGTCCCGCGGTTCCGCCGGTGCCGTTTCCGGTGTGAACACGGGAAGTTCTTCGGGGAACGAGGGCCATCCGCGCAACGCGACCATGTCAGTAACCGTACGGCCCCTGCTGCGGCGGATACCCCGGCGGTGGGTAGACCGGCGGCTGTGGGCCGGCCGGGCCGGCGTAGGGCGGGGGCGGTACCGGCGGCGCGGCCATCGGCGGTTGCTGTTGCCAGCCGGGCGGCGGCTGCTGCGCGGGCTGCTGTTGTTGCTGCGCCTGCTGCCACTGCACCTGCTGGTACACCTCGGCGGGCTGCGGGAAGCAGAACGTCAGCTTGGCGTTGACCGAGCCCTGCACCGCGGCGCCCCAGAACTTGCCGCCGACGAACGCGTACATCTGCCCGGCCGAGAGGTCGACCGCGACCATCCGCGTCTCGCCACCGAACTGGTTGCCCGACTTCGCCGACGCGGCCTGCGCGGCGTCCGGGTACACGCGCCGGCCGACGAGCCCGGCGATGACGACCGACGCCGCCGTCCAGCCCGCGGTGCCGATCATGTTCGCGCGGGCGTGCTGCGTGGCGCGGCCGGTGAAGTCGTACAACGCGGCGGCGCTGACCTCGGGCACGGCCGCGGCGACGACGCAGTAGTTCATCGTCGACATCATCACGGACTCGGTGAACAGCCCGACGACGGCCGTCGCGGGCCCGATCTGCACGGAGTTCAGCCGGCCGCCGGAGCGCTGGATGCGCTCGGCCACCGCGCCGAGGTACTGCTCGGGGGTGAGCACGCCGGGACCTCCCTCACTGAGACGACGCCATCGTCGCACGCTCGCCCGTCACGGCGAGCTCAGCCAGCGGGTTTCACACACGCTTCATGGTTGACTGTGCGCGCTATGCGACGACTCGTACTTCTCGCGCCCGCCGTGGTCCTGCTGGCCGGCTGCAGCTCCACGACCGTGTCCGGTACCGCGACCCCCAGCCCGCCGTCCGCGTCCGCCGGGGCGAACGCGGGCGGGGACCTGCCGCCGGATCCCCAGCCGGCGGCGACCGGTGACTGCCCGTATCTGGACGGCGAGTTCGTGGCCGACTCGAACGGGCAGCACGTCTCGAAGGTCCGGATCTCGGCGGACCGGCCCCACCCGGCGTGCTTCTTCTACCGCCCGGACGGGAAGGTCCAGCTCACCGTCCGGGTGTACGTCGGGGACGCGAAGACGGCGACGGCGCTGGTCAACAAGGCGGCGCCGGTCGACACGTCGAACCCCGCCAGCGACCCTTCGGGCTGGAAGGGCGGTTACCAGTCGACCGACGACGGGGCCGTCTACGCGGTCGCGAAAGGGGCTTCGGCCGTCATCGCGACCACCAACCAGAAGCAAAGCGTGAAGGCACGCACAGTGGTCAAAAAGGCTATCGCCGCCCTGAAGCTCTAGGTAGTGGGCTCCACACGGGTGAGTGAAGTTGATCTTGTATTACCCTGTGCGTCACGCGCAGGCTTCGTGGACTCGCGCACCGCAGCCATCGGGGGATCCCCACCCCGGGGCAGGGCACAAAATCTGCAACGACAAAAGGACAAGATTCGTGGCTGACACCCTCAAGGAAATCCTGCTCGACTCCAGCCGTCGCCCGGCCGTCGTGACCGACTTCGAGGGCCTCGTGGACGCCGAGGTCTCCGACAAGGGCGGCGTTTCCGGTGCCGTCGTGAAGACCGGCTTCGCCGCGGTCAAGAAGATCAAGCCGGGCATCATCCCCTCGGCCGTCGACACGCTGCTCCCCGACTTCGTCGTCGCGCTCGAGCCGTTCTACGGCGACTACAAGGCCAAGGGCGGCAACGACTTCGGTGCCTACCTGGCCGGCCGCTCGGACGAGGCGTCCGACGCGCTGCTGAGCGTCACCGACTCGCGCGCGGAGAAGAGCAGCCGCGACAGCATCAAGAAGGTCTACTCGAAGCTGCGCCCGAACGGCAAGAAGAACGTCGAAGAGGCGCTGCCCCGCCTCGGCCAGCTGGTCGACAAGCACGCCGCCAACGCGTGAGCTGATCCCCAGGCACGACTGAAGAAGCCCCCGGTGCACGCCGGGGGCTTCTTCGCGTCGCGATCAGTTCTTCTTCTCGGCGGGCGCCGGGGACGGCGCCTTGCCGTTCGCCTGCGGGCTCGGCTTCGCCGCTTCGGCGGGCTTCGGCGCAGGCGGGGTGGCCTTCGGCGGCGCGGGCGCGACCGGCGGCTCCTGCTTCGAACGGAGCACGTAGGCGGCACCGGCGCCGACCACGACCAGGCCGAGCAGCCACGGCCACTTGCGACGGCTGCGGGTGCCCTTCGCCGCGGCCTTGGCCTCGACGACAGCGGCGTAGAAGTCCTTCTTCGCCGCCTTGAAGTCCTTCTTGCCGCGGCGCTTCGACTCGCCGGCCGCCTTCGCGGCCTTGATGGCGGCCTTCTTCGCCTTGCGGCCCGGCTTGCGCAGCTCGGAGAGCCGGGCGAGGGCCTCCTGGCGGGCGGCCTTCGAGCTCTTCTTGAGCTCCTTACGGGTCAGCTCGGTCTTCTTCGCGAGCTGCTTCTGCGCGCGCCGGCCCTGCTTGACACCCTCGGTGACGAGTTTGTCGGCGGTCTCGGCGGCCTGGGCTGTCGCCCGGGACATGGGCTTCACCTCATCAATCGTTTTGACACTGCTCTGTTACCCGTAACCTATCGTGCCCCTTTTCTCCGCCGCCCGCTGCTGATGGCACGATGAGGCTCGTGAAAGCTACGCTGCACACCAACCAGGGTGACATCCACCTGAACCTGTTCCCCGACCACGCGCCGAAGACGGTCGCGAACTTCGTCGGGCTGGCGGAGGGCACCAAGGAGTACACCCAGCCGAACGCGGCGGGCACGAACTCCGGCCCCTTCTACGACGGCTCGATCTTCCACCGCGTCATCGACGGCTTCATGCTGCAGGGCGGCGACCCGACCGGCACCGGCCGCGGTGGCCCCGGCTACAAGTTCGGCGACGAGTTCCACCCGGAGCTGCAGTTCAGCAAGCCGTACCTGCTGGCCATGGCGAACGCCGGGCCGGGCACGAACGGCTCGCAGTTCTTCATCACCGTCGCGCCGACCACCCACCTGAACTTCCGGCACACGATCTTCGGTGAGGTGGCCGACCAGGAGTCGCGCGCCGTCGTCGACGCGATCGCGCGCACCGCGACCGGCCCGGCGGACCGTCCGCTGACCGACGTCGTGATCGAGAAGGTCTCCATCGAGCACTGACGGCTCGTCCGGACGGGTTTCGGTAGGTTGGTGTCATCGTGAACCAACCGCCGAACCCCACCGCCGAACCGCAAGCCGCGCTCCCCGGGTGCTGGTGGCACCCGAACCGCCCGACCGGGCTGAGCTGTTCCCGGTGCGGGCGTCCGGCGTGCCCGGACTGCCTCCGCGAGGCCCCCGTCGGCTTCCAGTGCACCGACTGCGTGCACACCGGCACCCAGCAGCAGCGCCGGCAGCACCGCGGCTACCAGGAAGCGGGCCTCGGCCAGCGCACGATCACCGGTGCGCGGCTGTCGGGCTCCTTCCTCGTCACGCAGGTCATCCTCGCCGTCAACGTCCTGGTCTTCCTCGTCACCGCGCTGCAGGCCCGGAGCCTGTACGACAACCAGGTGTCGGGCGTCTTCCAGGTCGGCGTCCTGTGGGGCCAGGCGACGCTCGGCGCCGGCGAGTGGTGGCGGCTGTTCACCTCGGGCTTCCTGCACTACGGGCCCATCCACATCGCGGTCAACATGTTCTCGCTGTGGATGATGGGCCGCGCCCTCGAGCCGGTCTTCGGCAAGGTCCGCTACCTCGCGCTCTACTTCGTCTCGATGCTCGGCGCGTCCACGGCCGTGCTGCTGTTCGACAACCTCGACGGCGGCACCGCCGGCGCGTCCGGCGCGCTGTTCGGCCTGATGGGCGCCTACGCGGTCATCGTCCTCAAGCTGCGGCTCAACCCGACCGGGCTGATCATCACGCTCGCGCTGAACGCGTTCATCACCTTCGGCGTCGCGAACATCTCGATCTTCGGCCACGTCGGCGGCCTGGTCACCGGCGCGCTGGTCACCGTGGCGATGCTCTACGCGCCGCAGGCACGGCAGGCGACCTACCAGGCGGCCGGGGTCGCCATCCTCGTCGTCGCGATGATCGGGCTCCTGGTCTACAAGGACACCGAGGTCGCGGCGCAGACGTGCCACTTCGTCCAGTACCGGGGCCAGCAGCTCTACAGCTGCGGCTAGCTGCGAAGCGTGCTGAGGACGTCCAGGACGTCCCGCGGGTCTTCGCCGAGGTCGAGCCAGCCGAAGACGTACAGCTTGTCCTCGTGCTCGACCTCGAGCGTGACGCCGTCGCGGCCCAGCCGCCGGGTGGTCCGCAGCCTGGTGCGGGTCTGTGCCCACGGGAGGCGGTGCGTGCCGCTCAGCGTCCGGGCGACGAGGCCCTCGGTGTCGGCGGCCAGCCGCGGCCGGACGAGCGTCGCGTGGGCGGCGAACGCGCCCACGGCCAGCGTCGCCAGTGCGAACAGCACCAGGCCGCCGTGGTCGCCGGTCACCGCGTCGGCCACGACGCCGGCCAGCAGCAAGGCCGTCACCACCCAGGCCGATACCACAAGGGCCGGCCGCGGCGCCCAGGAGGTGGGGTAGTTATCCACAGGGGTTATCCACACTGGGGATGAGTCACACCGGTGTAATTCGGCGTCAAGCCGCCATTCGGAGTAATAATCAACGCCAGCGCATAGTCATGAGCAACCCGGCGATCATCAGCGCGAACCCGCCGGCGAAGTTCCAGTTGCCCAGGTCGGCCATCCAGGAGATCTTGTCCCCGGCGATGTAGTTCACCAGCAGCCAGACCAGGCCCAGGAGCATCAACCCGAACATGGGGATCTTCCAGGCGAGGCCGGAGGGGCCGGCCGCCCGCACCTTCACCGGCGTGCGCCGGTCGGCAGGCGGGGTGTACGCCGTCTTCTTGCGGACCTTGGACTTGGGCATCGTCAGTTCCTCGCGGTGCTCTTCGGGCTGGTCGGTGGCGATGACCCGCTCGGGGTGCGCAACCAGCGCCACGTGCACACGTTAACGTAAACGACCGCAGGAAAGCAGCGGCCGGGAGTGGTCGGATTTCCCGTACCGTGACGTCGGGGTCACCAAGTGTCGGACGCGGCTTGAGAGGAGCTTGCGTGGCTACGCGCGAAGGACCGGATGACGACCGGCGCAGAACCCCCGGACAGCGGCCCATGCCCCCGCGCCGCCCCGACACGCCCCCGCGCGGCCAGGTGCCGCCCCGCCCGGCCCCGCGCGGCCAGCAGCCGCGCGATCCGCAGGGCCCGCCGCCGCGCCGTCCGCAGGGGCCGCCGCGGCGCTACACCAGCCCCGCGCCCCCGCCCGGCTCGGCCGAGGAGACGGTCGTGTTCGCCCCGGTCGGCAAGGGGGGCACCGCGACCGCGGAGAAGAAGGCCCCGCCGCCGCTGGGCAAGGGCGGTGTCGCGATCCGGACGGCCGGCGAAATCCTCATCACGCTGGGCCTGGTCGTGCTGCTGTTCATGGTCTACGAGCTGTACGTGACCGACCTGTTCTCGGCGGGCAAGCAGTCCGAGGCCAGCGACCAGCTCGACGGCGAGTGGGCGCACGACCGCACGCTGCACCCCGAGCTCATCGACGGCAAGGCGTTCGCCCGCATCCACATCCCGACGTTCGGCGTCGACTACAACTTCACGATCCAGGAGGGCACCGACGAGGCCGCCCTCGAAGTCGGCCCCGGCCACTACAAGGGCACGGCGCTGCCCGGCGAGCCCGGCAACTTCGCCGTCGCCGGCCACCGCGTCGGCAAGGGCGCCCCGTTCAACGACCTGGACAACCTCTCATCTTGTGACCAGATCGTGATCGAGACCTCGACCGACTTCTACATCTACAAGGTCCTGCCCTACGACGACGAGATGGAAAACTGGGCCGGCGGCAAGGGCGCCGACCCGAAGTGCAAGGGCGTCTCGACCCTGCGCGACCCGAACGCCGAGGGCGGCGGCGCGTACAGCGAGACGTTCGGCCGCAAGGTCGTGCTGCCCAGCCAGGGCACCGCGGTCAACCCGGTCCCGTACAAGGACGCCGAGACGCTGCCGAAGGCCCAGCAGGCCGCGCTGCTCACGCTCACCACGTGCCACCCGCAGTTCTCCGCCCGCGAGCGGCTCATCATCACGTCGGTGCTCACCCAGCAGGTGCCGAAGAACCAGGTCAAGGACTACGGCGACCTGCTCTCGAAGATCGGGGAGGCCTGATGTACGCCTGGATCTGGCGGAAGCTGCCGGGCCCGTTCGCGGCGAAGCTGACGATCGCCGTGGTGCTCGCCCTCGGCGTCGTGGCGCTCCTGATGTTCGTGGTGTTCCCGTGGCTCGAGCCGCGCCTGTGGTTCAACGAGGTCGCGGTCAACTGAGCGGTCGCCGCCCCGCCGGGTGCGCCGGCGGGGCGGCCGCGGGCTAGCAGTCGCGCAGTTCCGGGCTCTGGTTGAGCAGCTGGCCGCGCGGCGAGACGAACGCGCGGTAGCGGTCACCGTCCACTTCGGACGTCTTGAACACCGCGACCCGGTGGCAGTTCTGGAAGGCCAGCTTGACGCCGAAGTGGCGCTCGAGGCCGCCGCGGATCGCGTCCGAGGCGAGTGCTCGCAACAGCTGACCGCGGGCGGCTTCGCTCGGCGGCGGCGTCTCGTTGTCGGCGAACCCGTCCGCCGCCCCCTCGGCGTCGGCGATGACGCCGGTGATGACCTCCCAGGCGTACGGCAGGGACTCCTTGACGCAGGTGACGAACTCGGCGTCGGTGACCTCCCCGCGCTCGGCCTTCTCCAGCAGCGCGGGTGACACGTCCAGGGACATCGAACCTCCAGTTTGAGCAGGGCCACCTTCTTGGCTACCGCCCGGGTGGTCCGGCCACAAGAGAAAACGATGATCATCACCACTATGGCGGATCACTCCCAGCGGAAGAGCTTCGCCGCGGACGCCGTGCCGATCACCGCGAAGCCGGCGAGGACGACCAGCTGCAGCGGCTGCACCCCCGAGCCGACCCAGGTGTCCTGCAGCGGCTGCGTGCCCGGCGGGAGGTAGTCGCCGATCCGGCGGACGACCTCGGGCAGCAGCGGCCGCGGCAGGTACACGCCGCCGAAGAACATCGTCGGGACGAACGCGACGAGGGCGAACCCGCCCGCGGCCTTGGCCGTGCGGGCGACCGCGGCCGCGAGCAGGCCGAACGAGAACATCGAGACCGTGCCGAGCACCAGGGTCAGGAGGAACGGCAGCGGGTGCTTCGGCATCGGCACGTCGTACGCCGCGTGGGCGGCGCCCAGCGTCACGCCGATGCCGGCCAGCGCGACGACGACGTGGATCAGCAGCTGCGCGCCCAGCAGGTTCGCCGGGTGCACCGGCGTCGTGGCCAGCCGGCGCAGCACGCCCTGTTCGCGGTAGGTGGCGACGGCGGCCGGGATCGACTGCAGCGCCAGCATCGCGAGGCTGATGACGATCACCGACGGCACCCAGGCGTCGATGAACCGGGCGCCGCCGGCCTTGGCGCTGGGCTCCGTCATGCCGGGGATGGCCCCGACCACGAGCAGCACCGCGGCCGGCAGCAGGACACCCGCGATCGCCATGAACGGCGTGCGGAGGAAGAGTTTCGCTTCGGTGGCGGTGAGCTTGGCGAAGGTGTTCACAACGTGCTCCTCGTGAGCGTGACGAAGGCGTCGTCCAAAGTGGCGGCGTTGACGGACTGCCGGAGTTCGGCGGGGGTGCCGGTGGCGATCACACGCCCGGCGTCGAAGAGCGCGACGCGGTCGCAGAGCCGCTCGGCCTCGTCCATGAAGTGGGTGACCAGCAGGACCGTGACACCGGTGGCGCGCACGCCTTCGACCAGCCGCCACGTCTCGCGGCGGGCGTGCGGGTCGAGCCCGGTGGTCAGCTCGTCGAGGATGGCCAGCTCGGGGTTGCCCACCAGGGCGAGCGCGATCGACACGCGCTGCTTCTGACCGCCGGACAGCTTCCCGAAGTACCTGCGGGAGTGGTCGCGGAGGTCGAGCCGGTCGAGCAGGACGTCGACGTCGGCGGGGTCCGGGTAGAACGACGCGAACAGCTCCAGCGCCTCGCGCACCCGCAGCTTCGCGGGCAACTGGCTTTCCTGCAACTGGACGCCGACGCGGCGGGTCAACGCGGCGCGGTCGGTCGCAGGGTCGAGGCCGAGCACGGAGATCACGCCGCCGTCGGCCCGGCGGAGGCCCTGCAGGCATTCGACGGTGGTGGTCTTCCCGGCGCCGTTCGTGCCGAGGATGCCGAAGACTTCGCCGCGCTCGACGGTGAACGAAACGCCGTCGACCGCGACCCGGGAGCCGTAGCGCTTGCGGAGGTCGGTGACTTCGATGAGGGGCATGGCTATGAAGCTACGAAGCCGCGGCCGTGCGCATAATGACGCTGAAACCCCAGCTCAAGTAGGGTTTTGCTGACGCGGGGGTGGTGCTGGGCCCACCCCGTCCGGGGAGCTTCGGCCCGTGCGCCGGTGCGGCCCGGCCGGGGAAGATCCGGGGGAGGAGGTGCCGGATGACGTACCTGCGTGCGCTCGGGCGGGCCGGCGTGCTGGCCGCTCACTCGTTGCTCAGCTGGGTCGACGTGCTGGTCGAGCTGGTCGCGTTCGCGCTGCTGTGCGTCGGCCTGGTCTTCTTCCTCGGCCCCGCGGTCGAAGGGGCCCGGCACCGTTCGACGACGGCCCGTGCGCTCGCCGCGCGCTGGTGCGGCGTCGAGGTCGAAGCACCGTACCGGCCCGAGCCACCGGAACCCCAGCGCGAGCGCGACGGCTGGTACCGCGACGGCAACACGCTCTACAAGCACGCGTACTGGATCCGCTGGAACCGCCGGTTCACCTGGGCCATGGAGGATCCAGCGTCCGGTCGCGAGTTCACGTGGCAGCTGCTCAACCCGCTGGTGACCGTGCTGCTTCCGGTCGCGGTGCTGCTCGGCGGGCCGGGGGTGCTGCGCGGCTACGGCCATTGGACGCGCTGGTGGCTCGGCCCGCGTCCGCCGGTCGGGTCCCGGAAGCGGTGGCTGCACCGGCGGCTCGAATCGCTGGGCCACCAGATGGGGATCCTCGCGCTGGGCGTGGTGATGTTCGTCTTCTCCTTGTGGCAGCTGGTCGTCATCGCCGGCGCATTGCCGGTCGCCGCACCGGTGATCCTGTGGAGCCGCACGATCACGGACACCCTGCGCCGTGAAGCCGGCAACTGGACCGGCGTGCGGATCGCGCGGCCGTACCTGCCGCCGCCGGGGCTGCCGGTGCCGCGGCCCGACGGCCTGTTCCAGGTCGGCAAGCAGCTGTACGAAGAGCCGTTCTGGCCGGTCCAATACGCGCGCAGGCGGTGGGTCCTGCGCGATCGGGCCACGTGGCGGGACCTCGCCGGTGGCGTGGTGATCCCGCTCGTTTCGCTGGCGCTCGTGGTGCCGACGGTCGTGCTGATCGGCCGGGGTCTCGCCGGGCTCGTGACGCTCTGGGTGTGGCGGCCGTTCGTGTCGTCGCCGGTGACGTGGTGGCCGTTCCCCGAGGTCTCGACCCCCCTCGGCGCCCTCGCGCAGACGCCGGTGGCGCTCGCCCTGGTCGTCGCCGGGGTCGCCCCGGCGACGTGGCTCGCGCGGCAGCAGGCCCGGTTCGCGCGGGCGTGGCTGGGCCCGACGGAGGCGACCCGGCTCGCCACGCGCGTCGAACGGCTCAAGCAGACCCGCGCCGACGTCACCGTGACCCAGGCGGCGGAGCTGCGGCGGATCGAACGCGACCTGCACGACGGGATCCAGTCGCGGCTGGTCGCGATGGGGATGAAGCTCGGCGCGGTCGAAGCGCTCGTGGACACCGACCCGGCGGCGGCGAAACGGCTCGCGGCCGAGCTGCGCGCGTCGTCGTCGGAGGCGCTCACCGAGCTGCGGGTGCTGATCCGCGGCATCCACCCGCCGGTGCTGTCCGAGCGCGGGCTGGTCGACGCCGTGCGCGCGTTGGCGCTCGACAGCCCGCTGAAGGCGCAGGTCACGGGCTCGCTGCCGGGGCGCGTCGAGGACGCCGTCGAGGCGTGCACGTACTTCGCGGTGTCCGAGCTGCTGGGCAACGCGGCGAAGCACGGCGCGGGCCGCGCGTCGATCGAGCTGGATTTCTCGGACGACCTGCTGACCGTGGTCGTAACGGACGACGGCCCGGGCGGCGCGGTCCCGGCCCTCGGTTCGGGACTGCGCGGAATCGAACGCCGGCTGGGCGGCTTCGACGGTAGGTTGACCCTGACCAGCCCGATCGGCGGGCCGACCAGGGCGTCCGTGGAGATCCCGTGCCAGCTCGACCCCGAACCGTCATCGCGGAGGACCAGTACCTCCTCCGAGACGGCCTGACGCACCTGCTGGCAGCGCACGGCTTCGACGTCGTCGCGGCGGTCGGCAGCGGGCCGGAGCTGGCGGCGGCGTTGCGCGCCGAGAAACCCGATGTGTCCATTGTGGACGTCCGGATGCCGCCGACGAACACGGACGAAGGCCTGCAGGTCGCCCTGGCCGCGCGCCGCGAGGTCCCGGGCCTGCCGATCTTGGTGCTGTCCCAGCACGTCGAGCAGCTCTACGCGCGCGAACTGCTGGCCGACGGCACCGGCGCGATCGGCTACCTGCTGAAGGACCGGGTGTTCAACGCCGACCAGTTCGTCGACGCGGTCCGCCGGGTCGCCGCGGGCGGCACGGTGATGGACCCCGAGGTGATCGCGAAGCTGGTGGCGGGCAACGCCTCCGACCCGCTTTCGGCGTTGACGCCCCGCGAGCGCGAAGTGCTCGGCCTGATGGCGGAGGGCTGTTCGAACGCGGCGATCGCGGCCCGCCTGCACTTCAGCGAAGGCGCGGTCGGCAAGCACACGGCGAACATCTTCCAGAAGCTCGGCATCGCGGCTTCGGACGATACGAACCGCCGTGTGCTGGCCGTCCTCGCGTACCTGGGGTCTTAGCCGCGCGAGACGCGCGTCATCTCGTCGCGCTCCACGACCTTGATCCGCTCGCGGCCCGCCGCGAGCCCGAGCGCCTTCTCGTGCGCGTCGAGCTTGCCCCAGCCTTCCCAGGTGGTGAACGGGATCCCGCGAGCCGCCAGGAAGTCGAGGATCGCGTCCGGGGAGTCGTACTTCGGTGCGCTGAGCGTTTCCGCGTCCGCCAGCAGGCTCGCGATCGTCTCCGCCGCGTCGCCCTTCGTGTGGCCGATCAGGCCGATCGGGCCGCGCTTGATCCAGCCCGTCACGTACACGCCGGGGAGCTGGTTCTCGTCCAGGTCCAGCACCCGGCCGGCTTCGTTGGGGACGACGCCGTTGACGTGGTCGAACGGGATCTCGGCCAGGTGCGACGAGAGGTAGCCGACCGCGCGGTAGACCGCCTGGACGTCCCAGTCGTGGAATTCGCCGGTGCCGCGGACGTTCCCGTCGCCGGTCAGCTCGGTGCGCTCGGTCCGCAGGCCCGTCACGCGGCCGTCTTCGCCGAGGACTTCGGCGGGCGAGTGGAAGAAGTGCAGGTGCAGCCGCTTCTGCCGGTCACCCGGCTCGCGGATCGCCCACTCCTGAAGCGTCTTCACGACCATGTCGATCTGCTTCGACGCCCGCAGCGCGGCGATGCTGCCGTCGTCGAACTCGATGTCCTCCGGCGACACGATGACCTCGACGTTCGGCGAGTGGTCCAGCTCGCGCAGCTCCAGCGGCGTGAACTTCGCCTGCGCCGGGCCGCGGCGGCCGAACACGTGCACGTCGGTGATCGGGCTCGTGCGAAGGCCCTGGTAGACGTTGTCGGGGATGTCGGTGGCCAGCAGCTCGTCGGCCGTCTTCGCGAGGATGCGCGCGACGTCCAGGGCCACGTTCCCGACGCCGAGCACCGCGACCGAAGTGGCGTTCAGCGGCCAGGTGCGCGGCACGTCCGGGTGGCCGTCGTACCAGGAGACGAAGTCCGCGGCGCCGTAGCTGCCGTCGAGGTCGATGCCCGGGATGTCGAGGGCGCGGTCGGCGGACGCGCCGGTCGAGAAGATCACCGCGTCGTAGAACTCGCGCAGCTCGTCGAGCTTGATGTCGGTGCCGTAGTCGATGTTGCCCAGCAGGCGGATGTTCGGCTTGTCGAGCACCTTGTGGAGCGCGGTCACGATGCCCTTGATGCGCGGGTGGTCGGGCGCGACGCCGTAGCGGATCAACCCGAAGGGCGCAGGCATGCGCTCGAAGAGGTCGATCGTCACGTCGGCGTCGGACTTGTCCAGGATGTCGGCGGCGTAGATTCCGGCGGGACCAGCGCCCACGACGGCTACGCGAAGAGATCGGCTCACACCCTCCACGGTAAGTTAGGGTCACCTAACTCGAAATGTGATTTACCGTACGGTCCACCAGTTGAGAGCCGGTAAGCTCGGTGCCATGCGCGTTCTGGTCGTCGACAACTACGACAGCTTCGTCTACAACCTGGTCCAGTACCTGGCCCAGCTCGGCGCCGACTGCACGGTCTGGCGCAACGACGTCGTGGACCTCGACCGCGTGCCGGAGTTCGACGCCGTGCTCGTCTCGCCCGGCCCCGGGACTCCCGAACGCGCTGGTCAGAGCATGGACGTCATCCGCAAGTGCGCCGAGACGTCGACCCCGATGCTCGGCGTCTGCCTCGGCCACCAGGCCCTCGGCGTCGTCTACGGTGCGACCGTCGACCGCGCGCCCGAGCTCCTGCACGGCAAGACGAGCCAGGTCCACCACACCGGCGCCGGCGTCCTCAAGGACCTGCCGGAGGAGTTCACCGCCACCCGGTACCACTCCTTGACCGTGGTGCCCGACACCATTCCGGACGACGTCTTCGAGGTCACCGGCCGCACCGGGACCGGCATCGTGATGGGCATGCGCCACCGCGAGCTGCCGCTCGAAGGCGTCCAGTTCCACCCCGAGTCCGTGCTCACCGAGGGCGGGCACCGGATGCTCGCGAACTGGCTGGCTTCCGCGGGGCACCCGGTCGACCCGGCCCGCGTCGACGAACTCGAGAAGGCGACGAAGGCGCTGCAGAAGGCCGCTGTTGCGTGATCCGGCTGGCGGGGGTCGGCAAGCGGTACGGACGCGGTGACTTCGTCCTCCGCGACGTCGACCTGAGCGTCGAGCCCGGGCACGTCGTCGGCGTCCTCGGCAGCAACGGCTCCGGCAAGTCGACGCTGCTGCGGATCATGGCCGGCGTCTCGCACGCCACCACCGGCACCGTGACCGGGAGCCCGCGGATCGGCTACCTGCCGGACCGCTTCCCGGCCGGCCAGCGCATGGGCGCGCGGGCGTACCTGCGGCACATGGCCCGCATCCGCGGCCTCGCCGACCTCTCGGCGATCGACCCGCTGCTCGAGCGGCTCGCGCTCGTCGGCGGCCCGGCGGCGCCGCTGCGGACGCTGTCGAAGGGCAACGCGCAGAAGGTCGGGCTCGCCCAGGCCGTGCTGGTGCGCCCGGACCTCCTGGTCCTCGACGAGCCGTGGTCCGGCCTCGACGTCGGGACGCACGCGATCCTCGGCGAGCTCGTCGCCGAGACGAGGGCGCGCGGCGCGAGCGTCGTGTTCACCGACCACCGGCCGCAGGTGGTGCACGACCACGCCGACGTCGTCCACCTCATGACCGACGGCCGGCTCACGGCGGAGAGCGCCGAGCCGACGACGCGGATCGTGCTGTGCGGGCACGGCACCGACTGGGCGGACGAGCCGGGCGTGCGGCACGCGGTCGTCGAAGGCGCCCAGCTCGTGCTCACGGTCGAAGTCGCTTCGGTGGACGCGGTGCTGCTGCGGGCGTTGAAGGACGGCTGGTCGGTGCGTGAGGTGGCGCCGTGCTCGCCCTGACGCGGTACTACCTGGCGCTGCTCGGCCATTCCCAGCGGTACCTGCCGGCCCTGCTGGCCTACCTCGCGCTGTGCGTGATCCTCTACGCCGACCCGCATTCGCCGCCGTTGCCGCTGTTCGGCGTCAGCGCCGGCGGGCTGTTGGTCGTGTCGTGCTGGCTGACGATCGCGCTGCTCGACATCGAGGACCCGGTGCAGCGCCTGGTCACCCTGAGCCACGCGCGGCAGTGGCGCCGGATGATCACCGGCGCGATCTTCACGGTGCTGGCCTGCTCCCTGGTCCTCACGGTGATCACCGAGGCGTGGTCGGCCCTCAAGTCGTTCAAGGTCCAGCCGTCGGCGCTGGGCATCGGCCTGCTCGCCCACCTCGCGTGCACGCTGCTGGGCATCGCGATCGCCCTGCCGTGCTCGCGGCTGCTGGTCCAGCGGATCGGCTGGACGGTGCTCGCCGCCGTGGTCACCCTGACCGTCGTCCTGCTGGCGAAGATCCCGCTGGTCCACCCCCTGCTGCACGCCCTGACCGACGACGAACCCCTCGGCGGCCCGCTGGCTCTCGCGCTGGTGACGTCCGTGGTGGTGCTGGCCGCGAGCTACTTCGCCGTCTCGAAGCTCGTGCAACGCCGGTCCTGAATGCATTTTGCAATCTTCAATTTCCGCGCCGGGGTTCCGGCGGTCGCTCGGGGCCGACTAAGGTTCGGGGCCTCTCCGGTTCTGGGCGAAGGGAGCAGGGGTGACGGCTGGGATCGTCGCGATCACCGGGCCAGACTCCGACGGTGAGCTCCGGGAGCTCGCCGCCTGGTTGCGGGACGAGGATGAGCTTCGCGGCCGCGTCCAGTTGTTCGACGCCGTCGTCGTCGGGGTCACCAGCAAGTCCGCCGCCGTTTTCTGCCGGTCGCTGATCGCGTGGCTGCGGCGCTGCCGGGAGGGCCGGGTCTCCCTG
Source organism: Amycolatopsis sp. NPDC004378 (assembly GCF_053602455.1). NCBI lineage: Bacteria > Bacillati > Actinomycetota > Actinomycetes > Pseudonocardiales > Pseudonocardiaceae > Amycolatopsis > Amycolatopsis sp. NPDC004378. The sequence continues at coordinate 415,700 of NZ_JBSGDR010000002.1, forward strand.
AAGGTCAAGCGCTCGGGGGCGGCCGAGGAGCTGGAGCTCGACTGCGGTCCCGCCAGTGACGCCGAGCAGGTGCTCGGTGCCGTCCGTGGATTTCTCGACAAAGCCTGAAAACGAAAGAGGGCCCGCACGGCGAACCGTGCGGGCCCTCTTCGTCGTCACCGCTTACTGACCACCGGGGCCGTTCGACGTCGTCGGGAACAACCCGTCCGAGACCGCCACGTTGATGGTCTGGTTCTTGTCGATCTGCGTGCCCGCTCGCGGGCTCTGGTTGGTGATGGTGCCTTGCGGCTCCCGGCTGAGCTTGTCGGACTGCTGGTTCAGCGTGCCGCTCCAGCCCATGCTCGCCAGCTTCGACTGCGCCTCGTCGACCGTCATGCCGACCAGCTTCGGCATCTCGATCTGCGTCTGGGTCTGGTCCGGCCCCGTCGACACGGTCAGCGTGATCGTCGAGCCCACCGCGACCGAACCGCCGTTCGGGTTCTGGGTGATGACGGAGTCCTTCGGCACCGTGTCCGAGGACTGGTCTACTCGCTTCGTCTTGAAGCCCTGGCCTTCCAACGAAGCCTTCGCCTGCGAGTACGGCTTGTTCGTGAAGTCCTGGACCTGCTTCAGCTCCTTGGACTTCGCGATCACGATCTTCACGCTCGTGCCCTCGTCGACCTGTGACGACGCGGTCGGCGTCTGCGACTGCACCAGGCCGGCCTGGTTCGGGTCGTCGACCTCGGTCTCCTGGACGTTCGGGTCGAGGGTCAGCTTGGCGTCCGTGAGGGCCTTCTGGGCCGCGTCACGCGTCTGGCCCTTGAGGTCCGGCACGGTGGTCTTGCCCGGCGCGACGCCGACGTACAGCGCGATCTTCGTGCTGGTCGCCACCTGGGTGCCGACCGCCGGGTCGATCTTGATGACCTTGTTGATGTCGTCCTGGGAGCACTGGGGGCTGCCGTCGGTCGGCTGCACCCCGCAGACGACGCTCTTCTGGTCGAAGTTGTTGAACCCCTTGCTGGTCAACGTCTCCCGGGCCTGCGGCACCGTCTGGTGCAGCACGTCCGGGATCGCGACGGTCGCCGTGTCACTGTTGCTCTTGAACGAGCCCGAAAGCCACATGATCAGCAGCACGGCGCCCAACACGAACAACGCCGCCAGTGCGGCCAGCAAGGTCCGGCGGCGGCGCTTGGCCCGCGGGTCCTCGTCGTCCGGGGTGTCGTACTCCTCGTAGCGCTGCGGCTGGCGCCGGTCGGCGTTCATGACCTGCGTGCGCTCGTCTTCGGACATCACCATCGGCGCGGCCGGACGCTGGCCCGAAAGCGTGCGGACCAGGTCCGAGCGCATCTCCGCCGCCGACTGGTAGCGGTTGGCCGGGCCCTTCGCCAGCGCCTTCAGCACGACCGCGTCCAGCTCCGGGGCCACCGCCGGGTTCACCGACGACGGCGGGTTCGGGTCTTCCCGGACGTGCTGGTACGCCACCGCGACCGGGGAGTCGCCGGTGAACGGCGGCTCGCCCGTGATCAGCTCGTAGAGCACGCAGCCGGCGGCGTAGACGTCCGAACGGGCGTCGACCGACTCGCCGCGGGCCTGCTCCGGCGACAGGTACTGTGCCGTGCCGATCACCGCGGCCGTCTGGGTCATCGCCGACTGGCCGTCGTGCATCGCGCGCGCGATGCCGAAGTCCATCACCTTGACGGCGCCGTTCTTCGTGATCATCACGTTGGCCGGCTTGACGTCGCGGTGCACGATGCCGTGGCGGTGGGAGAAGTCGAGGGCCGCGCAGACGTCGGCCATGACCTCCATGGCCCGCTTCTGCGACATCGGGCCTTCGGTCTTGACGATGTCGCGGAGCGTCCGGCCTTCGACGTACTCCATGACGATGTAGGGCAGCGGGCCGAACTCGGTGTTGGCCTCACCCGTGTCGTAGACCGCGACGATCGCCGGGTGGTTCAAGGCGGCGGCGTTCTGCGCTTCGCGGCGGAAACGCTCCTGGAACTGCGGGTCCCTGGCGAGGTCGGCACGGAGGATCTTGATCGCGACTTCCCGGCCGAGGCGCACGTCGTGGCCGTGATGGACCTCGGACATGCCTCCGTAGCCGAGCGTCTCGCCCAGCTCGTACCGGTTGGAGAGCAGTCTGGGTGTGCTCATCTCTGGGTGCCGTTCCATTCCGTCCAAGGTGCGGTCATGATGCCTTGCTGGCCATCGTCGGTCGTTGCGGGAGTGTCCGCCGGATAGGCGCTCGAGGCGGGCGGCTCCTCGGTGGGCGGCTGTCTGCCCGGGACCACCTGGGTCGTCGTCTGGCTCGAGTGCGGTGGCGAGCCCGAGCTGCCGATCATCTTGGCCACCAGGACGATGCCCGCCACCAGGACAACGAGCAGGATGGCGGCGAGCAGCGCCCACCAGCCCCACTGCGACTTCTTCCGCGGTGCCTGCGCCGCGACCGGACGCAGCACGGGCCGGGACGGCGGGCCGATGGCGACCATCGGGTTCACCGCCGGCGACTGCGGGCCGACCGGGATGTGCTGCTGCTGCGGCGGGACCGGCTGCTGCACCGGCTGGTGCTGCACCACCGGCTGCTGACCGGTGAACGCCGCGTTGACCAGGCCGGACGGCGTCGGCAGCGGCATGCCCGCGCGGACCGCGGCGACGGCGGCCGCGAACTCGCCGCCGCTGTTGTAGCGCTGCCGCGGGTCCTTCACCAGCGTCGCCTCGATCACCGCGCGCGCGGCGGGCGGGACGTCCGGCGGCAGCGGCGGCGCGATGTCGCGGATGTGCATCATCGCGACCGTCACGGCGTTCTCGGACAGGAACGGCCGGTGCCCGGCGAGGCACTCGTAACCGCACACGGCCAGCGAGTAGACGTCGGACGCCGGCTCGGCCGGGTGCCCGAGCGCCTGCTCCGGCGCGATGTAGTGCGCCGTGCCCATGACCATGCCGGACCGGGTGACCGGGGCCGCGTCGGCCGCCTTCGCGACGCCGAAGTCGGTGATCTTCACCTGGCCGGCGGACGTCACGAGGATGTTGCCCGGCTTGACGTCGCGGTGCACCAGGCCCTGCTCGTGCGCGGCCTGCAGCGCGTTGCCCGCCTGCTCGAGCATGTCGAGCGTGAACTCCGCCGACAGCCGCCCGTGCTTGGCCAGCAGGCCCGCCAGCGGGTCGCCGTCGACGAGCTCCATCACCAGGTACGCGATCGACAGGTCACCGTCGAAGACGGTCTCGCCGTAGTCGTGCACCGCGGCGATGCCGGGGTGGTTGAGGGAGGCCGTCATCCGCGCTTCGGTGCGGAAGCGGTGCAGGAATTCGGCGTCGCCGGAGAGCTCGGCCTTGAGGATCTTGACGGCCACGGTCCGGTCCAGCCGGGTGTCGCTGGCCTGCCAGACCTCGCCCATCCCGCCGACGGCGATCCGGTTCGTCAGCTTGTACCGCTCGGCCAGCAGCTGACCCGAGGACAGCATCCGCTATCCACCCCCGAGCTTGGCGTTGATCGCCGCGCGGCCGATCTCCGCCGCGACCGTGCCGCCGGTGGCGGCCAGCCCGCGGTTGCCGCCGTCCTCGACGATCACCGCGACCGCGATCTTCGGGTCGTTCGCCGGGGCGAAAGCGGTGTACCAGGCGTGCGGTGCGGTGTTCTTGGAGTCCGTGCCGTGCTCGGCGGTGCCGGTCTTCGACGCGATCTGGATGTCCGGGCGCTTGCCGCCGCCCTTGGTGAAGCCTTCGGAAGCGATCATCATGTCCTTGAGGATCGCGGCGTTCGACGACGACAGCGCCGGGGTGCCGGTGAGCTCGGTGGGACTGTAGTCCTCGATGGTGGAGAGGTCCGGCGCCAGCACCGACTGCACCAGCTGGGGCTTCATCGCCATCCCGCCGTTGGCCACGGTGGCCGCCAGCAGGCAGTCCTGCAGCGGGGTCAGCCGGACGTCGCGCTGGCCGATGCCGCTCTGGTAGAGCGCGCCCTGCGAGTCCAGCGGCCCGACGGTCGAGGGCGCGACCTTCATCGGCACGGCCAGGTCGGTCTGCCCGATGCCGTAGTTCGCGGCCGTCTTCTTCATCTTGTCCGCGCCGAGCTGGCCGGCGAACTCCGCGAACGGCACGTTGCAGGAGTGCGCGAGCGCGTCCTTGAAGGTGGTGCCGGGGCAGGCCTCGCCCGCGTAGTTCTCCAACGTGACGTTGGTGTTCGGCAGCTTCGTGTTCGGCGCCGAGTTGATCGGGGTGTCCGGGCCCTTGCCGTCCTCGAGCGCGGCCGCGGCGGTGACCAGCTTGAACGTCGACCCCGGTGGGTAGGTCTCCGAGATCGCCCGGTTCAGCATCGGGTTCTTCGGGTCCTTGACGTAGGAGTTCCAGGCGTCCGTCTGCGCCTTCGACGTGTGCGAGGCCAGCTTGTTCGGGTCGTACGACGGCGTCGAGACCATCGCCAGGATCCGGCCGGTGCTCGGCTCCATCGCGACGACGGCGCCCGTGTAGCCCCGCTGCGTCATCAGGTCGTACGCGGCCTTCTGCACGGCCGGGTCGATGGTCAGCCGGACGTTGCCGCCACTGGGGTCGCGGCCGGTGACCATGTCCGACAGCCGCCGCACGAACAGCCGCGGGTCGGAGCCGTTCAGCACGTCGTCCTCGGCGCGCTCGAGACCGCCCGATCCGTAGTTGATCGAGTAGTAGCCGGTGACCGGCGCGTACATCGGGCCGTCGACGTAGGACCGGGTGTACTTGTACTTGTCGTTCGACGGGTCGACCTTCGCCAGCACCTCGCCGTTGGCCTGCGACACGATCTGGCCGCGACGGCGGGCGAACTCGTCGTAGAGCACGCGCGCGTTGCGCGAGTCGGTGCGGTAGTCGTCGGCCTTCACCACCTGGATGTAGGTGGTGTTCGCCAGCAGCAGGACGACCATCACGAGCATCGCCATGCCGACCTTGCGGAGCGGGGTGTTCATGCCTGGGCACCCCCGTCCGCCGGCGGGCGCTGGACGAGCACGGTGTGCGCTTCGGCGATCGGCGCCTGCTGCTGGGGCTGCGGCTTCGGCCGGGCTGCGGGCCTGCGGGCCGCGTCGGAGATCCGGAGCAGCAGCGCGACCAGGATGTAGTTCGCCAGCAGCGACGAACCACCCTTGGACAGGAACGGGGCGGTGATACCGGTCTCCGGGATGAGTTTCGTGACCCCGCCGACGACGACGAAGATCTGCATGACCATGGTGAAGGCCAGCCCGCCGCCGAGCAGCTTGCCGAACGTGTCCCGCACGGCGAGCGCGCTCCGCATGCCGCGCATGGCGACCAGCAGGTACAGCATCAGGACGGCGGCCAGGCCGATGAAGCCGAGCTCTTCGCCGATCGCCGCGGTGATGAAGTCCGTGTTGGCTTCCGGGACCATGTCCGGGCGCCCGGCGCCGAGGCCGGTGCCGCCGATGCCGCCGGTGCCGAGGCCGAACAGGCCCTGCGCGATCTGGTAGCCGCCGCCGGGGTCGTCGTAGGTGGCCAGCGGGTCCAGCCAGTTGGCGACGCGCTGCTGGACGTGCGTGAAGAGGTTGTAGGCGAGCAGGCAGCCGCCGACGAAGAAGCTGAGGCCGAGGACGACCCAGATGATCCGCTCGGTCGCCACGTACAGCATCATCAGGATGACGCTGAAGAACAGCAGCGACGTGCCGAGGTCCTTCTCGAACACCAGGATGCCGATGCACGCGACCGCGGCGATGAGGATCGGGCCCAGGTCACGCGCCCGGGGCAGCTCGACGCCGAGGAACTTCTTGCCCGCCACCATGAACAGGTCGCGCTTCGACACCAGGAACGAAGCGAAGAAGATCATCAGCAGGATCTTCGCGAACTCGCCCGGCTGGATCGAGAAGAACGGCAGCTTCAGCCACACCTTGGCGCCGTTGACCTCGGACAGGCTCGACGGCAGCATCGCCGGCAGCGCCAGCGCGACGATCCCGACCAGGCCCGCGGTGTAGCCGTAGCGGGTCAGCGTGCGGTGGTCGTTCACGAACACCAGCACGGCGACGAAGAACGCCAGCGAGATGACCGTGAAGAGGACCTGCGCGGTGACGGCCGGCGTGTAGTCCTTTCCGCTCTGCGCGGCGCGTTCGGCCAGGGCCAGGTCGATCCGGTGGATCATCACCAGCCCGATGCCGTTCAGCAGCGCGACGCAGGGGAGCAGCACGGGATCCGCGTAGGGCGCCCACTTGCGCACGGCCAGGTGCGCCGCGGCGAAGATCGCGAGGTAGGCGAGGCCGAGCCAGATGATCGACCAGGTGAGCTCCTGCTCCTGGTTCGCCTCGACCAGCACCAGGGCGACGGTGACGATGAACGCCGCGAACCCCAGCAGCACCAGTTCGGTGTTGCGGCGGGTCGGGACCTCGCGCGGCGGGTTCGTCTGGAACTGCGCGGCGATCGAGTCGGCGGTGCGCGCGACGGGCTGGCCCATCAGTTACCGCCTCCTGTCGTCGGTGCCGTCGAACTCGGCGTCGAGCAGTCCCTCCCCGCTGGCTGGTTCGCCGACGACGGAGCTGTGGAACCGGCCGGAGCCGACGACGTGGGCGTCGGACTGACCGTGGGGGTCGGCGTCGGGGACGGCTGGCCACCCGCCGGCGCGCAGTTGTTCAGGCGCTTGTGCAGCTGCAGGAAGTCGTCGATGTACTTCCGGGCGTCGTCGAGGCTGTCCTTCTTGACGCCGTTCTGCACCGCGAGCCGCGCGTCTTCCTGGAGCTGGTCGACGCGCAGCTTGTCCGTGCACACCTGGTTGGGCGGGCACGAGCCCTGCTCGTAGGTGTGCAGGTCGATGCCGAGGATGCTGCCGGGGACGCCGCGGTAGATCACGACCTCCTGGTCCGCACCTTCGCCGACATAGTACTGACTCAGGACGAAGTACCGGGTGGCGATGGCGGCCGCGGCGAGCACCACGAGCACGACCAGCGCGCCCGCCAGCCAGCGGAACCGCTTCCGGCGCTTGGCCTTGGGATCGACGGACGGCTGCGGCAGCTCCGGGCGCGGCTGCGGCGGGGGCTGGGTCAGCGCCCGGGCCCGGGCCGCGGGCGAGTCGCCCTGGTGCCGCTCGTCGCTGCCGTCGCCGGCGGCGCCGCCCACGATGGGCGCGTCCTCGCCGAAGTCGACGTCGACCACGTCGGCGATGATCACCGTGACGTTGTCCGTGCCGCCGCCCTTGAGCGCCAGCTCGATCATCCGGTCCGCGCACTGCTGCGGGTCCGGGATCTGCACGGCCTCGGCCAGCGTCTCGTCGCTGACCATGCCGGACAGGCCGTCCGAGCAGATCAGGTACCGGTCGCCGGAGCGGGCTTCGCGCACGGTCAGGCTCGGCTCGACCTCGTGGCCGGTCAGCGCCTTCAGCAGCAGCGACCGCTGCGGGTGCACCGCCGCCTCTTCGGGCGTGATGCGGCCCTGCTCGAGCAGTTCGTTGACGAAGCTGTCGTCGCGCGTGATCTGCGCGAACTGGCCGCCGCGCAGCAGGTACGCGCGCGAGTCGCCGACGTGCACCAGCCCGAGCCGGTTGCCCGCGAACAGGACGGCGGTGAGCGTGGTGCCCATCCCGTCCAGGTCGGGGTCCTGCGAGACGAGCTCGGCGATCGCGGCGTTGCCGTTCGCCACCGCCTCCCGCAGCTGGGCGAGCAAGTCGTCGCCGGGCTCGTCGTCGTCGAGCGGGGCGAGCGAGGCGATGACGACCTTGCTGGCCACCTCACCCGCCGCGTGGCCACCCATACCGTCGGCGAGCGCGAGCAGGCGAGGGCCGGCGTACACGGAGTCCTGGTTGCTCGAACGCACCAGGCCCCGGTCGCTGCGGGCTGCGTAGCGGAGGACGAGAGTCATGGGCGAAGCTCGATCACCGTCTTGCCGATCCGGATGGGGACTCCGAGCGGGACCCGGAGGGGTGCAGTGACCTTAGCCCGGTCGAGGTAGGTCCCGTTCGTCGAGCCCAGATCTTCCACGTACCAGTCCTCACCGCGCTGGGCGATCCGTGCGTGCCGCGTCGACGCGTAGTCGTCGTCGAGCACCAGCGTGGAGTCGTCGGCCCGGCCGATCAGGATCGGCCGGCCGTCCAGCGCGATGCGCGTCCCGGCGAGCGCCCCGTGGGTCACCAGCAGCTGCTGCGGCGACTTGCTGTTGCGGGGCTTCTTCTCCTTCTTCCGACCGAAGGTCGGCACCTGGACGCGCATACCCGACGCCGCGTAGAGGTCCGAGCGGACGACTCTGAGCGCGGCGAACACGAAGAGCCAGAGCAGCACGAGGAAGCCCACCCTGGTGAGTTGTACGACCAGCTCTGGCACTTGGTGTGTCCGCTCCCGACTCGTCCGTGCAGCCGCGACGCGGGTACGCCGCGGTCCCCCCGCACGTCAATTCTGCGGGAACAGTATTCCGTGCCCCCAGTCAGCCCTGTGTACGGAACACGAGGGAGGAATGCCCCACCCGGATGACGTCGCCGTCCGCGAGCTGCCAGGTCTGCACCGGGGTGCCGTTCACGGTCGTGCCGTTGGTCGACCCGATGTCGGCGAGCGTCGCGCTCTGGCCGTCCCAGGTGATCTCCAGGTGCCGGCGCGAGACGCCGGTGTCCGGGAGGCGGAAGTCGGCGTCCTGGCCGCGGCCCACGACGTTCCCGCCCTGCTTCAGCGAGTACGTCCGGTTCGATCCGTCGTCCAGCTGCAGGCTCGCCGCGAGCTGACGGCCCGGCGCGGGCTGGCCGTAGCCACCACCCTGCTGGCCGTACGGGTCGCCGGCCGGCTGGCCGTACGCGCCCTGCTGGCCGTACTGGTCGTAGCCGCCCTGCTGCTGGCCGCCGTACTGGTCGTAGCCGCCGCCCTGGGGCTGGGCGTAGCCGCCCTGGTCGTAACCACCCTGCTGGTAGCCGCCCTGGTCGTAGCCGCCACCTTGGGGCTGGGCGTAGCCGCCCTGGTCGTAACCGCCGCCCTGCGGCTGGCCGTAACCCTGGTCGTAGCCGCCGCCCTGAGGCTGCTGCGCGTACCCACCCTGGTCGTAACCACCCTGCTGGTAGCCGCCCTGGTCGTAGCCGCCGCCCTGGGGCTGCTGCGCGTACCCACCCTGGTCGTAGCCACCCTGCTGCTGGCCGTAACCCTGGTCGTACCCGGGCTGCTGGCCACCCTGCTGTCCGTAGCCGTACTGGCCCTGCTGGCCGTACGGGTCACCCTGGTCGTATTGGCCGTAGCCGGGGGGCTGGCTCATTGCTGGGTCTCCTGCGTTGCTGGGTCGTGCCGACCGTGGTGTGCCGGCGCCTGAGGGGCGGGCGTCGGGATCGACGGACGAACGGGTCTTGAACTGTCCAGTATGCAGCGCCTCGTTGCGCTCGAGTGATACGACGACGTCACCATAGGTGTCCAGGCCCTCCGCGGCGAGGTGTTCTGCCACCGCCTTGGCCAGGACCTGGGTGACGCGTTGCTCGTCACCGGCCATGCGCTCGTGGTCAGCCGTCCCCAAGGACACGATGTAGTGATTCGGGGCGAGCTGCCGACCGCCTGCCAGCTCACGAACGTTCTCCTCACTCTCCCGCTCGAGCGCGATCGCCACTTCCTGCGTGACGACGTTGCCACCGAACATGCGCGCGAAAGTGTTCCCCACCAGGTTCTCGAGTCGCCTGTCGAATCTCTCGGCGCGGCCCACCGGGGAAAACCTCCTTGCACGTGTGCTTCCGCACCCGATCCTATCCGGGTGAGCGAGCCTCTACACGGCCCCCGGTGAAACCCGTTCAAACCACCTGCTAGTCTTCTCCTCGCTGTCAGAGAGAAGCACTCGGGCGAGTGGCGGAATGGCAGACGCGCACGGTTCAGGTCCGTGTGTCCGAAAGGACGTGAGGGTTCAACTCCCTCCTCGCCCACGCTGTTCAGAGGCCCGGTCGCCAGCGCGACCGGGCCTCTTCTCGTTTTCCTTGTTTCTCCCGGGGGCCGAGCCCCCGGACCCCCCACGGTGCCTCGTCTCACCTTCCAGCGTGGCTGGGCTGGGGGTCTGGCGGTTCTGGATTGGTGGGGAATATCACCCGTTTGGCTCTGCGTGGTGTTCGCTGACGGCGGACTTCCGGGTGTATCAAGCCGTCGTTCCGGTGATCCAGTCCGCCAGCACGTCCGCGCGGCTGGTCGTCTCGATGCCCGCGTGGGGGCAGCCCGGGCCCGTCGCCTCCACCGCCACCAGTTCGGTTCCCGTGAAGTACGGCGCTCCCGAGTCGTACGTGCACGCGCTCGTCGTGATCTCCGGGGCCGCGCCGCGGACGCCCAGGGTCGTCGGGTCCACCTTGGCCACCGCGACCGTGCCCTGCTGCATGCGCGTGGCCGGCTTCGGGTCCGTGCCCGTCAGGCTGCCCCAGCCCGCCATGGTCAGCTGCGTGCCCACCTTGGGGGTCGTGCGGTTCACCTTGAGCGGCGTCACCGTGGTCACCGGGGTGTCCAGCTTGGCCAGGGCGACGTCGCTCCCTTTGGCCTGGACCACTTCGGTGATCTTGCGGGCCACCCCCGACTCGGTGGCCTCGTCCACCAGGCCGAGGGTCGCCGTCGTCGGGTAGGGCGTCTTGCCGGAGACGCGGGTGCGGTTCGCGTCGTGGAAGCAGTGCCCTGTGGTCAGGAGCCAGCCCGGCGCGATCAGGGCGCCCGTGCAGTAGCTGCTGTACGTCGAACCGTCCGGGCGCGGGATCTTCGTCATCGACAGTTTTGCGACGAAACCGAACTGGCCGGGTGGTACGTCCGTGCCGTGGGCGATCCCCGGCGCGGCCGCGGCGCCGGGGGCGGTGGTGATGGTCAGGACAGCAGCGGCGAGCAGAGCGCGCAGGCGCATTCTTCCCCTTCGTCGAACCGGTGATCGACGTTCGAGGCTATTGCCGCCGCCGCACGCGGGGAATTCCCTGGCCGGGCGTCACCCGGTGGGCCACCGGGTGACGCCCGGAAGGAGGTCAGCCGGTGTGCGAAGCGATCCAGTCCGCGACGACGTCCACGCGCGAAGTCGTCTCGAGCTGGTTGTGGGGGCAGTCCGGGCCGGACGACTCGACCGAGACGAGCTGGCCCCCGGAGCCGCCGACGACGAAGTAGGGCGCGCCCGAGTCGTACACGCACGCGCTCGTCGTCGACGTCGGGGCGACGCCTTGGACGCCGAGCGTCGCGGCGGCGACCTGGCCCACCTTGACCGTGCCCTGCTGCAGCTTCGTCGACGGCGCCGGGTTGGTCGCCGTCAGGCTGCCCCAGCCGGCGAGCGTCAGCTGCTGCCCGACCGACGGCGTGACCCGGTTGACAGTCAGCGGCGTGATGCCGGGGACGTCGGAGTCGAGGGTCGCGATCGCGATGTCGTTGGCGGCGGCCTGGTACACGGTGACGACGTTGCGCGTCACCCCCGGCGTGCTCTGGTTGACGGTGCCGAGCAGCACCGAAGTCGGGTACGGGACCGGCCCGGAGACGCGGTTGCGGTTGGCGTCGTGGAAGCAGTGGCCCGCGGTGATGATCCACTTCGCGGCGATCAGGGCACCGGAGCAGGCGCTGTTGTAGTGGGTGCCGTCCGGCTTCGGGATGTTCGTCATGGTCAGCTTCGCGGCGAACTGGAACTGGCCCGCCGGGACGTCGGAACCGTTGGCCACGGCCGAAGCCGGCCCCGCCGTGGCGAGGCCGGCGGCCAGCGTCAAAAGGGCAGCAGAGAACACAGCGCGAGCGCGCATCGGTGGATCCCCCTTGTCACGCACCGGCGGTCGAAGGCCGGTGATCACCTTCGAGGGTAGTGACGCCGGGGCGCGGGAAAATACGCCGTTCAGCCCAAGTGTGCAGCGATCCAGTCCGCGACGACGTCCACCCGCGCGGTGGTTTCGGCCTGGTCGTGGGGGCAGTCCGGGCCGTCGCTCTCGACCGAGACGATGCGGCCGCCCTTGCCCGACGGGACGAAGTACGGCGCGCCCGAGTCGTAGGTGCACGCGCTCGTCGTCGACGTCGGGGCGAAGCCCTTCACGCCCACGTACTGCGGGTCGACCGTCGCGACCGTCATCCGGCCCTGCTGCAGCTTCGTGCCCGGTGTCGGGTCGACGGACGTGAGGCTGCCCCAGCCGGCGAGCGTGACCTTCTGGCCGACCACGGGCGCCTTCCGGCTGAGCGACAGCGGCTCGATGCCGTGGACCGGCTTGTCGAGCTCCGCGATCGTGATGTCGTTGGTGGGCGACTGGTACACCGTCACGACGTTGCGGGTGACGCCCGGCCGGTCCACGGTCGTGGTGCCCAGCAGCACGGACGTCGCGTACGGCACCGGGCCGGACACCGGGTTGCGGGCCGCGTCGTGGAAGCAGTGGCCGGCGGTGATGATCCACGGGTCGGCGGTGGCGGACTGCCCGCCACCGCCGGACAACCTAGTTCACACCGACCAGGTCGACGACGAAGATCAGGGTTTCGCCGGGCTTGATGACGCCGCCCGCGCCGCGCTCGCCGTACGCGAGGTGCGGCGGGATGACGAGCTTGCGGCGGCCGCCGATCTTCATGCCCTCGACGCCCTGGTCCCAGCCGGAGATGACCTGGCCGGCGCCGAGGCCGAAGCGCAGCGGCTCGCCGCGGTTCCACGACGCGTCGAACTCTTCGCCGGTCGAGTGCGAGACGCCGACGTAGTGGACGGTGACGGCCTTGCCGGCGGTGGCCTCCGCGCCGTCACCGACGGTGATGTCGGTGATCTCGAGGTCGGCCGGCGGCGGTCCGTCCGGGCGGTCGATCTGGGGCTTTTCCAAGGTCATGGCGCTCACCGTACCCACGCGCGCGAGGCTGCGCCGATCGGACTACGTCCAAGGGCTGAAAAACGCGAAAAGTCTTCACACTTGTCTTACTGGTGGGTAGCGTGCGCTTCGTCACTCTTCTGGACTGAGGGGAGCCCGGCATGCGACGTGGCATCCGCGCCCTGACCTTGACGGCGGTGGGGGCCCTCGTGGCCGGCCTCACCCAGGTCGCCGTCACCGCTCCGGCCGCGCAGGCGGCCGCGTCACCCGACGACTACTGCGGCGGGCAGTGCAACGACATCCTGCCGCCCGGCGAACAGGGCAGTGCCACCCTCGCCGAGATCCTGGCGCACAAGGTGCTCGGCACCCGGCCCGACCACGCGGCCGACCAGATCGGCAAGTACGCGTCGCTGGCCGGCGGCTACCAGTCGCTCACCACGAGCACGATCAGCCAGTACTTCAACGACTCCTCGTTCGGCGTCGCGGCCGACCAGGTCGCGAGCACGACGAAGCCGCGTTCGGACGTGACGATCGTGCGGGACAAGGCGCTCGGCGTCCCGCACATCACCGGCACCACCCGGTCCGGCACCGAGTTCGGCGCCGGGTACGCCGCGGCGCAGGACCGGCTGTGGCTGATGGACGTGCTGCGCCACGCCGCCCGCGGCCAGGTCACCCCGTTCGCCGGCGGTGCCGAAGCCAACCGCGAGCTGGAGCAGCAGTTCTTCTCGAACGCGCCGTACACCGAGGCCGAGCTGCAGCAGCAGATCGACCGCGTCGCGAACAGCGGCCCGCGCGGCGCGCAGGGGCTCGCCGACGCGCAGGCCTACGTCGACGGCATCAACAAGTACATCAACGACTCGCACAGCGGCCGCTACTTCCCGGGCGAGTACGTCCTCACCGGGCACGTCGACGCGATCACCAACGCCGGCACGATCGACCCGTTCAAGCTGACCGACCTCGTCGCGCTCGCCTCGCTGGTCGGCGCCGAGTTCGGCGCGGGCGGCGGTGGCGAGGTGCAGAACGCCATCGCGAAGCTCGCCATGCAGGAGAAGTACGGCGTCGTGCAGGGCGAGAAGGTGTGGCAGAGCCTGCGTTCGGAGGACGACCCCGAAGCCGTCAAGACGCTGCACGACGGCCAGACCTTCCCGTACGGCAAGACGCCGGCCAACGCGGTCGGCCAGGCGATGCCGGACAAGGGCTCGGTGACCGGCCAGCAGCTCGTGTTCGACCAGACCGGCTCGGCGGCCACCGCGACGCCGTCCACTGTGGACGTTCCGGCGCCGAAGGACCAGGAGCCCGCCCGCGGGATGTTCGACAACGGCGTGCTGCCGGGCAACATGCTGAGCGAGAAGCACGGCATGTCGAACGCGCTGCTCGTGTCCGGCGCGAAGACCGCCAGCGGCCACCCGGTCGCCGTGTTCGGCCCGCAGACCGGCTACTTCGCCCCGCAGCTGCTGCTGTTGCAGGAGCTGCAGGGGCCGGGCATCAGCTCGCGCGGCGCGGCCTTCGCCGGCCTGAGCATGTACACGCTGCTGGGCCGCGGCCAGGACTACTCGTGGAGCGCGACGACGTCGGCGCAGGACATCATCGACACCTACGCGCTGCAGCTGTGCGACCCGAGCGGCAAGGCGCCGACGAAGGACTCCAACTACTACACCTGGCAAGGCCAGTGCATCCCGATGGACACCGTCGAGGTCAAGAACGCCTGGAAGCCGACGGTGGCCGACGGGACCGCGGCGGGCTCGTACACCCTGCGCAGCTACCGGACGAAGTACGGGCCGGTGCAGAGCCGGGCGACCGTAGGCGGCAAGCCGGTCGCGTACGCGGCGCTGCGCTCGTCCTACTTCCACGAGGTCGACTCGCTGATCGGCTTCCAGGAGCTGAACGACCCGGGCTTCGTCAAGTCCGCGGCGGACTTCCAGAAGGCCGCGGCCGACATCAACTACACGTTCAACTGGTTCTACGCCGACTCGAAGGACATCGCGTACTTCAACTCCGGCAGCAACCCGTCTCGTCAGTCCGATGTGGACCCGAACATGCCGGTGTGGGGCGACCAGGGGCACGACTGGATCGGCTGGAACCCGGTGGGCAACGTCGCGACCTACACGCCGGCGTCGCAGCACCCGCAGTCGATCAACCAGGACTACTACGTCAGCTGGAACAACGCGCAGGCCAACGGCTACGCGGCCGCCGGTGCCGACAAGTCGGCCGTGCACCGCGTCGACCTGCTCGACTCGCGCGTCAAGCAGCTGATCTCCAGCGGTACCAAGGTCACCCGGGTCAACCTGACCCAGGCCATGGAGTCGGCCGCGCTCGCCGACCTGCGCGCCGAGCGCGTCCTGCCGCTGCTGCTTCAGGTGCTCGACAAGACGCCGACCACCGGCGCCGCCGCCGACGCCGAGGCGAAGCTCAAGACGTGGCTCGCGAACGGCCAGCAGCGCAAGGAGACGTCACCGGGCAGCAAGGCGTACGCCGACGCCGACGCGATCCGCATCTTCGACGCCTGGTGGCCGCTGCTCGTCCAGGCCGAGTTCAAGCCGGGCATGGGCGACGACGCCTACAACGCGATGACCGGCGTGCTGGGCATCAACGAAAGCCCGTCCGGCTTCCAGAACGGCAACGGCCAGCACACCGGCCAGCCCCACAAGGGTTCGTCGTTCCAGTTCGGCTGGTGGGGCTACGTCAGCAAGGACATCCGGCAGGTGCTCGGCCAGCCGGTCGCGGGCCCGCTCGGCCAGACGTTCTGCGGTGGCGGCAACGTCACGACGTGCCGCCAGGCGCTCGTCGACTCGCTGACCACGGCCGCCGGCCAGGCCGCGAACACCGTGTACCCCGGTGACGCGTCCTGCTCGGCCGGGGACCAGTGGTGCGCCGACACGATCGTGCACACCGCCCTCGGCGGCATCACGCAGGACAAGATCAGCTGGCAGAACCGCCCGACGTTCCAGCAGGTCGTCGAGTACACCGCGCACCGCGGCGACAACATCGCCAACCTCGCGCCGGGGAAGACGGTCAGCGCCACGAGCGCCGAGACCGGCTTCTACAACTCCCCGGCGTCGAACGCGATCGACGGCAACGCCTCGACCCGCTGGGCCAGCGACTGGAGCGACGACCAGGCGATCACCGTCGACCTCGGTTCGGTGCAGCAGGTTTCGCGGGTGCTGCTCAGCTGGGAAGCCGCGTACGGCAAGAGCTACAAGATCCAGACCTCGCCCGACGCGGTGCACTGGACGGACGCGGCCGTGGTCACCGACGGCGACGGCGGGCAGGACAACCTCTCGTTCGCCCCGACACCGGCCAGGTTAGTGAAGATGCAAGGCGTGCAGCGCGGCACGAAGTACGGCTACTCGCTGTACGAGTTCGAGGTGTACGCCCACTGAGCAGGCCGGGCAGCCCGTGGACGCGCGGGCGGCCCGGCCACCCCACCGGGGCGCCATTACCGTGAGGCGCATGGACGACTGGACGCCCCGCACCAAGGCCATCGCCGCCGGCCGGCCGCACGGACCCGGCGAGCCGCTGAACACCCCGCTCGTCGCCACCAGCACGTACCGGGCCGGCGGCGACTCCGTGTACGCGCGGGGCGACGGGACGCCGACCTGGCACGCGCTGGAGGAGGCCGTCGGCGCGCTGGAAGGCGGGCACGCGACGGCGTTCGCGTCCGGCGTCGCGACCCTGTCTGCGGTGCTGGACCTGCTGCCGGTCGGGTCGCGGGTCGTGGTGCCGGCGTTCAGCTACGCCGTGACGCGCGGGGTGCTGGCCCACGCGCAGAAGCTCGGCAAGCTCGCCGTCACCGAGCTCGAACCGACCGACACCGACGCCTGGGTCGCCGAAGCCGCGACGTCCGACCTGGTCTGGCTCGAGTCGCCGACCAACCCGACCCTCGACGTCATGGAGATCGCGACGATCGCCAGCGCCGCGCGCGGCCGGGTGGTCGTCGACAACACGTTCGCGACGCCCTTGCTGCAGCGGCCCCTGGAGCTGGGCGCCGACGTCGTCGTGCACAGCGCGACCAAGCTGATCGGCGGGCACAGCGACCTGCTGCTCGGCATCACGGTCGCCAAGGACCCGGCCGTCGCGGAGGAGCTGAAGGGCGCGCGGACCCGCGTCGGGTCGACGCCCGGCGCGCTCGAGGCGTGGCTCGCCCTGCGCGGGCTGCGGACGATGCCGGTCCGGCTGGCCGAGCAGGAACGCACCGCCGCGCTGCTGGCTTCGCGGCTCGGTGATCACCCCGCCGTGACGCGCGTGCGCTACCCGGGCTTCGGGATGATGGTCTCCTTCGAGCTGGCCGACGCGGCGGCGGCCGACCGGTTCTGCGCGTCGACGAGGCTGATCGTCTCGGCGACGAGCCTCGGCGGCGTCGAAAGCCTGGTCGAACGGCGGGCGTGGCTGCCCGGCGAAGAGCGCGTCCCACCGGGACTGGTCCGGTTCAGCGTGGGCCTCGAAGACCCCGACGATCTGTGGCGGGATCTCGACACCGCGTTATCCGCGTAACGCGGACGGGTGAATCCTCGATAGTCGCGGCATCGCAGGTCAACCGCCATTAGGAGTCGTCGTGGGTAGATCGCTGGGCCGTGTCGCCGGAGTTGTCGTCGCGGGTGCGCTCGCCACTTTGTTCGCGGCCCCGGCCGCACTGGCGCAGACCGACACGACCACGGCACCGTCGACGACCGAGACCAGCACGTCCGAGACCACCACGACGACGGCTCCGTCCACTTCGGAGACCACGGCTCCGTCCACTCCGGTCACGAGCAGCAGCTCTTCTCAGGCCCCCGGCGGCGAGGTCAAGACCACGGACAAGCCCCAGGCGAAGGTGCAGCCGGAGATCAAGGGCGACACCCAGGAGCCGCCGAAGGACGACGACGGTTACCAGGACGCCGTCGGCCACGGTTACATCGGCCTCAGCGGTGAGGGTGTCCTGGTCGTCGCCTGCGCGTCCGGCAAGGTCGGGGGCATCCTCAGCCAGAACCTCAGCGTCACCGCGGGACCGGACCAGGACGAGGCCGACGGCCGGTACTGGAACTACGCCGTGACCGTCGTGACGCCGCCGTCCGGCGCGACCGCCCGCTTCGCCTTCACCTGCGACGGCGTCGAGGGCATCGGCATCGTCGACTTCGAGCAGGAGCAGCCGCCGGCGACCTCGACGAGCAGCGAGCCGACCACCAGCAGCTCCGTACCGTCGAGCAGCAGCGCGCCGGTCACCACCGCGACCAGCTCCGCTCCCGGCAACGCCGCGCCGAAGGCCCAGGTCAAGGTCGCGCCCAAGGGCGGCGTCGAGACCGGCTTCGGCGGTACCGCCTGATGCGCGCCAGGGCGGGCGCGGTCGTCGCCGCGCTCGCCGTCGTGCTGGCCGGGTGCGGCACCGCGGCCGAGCCGCCGGCGGCCGCGCCCAAGGCGCCCGTGCCGTCTTCGGTCCCGGTGTCCGTGCCGTTCAAGGGACTCCGGCCGACGTCGGTGAAGATCCCCAAGATCGGCGCGGAGTCCAGCCTCCTCGCGGTGGCGGTCAAGCCGGACGGCTCGATCTCGGTGCCGTCGGTGCACCAGCCGATGCAGGCGGCCTGGTACAAGCTTTCGCCGGTGCCCGGTGACGTCGGCCCGGCGATCGTGCTCGGGCACGTCGACGGCGACAAGAAGCCCGGCATCTTCTACAAGCTCAAGGACCTCGCGCCCGGTGACGAGGTGGACATCGACCGCAGCGACGGCAAGAAGCTGAAGTTCGTCGTGGACGGCGTCACGCAGGTCCCGAAGGACACGTTCCCGCGCGACGCCGTCTACGGCAACAGCGACAAGCCGGAACTGCGGCTGATCACCTGCGGGGGCGCGTTCGACCACGCCGAGCACAGCTACAAGGACAACATCGTCGTCTACGCGAACCTAGCCAACGCCTGAGGCGGGGTACGGGAACGCGGGTTTCGAAGACGTGTCCGGGCAGACCCAGCGGCGCATCCCGGCGTCGCACACCGCGTACCCCCAGTTGATCAGCCGTTCCTGCAGCGGTTCGCCGAAGCGGGTCAGCCGGGTCGCGGTCTTGGCGAGCTCGGCGGTGCGGGCGGCCGGCGCCTCGAGGGCGTCGGTCAGCTCGAAGTTCGTGATGTCGCTGCGGGTCGCCCAGTACGTGCCGGCGAAGACCTTGT
This sequence comes from Amycolatopsis sp. NPDC004378, assembly GCF_053602455.1. Lineage (NCBI taxonomy): Bacteria > Bacillati > Actinomycetota > Actinomycetes > Pseudonocardiales > Pseudonocardiaceae > Amycolatopsis > Amycolatopsis sp. NPDC004378. Next base: position 434,483 of record NZ_JBSGDR010000002.1, read on the forward strand.
CCTGGTAGGACTTCAGCAGCGTGCCGGTGCGCAGTTCGCGCACCTGGTTGTCGGTCACGGACATCACCCGGACCAGCTGCCGCAGCCAGTCGCGCTTCGGCTTCTTGACCGGTCGCATGCGCTTTCCCGCGTCACTGACCAGGACCGTCGCGCACTGGTTCTCGATCGGGTCGAGGCCGAGGTTGTCGTACACGCCGGCGTCGCTGAGCACGATCCGGCGGTCGGGCCGGTGCGGGTCCGGGATCACGACCGGCGAGAGCATCGGCGGGAAGGCCGACGACGCGGCCACCGCGGTGGCGAGCGGGATCCGCCCGTGCGGGCCCTGCTGGCGGAAGAACCACCAGAGCTGGCCGTCCTGCAGGTTGGTGGCGGTGAACACGAACTGCGGCCCGGCCGGGTCGAGGTCCGCGAGGCAGCAGTCGCCGAAGAGGTGTTCGGCGTACCGGCGCGCCAGCTCCTCGCCGGCGCTGCGCCACGGCATCAGCAGGGCCTTGAGCGTCACGGGCACGTCGAGATTGGTGCTCGCCAGTTTGCGCAGGGGCCGCACGACTTTCTCGTCGAGGTTCCGCGCGACACCGTCCTCGCCGAACTCCAGCCCGTGCCACGCGTGCGCGAGCACGCCCGCGGCGATCGAACCACCGGAGACGCTGGAGACGGTGGTCAGCTTCGGCAGCCAGCCGAGCTCGTTGAGCCGCCAGAGCGCGCCGGCGTGGAAGAGCATCGCGCGGTAGCCGCCGCCGGACAGCGCCAGCCCGGCACCTGCTCGTTTCGTCGCCGCCACCCTGCCGAGTCTAGGTCCGCAGCAGCGGCGTGAGCAGCGGCCGTTGCCCGGGTGGAACGTATTCGGAGTAGTTGTCGTACAACGCCTGTTTGGCGAGGTGCGACGCGCCGGCACCGTCGGCCGAGCGGATCGCGTCGAGCACTTCGGCGTGGTGGGCGAGCCAGCTGCGCATCAGCGACGCCCGGTTGCTCGCGTGCTCCAGCTTGTCCTCGATCAGCTCCAGCACGACCCCGCGCACGACTTCTTCGCTGACCACCAGCAGGGGGTTGCGCGAGATGCGCGCGATGACTTCGTGGAAGGCGACATCGGCGCGGCTGAACTCGGCGTAACCGTGCGAGACGCCTTCGCGCATCGCGTCCAGTGCCGTGTCGAGGCCGGTCAGGTCGTCGTCCGTGCGCAGCTCGGCGGCGAGCAGGTGCGCGGAGCCGTCGAGGATCATCCGGAACTGCAGGAGCTCGGCGAGCCCGACGTGGTCCGCCCGCGCGAGCCGGTGCATCGAGCGGTGCAACGCCGCCGGCGACGCGGCCAGCACTTCGGGCCCGCGGGGGTCGCCGGGCCGCGAGCGGATCAGTTCGGCGGCCTGCAGGACGCGCAGGGCTTCCCGGATCGTCGAGCGGCCGACGCCGAACTGCGTCATGAGTTCTCGTTCGCCGGGCAGGCGTTCGCCCGGTTTGAGGTCGCCGCTGATCACGGCCTGCTCGATCTGCTCGACGACCCGCTCGTACGCGCGGACCGGAGCCACCGGTTCGAACCGCATGCCTTGACCTCGTCGTCCGCTCAGTGCAGGCTACTGGTCAGACCAGTGTACTGACTGGGAGGTCGAATGAAAGCCCGGATCACCGCGACGGCAGCGGCTCTGCTGCTCGTGGTCACGGGATGTTCGGCCGGTTCGTCCGCAAGTGTCTCCGCCGGCCCGGACACGCTTTCGGTCGGCTTCACGGCGGAGCCGGCCAACTTCGACTTCACCCGCACGGACGGCGCCGCGATCCCGCAGGCGCTGCTCTACAACGTCTACGAAGGCCTGGTGAAGCTCGACTCGCAGGGCAAGGTCGTACCGCTGCTCGCGAAGTCGTGGACGATCAGCCCGGACCGGAAGACCTACGACTTCCAGCTGCAGCAAGGCGTCAAGTTCAGCAACGGCGCGCCGTTCACGGCCGAGGACGTCAAGTTCTCGCTGCTGCGGGTGAAAACCGACTGGACGATCTCCATCAAGTCCACGATGGACGTCGTCGACCACGTGGACGTCGTGGCGCCGGACCACGCGCGGGTCGTGCTGGCGAAGCCGTCGAACGGCTGGCTGTTCAGCCTCACCAGCCGGCTCGGCGCGATGTTCAGCCCGACCGGCGTCGCCGACCTGGCGAACAAGCCGGTCGGCACCGGGCCGTACGTCGTGGCGGCGCGCAAGCGCGGTGACTCCGTGGTGCTGAAGGCGAATCCCGCCTACTGGGGCCGCGAGCCGGCGTACAAGACAGTGGTCCTCAAGTACATCAAGGACCCGACGGCGTTGAACAACGCGTTGTCCAGCAACGGCATCGACGTCATCTCGGCGATCACCGCGCCGGACTCGATCCCGCAGTTCCAGGCGGACGACCGGTTCCAGGTCGTCCAGGGCACGACGAACTCCGAGGTCACGCTCGCGATGAACAACCGGCGCGCGCCGCTGAACGACGTCCGGGTGCGCCAGGCGCTGACGTACGCCATCGACCGGAAGGCGTTGCTGGACACGGCGTGGGCGGGCCGCGGCACGCTGATCGGCAGCATGGTCCCGCCGACCGACCCCTGGTACGAGGACCTGTCGAAGGTCTACCCGTTCGATCCGGCGCGGGCGAAGGCGTTGCTGACCGAGGCCGGCGCGACGAACCTGAACCTGCGGCTGCGGATCCCGAACCTGCCGTACGCGGTGTCGGCGGCGCAGGTCGTGCAGTCGCAGCTCGCCGACGTCGGCGTCCGCACCACGATCGAGCCCCTGGACTTCCCGGCGGTCTGGCTGAAGCAGGTGTTCACCGACCACGACTACGACCTGTCGATCATCCAGCACGTCGAGGCGCGCGACATCACGACGTTCGGGAAGCCGAAGTACTACTGGGGTTACGACAGCAAGCGCGTCCAGCAGTTGCTGGCCGAGGCCGACAGCGGGACGCCGGAGCAGCAGGTCGCGGACATGAAGCAGGTGGCCCGGCAGCTGAACACGGACGCCGCCGCGGACTGGTTGTTCCTCTTCCCGAACGTCATCGTCGCGAAGGCCAAGGTCGGTGGGTTCGTGCAGAACCAGGTCAGCGAGTCGTTCGACCTCACCGGGCTGGCGCCGCGATGACGGCCAAGGTGCTGCGCCGGGTGGCGATCTTCGTGGTCAGTGTGCTGGTCGCGTCGATCGTGGTGTTCCTGTTCATGGCCGTGCTGCCGGGCGATCCCGCGCAGGTCGCGCTCGGCGTCAACGCGACGCCCGAGCTGCTCGCCAAGACGCGCGCGGAGTTCGGCATCGACCGGCCGCTCGTCACGCAGTACTTCGACTGGATCGGCGGCGTGCTGCGCGGCGACTTCGGCCGCTCGTACGTCACGCGCGACGCGATCGGCCCGCAGCTGCTCGACCGCCTCGGCGTCACGCTCTGGCTGGTCGGCGCGGGAATGCTGGTGGCGCTCGTGATCGCGGTCCCCGCGGGCACGTTCGCCGCGGTGAAGCACCGGAAGGCGTCGGGTGCGAGCGTTTCCGGGCTGTCGCAGATCGGCGTCGCGATCCCCGCGTTCCTCGCCGGGATCATCCTCGTGCAGATCTTCGCCGTGCAGCTGCGCTGGCTGCCCTCGGGCGGCTGGACGCCGCCGGACCAGAACCCGGGGGAGTTCGTCCGCGGCCTGATCCTGCCCGCCCTTTCGCTGGGGTTGGTGCAGGGCGCGGTGCTGACGCGCTACGTGCGTTCGGCGGTCCTGGACACGCTCGGCCAGGACTACCTGCGCACGGCGCGGTCCAAGGGCCTGCGTCCCGGGCAGGCGCTGGTGCGCCACGGCCTGCGCAACGCGTCGGTCCCCGTGGTGACGGTCCTCGGCCTGCAGCTGGCGACGCTGCTGATCGGCGCGGTCGTCGTCGAGCGCGTGTTCGTGCTGCCCGGGCTGGGCTCGATGCTGCTCGACGCGGTGTCGTCGCGTGACCTGCTGACCGTGCAGGGGATCGTGCTCGTGCTGGTCGTCGGCGTGCTGCTGGTCAACTTCGTCGTCGACGTCCTCTACACCGTGCTCGACCCGCGATTGCGAGGTTCGTGATGCGCAATCTCGTGCTGGGCGGGGTGCTCGTCGGCCTGGTCGTGCTGGCCGCGCTGCTGTCGTTCGTGTGGACGCCGTTCGACCCGGTCAAGGTCGACGCGGCGCACCGGCTCCTCGACGCCGGAGCGACGCACTGGTTCGGCACCGACAAGTTCGGCCGGGACCTGCTGAGCCAGCTCATGGTCGGCGCGCGCACGACCTTGTACGTCGGCGTGGTCGCGGTCGGCATCGCCGCGGTCATCGGCACGCCGCTCGGCATCCTCACCGGGATGTCGCCGCGGTGGCTCGGCGAGTTCGTCATGCGGGTCAACGACCTCGTGCTCGCGTTCCCCGCGCTGCTGCTGGCGATCATGTTCGGCGCGGTGTTCGGGGCGGACACGCTGACCGCGATGGTCGCGATCGGCATCGCGACGATCCCGTCGTTCGCGCGGATCGCCCGGTCCGGGACGCTGCAGGTGATGAGCACCGAGTTCGTCCTCGCCGCCCGCGCCGGCGGCCGGTCGAGGCTGACCATCGCCGTGCGGCACGTGCTGCCGAACATCTCCGGCCTGCTGATCGTGCAGGCGTCGGTGTCGTTCGCGATCGCCGTGCTGGCCGAGGCGGCGTTGTCGTTCCTGGGGTTCGGCACGCGGCCGCCGACGCCGTCGTGGGGACGGATGCTGCAGGAGTCGCAGGAACTGCTCACCGTGCACCCGCGGCTCGCGCTGGTGCCGGGCATCGCGATCGCCGTCGCCGTGCTGGGCTTCAACCTCCTCGGCGACGGCCTGCGCGACCGCCTCGACCCCCGGTTGGCGGCGAAGGTATGACGCTCTCGGTTTCGGGTCTCACGGTTTCTTCGCTCGTTCGCGGCGTTTCGTTCGAGATCGGCGCGGGGGAGCGCGTCGGCCTGATCGGCGAGTCCGGGTCCGGGAAGTCGTTGACGGCGCTGTCGATCATGGGCCTGCTGCCCGAGGAACTGCGGGCTTCCGGCTCGGTCCGTCTCGGCGGTCGCGAGCTGCTGGGAATGTCCGAAAAGGACCTGTCCCGGCTGCGGGGCAACGACCTCGCGATGGTGTTCCAGGAGCCGATGACGGCGTTGAACCCGGCCATGCGCGTCGGCCGTCAGGTCACCGAGCCCGGCCGGATCCACGGCCGTCGCCGGTCTGCTGAAGAGCTACTCGACGCGGTGGGCTTGCCGGGTACGGCCCGCGCGTACCCGCACCAGCTCTCCGGTGGCCAGCGCCAGCGGGTGGTGCTCGCGATGGCGCTGGCCAACGAACCGTCGCTGCTGATCTGCGACGAGCCGACGACCGCCCTGGACGTCACCGTCCAAGCCCAGATCCTCGCGCTGATCAAAACGTCGCTTTCCCGGGAAAGTGCCCTTCTCTTCATCACCCACGACCTCGCGGTGGTCGCTTCGGTGTGCGAGCGCGTGCTGGTCATGCTGGACGGCGAGATCGTCGAAGCGGGCTCGACGCGCGAAGTGCTGACGTCGCCGAAGCACGAGTACACGCGGAAGCTCCTCGACGCCTCGGACCTGGAGGCCCGCCGATGATCCTCGAAGTCCGCGACCTCGAACGCCGTTACGCCCGCCGGGACGTGCACGCGCTGCGCGGCGTCAGCTTCGACGTCGAGGCGGGGCAGCGGTTCGGCATCGTCGGCGAGTCCGGCTCCGGCAAGTCCACGCTGGTCCGGCTGCTCGCCGCGCTCGACAAGCCGACCGCCGGCACGGTGTCGTTCCAAGGCCGGCGCATCGACAACCTGCCCGAGCGCCGTCTCGGGTTCCTGCGCTCGGAGCTGCAGATCGTCTTCCAGGACCCGATGGGCTCACTCGACCCGCGGATGCGCGTGCGGGACATCGTTTCCGAGCCGCTGGGGCACCGGGAGCCCGACCGCGTCGCCGAGCTGCTCGCCGCCGTCGGCCTGCCCGTCGACGCCGCCCAGCGCTACCCGCACCAGTTCTCCGGCGGTCAGCGGCAGCGCATCTCGATCGCCCGCGCGCTCGCGCCGAACCCGAGCGTGCTGATCGCCGACGAGCCGGTCAGCGCGCTCGACGTCTCCGTGCGCGGCCAGATCCTCGACCTCCTGGCGTCGCTGGTCGAGCAGTTCGCGTTGACGCTGGTCTTCGTGTCGCACGACCTGGGCGTCGTCCGGCACGTCTGCGACCGCGTCGCGGTGATGCGCCGCGGCGAGATCGTCGAACTCGGCGACGTCGCCCAGGTTTACGACGCACCGCGGCACGAGTACACCCGGGAGCTCCTGGCAGCCGCCCCGAACTTGCGCGCGGAGCTGGCCCGGTTGAGCGGAGGTGAAGGTGGCTGAGGCCGTGAGCTACGAAAACCTGTTCCGCCTGGACGGACGGCGGGCCGTGGTGCTCGGCGCGGGCGGCATCGGCCGCGAAGCCGCGCGGGCCCTGGCCGCCCACGGTGCCGAGGTCGTCTGCGCCGACCAGGACGTCGACGCAGCGCGCGAAACCGGCGTCGGCGAGGTGTACGAGATCGACCTCCTGCAGCCGGGCGCCGTCGACCGGGCGGCGACGGACCTGGGCCCGCAGGACATCGTCGTGCTCACGGCCGCGATGAACGTCCGCAAACGTTTGCTCGACTACACGCGGGAGGAGTTCGACCGCGTCATCGCGCTGAACCTCGGCGTGACGTTCGAGGTCGTCCGGGTGTTCGGCGCCGGCATGGTCGCGCGCGGCCGCGGCAGCATCATCGGCTTCTCGTCGATCCGCGGCACGACCGTCGAGCCGGGCCAGGGCCCGTACGCGGCCACGAAAGCCGGTCTGGTCCAGCTGTTCCGGACGGCCGCGGCGGAGTTCGGCCCGGCCGGCGTCCGCGTCAACGCGATCGCGCCCGGCGTCGTCGAGACCCCGCTGACCGCGCAGATCAAAGCGAATCCCGCGTGGTACGACGCGTACGCGACGAAGGGCGCGTTGGGCCGCTGGGCGCGTCCGGAGGAGATCGCCGGCGCGGTCGTGTACCTCGCTTCGGACGCTTCGTCGTTCGTGACCGGCTCAGTGCTCGCGGTGGACGGCGGCTGGACCGCCGTCGACGGCCGCTTCGAACCGCCCGCCTCGTAAGGAGCGCTCATGACCGAGTTGCCGGACCTGACCGCTGTCGAGCTCGTCGCGCAGTACCGCGCGAAGACGCTTTCGCCGGTCGAAGTGACCGAAGCCGTCCTCGCCCGCATCGAGGCGCGAGAACCGGAGTTGCACGCGTTGTACGCGTACGACGCTTCGGGCGCGCGAGAGGACGCGAAGGCCGCTGAAGCGCGTTGGCACGCAGGTGAACCGCTGGGCCCGATCGACGGCGTCCCGCTGACGCTCAAGGAGAACATCGCCACGCGCGGCACCCCGGTCCCGCTGGGCACGGCGGCGACCGCGCTGGTCCCGGCCGCCGAGGACGCGCCGGCGGCCGCGCGGGTCCGCGAGTCCGGTGGCGTGCTGCTGGCCAAGACGACCATGCCGGACTACGGGATGCTGACGTCCGGGCTGTCGAGCTTCCACGAAACCGCCAGGAATCCGTGGCTGACGTCGGCGTCGCCGGGCGGGTCGAGCGCGGGTGCGGGTGCCGCGGCCGCCGCGGGGTACGGACCGCTGCACGTCGGCACCGACATCGGGGGCTCGATCCGGCTGCCCGCGGGCTGGTGCGGCCTGGCCGGGTTGAAGCCGAGCTTCGGCCGCGTGCCGGTCGACCCGCCGTTCCTCGGCCGCGTCGCCGGCCCGATGACCCGCACGGTCGCCGACACGGCGTTGCTGATGAGCGTGCTCTCCGCGCCGGACGAACGCGACCACCTGAGCCTGCCCCCGGCCGACCTGGACTGGGCTTCGCTCGACGGTTCCCTGAAGGGCCTGCGCGTCGGCCTGCACCTCGACTCCGGCCCCGGCCTCCCGGTGGATCCGGCGACGCTCGACGCGGTCACGGCGGCCGCCCGGGCCTTCGAGGCCGCGGGCGCGATCGTCGAGCCGGTCGGACCGTTCCTCACCCGCGAAATGCTCGGTGGCCTGGACGTCTTCTGGCGCACCCGCGCCTGGTCGGACATGACGGCGTTGCCCGCGGACCGGCGCGTGAAGGTCCTGCCGTACATCGCGGAGTGGGCCACGGGTGGCGCGGACGTGTCCGGAGTGGACGTCTACCGCGGCTTCGCCCAGATCGACGCGATCAGCGTCGCGACCCTGCGCGCGACCTCGGCGTTCGACGTCGTGCTGTCGCCGACATGCCCGGTCGCGGCGCCGCCCGCGGAGTGGGCGTCCCCGACGAACGACCCGGCCCGCCCGTTCGAGCACATCGCGTTCACGGTGCCGTACAACATGTCCGGCCAGCCGGCGGTCTCGGTGAACTGCGGCTACACCGACGACGGCCGCCCGATCGGCCTCCAGCTCAGCGGCCGCCGCTTCGACGACGTGGGCGTCCTGCGCGCCGCCGCGGCTTACGAAGGCCTCCGCCCGCCCCAGCGGCCTTGGCCGATCGGATAGGGAAGAAATCCGGGTCCCGCGGCGAAGTGGTGGTGAAGCTGTCGCCGACGGGAAGGGATCCCATGACAGAGGCAGCCCCGGTGACCGGCACCGACCAGTTCACCGAGGTGCACGACCGTCACTTCGCCGAGGTCTACCGCTACATCGCCGGCCGGCTCGGCGCGCAGGCCGCGGAGGACGTCGCCGCCGAGACGTTCCTGGTGGCGTTCGACCGGCGCGGGACGTTCGACCCCGCCCGGGGCGAGCTGCGCGCCTGGCTGTTCGGCATCGCGACGAACCTGGTGTCGAGACACCGGCGCAAGGAAGCCCGCCACTACCGGGCTCTTTCGCGGCTCGAAACGCCGCGTCCCGACGAAGGCCACGAAACCCGCGTCGTCGTGGCCGGGCAGCTGGGCAGGGCGCTCGCCCGGCTCACCTCGGGCGAGCGGGACGTCCTGTTGCTCGTCGCCCTGGCCGACCTCGGCTACGCGGAAGTCGCCGAGGCCCTCGGCATCTCCCCGGGCACGGTCGGCTCCCGGCTGACACGCGCCCGCAAGAAGCTCGCTCCCGTTCTCGCCCCGGAGGCCACCGATGAATGACCTCGAAACCCTGCGCACGGCACTCCTGCCCGACGAGCCGGCCCAGGACGTCGTCGACCGCAGCCGGCACCGGCTGCAGAACCACGTGCTGCACGGGCGCCGCAAGCGCGTCGGCCGCCTGGTGCTCGGCGCCGGGCTCACCGCGGCCGCGGCGGCGGTCGCCGTGGTGGTGGCGACGCTGCCCGCACCACCGGCACCGCTGCCGTCGGTGGCGAGTCCGGCCGACGCCCGCCCGGCCGTCCTGCTGGCCGCCGCCACCGTCGCCGAGCACGCCCAGGTCGGCACGGGCAAGTACTGGCACTCGACGACGAAGGTCGGCGAGCAGACCTGGGAGTACTGGACCACCACGGACGGGCAGGAGTGGTACCGCGACGAGCGCACCCACGGCAAGGCCGAGCTCATGCCCCGCCCGCGGCCCATCCGGCTCAACGGCGACGACGACGTCACCCTCAGCCGGATCCTGACTCTTCCCGCCGACCCGGCGGCCCTGCGGGCCTGGCTCGCGGACGGGCTGACGCGCCATCACCTGCCGGCGGACCAGCTGGAAACGGCCGTGCTCCAGTCCCTGATCGGCCTGGTGTCGACCGTGCCGTCGCCCCCGGCGGTGCGGGCGGCGGCGTTCCGCGCGATCGCCGCCGAACCGGGCGTGCGCGAGCTGGACGACCGAAGCGTGCGGCTGCCCGGCGGCGGCCGGCTGGTCGTCGACCCGGCGACCGGCCGGGTGGACGGCTCGTCGGCGTTCCTGGACGAGAACGGCAAGCCGGCGCACACCGCGGCCGGGGACCAGTACGACGTCCGTGGCGAATGGACGGACGACCTGCCGGAGTGAGCGTGGCGGAGGCCGTCAGCCCTGGACGGCCTCCGCCAGCGCGAGCACGCGCCGCGCGTTGTCGACGTGGAGGTTTTCGATCATCCGACCGTCCACAGTGACCACGCCACGGCCTGCCTTCGACGCTTCCTCGAAGGCCTCGATGATCCGCCGCGACCGGTCGATCTCCTCGTCCGAGGGCGCGAAGAGCCGATTGCACGGCTCGACCTGCGCCGGGTGGATGAGCGTCTTGCCGTCGAAGCCGTACTGGCGGCCCTGCCGGCACTCCGCCTCGAACCCTTCGAGGTCCTTCACGTCGTTGTAGACGCCGTCGAGGATGACCTTGCCCGTCGCGCGCGCGGCCAGCAGGCACAGGGAAAGCCCGCCCAGCAGCGGCCCGCGGCCCGGGACGAACTCCGCGTGCAGCTCCTTGGCCAGGTCGTTCGTGCCCATCACCAGCACGGTCAGCCGCTCGGACGCCGCCGCGATCTCCTCGGCGTGCAGCATCGCGACCGGCGTCTCGACCATCGCCCAGATCTTCGTGTGGCCGGGCGCGCCGCCCAGCTCCAGCGCACGCTCGATGTTGTGCACTTCGGCCGCCGAGTTCACCTTCGGCACGACCACCGCGGCCGGGCCCGCCGAAGCGGCCGCGCGCAGGTCGGCGTCGTGCCATTCGGTGTCCAGGCCGTTGACCCGGATCGTCACCTCGCGCTTGCCGTAGTCGCCGGAAGACGCGGCCGCGCACACCCGCTCGCGCGCGGCTTCCTTGGCGTCCGGCGCGACGGCGTCCTCGAGGTCGAGGATCAGCGCGTCGGCGGGGATCGTCTTGGCCTTCTCCAGCGCTCTTTCGTTCGCACCGGGCATGTAGAGGACGGAACGTCGGGGCGTCGTCATCCGAGGATCTCCTTGGTGGCCGCGTCGTAGGCCGCGGCGAGTTCGGGGTCGTCCGCCGCGAGGGCGTCGGCCAGTTCGGCGACCACGCGGCACTGCTTCACCGACGCGTCGTCCTGCATCTTCCCGTCGATCATCACGGCGCCGGTGCCGTCGCCCATTTCCGCGATGACGCGACGCGCCCAGGCCACGTCGGACGGCGAAGGCGAGAACACCTTCTTCGCGATGTCGATCTGCACCGGGTGCAGGCTCCACGCGCCGACGCACCCGAGGAGGAACGCGTTGCGGAACTGGTCTTCGCACGCGACGACGTCGCGGATGTCCCCGAAGGGCCCGTAGTACGGCAGGATCCCGTGCATCGCGCAGGCGTCCACCATCCGCGCGACCGTGTAGTGCCACAGGTCCTGCTGGTACGTCGTGCGGCCTTCGGTGAGGTCGTCGCCGACGGGATCGGTGCGCACCAGGTAGCCGGGGTGCCCGCCGCCGACGCGGGTCGTCTTCATCCGGCGGCTCGCCGCCAGGTCGGCCGGGCCGAGCGAGATGCCCTGCATGCGCGGGCTCGCGCCGGCGATCTCCTCGACGTTGGCCACTCCGCTGGCCGTCTCGAGGATCGCGTGCACCAGCAACGGCTTCGTCAGGCCGGCGCGGGCTTCGAGCTGCGCCAGCAGGCGGTCGACGTAGTGGATGTCCTGCGCGCCTTCGACCTTCGGCACCATGATCACGTCGAGCTTGTCGCCGATCTCGGTGACCAGCGTGACGAGGTCGTCGAGCACCCACGGCGAATCGAGGCTGTTGACGCGCGTCCACAGCTGCGTCTTGCCGAAGTCGGTGGCCTTGGCGATGGAGACGAGCCCGGCGCGCGCGGCTTCCTTGCGGTCGGCGCGCACGGCGTCTTCGAGGTTTCCGAGGAGGACGTCGACCTTCTTCGCGATGTCCGGCACCTTCGCGGCCATCTTTTCGTTGCCGGGGTCGAAGAAGTGGATCATCCGGGACGGGGTCACCGGGATCTCCCGCACGGGGGCCGGCGCGCCCAGGGCGAGCGGGGCGAAGAAGTCCTTCGGGGAGCGCATCGGTCCTCCACGGCGACGACTAAGTGACTGATCGGTAACTTTAGTCGCGGGCGCGCGTGGACGCTGCGGTGTAAGTCACCGCCATGTGGGTGACACTGGACAACCGCAGCTCAGCGGCCTGCGTCCACTGTGGATTTTCCCCGCATTGCGCCGAATGGGCTAGTGGGACCGCGCTGGCCGGTTCCTCCGTTCGGTAGTCGATCGCGGGCGGACCGTAATGCCACTCACCTGACTCTCACTCGGTTGGCCGCACCGTTCGACCGAAGTCGGATGACCGCCTACCGACCGGTCATCGACCGCTGGGCGCCGCCGATCGCAGCCACTCGCACTACCCGGCGACTCCGCGCCGTCGCGCTGTTAGACAAGTGAGGTGCCGGTTTTCACCGGTCACGAAGCGGTGCAGGTTAGAAGGAGGCGGACTCGTGGCGGCTACACCTCAGAACACCGAGCGCTCGACGGTCGCCGGTGGCGCGAAGCGCAGCCGGTCGATGCCGAGCCGGGTGGTGCCGCCGATCGAGCTCCCCGCGAGCGTCGACGAACTCGCCCGCACCGCCGCCGCCCAGCTGGGCTGGAACGGCATCGTGCTCCCCGAGACCACGATCCTCGGCCGCAAGGTCTGCGTGGTCGCCAAGCTTCGCACCGAAGTGCACGCCGAGCGCATCGCGATGGGTGCCGGCCCGGTGGCCGACCGCGCCACCGTCGACACCTGGACCTGGCCGGAGCTGGCCGGAACCGCCCCCGCCCCGGCCGCCGAGATCGTCGGCGTCCTGGCCGTCGCGCGCCACTGGCGCACCGCGATGGCCTCCGCGGTTCCGTTCGCCCGCTACGGCGAGGCCGCGATGGTGCTCCCGTCGCCGGCCGTCCTCACCGAGGACTACGTCGGCAACTGCCTGCCGCGCGCCCGTGCGTACGGCCTCGCGGTCGTCACAGCCGACCCGAACGCGGTCGTCGACCTCGACCTCGAGGGCCGCACCGAGCGCGTCGTGCTGGCCGAGGACCCGGTCTCCCGTCTGGTGAACGAGCTGGTGTACGACCACCTGCTGCGCACCGCGGAGGCGCCCGCTTCGCACTAGGGTCGGCTCCATGCGAGTCGTCATTGCAGGTGGACACGGTCAGATCGCGCAGCGGCTGGAGCGGTTGCTCGCCGCGCGCGGGGACGAAGCGGTCGGCATCATCCGGAACCCCGCCCACGCGGCGGACCTCGAGGCCGCCGGCGCCCAAGGCGTGGTGCTGGACCTCGAGAACTCCGATGTGGACGCCGTCGCCGAAGTGCTGAAGGGGGCCGACGCCGCGGTGTTCTCCGCGGGCGCCGGGCCGGGCAGCGGCACCGCGCGCAAGGACACTGTGGACCGTGGTGCCGCGGCGTTGTTCGCCGAAGCGGCCGAGCGGGCCGGCGTCCGGCGGCACCTCCAGGTCGGCTCGATGGGGGCCGACAACCCGGACAACCCCGACGTCAGCGAAGAGTTCCGCTACTACGTGCGGGCCAAGCGCGCGGCGGAGGACGACCTCAAGGCCCGCGACCTGGACTGGACGATCCTCCGGCCGGGCCAGCTGACCAACGATCCCGGCACCGGCCTGGTGCTGCTCGCCGACAAGACCGGCCGCGGCCCGGTCCCGCGCGACGACGTCGCGGCCGTGCTCGCCGCCCTGCTCGACGCCCCCGCTTCCGTGCGCCGCACCCTTGAGCTGATCTCCGGTGACGTCGCGATCGGCGAAGCGATCGCAGCGCTGTGATCAGCCAGGCGTCGAGAGAGATCGCCGTCTTCAGCGGTTCCGCGCACCCCGAACTGGCCGAGGAGATCTGCACCCAGCTGGGCGTGCCGCTGCAGCCGGTCGAGATCCAGCGGTTCGCGAACGACTGCCTCGAGGTGCAGTTGCAGGCGAACTGCCGCGAGCGGGACGTCTTCATCATCCAGCCGCTGGTCAAGCCGGTGCAGGAGCACCTCGTCGAGCTGCTGCTGATGCTCGACGCGGCGCGCGGCGCCTCGGCGTCCCGCATCACCGCCGTGATGCCGCACTACTCCTACGCGCGCTCGGACAAGAAGGACAAGCCGCGGATCTCCATCGGCGGCCGTCTGGTCGCCGACCTGCTGACCACGGCGGGCGCGAACCGCGTGCTCGCGATGACGCTGCACTCGCCGCAGGTGCACGGCTTCTTCAGCGTCCCGGTCGACCACCTGCACGCCCTGCAGGAGCTGGCCCAGCACTTCCGGCAGTACGACCTCTCGCGCACCACGGTCGTCTCGCCCGACCTGGGCAACGCGAAGGAGGCGTCGCACTTCGCGCGGCTCCTCGGCGTGCAGGTCGCGGCGGGCGCGAAGGAGCGCTTCCCCGACGACCGCGTCCAGATCACGTCGGTGATCGGCGAGATCACCGGCCGCGACGTGATCGTGCTCGACGACGAGATCGCCAAGGGCAGCACCGTGCTCGAACTGCTCGACCGGCTGGCTGAGCTGGAGCCGCGCTCGATCCGCGTCGCGTGCACGCACGGGCTGTTCGCGGCGAAGGCCATCGAACGCATCGGCGGCCGGCCGGAAGTGCTGGAGATCGTCTGCACGAACACGGTCCCGGTGCCCGAGGAAGAGCGCACCGAAAAGCTCAAGATCCTGTCGATCGCCCCCGCCATGGCCGAGGCGATCAACCGCATCCACAACGGCGAATCGGTGTCCGCCCTGTTCAGGTGAGCGGGCCGAGCACCCGGTCGAGGTAGGTGTTGGTGAAGACGCCGGCCGGGTCGGTTTCCTTGCGCACGCGCAGGAAGTCGTCGAAGTGCGGGTAGCGCGAGCGGAGGACGCCGGCGTCGAGGTCGTGCATCTTGCCCCAGTGCGGGCGGCCGCCGACCGCGCCGGCGATCTTCTCGAACGCGCTGAAGTACTCGCGGTACGGCATGCCGGTGAACTGGTGAATGGCGATGTAGGCGGAGTCGCGGCCCTGCGCGGTCGAAAGCCAGATGTCGTCGGCCGCGGCGACGCGCACCTCGACCGGGAACATCACCGGGTCCTTCAGCGTCGGCACTACAGCCCGTAGTTCGGCGAGCACGTCGAGCACTGATTCACGTGGAACAGCGTATTCCGTTTCGGTGAAGCGGACATTGCGCGCGGTGACGAAGACCCGGTGGGAGGTGTCGCTGTACTCGCGCGCGGACAGCATGTTCGACGCGAAGCTGTTCAGCGGACGCACCAGCCGGGGCATCAGCCGGCCCGTCCGGCAGAGGCCGCCGAACGCGACGTTTTCCATGATCTGGTAGTCGACGAACTCGCGGAGCTTGCTCAGCGGCTCGGCCGTCTCGCTGCGGTTGTTGCGCTTGACCAGGGCGTTCTTGCCGTAGGGAAACCAGTAGAACTCGAAGTGCTCGTTGTTCTCGGCGAAGTCGTGGAAGCCCTCGAGGACCTGCTCCAGCGGCTCCGGCCGTTCCTGCGCGCGCAGGATGAACGACGGTTCGCACTTGAGCGTCACCGTGGTGATGACGCCGAGGGCGCCGAGGCCGACGCGGGCGGCGGCGAAGAGGTCGGGGCGTTCGTCGGCCGAGCAGGTGACGGTCGAGCCGTCCGCGAGCACGAGCTCGAGCGCGGCGATCTGCGTGGCGATGCCGCCGAGCTTCGCGCCGGTGCCGTGCGTGCCGGTGGAAATCGCGCCGGCGATGGTCTGTGCGTCGATGTCGCCGAGGTTGGTCATGGCCAGCCCGAGCGCGTCGAGCTCGGCGTTGAGCCGCTTGATCGTGGTGCCCGAGCGGACGGTCACGAGGCCCGTCTCGAGGTCGGCCTTTTCGATGCCGGTCCAGTGGCGCAGGTCGAGCGCGTCGGAGTCGGCGACGGCGATCGCGGTGAAGGAGTGTCCGCTGCCCCAGGGCCGCACGGTCCGGCCGGCCGCGGCGACGGCTTCGACGGCCGCCGCGATTTCGGCCGCGCTGCGCGGCTGGTGGACGTGCTGCGGCGACGCGGACGCCGTGCCCGCCCAGTTGGTCCACCGGGTCATGCGCGCACCCTCCATCGGTCGAGTGCCCGAAACAGTATGTGAACAGTATTCGCGTTTCAAGCCTTCGTGTCGTACTTTAGACCTCGTGACCAGTGCGACGGTGTACGACTTGGCGACCAAGGACCTCGATCCACCCTTGGCCGTGGTCGACTTGGCGGCCTTCGACGCGAACGCGGACGACCTCCGCCGCCGCGCGGCGGGCAAGCCGATCCGCGTCGTCTCGAAGTCGGTCCGCTGCCGGGCGTTGCTGGAGCGCGTGCTCGCGATGCCGGGCTTCGAAGGCCTGATGTGCTACTCGCTGGCGGAGGCGGTCTGGCACGTCGAGCAGGGCACGACCGACGACATCGTCGTCGCCTACCCGACGGCCGACCACGAGGCGCTGCGCCGCCTGGCCGAGTCCGAGCGGGCCCGCGCGGCGATCACGATCATGGTCGACTCGCCCGCGCACCTGGACCTGGTCGACGCCGCGCTCGGCCACGGCCACCCGGAGATCCGGGTGTGCCTGGAGCTGGACGCGTCGTGGCGCCCGCTGCCCGGAATCCACGTCGGCACGCGGCGTTCCCCGATTTTCACGCCGAAGCAGGCGTCGACGTTCGCCCAGCAGGTCGTCGCGCGCCCGGGTTTCCGCCTGGTGGGCGTCATGGCGTACGAGGGCCAGATCGCCGGCCTCGGCGACGCGGCCGGCGCGCGCCTGAACCGCGCGGTGATCGGCTGGATGCAACGCCGTTCGGCGGCGGAGCTGAACCGCCGCCGAGGCGAAGCGGTCCGCGCGGTCCAGGCGGTGACCCCGCTGGAGTTCGTCAACGGCGGCGGCACGGGCAGCGTCGAGTCGACGGGCGCGGACACGGTGGTCACGGAGATAGCGGCGGGCTCGGGCCTGATCGGCCCCACGCTGTTCGACGGCTACACGAAGTTCAAGCCCCGCCCGGCGGCCCTGTTCGCCTTGCCGGTGGTCCGCCGCCCCACGCGCAAGATCGCCACGCTGTTTTCGGGCGGCTACATCGCTTCGGGCCCGGCGGGCGCTTCGCGAGTCCCGCAGCCGTACTTGCCGACAGGCCTGAAGCTCCTGGGCTTCGAAGGAGCGGGCGAGGTCCAGACCCCGGTGACGGGCCGCGCAGCCCGCACCCTGCAACTCGGCGACCGAGTGTGGCTGCGCCACGCCAAGGCGGGCGAGCTGGCGGAGCGGTTCACGCACTACCACCTGCTCAACGGCGACCAGGTGGAGCGAACGGTTCCCACGTACCGGGGCGAGCACCAGAACTTCGGCTAGCGGATGAAGCTGATCTTCGCCAGCTCCCCGCGGAACGAGGCGAGCAGGAAGCCTTGTGGTCGCCCGGGAGCCGGGCGCCCAGCTGACGTTCTACTGCCGCCCAGTCGACGGGCACCGGCTCGACGTCCGGAGAACCCGAACACCCGCGCCACCTCGAAAACCGCATTCGCCGACCGCTGGGGCAAGGCATCTCTCTTTGAGATGGTGGCCAACGCATCAGCACTCGAAGGACCGATCGCGCGGGCCCGAGCAAGATGGCGGCCGGGGAGCAAGTCGCGGTCGCCGGTGCGCACTTCCACCGCGGGGAGCATCGTGGTGTCCCAGGCCCGGACGGGTGAACAAACTCTCCTGCCAGCCGGTGGCCGGGCCGCGGACGCAGCCCACCCTCCCCGGGGGAACCCCCACAACCAGTCTATCGGCGCACCCCGACGGACCCGGCCCCGAACACCGGGTTGTCCACAGCTGTGCATGGCTGTGGACAACTTCTGTGGACAGCTAGGACCGCTCCCCGAACCGAGCCGCCAGATACCCCTTCACGACGTACTTGGCCTCGGCGACGATCTTCTCGTCCCCACTGGGCTCCCTTCGGAACGCCAGCTTCAACAGCGCGTCGGCGACCTCGTTGGCGATCGTGATCGCGAACCGGAGGTCCTCCACCGGGCGGTCGACCTGGGCCGTCAGGAGCTCCGTCAGGGAGTCCACGATCACCGCGTTGTTGTCGCGGGTCTCGTCCAGCAGCTGGCGGTCGATGATGTCGCCGAAGTGGACCTTCGAGAAGCCCGGCACCGAGCGGTGCATCTCCAGGTAGATGTCGAGGATCGAGTCGACGACGTCCCACCAGTGCTCCGGGCCCAGCTGCTGCAGGCGCTCGTTCACCGCGCCTACGAAACGCTCCAGGTTGCGTGCGGTAAGCGCTTGCACGACGGCTCGCTTGTCCGGGAAAAACTGGTACAGCGAACCGACGGCCACTCCTGCGCGCTTGGCGATCAGGGTCGTCGTGAGTGCGTCGTAACCGAGCTCGTCGATCAGCGCCGCGCTGGCGTCGAGCATCTGCTCGACCCGCTTGGCGCTTCGCTGCTGGACCGGCTGACGGCGCAAGGGGGTGGCTTCTGCCGGCACCTTCGCGGCCTGGATGTCGGACACGGCACTCCTCCTCGTCTGATCTGGGACTTTATCGTGCCGACGGGCTTCCCCACGGACGAGTGAAGACCTAGTATATGAGAACTTTTCATGTTCACCCGAACGGGTGGCCTGACGAAGGGTCTTCAGCGGTGCAGAACCCGATCTTCCCGCCCGGCTTCCTCTGGGGTGTTTCGACCTCGGCGTTCCAGATCGAGGGCGCTACCAGCGAAGGTGGGCGCGGACCGTCCATCTGGGACACGTTCACCGCGACCGAGGGCAAGATCGCCCGCGGTGAAGAAGCAAAAGTAGCGGCCGACCACTACCACCGCTACCCCGAGGACATCGCCTTGATGGCGGAGCTCGGCGTCGGGGCCTACCGGATGTCCGTTGCCTGGCCGCGCATCCAGCCCGACGGCAAGGGCGCGCCCAACCCCGAGGGGCTCGGCTTCTACGACAAGCTCATCGACGCCGTCTGCGAGGCCGGTATCGCGCCCGCGGTCACGCTCTACCACTGGGACACGCCCCAGGCGATCGAAGACGAGGGCGGCTGGCTCACCCGCGCGACCGCTGAGCGCTTCGCGGAATACGCCCACATTCTCGGCGAACGCTTCGCCGATCGGGTGAAACTGTGGATTCCGCTCAACGAGCCCATGGTGATGTCGATCTTCGGCTACGCGATCGGCGAGTACGCGCCCGGCAAGACGCTCCTGCTCGACGCCATTCCGACCGCGCACCACCAGAACCTCGCGCACGGCCTCGCCGTCCAGGCGCTCCGCGCGGCCGGTGCGACGAACATCGGCACGGCCAACAACCACTCGCCGATCTGGCCCGCCGACGAGAGCGACCATGATGCCGCCGAGTGGCTCGACGCGCTCCTCAACCGGCTCTTCGCCGACCCCGTGCTGCTCGCCACCTACCCCGAGCAGCTCCACGAGCACCTGCCCGCCGGGTTCGCGGACGACCTGCCGGCCATCGCGCAGCCGCTCGACTTCTACGGCATCAACTACTACGAGCCGCAGGGGGTCGCGAAGCCCAGCCCGGGCAACCCGCTGCCCTTCGACCTTCGCCCGATCGAGGGCTACCCGATGACGACCAACGACTCGCCGATCGTCCCGCACGCGCTGCGCGAGCTGCTGCTCGGCTTCCACCGCCGCTACCGGGACAAGCTGCCGCCCATCCAGATCACCGAGAACGGCTGCAGCTTCGCCGACGTCGTCGCCGAGGACGGCGGCGTGCACGACCCCGAGCGCATCGAGTTCCTGCACAGCCACCTGACCGCCCTGCGCGAGGCGATGGACGCGGGTGTCGACGTCCGGGGGTACTTCTGCTGGTCCCTGATGGACAATTTCGAGTGGTCCAAGGGCTACGCGCCGCGCTTCGGCCTGGTGCACGTCGACTACGAAACCCTGCGGCGCACGCCGAAGGACTCGTTCCACTGGTATCGGAAGCTGGTGCGCGATGAGTGAAACGACCCGGACGGTCCCGGAAGCGCTCGCCGAGCCCGTCGTGCGGGTGCGGCCCGGCTGGATGAGCCTGCTGTTCTTCGCGAACATCGCGCTCTGGCTGGGGATCTACGCGCCGATCCAGGTGCTGCTGCCCCAGCAGGCGGAGCTGCTCGACCAGGCGAACAAGGAGTTCGTGCTCGGACTGGTGATGGGCGTCGGCGCGATCGTCGCGCTGATCGTCAACCCGGCGGTCGGGCTGCTGTCCGACCGGACGTGCTCACGCTTCGGCCGCCGCCACCCGTGGACGGTGATCGGCGCCGCCGTCGCGACCGTCGGGCTGCTGGTGCTGGCGTTCGCGCCGAACGTGGCGCTGCTGATCGTCGGCTGGTGCCTGGTCCAGGCGGGGCTCAACGGCATGCTCGCCACGCTGATGTCCGCGATCGCCGACCGCGTCCCGGTCGGGCAGCGCGCGCAGGTCGGCGGGCTCGTCGGCATCGCGCAGATGCTCGGCACCGTGCTGGGCGCGGTCGTCGTGGTCGTGATGCTCGGCATCGCCGGGATCCCGCTGGCGTACGCGGTCTGCGCGGTGATCGTCGTGGCCGGGGCCGCGTTCTTCGTGCTGCGGACGCCGGACGCGCGGCTGCCGGTCGAGTTCCGCCCGTCGTCCCAGGCCGGCGAGGTGCTGCGCAACCTGTGGGTCTCGCCGCGGCGGCACCCGGACTTCGCGTGGGCGTGGTCGTGCCACTTCATGATCAACCTCGGCAACGCGTTCGGGACGCTCTACCTGTTGTTCTTCCTGAAGGACGCGGTGCACTACGAGGACCCGGACACGGGCCTGCTGATCATGATGGGGCTGTACGGCGTCGCGCTCGTGATCGGCGCGGTGCTCGCCGGCCACTTCTCGGACAAGTCCGGACGGCGTAAGCCGTACGTCCTTGCGGCCTCCGGCGTGATGGCGTTGGCCGCTTTGCTGCTGGTCGTCTGGCAGAGCTGGCCGGTCGCGCTCGCGGCGTCGCCGCTGCTGGGCGTCGGCTTCGGTGCGTACATGGCCGTTGCGCTCGCGATGCTGACGCAGGTGCTGCCGACGGCGCAGGACCGCGCGAAGGACCTGGGCGTCATCAACATCGCGAACTCGCTGCCGCAGGTGGTCGCGCCGCTGCTGACGCCGCTGGTGCTCGCCTACCTGGGTGGCTATCCGGGACTCTTCGCCGCCTCGGCCGTCGCGACCCTCTTGGCCGCGGTCCTGGTGCTCCGGGTGAAGGCGGTTCGCTAGACGTGGAACCGCGGGCCGGTGCCGGTCGGGGGAGGGGAGTGCAACGGCACCGGCCCGCGGAATTCAGGGGCCGCAGGGGCGGATCAAGGCGGGGTGAACCAGTGGTCCACGTCCCGTTCGATGATCAATCTAGCGGGGGATTACCGCCTGGGCTAGGCCTGACGCGTATTTTTTTCGATTAATCGCGGTGGGGACCGGGTGGTGTGGCCGAGGACCGGTTCGCGCTGCTCGGGGGTGCGGGCGAAACAGTCCTCGGCCGGGCGAGAGCAGGCGCGGGTCCGATGGGGCGATCGGTCGGCCGCGCTCGCCGGTCTGGGTGGGCGGCGCCGGTGGGACCGGCGCGAACCCTGGTGGTTCGGTCAGGACGGGGGTGGGTCGCCACCGCGGGAGGAGGCGACGGCCCGGTCCGTCAGGCCGTGACCGCTCGGCGCGGGTTCACCAGTGCGTGGCGCCCAGTGGTCTCCGCCGCGGTGGGACCCGGGACCGGACGGCCCTGCGTGGGGACCGGGCTCTTGCGCCGGCCCTGCAGGCGGTTGTCCGCCGAGGTCTGCTGCGGCGCCAGCCCGCCGGCGACCAGGTGCTCGTGCGCGACCTGCCAGACCGAGCACGGCGCCTTGCAGCGGTGCCACCGGGTCGAACAGGTCGGGCAGTCACCGCGCTCGTCGGGCTCGTGCATCTTCAGCATCGCGCGCCACGCCTCCGTCAAGCGGGGCAGTTCGGAGCGCGCGACCGAGACGAGCGACTGGGCGTCGGCGCGGTTCGCCAGGTCGGTCAGCATGTCGAGGCGCTCCCAGACCGCATTGCGGAGGACCTGCCCGAGTACCTGATCCATGTCAGCTCACCGTTACCTTTCCGCCATCTTGGCGGCTTCGTTGAGCGCGGCGCGCAGCTGTCCGAGCTGGCCGGACGTCAACCGCGCGGTCTCGCCGGGGGGCGAGACCAGTACCACCTGGTTGTCTTCGACGAACACCGTCACCGCGCGTTCCCGGCTGATGAGGTCGCCGCACTGCACGCGCCACACCAGCTGGCCGCCCTCGTAGTGCCGGACGCTCGCGGTGCGGGGGTCCACCGCGGCGGCGGGGGTCACCGGGCGGACGGCGGAGATGGGAGAGACCACCGGCCGCACGGCGCGGGTCGCCGTGCCGGCATGTCCCCCTGCGAACGAGTCCACGAACTCCACGCCCTTCTCCGCTCTGTCGTCCTCTTCGGAGCGGGCTCCGAAGATGCCTTCTGCAACATCCCTGCGGTTTTCGTAGCTCTCCGTGATCGCTGCCGGTGTCCGGGCGGTGACGGAGATCTGACAACTACAGTGAGGTGAAACCGGGTGCGATAGAAGGTCGAAATGGCGTCATAGCGGTGACCGGACCGGGTTCCACGGTAAGCGGTCAGTGGACTTCGCCCGGACCGATCAGGGCACCAGTTCGGCTGTTCACACGGCTTCGCCGGTTTGCTTACGCTGTTTCACAGACGCCCGACCGGACAGTGGAGGGGGCGCGATGGACGCCAACAACGGTGGCAGTGCCGAAGCCCGGCAGAGCCACGCGGTTCCCGCCGACGCGTGGGAGCAGCCGGAGATGAGAGCAGCTCTCGCCACTCGCGAGATCAGCGCCGTCTACCGCCTCTTGCGCAAGCACGGTGTCTCTCAGCGCCAGATCGCCGCGATGACCGGCCAGTCCCAGTCCGAGGTGTCGGAGATCCTCAAGGGCCGCCAGGTCATGGCCTACGACGTGCTCACGAGGATCGCCGACGGCCTGGGCGTCCCCCGTGGGTACATGGGTCTCGCCTACGACGAGGCCACGGCGATACGGGTCGTCGGCTCCGCCGACGGCCAGCAGGCTGAGGAGGACGAGTCCGTGAAGCGACGGAGGTTCCTCGCGCACGCCGCCCAGGTCACGATGGGTGCGGCGGTGTTCGGTCCGGAATCGGGCACGTGGTCGGCGGGACCGGCCAGGACGCCGGCGCCCGGGCGCATCGGCATGACCGACGTGCGCCAGGTGGAGGCCGCGACGCGGGCCCTCCGGGCCCTGGACTACCAGTACGGCGGCGGGTTCTGCCGCGACGCCGTCGTGGCGCAGCTGTCCTGGGGGCAGCAGATGCTCGAGGCCAACGGCACCGACATCGTCAAGAACCGGCTGTACGTGGCGCTCGCCGACCTCCACTCGCTGGCCGGCTGGACGTCGTTCGACACCGGGCTGATGGACTCCGCGCGCGGCCACTTCGCGAACGCGCTGGACCTGGCCAAGCAGGGCGAAAACCACCCGCTGGTGGCCAACGTGCTCTACCGCATGGGGCGCGTCTACCTGCACCAGGACGCCCCGAACGACGCGCTGAAGCTGTTCCAGCTGGGCCAGATCGCGGCCCAGGAATCCGGTTCCGAGCTGGCGGTCTCCGTGCTGTGCGCGAACGAGGCGTGGGCCTACGCGATGATGGGCAACGAAGAGCAGGCCGTGAAGCTGCTCGGGCGGAGCAAGGACGAGTTCGAGCGCGCCAACCTGGCCGAAGCCGAGTCCTGGGTGAAGTTCTTCACCGAGACCGACGTCTACGCCATGGTCGGCACCGTCCACACGGTGCTGGCGCAGAAGAACACCGAGCACACGAAGTACGCGATCCCGGCGCTGACCAGGGCCGTCGAGTCCTACGACGACGAGATGGCTCGGTCCAAGACGTTCATGCTCAGCGCCCTGGCCACCAACCACCTGATCGAGGGCGACCTCGACCACGGCGCCAAGGTCGGCGGCAAGGCCATCGACTGCGCCGAAGGCATCAAGTCCGAGCGGGTCAAGGACCGCATGCGCCCGCTGCAGGACGAAGCCGAGCGCCGCCGCAACAACGCCGACGCCCGTGACCTCGCCGATCGCCTCAACGCTTTCTACGCCGCTTAAGGCCGAAGGGGCCGGCACCGTCTTGGACGGCCGGTTCACCCCCGCGAAGCTGCGTGGCGTGCTGGCGGAAACCTGTGCCCGGCTGGGCGTCGACCCGGCCGGTGCCCGGCTGCTCCGGTTCACGAACAACGCCGTGTACGCGCTGGTCACGGCGCCGTTCGTGATCCGGATCGTCGGCTCGACCCAGCTCCGGCACCGCGTCGACACCGTGGTCCTGGTGGCCCGGCACTTCGAGCGGCACGGCGTCCCCGCGATCCGCCTGCTCGACACCGTCGAGCAGCCGATGCCGGTCGGCGGGCACCTCGTGACCGTGTGGCACCAGGTGCCGAGCATCGGCCGTCCGGCGACCTCCGCGGACCTGGCCCGGCTGCTGCGCCAGGTGCACGCCCTCCCCGCGCCCGACGGCCTGGCCGAATGGGCGCCGTTCGCCGCCGTGCGGGCCCGGGTGTCCGACGCCGAAGAGCTCAGCCACGCCGACCGCGTGTTCCTGCTCGACCGCTGCGCCGAGCTCGAAGACGCGCTGTCCGGGCTGGAGTTCCCGCTGCCCAGGGGCCTGGTGCACGGCGACGCGTACCCCGGCAACGTCATCCCGGGCCCGGACGGGCCGGTGCTCTGCGACTTCGATTCGTCGTGCGTCGGCCCGCCGGAGTGGGACCTGACGCCGCTGGCCGTCGGCCGCGAGCGGTTCGGTGACCCGCCGGTGCGCTACCGCACGTTCGCCGCGGCGTACGGCTTCGACGTGACGTCGTGGCCCGGGTTCGCCGTGCTCCGGGCGATCCGGGAGCTGAAGCTGACGACCAGCGTGTTGCCGATCCTGCGCAGCCGGCCGCAGGTGCGGCCGGAGCTGTTCCGCCGGCTGGACGATCTTCGCAGCGGCCGGACGGACGCACGCTGGACGCGTTACCGCTGACCTTCGACTGTCACATGATGTGACCGGGACCACAATCTGCACGTGCATTCGCCGACTGCAAATGACCGTTCGTCGCTTCCGAAGTGGGCTCTTCTCTGCGTAGAGAGTTCGGTCCGACGGGTCGCCCCCAATGGTCTATCCCTCGGTCCAATGCGCAAGTTGCAGCTACACGGCGTCACCTGACACCGGATCTACCTGCGGGGAAGGGCTTTCAAGAGGCGACGACGGGCGCCCGCGTCAGCACGACGGCGAACCCGAACGCCAATCCCATGACCGTCAGCTCGAGCGTGGCCCACGCGGCGAGCGCCGTGCGGTTGTGCCGGACGATCTGCGGCATCAGCCGGAAGCGGGTGTACGCGCCGAGCAGCGCGATGACACCCGTGCAGAGGAACTTCAGGATGAAGAGCCGCCCGTACGGCGTCGTGAAGATCGCCGCCCAGAACCCGATGGTCGGGTTGAGCGAGATCTCGATGAGGCCGTTGAACAGGCCGGTCGCCGCGGAGAGGAGCAGGCAGAGCGTCGCGAGCTTCGAGAACCGGGGGAGCGCGTGCGCCAGCAGCGTCCGGTTCGCGACGAGGAGCACGGTCATCGCGCCGAGGCCGCCGGTCCAGGCGACGGCGCTCATCACGTGCAGCTCCATCGAGATCATCGTGTAGTCGTGGTAGCTCCAGTTCGACGCGTGCCCGGTGACCGGCAGCGGCAGCAGCGCGAACAGGCCGAGCCCGACCCGGACCTCGGCGGGCACCTTCTCGCCGTAGCGCAGCGCCAGCGCGCCGATCCCGGCGTGGACGAGGGCGAGCGCCGCGACGATGACGAGCGCCTTGCCCGCGCCGACGTTCGCGATGTAGCCGCCGATGTCGCCGGCCGTGAGCGTCGACGAGCCCGGCTTGTACTCGGCCGTCTGCAGGATCAGCGCGACCACCGCGGCCGTGGCCCAGACGAGCGCGGCCGCGACGCCGGCCGGGCGGGCCAGCCGCATGACCGGTTCGGTGAGCTTCGGCCGGTCGTAGCCGACGAGGACCGACAGCAGGGCGAGCCCGATCGTCGTGACCGCGGCGAGGTCGAGCAGGACCCGCACGACCGGGATGCCGGCCGAGACCACCGCGCCGGGTTCCACGACCCCGGGGACCGGGGTGGTGGACATGAGCGCGACGCCGATGAGGGCGCCGAGCAGTCCCGCCGTCACGACGCACAGGAGCGTCGAATAGCGGGGCTTCGCGGTGGCCTCGGCCTGGGTCATCAGTTCTTCTCTTCCACCGACCGGCCGGACCGCAGGGCGACGGTCAGGCCGATGGCCAGCAGCACCACCGCCCCGGCGATCCAGACCCAGATCGGCACCCCGGTCGACGACGACTGCGGTGCGGCCTGCGAGGCGCTGCCCGGCGACTTCGCCGCGTCGACGGTCGCCGGCGTGCCGGTGCCCGCGGCGGTGAGGGTGAAGGTCAGCTCCCCGGTCACCGGGTGGCCGTCGGCGGACAGCACGCGGTAGCCGACGGTGTACTTCCCGGCCGGCCCGAGCGGCCGCAGGGGTGCGCTGATGACGTTGTTCACCACGCTGATCGGGCCCTCGGCCCACTGGCCGCCGCTCGGCCCGGTCACCGCGATCTGGTTGACGTCCGCGCCCTGCACGTACTGGTCGAACGTCAGGCTGACCTTCTGCGGGCCGGCGGCGATGGACGAGCCGTTCGCCGGGTCCGAGGAGATCAGCACGTTGTGCGCCAGCGCCGGGGTGGCCGTGCCGAGCACGGCCACCACCGTCAACGCCAGCGCGACGAGCGCCTTCCGCATCTAGCTGTTGCCTCCCGACTTCGCCGTGGCCTTGCGGGCCCGGATCGTCGCGCCGGCTCCGACGCCGACGCCGATGGCGCCGACGAGCAGGCCGGCCCCGCCGAGCCAGCGAGCCGTGCTGTCGGACGCGGCCGCGGCGGCTTCGGTGTGCTCACCGGTGGTCGACGCCGTCCCCGCCATACTGCCGTGGTCGTCGTCGCCCGCGGACTTCGCCGCCAGCTTGACGGTCGGCGCCGGGTGCTCCGGCTCCTCGCCGCCGGGCGGGGTCGGCTGGGTCCAGTCGACGACCTTGCCGTCGCTGTAGGTCTGGTGCGCCGGGAACTCCACCTCGTCCACGTTGGTGGGCAGCGGGCCGAAGCTGACCGAGAACTCCTGGTAGTCCGTGGCCTTGAGCTCGTTGCCGGGCTGCGCGGTCCACGTCACCGCGGTGACGGCCTCGGTGATCTGCGTGCCGTTGTCCTTGGTGATCGGGGCGGGCAGCTTCGACGTCGTCACCTCGGCGGTCCAGCCGGGCACCGGCTTGGTCCGCACGCTGCCGATGCCGTAGTCGGGCTTGAAGTCGACGGCGACCTTCTTGGTGGTGGTGTTCGGTTCCTCGCTCGGGACGCGGAACACGATCGCCGCGTAGCCGCCCTTGGTCGGCTGGGCGCCGTAGACGTTGGCGGTGACGTGCGCGGAGGCGACGCCGGCGCCGAGGAGACCGGCGGCACCGACGGTGGCGGCGAGGAAACCGGCGCGCTTGAAGACGTGCTGGGACATGGGTTCACTCCTGATGAACTCAGTAAGGGGTAGCGGCCTCGGGGAGCCGCTGTTCGGGGATGAGCTGGTTTCAGGAGTGGCCGGGCGGGCCGCGCCGCCCGCGGATCCGGCGCAGGTCGACGCCGACGAGGTGGCCCGGCGCGGCGGCGCGGACCGGGACGGGCGCGGGGGCCGCCGGGACCGGCAGCGGGGTGAGCAGCCGCGGCAGGATCGCGCGCAGCACGGCGAGCACCGCCAGCAGCGTCGAGTCGGCGCGGGCGAGCAGGAGCGCGGTGAGCAGGGTCGCGAAGGCGTGCGCGGCGACCATGCCGAGCCCGCTGCGGCCGGGCGCCGCGGCCATGTCGTGGCCGGCGAGCGTGGTGAGCAGCAGGTGCATCACGAGCTGGGCGGCGCCGAGGAGGGCGATCGTGGCCACCGGTCCGCGGGCCTTGCGGGCCAGCGCGCTCGCCGTCCAGCCGAACAGGCCGGCGAGCAGCACGGTCATCGCCGGGTCGGGCAGGCCGCCGTCGGCCAGGCGGTGCGCGGTGACCGACAGCGCCGCGGCGCACACGGCGAGCAACACACCCCGGGTAGCACCGAGCACGGCGGGTCGCCGTGCCGGAACGCTCATGAGGAGCAGCCTAAGGGACCGCCTCCCGCGTGAGCGTGTGATCCCGTGAAGTGAGCACACGCCGAGTTCACGTACCGCGCCACGCCGTGGTTCAGGTCACTGGTTGCCGATCACGCCCGGATAGGCCACGGTGTTCGGAACCAACGGGGGTTTGGACCGGCGTCGCGCTGGGTACTGAGTCGTCGGTCAGGAACTAGCCCGATCGGGTGAAGGTCCGAGCGAAGGGCGGGAGAGCGCACACGGATGAACCTCTTCGACTACATCTCCGATCGGGCGAGCAAGCTCTGGCTGGAGGCCTACCTGCACACCAGCATGGTGGTGCAGTGCACGATCCTCGCCGCGGTCCTCGGCGTGCTGATCGGGGTCGCGGTGTACCGCAGCCCGATCGGTTCGGCGGTGGCCACGGCGCTGGCGAGCACGATCTTGACGGTCCCGTCGTTCGCCCTCCTGGGCCTGCTGATCCCCATTTCGGGGCTCGGTCCGACGACGGCCGTGATCGCGCTGGTGCTCTACGGCCTGCTGCCGATCGTCCGGAACACCATCGTCGGGCTCGACGGGGTTGACCCGGCCGTCGTCGATGCCGCGCGCGGCATCGGGATGAGCCGCTTCGGCGTGCTCACCCGGGTCGAGCTGCGGCTGGCCTGGCCGGCGATCCTCACCGGCATGCGGGTCGCGACGCAGATGCTGATGGGCATCGCGGTGATCGCCGCCTACGCGAAGGGTCCCGGCTTCGGCGCCGAGGTCTTCTCGGGGCTCACGAACGCGGGGAGCACGAACTCCCTGAACCAAGCCGTCACCGGAACGGTCGGGGTCGTCATCCTCGCGCTGATCCTCGACGGCGTCTACGTCCTGATCAAGCGCTTCACCATCTCTAGGGGTGTCCGTGGCTGAGAACGAGGAAGTCTCCGGCGTCGAAATCGAGCTGGAGAACGTCACCAAGCGGTACCCCGGTACGCGTGAGCCGGCCGTCAAAGAGTTCTCGATGGTCGTGCCCGCGGGCAAGATCGTCGTCTTCGTCGGGCCGTCCGGTTGCGGCAAGACGACGACGATGCGGATGATCAACCGGCTGGTCCAGCCGACGTCCGGCCGCATCACCATCGGCGGCGAGGACGCGCTGAAGCTCGACGTCGACACCCTGCGCCGCCGGATCGGCTACGCGATCCAGCAGGCCGGGTTGTTCCCGCACTTCACCGTGGCGCAGAACATCGGGGTGGTGCCGGGCCTGCTCGGCTGGGACAAGAAGAAGGTCAACGACCGGGTCGAGGAGATGATGGACCTGGTCGGGCTCGACCCGGCCGACTTCCGCGACCGCTTCCCGCGTCAGCTCTCCGGTGGCCAGCAGCAGCGCGTCGGCGTCGCCCGCGCGCTCGCCGCGGACCCGCCGGTGCTGCTGATGGACGAGCCGTTCGGCGCGGTCGACCCGATCACCCGCGGCAACCTGCAGGACGAGCTGCTGCGCCTGCAGGACGAGCTGAAGAAGACGATCGTGTTCGTCACGCACGACTTCGACGAGGCCGTGAAGCTCGGCGACAAGATCGCGGTGCTCGGCAACCAGTCGTCGATCCTGCAGTACGACACGCCCGAGGCGATCCTCGCCAACCCGGCCAACGACACCGTCGCCGGGTTCGTCGGCGCGGGCGCGTCGCTCAAGCAGCTGACGCTGCTGCGGGTCCGCGACGTCGAGCTGACGCAGGACGCGCTGACCGCATCGGTGTCCGACGACCCCGCCGAGCTGCGCAAGAAGCTCGAGGAGACGCGCAAGCACTTCGCGCTGGTCCTGGACGCGCGGCGCCGCCCGACGCGCTGGGTGCACGTCCGCGACCTGGTCGCCGGGGCGTCGCTGGCCAACGCGGGCAAGCCGCTGCGCGACATCGTCAGCCTGCAGTCGACCCTGCAGGACGCGCTCGAGGCGATGCTCGCCGAGGGCGGCTCGGTACCGGTGACCGGCGCGCGCGGCGAGTACGCGGGCACCATCCAGCTCGACACCGTGATCTCGACCATCCAGCAGCTGCGTGACGAGCACACGAACGGCGAGGAGGTGTCCGCATGACGGCTGCCGTCGATACCGGTTTCAGCACCGAGTCCGGCTCCAACCGCGCGGAACGCGTCCGGCTGTTCGCCCAGCCCGTCGCGGTGCTGGTGATCGTCGCGGTCACGCTGATCTGGGTGTTCTCCAGCGGGCTGAACGCGACGGAGAAGGAGACGCTGAACGCGTCTTCGCTGCTGACGGCGCTGTGGGACCACCTGCTGATGACGATCGTGGTGACCGCGATCGTGGTGCTCGTCGCCGTGCCGCTCGGCGTGGTCGTGACGCGGCCGTGGGCGCGTTTCCTGGCGCCGATCTTCCTGGCGATCGCGAACATCGGCCAGGCCGCGCCGGCCCTCGGCGTGCTGGTGCTGTGGTTCATCATCACCGGCTCGACCGGCGGGCTCTGGGTCGCGGCCCTGCCGCTGGCGTTCTACTCGCTGCTGCCGGTGCTGCGGAACACGATGGTCGGCATCCAGCAGGTCGACCCGGCGCTGATCGACGCCGGCCGCGGCATCGGGATGTCGGCGTCCGCGGTGCTGTGGCGGGTCGAGCTGCCGCTGGCCGTCCCGCTGATCCTCGCCGGCCTGCGCACCTCGCTCGTGCTGGCGGTCGGGACCGCGACGTTCGGCATGTTCGTCAACGCCGGCGGGTTCGGGCTGCTGATCGACACCGGCTACAAGCTGAACCTGACCTCGGTGCTGGTGACCGGCTCGGTGCTGGCCGTCGCGCTGGCGCTGCTGGTCGACTGGCTGGGCGCGGTCGCCGAACAGTTCTTCGGACCGAAGGGGCTGCGATGAAACTCCGGCGCTTGAAAGCGCTCTTCGGGGTGGCCGTGCTGGGCGCGACGCTGTCGGCGTGCGGCCTGACGGTCAACCAGGCGGTGCCCTACGACATCCAGCCGGGCTCGATCCAGCCGATCCCGTCCCTGCAGGGCCTCAAGGTCACGGTCGGGTCGAAGGACTTCACCGAGAACATCATCCTGGCGTACATGGCCGAAATGGCCCTGACGGCGTCGGGTGCGGACGTCGTCGACCTCTCGGACATCAAGGGGTCGAACTCGTCGCGGCAGGCGCTGCTGACCGGGCAGACGGACGTCACCTGGGAGTACACCGGCACCGGCTGGATCAACTACCAGGGCAACGAGCTTCCGGTGCCCGGTGGCGAGAAGGCCCAGTACGAGGCGACGGCCAAGGCTGACGAAGAGAAGTTCGGCGTCAGCTGGCTGAACTACTCGCCGCTCAACGACCAGTACGCGTTCGCGGTCACCGAGGACTACGGCGCGAAGAACAACCTGAAGACGACGTCGGACCT
Organism: Amycolatopsis sp. NPDC004378; assembly: GCF_053602455.1. Classification (NCBI taxonomy): domain Bacteria; kingdom Bacillati; phylum Actinomycetota; class Actinomycetes; order Pseudonocardiales; family Pseudonocardiaceae; genus Amycolatopsis; species Amycolatopsis sp. NPDC004378. The sequence continues at coordinate 465,696 of NZ_JBSGDR010000002.1, forward strand.
CGCGGCGTTCCTCAAGCAGAAGCCGGACCAGAACGTGTTCTGCCTGGAGACGGAGTTCACCAGCCGTCAGGACGGCTTCCCGGCCGCGGTGAAGGCCTACGGGTTCCAGAACCCGAAGATCGAGAACTTCGGCATCGGCACGATCTACTCGGCCGTGGCGAGCGGCACCTGCCCGGTCGGCGAGGTGTTCACCACCGACGGCCGCATCTCCGGGCTGAACCTGAGGGTGCTCGAGGACGACAAGAAGGCGTTCCCGCAGTACAACGCGGTGGCCACGCTGCGCACCGAGTTCCTGAAGCAGCACCCGGACATCCGCGGCCCGCTGGAGAAGATCAGCGCGGCGATCGACAACAAGCAGATGATCGAACTCTGCAAGAAGGTCGACGTCGACGGCGAGGACGCCGGCAAGGTGGCCCACGACTGGATGGTCGAAAAGGGCTTCGTCAAGTAACGGCCCGATCGGAAACGGCCCCGGTTCGCCGGGGCCGTTTCCGTATCCGGGTCAGATCCCGAGCCGGTGCAGCAGCTGGCCTTCGAGCCGCTCCAGCTCGCCGGCCACCGCGCGGTGCGCCGACTTCCGGCGGGCCGCCGGCATCCGCTCCGCCGCGCGGACCGTCGCCGACAGCTGCTCGAGCGTGCCCAGCGAGTCCTTGGCGAACTCGACGTCCGCGGCCGAAGCCTTCTCCGACTTCTCCAGGTCGCGGCAGCCTTCCGCGATCCCGGCGATGCGGGCGTGCAGCGCCGCGCCGCGGCCCGTGTACGAGCCCAGCTGGTCCACGGCCACCCCCAGCTTGCGGGCCTGGTAGCGGTCGTACAGCTCCCGGGCGGCGCCCGCCGCGCGCACCGCGTACGGCGCGACGACCGGGATCACGGCCGGGCCGAGCACCTTCGCCACCGCGACCGCGTTCTTCGCCTTCTTGGGGGTGATCCGGGCTTCACCCTCGACCTTGGCCTTGCGCGCCATGGCACCTCCTGCGACGTGTCGAGGTCGAACTTACTGGTCGCCCGGGTGGCGGGCATGTCGGCTCGGCCGTGGGAATCTAGAGTGATCTCCATGAAGACCGAGGTGGTGCTCGACGCGGGAGCGGTCAGCCGCTGCCGTCGTCGCGTGCACCTCGAGCACGATCCGGCGATGCGCGAGGTACCGCTTTCCCCGCCGGACCCGACAGCGCAGCAGCGGATCGCCGACGCCACGGCCCACCGCGAAGACATCGTGACGCGGCTGATGGAAGCGAACCCCGGCCACTGGGTGAAGATCGGCCGCGACCTGCCCGCCGCCGAGCGCGTCGAACTGACCGAGCAGGCCTTCGCCGCCGAAGCGCAGTACATCTGGGGCGCGCTGTTCCCGGTCGACGCGGCCGGGCACCGGCGCGGCGGCATCGACCTGCTCGTCCGCACCGGCCGCGGTTACGTGCCGGTGCTCGTCGTGCGCCACCGCATCACCGATCGCGGCACGGGCGCGATCGTCACCGGGATGACGGACCTCGACCCGGCACACCGCGGCGCCGACGAAGGCCGCAAGGTGCGGGCGCAGCCGCGTGACCAGCTGCGGCTCGTGCACATCCGCCGCATGCTGCAGACGCTCGGCCAGGCCGACGAAAGCGTCGCGATCGGCGGCGTGATCGGGCTCGACGCCGACGTCGTCGTCTGGCACGACCTGACCGCCGGCACCTGGCCGGGCGGGCGCAGCGCGCTCACCGAGTACCAGGTCCGGTTCGCCGACCGGCTCGCCATCGCCTCGGCGGCGGCGAACGGCGAAGAGCCCCTCGCGGAGCCGTCGCGCGTGCTGGAGTGCCGCCGCTGCCCGTGGTGGCCGACGTGCGAGGTGGTGCTCACCGAGACCCGCGACGTCAGCCTCGTCGTCCGCGGCGAGGACGCCATGGAGCTGCGCCGCGCCGGGGTGTCCACTGTGGACACGCTGGCCGCGCTGGACCCGGCGGGCGAGCCGCCGGCGGTGAACTGGACCGGCGTGACGTTCCCGGACGCGGTCGTGCTCGCCCGCGCGTGGCTGGCCGACCTGACGCTGGTGCGCCGGGTCGATCGCGTCGACGTGCCGCGCGCCGACGTCGAGGTCGACGTCGACATGGAGAGCTTCGGCGACGCAGGCGCGTACCTCTGGGGCTGCCTGCTGAGCGGCGCCGACATCGGGCTGGAGCCGGGCTACCGCGCCTTCGCGACGTGGGACCCGCTGCCCACCGACGACGAAGCCCGGTCCTTCGCGGAGTTCTGGGCCTGGCTCACCGACGTCCGCCAGCGCACCGAAGCGGCCGGGCTGACCTTCCGCGCCTACTGCTACAACGCGCTCGCCGAGAACCGCTGGCTCTTCGGCTCGGTCGAGCGCTTCGGCGACCACCCGGGCGTCCCGGCGAAGAAGGACATCCAGTCCTTTGTGGACTCCGACGAGTGGGTCGACCTCTTCCGCAGCGTCACCGACCAGTTCCTGTGCTCCCACGGCAAGGGCCTGAAGGTGATCGCCCCGGTCGCCGGGTTCGCGTGGCGTGATCCCGAGGCGGGCGGCGAGGCGTCGATGCGCTGGTACCGCGACGCCGTCGGCATGGACGGCGAGGTGCCGGACACCGGCCAGCGCGAGCGGCTGCTGCGCTACAACGAGGACGACGTCCTGGCGACGCGCGCGCTGCGCGAATGGATCAGCGAGCGGGCGCAGGCCGAAGTCCCGTACATGTTCGACCTCTGAGTAGTTCGCCGACTAAGACACTTGCCGACTGACGCGTCTGCGTGCATACTCGTCTGCGAGTACTCGTGGACGAGGAGTCGGGATGAAGCGGCGGAAGGTCGGCAACCTGCTCGGGCTGGCCGTGCTGTCCGCCGTGGTCGAGCGGCCCATGCACCCCTATGAGATGGCCACGGTGCTCAAGCAGCGCGGCAAGGAAGCGGACCTGCCGATCAAGTGGGGTTCGCTGTACACGGTCGTCGCGAACCTCGAGAAGCACGGCTTCGTGGAGGCCGTCGAGAGCGTGCGTGACGGCGCGCGGCCGGAGCGGACCGTCTACCGGATCACGCCGGCCGGGCACGCCGAAATGGAGGACTGGGTCCGCGAGCTCGTCGGCACGCTCGACCGGGAGCCACCGCGGTTCAAGGCCGGGCTGTCGCTGATGGGCGTGCTCGGCCCGGACCAGGCGGCCGCCCTGCTGCGGCAGCGGGCCGCCGACCTCGACGAACGCGCCGCGGCGCAGCGGGCGAGCCTCGAGCAGCTGCGTCCGGTGACGCCGCGGATCTTCCTGGTCGAGGTCGAGTACGACCTCGCGATGACGGAGGCCGAGGCGCGCTGGGTGCGGGCCTTCCTGGCCGACCTGACGAGCGGTGCCGTGCCCGGCACGGACGCCTGGCGCCGCTGGTACGAGACCGGCGAATTCCCCGACGACCTCGGGGCATTCGTGGAGAGATAGCACGGACCCCGGGAGGTGCTGGCACACCGCCCGGGGTCCTCGACCCCGAACCGAGCACGCCCGGCCCCGAGGTGGCACCACGAGGATAACCGGGCGGCTCTCCGGTTCGGATCACCCGAAGAGGAGAGATCCATGGAGACGACCCGCAAGCACAAAGTCCCCGAGATGGAGGGCTTCCAGGCCCGCTGGTACGCCAAGAACCGCGGCACCGAAGCGCAGCTCCGGCAGTACCGGAAGCAGGCCGCCGCGGTGACGGCCGGGCTGAACGAAGGCGCCGAGGTCCTGGAGGTGGCGCCCGGCCCCGGCTACTTCGCCATCGAGGTGGCGAAGCTCGGCTTCCGCGTCACCGGGCTCGACATCAGTCACACGATGGTCGAAATCGCCCGGGAAAACGGCGCCGGCCTGGACGTCGACTTCCGGCAGGGGGACGTCACGCACGCGCCGTTCGCCGACGAGTCGTTCGACTTCCTGGTCTGCCAGGCCGCGTTCAAGAACTTCCGGCAGCCGGTGGCGGCGTTGAACGAGATGCACCGGGTGCTGCGCCCGGGCGGGTTCGCGGTGATCCACGACCTCAACCACGAGGCCACCGCCGCGGACATCGGCCGCGAGGTCGCCGGGATGGACGTCGGCGTGGTCAGCGGCTTCACCGTGCGGCAGACGCTGGGGTGGCTGCGGCGCCGGGCGTTCACGCGCGAGCAGTTCGAGGCGCTGGCCGCGGAGAGCGCTTTCGGTGGCTGCTCGGTCACCACCGACGGCATCGGCCTGGAGGTCCGCCTCGCCCGCTGAGACCGCCCTGGGGCGGCACTTTCACCTGAAAGTGCCGCCCCTTCGGGTCAGCGCGGGGCCATCCGGAGCGAGCCGTCCATGCGGACGACCTCGCCGTTGAGGTAGTCGTGGTCGATGAGCGACAGCGCGAGCTGCGCGTACTCGTCCGGCCGCGCGAGGCGCTTCGGGAACGGGATGCCGGCGGCGAGGGCCGCGCGGAACTCGTCGCTGACCGTGGCGAGCATCGGCGTGTCGACGATGCCGGGCGCGATGGTCAGGACGCGGATGCCGTGCGAGGCCAGGTCGCGGGCCGCGGGGAGCGTCATGCCGACGACGCCGCCCTTGGACGACGAGTAGGCGACCTGCCCGATCTGGCCGTCGAACGCGGCGATCGACGCGGTGTTGATGATGACGCCGCGGGCGTCGTCCTCGAGGGGCTCGGTCTTCGCGATGGCCTCGGCGGCGATCGTCAGGACGTTGAACGTCCCGACGAGGTTGATCTGGACGACCTTCGCGTACAGCGCGAGGTCGTGCCGGCCCTTTTTGGACAGGATGCGCGCGGACGGCCCGATGCCGGCGCAGTTCACGACGGTCCGCAGCGGCACCCCGGAGCCGGCCGCGGTCGCGACGGCGGCTTCGACCTGCTCGACGTCGGTCACGTCGGCTTCGACGTAGGTGATGCCGTCGACCTGCTCGGCCTTCTCGATGGACGGCGCCAGGTCGAGCGCGAACACCCGCGCGCCCTTGGCCGCGAGGGCCTTCGCCGTCGCGCCGCCGAGGCCGGACGCGCCCCCGGTGACGAGCGCCGCGGTGTCGGTGATCTGCATCTGTGCGGTTCCCTTCGCTGCTCTGGTTCCGGACCCAGGTTAACGCTCGTTCGCACGGGCGCTTTGTGTGCTCGCTCACCGGCCGCAAACTGCTGTTAACGCACCGCCGCGGTGTCGCGTGGAGTACTCACCGGTGTCCGGTTCCGTTAGCGCGATCGTCAACTCCGGCTGTCACCTTCAGCACCATGACGCCAGCTCGGATCGTGGTGGTAGGAACCGGTTACGTCGGCTTGACCACGGGGGCCTGCCTGGCCAGTCTGGGTCATTACGTCACCTGCGTGGACGTCGACCGCGCGAAGGTGTCGCGGCTCGCCGCCGGACGCGTCGACATCCTCGAACCGGGGCTGGCCGATCTGGTCACCCGCGGGATCTCGGCCGGGCGCCTCCAGTTCGTCGTCGGCGCGCGGGACGCGGTCCGCGACGCGCAGGCGGTGTTCCTCTGCGTCCCGACGCCGATGGGGGCCGGCGGCTCCGCGGACCTGCGCGCGGTCGAAGCCGTGACCGCCGAGATCGGTGACGTCCTGCCCGCCGGCTGTGCCCTGATCACCAAGTCGACCGTGCCGGTCGGCACGTCGAAGCGGATCCGGGAGATGCTCGGCCGGACCGACGTGCCGGTGGTGTCGAACCCCGAGTTCCTCCGTGAAGGCACCGCGGTCGCGGACTTCCTGGGCCCGGACCGGATCGTCGTCGGCTGCGACGACTTCGCCGCCGCGAGCTGGGTCGGTGACCTGTACGCCGAACTCGACGCACCGGTCGTCGTCGCGGACGCGGCGAGCGCGGAGCTCGTCAAGTACGCCGCGAACTGCTACCTCGCGCTGAAGCTGTCCTACGTCAACTCGATCGCCGAACTGTGCGAGCGGCTCGGCGCGGACATCAACCTCGTCACCGAGGGCATGGGCTACGACCGGCGGATCGGCCGGACGTTCCTCAAGCCCGGCCCGGGCTGGGGCGGCTCGTGCCTGCCGAAGGACACGAGCGCGCTGGTCAAGGTCGCCGAGTCGGTCGACTACGACTTCAGGATGCTGACCTCGGCGATCGACGAGAACCTCGCCCAGCGCGACCGGATCGTCGCGAAGATCGCCGGCGCGGTCGGCGGGACGCTGGCCGGCGCGCGGATCGGTGTGCTGGGCCTGGCGTTCAAGGCCGGCACGAACGACCTGCGCGACTCGCCGGCGCTCGGGGTGTCCTCGGTGCTGTGCGCGCTGGGCGCCGAAATCGTCGCCTACGACCCGGCGATCGACTGCGAGATCGACGGGATGACCGTGGTCGACGACGCCTACCAGGTCGCCAAGGACGCGGACGTGGTCGTCGTGCTGACCGAGTGGGCCGAGTTCAAGGACCTCGACTGGCGGGCCATGGCCGAGCTGATGGAGGGCATCGACGTCGTCGACACGCGGAACCTGCTCGACCCGCCGACGATCGTCGCGGCCGGGTTGTCCTGGCAGGGCGTCGGCCGGCCGCGCGCGGCGGCGAAAATCAAGGTGTCTTGACCGGGTAGCGCTGGCTACGATCCGAAATCGTGCCAGTATCCGTATCCGTCGAACTCAACCATCTGATCGTCCCGTCCCGGAACAACCGGGAATCCGCCGAATTCCTGGCGAACCTGCTCGGCCTCGAAGTCGGGGAAGAGTGGGGTCCGTTCATCCCCGTCGAGACGCGCAACGGCGTCCGGCTGGACTTCGCGACCGTCCCCGAAGAGGACCTTCGCCTGCAGCACTACTGCTTCCTGGTCCCGGAAGACGACTTCGACGCCGTGTTCGCGCGGCTCGTCGAAACGGGCGTGACCTACCACGCCGACCCGATGGGCAAGCAAGTCGGGGAAATCAACCACAACCACGGCGGTCGTGGGGTCTATTTCCTCGATCCCGGCGGGAACGGGATGGAAATCATCACGCAGCCGTACGAGCCGGAGCGGCGGCGGCCGGCGCGCTGGTAAGTTCCTTAGCTTTGCGTACTATCGGGGCATGTTCACGACGAGGCCGGAACTGGCCGGCACCTTCGGGATGGTGGCATCGACGCACTGGCTGGCTTCGGCCACCGGGATGGCGGTGCTGGAAGACGGCGGCAACGCGTTCGACGCGGCGGTCGCTGCCGGGTTCGTCCTGCAGGTCGCCGAACCGCACCTCTGCGGGCCGGCGGGCCAGGTGCCCGGCCTCTTCGTGACAGCGGACGACCCGACCCCGCGGGCACTGGCGAGCCAAGGCCCGTCGCCCGCGGGGGCCACGCCCGCGCACTTCGCCTCCCTGGGACTGGACCTGATCCCGGGCAGCGGTCTGCTCCCGGCGACCGTGCCGGGCGCCTGGGACGGCTGGCTGCTGCTGCTTCGCGACTACGGCACGAAGTCCCTTCGCTCGGTGCTCGGCTACGCGATCGGCTACGCGCGCAACGGCGTTCCGCTGGTTTCGCGGGTGGGCGACACGATCCGCGCCGTCGAGCGGTTGTTCGTCGAGCACTGGCCGACGTCGGCCAGCCTGTGGCTGCCGGACGGCAAGCCGGCTTCGGGCCTGCACCGGAATCCCGCGTTGGCCGACACGTGGGAGCGGCTGCTGCGGGAGGCGGAAGCCGTCTCGGGGCGTGAGGCGCAGATCGACGCGGGCCGTCGCGCCTGGTCACAGGGCTTCGTCGCCGAGGCGATCGACGCGTTCAGCCGTGAGGCGTTCCGCGACGACTCCGGCCGCGACCACGCCGGCCTGCTGACCGGCGACGACCTGGCGTCGTGGTCGGCGTCGTACGAGGAGCCGTCCTTCGTGGACGTCGACGACTGGCGCCTGGTCAAGCTGGGCGGCTGGACGCAGGGCCCGGCCCTGCTGCAGCAGGCACTGCTGCTGCACGGCTTCCGCGACGAGGTGTCCTTTGTGGATGGTGTCGCGTCGGAGCGGACCGTGCACCTGGCCGTCGAAGCGGCGAAGCTGGCCTTCGCGGACCGCGAGGCTTGGTACGGCGACACCGACGTGCCCCTGGACGTGCTGCTTTCGCAGTCCTACACGGACTCCCGGCGTGCCTTGATCACCGACACGGCGTCGGCCGAGCTGCGTCCGGGGGACGCTCGCGGCCCGGCGCGGCTCCCGGCGATCCTGGACTCGCTGCGCGGCGTGCGGGCGGAAGGCGGCGCGACGGGCGAGCCGACCGTCGGCCCGCAAGGTCAGACACGCGGCGACACCGTCCACCTCGACGTCGCCGACGCGGCGGGCAACCTGGTCTCGCTGACCCCGTCGGGCGGCTGGCTGCAGTCCAGCCCGGCCATCCCGTCGCTCGGCTTCTGCCTCGATTCGCGCGGCCAGATGTTCTGGCTGGAAGAGGGCCTGCCGAACTCGCTGGCGCCGCGCAAACGCCCGCGCATCACGCTGTCGCCGTCCCTGGCCCTGCGCGACGGCGTCCCGACGCTCGCGTTCGGCACGCCCGGCGGCGACCAGCAGGACCAGTGGCAGCTGTGCTTCTGGCTGGCGCACGTCTACGGCGGCCTGAACCTCCAGGAGTCGATCGACGCCCCGGCCTGGCACACGACGGCGTTCCCGAGCTCCTTCTACCCGCGTTCGTGGAACCCGCGCGAGCTGGTCGTGGAATCCCGGCTGGGCGCGTCCACTTTGGACGCCCTGCGCGCCCGCGGCCACGAGATCGCGGACGCGGGCGACTGGGCACTGGGCCGCCTGTCGGCGGTCTCCCGCGACGGCACCCTGCTGCACGCGGCGGCCAACGCCCGCGGCATGCAGGGCTACGCGGCGGGCCGTTAGCTCGGCTGCTGCCAGAGGTAGAACTCGATGCCCTGGGTGTCGGTGCAGTCCGCGGTGAGGCCGTACGGATGGGTCTCGACTTCGCCCGCTTCGCCGCCCTGCTCGCGTACCCGCGCGAGAGCCGCTTCGAGGTCGTCGACCGCGTACATGAGCTTCCAGCCGACCTGCCGGCCCGGGCCGCCCCAAAGGCCACCTTGCAGGCCGTGGCCCTGGACGTTCCACGCGCCTTCGACCGAGCCGGGGGTGAACTCCCAGCCGAGCACCGCGCCGTAGAACACCTTCGCGGGCTCGTCGGCCGGGACCTGGAACGTGAAGTACATGGCTTCGCCGTGCTTCGGCTGCGGCTCGGGCTCAGCCGTCGCCTGCGAGACGAGCCAGCGCTGGCCGAACGGGTCGCGGAACGAGCCGCCCCGGCCGTACGGCGAGTCGCTCACCGGGCGGATCAGCGTCGCGCCGCGTTCGAGTGCGCGGGCCACCGAGACGTCCGGGTCCGGCACCTCGACCCGCACCGACGCGCCACCCTCGCGCGGCGCCACGTGCCCGATCTCCGGGTGTTCCTCGGCGAGCATCAGGACGGCGTCGCTGACGGCCAGTTCGGCGTGGCCGATCCGGCCGTCCGCCATGACGATCGGGTCGCCGCGGCGGGTCGCGCCGAAGACGTCGACGTAGAAGTCGAGCGCGGCCCGGGCGTCGGACACGGCGAGGTAAGGAGTCAGGGAACGCAGCGCGGCATCGGTGGTGGCAGGCGCTTCGGTGGTCGTCACATCGGCTCCGTTCAAGATGACGCGACGCAGGTTGTCGCGCAGTTCGGCGGCGAAGGCCGGGTCGGGCTCGACCCGCTCGGAGGGCCGGCGAAGCGCGTCGTACGGCTCAGGCATCGCGACCCTCCTCTTCCTGGTAGGCACGGCGGAACGCGGCACGGGCCCGCACGAGCAACGCCTCGGTGGCGTGCACGCTGCGGCCCAGGTGGCCGGCGACTTCGGGCACGCCGAGGCCGTCGACGTACCGCAGGGTCAGGGCCGCGCGGTGGTGCGACCCGAGGGATTCGAGCACCTGTCTCGCGCGCAGGGCGTCGAGTTGCTCGTCCCACGGGTCTTCGACGTCCGGCTCGCTGTCGTGCACCAGCCGCAGCCCGCGTTCCTCACGTTCTTTGCGCCGCCAGTGGTCGGCGAGCTTGTGCCGGGCGACGCCGATCAGCCACCCGGTGCTCACTGGAGGTGCGTACTCCTTGCGACAGGCGGCGACCGCGCCGAGGAACGTCTCGGACGTCAGCTCCTCGGCGAGCGTGCGGTCGCCGCACCGGGACAGCAGGTACCCGTAGACCTCCGGCAGCGCGGTCTCGTAGAGCCCGAGCAGCGCGAAAGCCGGGTCCGGTCGCACCCGTGGTTCCGTCACACCCTCATAGTCGTCTGGGGCGCGGATTTTCCGACGGGTGAATCGGGACTTTCTCAGACCCGCGGGTCGGGCAGCCGCCGTCCGGTGACCGCGACGACCGCCGCCAGCACCGCGACCACGCCGATCACCAGCGCGAACGCCTCCCGGCTCCCCAAGGAACCCGAAAGGGCCGCGTACAAGCTCCCGAGCGTCGCGACGCCCAGCGCCAGCGACGTCTGCTGGTTCGTCGTCATCACGCCCGAGCCGACCCCGGCCAGGTCCGTCGGCACGTGGGACAGCACGATCCGGAACAGGGTCGTCATCGCCAGCGCGTTGCCCATGCCGATCGCCACCATCGACGGCGCCAGGTCGAGGATGGTCACGTGCGGCCACGCCGCCAGCGTCGTGCACAGCAGCGCCACCATGCCCACCGCCGTGATCGCGCCGCCGAGCGGGACGACCTTCTGGCCGTAGCGCGCCACCAGCCGGCTGCTCAGCATCGACACCGTGAAGTACGCGACCGCCAGCGGCGTCAACGCGCCGCCCGCGCCGAGCGGGCCGAAGTGCAGGCCCTCCTGCAGCGTCATCGCGAACACGAACATGAACGAGCCGAACGCGGCGAAGAACGGCACCGCCACCATCAGCCCGCGCCGGACGCTCGGCAGGCGCATCACCGACGGCGGCAGCAACGGTGTCCCGCCGCGCCGTTCGAGACGCCGTTCGACGTGCACCAGCGCCGCGGCCGAGAACGGCGACAGGGCCAGCAGCACGATGGACCACACGGGCCAGCCCAGCGCGCGGCCCTCCATCAGCGGGACCAGGAAGGCCAGCAAGGTCGTTGCCAGGAGCAGGGTGCCCAGCCGGTCGACACCCAGCGGGTTGTGCGCGCGGCTTTCCGGCAGGCGGCGGGCCAGTACCAGGACCACCAGGCCGATCGGGACGTTCACCAGGAAGATCGGCCGCCAGCCGGTGCCCCACAGGTCGGCCGCCACCAGCGCGCCGCCCGCCAGCTGGCCGACGACCGTCGAGAGGCCGCCCGTCGCGCCGAACAGCCCGAGTGCCCGCGAACGCTCTTCGCCGGACGCCGTCGCCTGGATGATCGAGAGGACCTGCGGCAGCAGCAGCGCCGACGCCGCCCCCTGCGCGGCGCGGGCGATCACCAGCGTGGTCGCCGTCGGGGCGATCCCGCAGGCCAGGGACGTCAGCGTGAACAGCCACAGGCCCGCGAAGAACAGTCGCCGCCTGCCGAACGAGTCGCCGAGCCTGCCGCCGACCACCAGCAGCACCGCGTACGCGATGCCGTAGGCGGCGACCACCAGCTCCAGCGTGGCCGTCGACGCGTGGAGGTCGGCATCGATCGTCGGGAGCGCGACGTTGACGATGAAGAAGTCGATGATGGGCAGTGCCGCCCCCAGCAGCACCGTGACCAGGCCGGCGGGGGTCAGTCCCGGCCTGGCCGGGGCGCCGGTGGTGACCGGCGCGAGGTGAGTCGTGGTCATGACTACTACGATCAGCGCTTTCCTAACCTGGTACCAGTTGTCGTTTATCCGGGTATCACGACTACCTGGTACCAGTTTCCGGAGCGTGGCATTCTGGCACCATGACCACGGCCGTCGAATCCGAGCTCCGCCGCCAGGAGCTGGCGAGGTTCCTGCGCAGCCGGCGCGAGCGGATCACGCCCGAGCAGGTCGGCCTCCCGCTGGTGGGCCGCCGCCGGACACCGGGCCTGCGCCGCGAGGAGGTCGCGCAGCTCGCCGGCGTCGGGGTCACCTGGTACACGTGGCTCGAGCAGGGCCGCGACATCAACGCGTCCGAGCAGGTGCTGCAGGCGATCGCCCGCACCCTGAAGCTCGACCCGCACGAGCACACGCACCTCTTCCGCCTCGCCGGCGCGCCCGAACCGGAGAGCGAGAAGGACTGCCAGGTCATCACGCCCGCGATGGAGCTGATGCTGCGGAAGCTCGAGCCGTACCCGGTCGCGGTGCGCAACGCCCGCTGCGACCTCATCGCCTACAACCGCGGCTACACCTGGCTGATGGGCGACGTCGACGCGATCCCGTTCGAGGACCGCAACACGCTCGTCCAGTGCCTGCTCAACCCGCAGTGGCGCGAGCGGATGCTCGACTGGGACACCAACATCCCGCGCGTGATCGCGTCCTTCCGCGCGGCGATGGCCGAGCACGTCGCCGAGCCGGCGTGGAAGAACCTGGTCAAGCGGCTGAAGGCGGAGTCGCCGCTGTTCGCCGAGCTCTGGCCGCACCACGACGTCAACTCCGAGCCGATCCGCACGAAGCGCTACCTGCACCCCGACGTCGGGCTGCTGCGCTTCAACTTCACGTACCTCTACTACGGCCGCCGCTCGGAGATCACCATGTCGACCTACACCCCGGCCGACGAGGAGACCGCGGCGAAGCTGCCGTTCGTGTTCGACTGACGACGTACGCCGGCGGCGCGCTTCGGGACGGACGCGCCGCGGCCTGCCGGCCGGTAGTTTTCGCGGCATGAGATGGCCGCCGTGGGTGGGGCGCGTGGTGCGCACCGGCGTCGTCCTGGGCTTCGTGCTCGGGGCGACGAGCGCGTCGTCGCGGTGGCAGCCCGGCGCCACGCCGCTGACCCCGCTCGGGGCCGCCTGGCTCGCCGCGACCGTCCTGACGCTGCTGCTCGTCCACCGCTTCCCGCTGACGCTGTTCCTGGTGACCGGCGCCTCGGCGTTCGCCTACTACTCCTCCGGCCTGCCCGGCGGGCCGGTCGTCATCGTGCCGACCGTCGCGTTGTTCGTGCTGACGCGGCAGCGGGGGCCGCTCACCGCCGGGCTCACCGGCTCGGCCGCGCTCGTCGTGGCCTACGTCGCGCACGTCGTCCTGACCGGGTCGTTCACGCTCGAAGCCGGGGCCGCGTTCGTGGTCGTCTGGCTGACCGCCGTCATCGGCGTCGGGACCGCCGTCCGCTACCAGCTCGACGCCCTCGCCGCCCGTCGCGGGCAGGCCGACGAGCACCGCCACCGGCTCGCCGAGCAGGAGCGGCTGCGGATCGCCCGCGAGGTGCACGACGTCGTGGCGCACAGCCTGGCCATGATCAACGTCCAGGCCGGGGTCGCCGCGCACGTCGCCGACCGGCGGCCCGAGCAGGCGAAGGAGGCGCTGCTGAACATCAAGGCGGCCAGCGCGTCCGCGCTCAAGGACCTGCGCGCGACCCTGGCGGTGCTGCGCTCGGGCGAGGACAAGGCACCCGCGCCGAGCCTCGCCCAGGCCGCCGAGCTGCTGGCGCACGCCCGCGACGCCGGGCTGACGGTCGAGGTCCACGGCGAGGCCGGCGACCTCCCGGCGCCCGTGGACGCGGCCGCGTACCGGATCCTGCAGGAGTCGCTGACCAACGTCGTCCGGCACGCCGACCGGCCGCACCACGTCGACGTCCGGTTCGAACGCCGGCCCGGGGCGTTCACGCTGCGGGTGCGCGACGACGGCCGCGGCACCGCCGAACCGGTCCCGGGCCACGGCCTGCGGGGCATGGGCGAACGCGCCGCGGCGCTCGGCGGCCGGTGCACCGCCGGGCCGGTCGACGGCGGGTTCGAAGTGCGCGTCGAGCTACCGATCGAGGGGGAAGCATGATCCGCGTCCTGCTGGCCGACGACCAGGTCCTGGTCCGCGCCGGGTTCCGCGTGCTGCTGGAGACCGAAGACGGCTTCGAGGTCGTCGGCGAGGCCGGCGACGGCGAGCAGGCGGTCGCCGGCGCGGTCGAGCACCGGCCGGACATCGTCGTGATGGACGTCCGGATGCCCGGTGTCGACGGCCTCGAAGCCACCCGCCGGATCACCGCCAACCCCGAGCTGGCCGGGACCAAGGTGCTGGTCCTGACCACCTTCGACGTCGACGAGTACGTCTACGAAGCGCTGCGGGCCGGCGCCAGCGGGTTCCTCCTCAAGGACACCGAGCCGGTCGAGCTGCTGCGCGCGCTGCGGGTCGTCGCGAGCGGCGAGGCCCTGCTGGCGCCGACGGTGACCCGCAGGCTGATCCAGGAGTTCGTCGGGCGGCCGGAGAACCGGCGCATCGACACCAGCGCCGTCCGGGAGATCACCGACCGCGAGCGCGAGGTGCTCGGCCTCGTCGCGGGCGGCATGTCGAACGACGAAATCGCGGCCCACCTGGTGATCTCGACGGCGACGGCCCGCACCCACGTCAGCCGCATCATGACGAAGATCGGCGCCCGCGACCGGGCGCAGCTGGTGGTGCTGGCCTACGAGTCGGGGCTCGTCACCCCGCGCCACTCCGCCTGACCCGGCGCACGATCCGCACCGCGCGGACCGCGAAGACCATCGCCAGGACGGCGACCAGGCAGATCCAGACCATGCCGCCTCCTCTCGGTCCCGATGCTCTGCTCGTAGGGCGCGCGGGGGTGGGAGGGCGTTGACCGACACGGCGTAAGTCACCCCTTCGGGGCATGGCCGGGAAGGCTCCCCAAAACCCGCTTCTTCCGCTACGTTGCGGATCAATCGCAAACCGCAACCTCGCAGGTCGGCCCTCCGTGCCAGACTTATGCCCCGAACGGTGGATGGGGGTCGAAGATGAGCTGGCAGGAAGATCTGCGCCGACTCGACGCGGACCTGGCAGCCGGGCGGATCGAACCCGCGGCGCACCGCAAGCAACGCGACGAGCTCCTCGCCGCCGCGTCCGGAGCCACCGTGCCTTCTCCGGTGCCCTCCCCGCTGCGCCGGCCGGGTGAGCCGCGCTCTTGGCAGAGCACCAACCCGGCGTCCGTCCCGCCGGCCGGCCCGGTGCCGGCGCCGCGGCCCGTGCCGAGGCCGGCGACCCCGCAGGAACGGCCGTGGATGCGGACGCCGCAGGGCGCGAAAGCGCCTTCACCGGGCGGGATCCCCGCCCTGCCGGACCACATGACCACCGCGCCGAGCCCCGCCGACATCGTCCCGACGCGGTACCTGCGCGTCGAGGGCCAGGTGCCGCAGAACTCGCCGCTGAGCCGGTTCCCGCCGCTCCCGGCGGACGCCGGTGCGCCGCCGGACCCGGACGCCGAGGCCGGACGGCACCGGCACCGGGGCACCGACGGCGACGACCGGTCGGGCCGGCCGGTCTGGCTGTTCCTCGCCCTCGGCGTGGTGCTGGTGCTCAGCCTGGTCGTCGGCGGCACCTACTGGCTCGGCACCCGGACCGACGCGCCCTCGGACTCGGCGCTGCCCCCGATGCCGACCAGCGCGGCGCCGTCGACGAACGGCGCGATCGACCCGCAGGCCCCGCTCGACCGGCGGCTGCCGGCGCTGCCGGGCAAGCCGAACGACGCCGATTCGACGATGTCGATCGACAAGGCGCTCGAGGCCAAGGTCATCACCGAAGCCGACGCCAAGCAGCTCCAGGCCCACAACGCCAAGGAGATCATCTTCCGCGCGTCGTCCGACCTGGCGAAGCCGCGCAACGGCAACCTGCTGATGGCGATCCCGACGCTGTCCGTCTTCGACGCGAAGCAGCTCGCGGCGGGGCTGCGGACCAACCTCTCCGGGGCGCACCTGGCCGCCACCCAGATCGGCCCGACCGACAACGACCTGATGTACACCCAGCGGGGGACCGACGGCTGGGTCGCGATCCTCTGGTACGCGTCGGGAGCCGTCGTGGTCGGGGTCGGCGTCTCGCAGCGGGAAACCGGCGATTCCGCCGAGCTGCGGACCCGGCTCGAGGCGATTCGCGACAGCGTCTCGACCGTCCTGCCGCCCGGCTGAACGGCCCGCCGCGGACGCCCGGATAACAAATCGACCCGCAGGTCGGCCGGGGCGGCCTGAAGTGCACAATGTGCGTGGCATTCGACAGGCGAAATCGGGTTGGCCGCCGGCCGGCCGATCGGACCGGAATAAGGGGGCTCCTGGTGTCCTGGCAGGAGGAGCTGCGTCGGCTTGACGAGGAGCTCGCGGCGGGCAAGCTGTCCGCGGACGACTACCGCCTCCGGCGCGACCAGGTACTTTCGTCCGCCGTCGGCGTGGAGAACCAGCAGCCGCCGCAGCAGGCGCCGTCCAGCGCGGACGAGACCCAGGTGATCAGCCCGGTCAGCCCGCCTGGTGGGATCCCGCAGCCGAACCAGGGCGGCGGGGACGCCGAGCGCACCCAGGCGGTCTCGTGGCACCCGCAGCAGGCCCAGCCGGGGGCGACCGCGTACGTGCCGCAGTCGCAGCCGTTCTCGCCGTCCGGTGGTTTCCCGGCGCCGCAGAACGCCGAAGACAGCCCCGAGCGCACCCAGGTGGTCCGCAACACCGGCGAGTACCAGCCGAACTACGGCGAATACGCGCAGCAGCAGCAGCCCGCGCAGCCGGGCTGGAACCAGGTGCCGCCGGGTGCGGCCGCCCCGCCGTGGGGCGGTGGCGACCCCGGCGCGCCGCACGGGGCGAACGACCTGAACTGGATGCGCCAGGGCCCCGAGTCCTACTTCGAGACGAAGAGCGGCTCGGGCAAGAAGAAGGGCATCGTCATCGTCGCGGCGGTGCTGGTCGTCCTGCTCGCCGGCTTCGCCGTCTGGTGGTTCGGCCTGCGCAGCGACTCGAACTCCGTCGCGGACCCGTCGA
The DNA here is from genome assembly GCF_053602455.1 of Amycolatopsis sp. NPDC004378. Classification (NCBI taxonomy): domain Bacteria; kingdom Bacillati; phylum Actinomycetota; class Actinomycetes; order Pseudonocardiales; family Pseudonocardiaceae; genus Amycolatopsis; species Amycolatopsis sp. NPDC004378. The sequence goes on from NZ_JBSGDR010000002.1 coordinate 482,359, forward strand.
CGTCGAACAGCCCGACCTCCGCGCCGACCACCAGCGCCCCGCCGCCGAGCGTCGCGCCGACCCGCGTTCCGCCGATGCCGGGCAAGGCCAGTGAGAAGAACGGCACGATGAGCGTCGACGACGCCGTCGACAAGGAGTTCCTCACCGCGGCCGAGGCGACCTCCGTCAAGTCCGCCGGCTCCGCGTACGTCAGCTGCCAGGCGTCGACCAACACTCCGTTCGACTACACGGTCGTGCTGGTGAACACCAAGAGCGTCGAGGACGCGAACCGGCTCGCGCAGAGCCTGCAGAAGCCGGCGGCGAGCACGAGCCTCCAGCCGGTCGCCGACCACGCCGGGCTCCCGCAGTCGGTCTCGGTCTTCAAGGCGGTCCTCTCCGACCACACGACCTATCGCGCGGTGTACGTCTCCGGCGCCGCCGTGCTGCGCGTGGACGTCAACCAGGCGCCCGCCACGGACACGGCCGTCACGAAGGAGTTCCAGGGCGTCATGAAGGCGATGCTGGAGAACGTTCCGAACTCGTGACCGGTACCCGGGTGACCACGCCGCTGCGGTCCCTCGTCGACCACGACGAGCACGGCTGCACGGTGCTGTCCACCGGCGTCTCCGACTACGCCGACGGAGCCGAAGACCTCGTCACGGCGTTGCTGGAGAACGCGCAGGACCGCGGGTCGCTCAGCGACGAGCTGACCCTCGCCGCGCGCACCTGGCCCGAGCGGTACCACCTCGACCACGGCCGCGCGAACGTCCTGCGCGGCCTGCGGCTCCCGCCGGAGGCCGCGGTGCTGGAGATCGGCTGCGGCACCGGCGCGATCACCGGCTACCTCGCCGAGTGCTGCGCCACCGTGGACGCCGTCGAGCCGGTGGCGAGCCGCGCGCGGGGTGCGCGGGCCCGGACCCGCGACTTCGGCGACGTCGAGGTATTCGTCGGTGGCATCGAAGACGTCCCCGCGGCCGAAGCGTACGACGTCGTGGTCGTCGTCGGCGTGCTCGAGTACGTCGGTGGCGGGAGCAATGCCGACGACGCCTACCTCGGGTTCCTCCGCGCCGCCCACGCCCGGCTGCGTCCGGGCGGGGTGCTCGTGCTCGCGATCGAGAACCAGCTGGGCGTCAAGTACCTCTGCGGGGCGCCCGAAGACCACACGGGCATCCCGTGGGACGGCGTGGCCGGGTACCCGGCGGGCGGGGTCGCGCGGACGTTCTCCCGCAAGCGGCTCCTGGACCTGGTGGCCCGCGCCGGGTTCGCCGAACCGGCGGTGCTCGGGGCGTTCCCGGACTACAAGCTGACGCGGGCCCTGCTCTCCGACGAACTCCTCGCCACCCAGCCGCGGCTGGCCACGGGGCTGCCCGCGTTCCCCAGCCCGGACTGGGCGGGCGGCGGTGAGCGGGTCGTGGACGAGCAGCGGGTGTGGCGCGAACTCGTCGACGCCGGAGTGGCCGCGCACCACAGCAATTCGTTCCTCGTGCTGTCCGGGAAGGACGGTGCCGAGCGGCTCTGGCCGGCCGGCGCGCTGGCGGTTTTCTTCAGCACGGACCGGGCCGCCGACTTCTGCACCCGGTCGGTCGTGGAACGCGACGGCGAGGTCCTGCGCGTGCGCCGGACGCCGCTGGCCGAGCACCCCGCCGCCGCGCACGGCGTCCGCATCGTGTCCACAGTGGACGAAGTGTTCGACGCGCCGACCGTGCTGGCGCTCGCCGCGGCCCAGCCCGGGCGGCGGACCGAACTGCTCACCGCGTGGCGCGACCTCGTCGTCGCCCGGGCCGGGGAGCTCGGCCCACGGCTGTGGGACCTGACCCCGCAGAACCTGCTCGTGACGCCGTCCGGGCTCGTCCCGATCGACCTCGAGTGGTCGGTCGACGACTGCACGGCGGCCGACGTCGTCGCCCGCGGCGTCCTGATCACCGCCGACGAGCTGGCCCGGGGCGGCCACGCGGCGGGGCCGGTGGTCGCGGACGTCGTGCGCGACCTCTGCGACCGGCTCGAGCTCGACGAAACCGCGGTGCTGCGGGCCACCGCGGTGGAGGCCCGCTTCCAGGTCGTCCGCCAGGCGGGCCGCTGCGACGCCGGCTACCTCGCCGAGCGGACCGCCGAGCTGCGCCAGGCCTGGACCGACCGGCTCGCCGAGCCGGTCGCCGGCTGACCCTTCAGGCGCGCATCGACTCCGGCAGCATGCGGCGCATCGCGCGGCGGGTCGGCTCCTCGAAGTACCGGTGCAGCACGTGCGCGATCAGGATCGTCAGCGCGATGAAGCCGAGCACGATGAGCCGGTACTCCCAGCTCGTCGGCATGTCCGTCAGCTTCAGCTTGGTCTGGATGACGTGCCGCATCACGTCGATGACCAGCCAGTGCACCAGGTACAGGGCGAACGAGATCTTGCCGCCCCAGATCAGGACTTTCGTGCGCAGCAGCCACGACAGCGGTTCGCGGCGGCTGATCGCCAGGGAACCGATGAGCAGCAGGAAGAGCGGCACCACGACCACCGTCTCGGCCGAGCCCCACATCAGGTGGCCGTTGATCCGCCAGTCCAGGCCCATGTTGTAGCGGCGGAACGGGTCGAAGTGCTGCACCAGGAAGATGATCGCGACGATCACCACGAACACCGGCGACGGCCGCAGGAACCACGGCAGCCGCGCGGACCGGCCGTAGCGCAGCACGATCAGCGCGGTGAACGCCCCGCCGAAGAACTCCGTGAGCACGCGCAGCGGGATCATCCCCGGCACCAGCGCGTTGTGGAACAGCAGCAGGTCGCTGCCGTCCTCCATGGTCACCCCGATCGCGACGATCGGGAACACCGCGACCAGCGCGCACAGCACCAGCGAGCGCAGGCGGACCGTCTTCAGCATCTTCGCCAGCACCGCGACCGCGACGCTGAACACGAGGTACGCCAGCCATTCCGCGCTCAGCGACCAGTCCACCGGGTTCCACTGGTCGGGCTCGATGAACCAGCCCTGGATCAGCAGCACGTGCTCGAGGAACCGGGCCGGGCTGGCCGCCGCCTGGATGCTCGCGTCGGAGTTCACCTGCAGCGAGTACGCGCGGTAGAGCGCCCAGCCGAGCAGCACCAGGAACATCACCGGCCAGATCCGGCTCAGCCGCAGCCACAGGAACCCGAGCGCCTTGCGCGGCGTCCACGGCTCGGTCATCCGCTCGAGGTGCGTGAAGGTCATGATGAAACCGCTGAGCACGAAGAACAGGTCGACACCGAGGTGCCCGGCGTCGAACAGCGGCGCCAGCCGGCCGAGGAACGGGAACGACGAGACCAGCTCCGGGCGGAAGTGGAACGTCAGCACCCAGAGTGCCGCCAGTGCGCGGACCCCGGTCAGCTGCGGGATGAACGACGGCAGCGGCCCGTGGTCGGCCGGCTTCGCCGGTTCCGGCCGGGACTCCGGCGGGGCGGGGGTCCCGGCCGTGATCGCCGGGAGCACGTCCGTGGTCTCGGTGCTGTCCATGTCCTACCGTTTCGCGTTGGCGGCGGCCCAGGCGCGCTGGGGGTCGAGGTCGATCGGCCGGGCCGGCGGGTCCGGCACCGTGCGGGACAGCAGGACCTGCTGCACCAGCTCCGTGCGGTCGCCCCGGCCGGCCACCCCGAGCCAGAAGCCGTGGTGCTCCAGGCCTTCCGACCACGGGTCTTCCGGCCAGCCGCCCAGGTCGTCGAGCACGCTGCGCCGCACCAGGTAGCCGCTGCCCAGGTAGGGCAGCCGCGCCAGCCGCCGCGCCTCCGGCGGGAGCGCGCCGACCAGGCCCCGCTCGGCGTCCGCCACCGGGCAGTGGGCCACGTCCGCGCCCGCCCGCACCGCGGCGAGCAGCCGGGCGACCAGGTGGGGCGAGCATCGCACACCCGCGTCGAGCACCAGCAGCAGGTCAGCCGCGGACTCGGCCAGGAGCCGGTTGTACGCGTGGCCGGTCCCGCGTGGGACGGCGTGGTGGAGCACGTCGTAGGGCTTCGGGCCGGGTGGCTCCGCGGTGCCGTCCTGGCAGACGAGCACCCGCGCCGGCACCGTCGTCCCGCGCGCGAGGTCGTCGACGAGCGCGGCGACGCCCGGGTCCGCGACCCGCCGGACGATGAGCACGTCGAGGTCTTCGGCCCGGGTCGCGTCCCCCGGCGAGAGGGGCAGCGCGGCCGGGGTCAGCACGCCGTCGTCCGTCCGCCGGGCGGTTTCCGAGCGCTCGACGACGAGCCGGGCCGCGAGCCGCCGGTCCGGGCCGGGTTCGGCGCCGAGGCCGGACTCGCCGGGGAACCGCGGGTCCCAGCTCGGCGTGTCCTCGGCCAGCGGGCCTTCGGCGGGCACGACGACCGGAGCCGCTTTGCGGAGCGGGCGGTCCGGCCGGGCCGGTGCCGGGTGCCGCTCCGCCAGGTCGGCGGCCAGCTCCAGCAGCGCACGGGCCGACGGGCCCATGTCCAGCTCTTCCTTGACGAAGCGGTAGGACTCGGCGCGGATCGACCGCTCCAGCTCCCCTTCGCGCAGCATCGCCGCCGTCGCCGCGCCCACGACGGTTTCCCGGGCCACCAGCAGGTGCTGCCCGGCGGTGAACGGCGCGAGGTCGCGGCTGGGCTCGGTGACGACGACGCAGCCGTTGCAGGCCGCCTCGAGCACCCGCACCCACTCCAGGGCTCGCGACGCCTCGCGGTGCAGGTTCAGCAGCACCCGGCTGCGGGCCAGGTGTTCGTGCTTCGCCCGGCCCATCAGGAAGTCCGGGCGCGGCTTGACCATCGGTTCGTGCGGCGGCGTCAGCAGCCGGACCGCGAAGCCGTCCAGGTCGCGGGCGGCGCGGGCCAGCAGCGCGGACCGCCGGTGCTCGGCCGTGCCGAGGTAGGTGACGTCGATGTCGCGCGGCGCGTCGAGGTCGCCGCCCCACCGGTCCCACAGCGGGGTGTAGCCGAGCTGGAACCGGCGGACGTCGTGGCCGCGCCGCACCAGCTCGTCGGTGGAGTCGGCGTTGATGTCGACCGCACCGCCGAACCGCGGCAGCAGGCCGGCGCTGGTGTCGAAGGTCCGCGTGCCGGGGTGCTCGACGCAGAACGCGATCGTGCGCTGCAGCTGGTCGGGCCGCGGCCGCTGCCGCTCGGGCAGCACCACCAGGTACTCGTGCGGGACGACGACGAACACGGTGTCGTCGTTCGCTTCGGGCAACGGCCCGACGTGCGTCTCGGCCCGGCCGCCCGCCGTGCGCACGGCGTCGGCGACGACTTCGAAGAGCTCTTCCATGAAGGCGCTGCCGCCCGGCGCGGACGCCAGCACCAGCCGTGGGTCGGCCACCGTCAGCGGGTCTTCCGGCGGACCGTGCGCAACGGCGCGGTGACCCGCCAGCTGATCGTCTGCCGGTGCGCTTCGAGCTCCTGCGCGAGGTCGGCGACCTGGCGGCGCAGCTGTTCGGTGTCCCGGTCGTCCGCGGGCACGACCTCGGGCAGGTCCGCGCCGTGCAGCGTGAGCTCGGCCTGCAGCAGGTCCATCCGCAGCTGGTCGCGCTCCATGCGGGTGCGCTCGAGCTCCTGGCGGGCGAGGTCGCGGTCGCGGCGCAGGGCGTCCAGCTCGACGCGGGCCTCGGAGGCCTCGTCGACCTGACGCCGCAGCTCGTCGTTCGCGCGGGCGTCCTCGACGAGCCGCTCCTGCACGCGCAGGGCCTCGCGCAGGTCGGCGTCGGCGCCGCGGAGCCGGCCCTGCAGCCGCTCCCGTTCGGCCATCAGCACCGAGCGCTCGGCTCGCAGCTGCAGCAGCTCGGCCCGCACGGACGCCGGCACGGCGTACTCGACCGGGGCGTCCTCGTCTTCGCGGTGGACCGCGCCTTCTTCGGAGCTCATGCGTCCCGTTCCTCGGTACCGGTGCCTCGCGCGAGGCTCTTCAGGATGGTGGAGAACTCCTGCCCGTAGTGCGTGGAGTCCAGGAAGGCGCCGACGCCGGCCCGGGCCCGCTCGGCGATCCGCTCGCGGGCTTCCGGCGGGGTGTCCAGCGCCCGCAGCAGGCCGACGGTCAGCGCGCCGAGGTCGTTGGGCAGGAACAGCCAGCCGCTTTCGCTGTCGCTGATGATCTCCCGGGTGCCGAAGACGTCGGCCGCCACCACCGGCACGCCGAACGCCATCGCCTCGAGGATCGAGCGGGGCAGCGACTCGATGTCGGAGCTGTTGACGAACAGGTCCGCCGCGCGCAGCCACTGCCGCGGGTCGCGGCAGATCGGCACGAGGCTGACCGAGCCGCCCAGCCCGGCCGCCTCGACGTAGTCCTGCAACGCGTCGCAGTACGGCGACTCGTGCGTGCCGACGATCACCAGGTGCGCGTCCGGGTGCGTCACCCGGATCTGCTCGAAGGCCAGCAGCAGCGGCGCCTGGCCCTTGCGCGGCTCGCTGACGCCGATGTTGAGCAGCACGGTCGCCGACTCCGGCAGGCCGAGCTCGCGCCGGACCGCTTCCTTGGTGGCGTACTGCGCCTCCTGGACCGGGACGAGGTCGATGCCGTAGCGGACCGTGACGCACCGCCGCGGCCGCGACCAGGGCAGGAACATCTCGCGCGTGGCGTCGGCGACGAACAGGAGCGTGTCGGCGTCCGCCAGGCAGTGCTCCCAGCGTTCGCGCACCAGCGGGTCGAGGCCGTCCATGCCCCAGTTCAGGTACGCGAAGTCCTCCAGGCTGAAGCTTTCGTGGATGACCCAGGCCACCGGCAGCCCAGCGCGCTTCGCCGCGTCGACGCCGGCGAACATGCCGAGCGTGTTCACCAGCACCACGCCGGCACCGGAGGCGGTGGCCAGCATCGCCAGCTCGCCGACGTAGGCGGCGTACTGCGTCGAGTCCTGGACTCGGTGGTGGCCGGTGACGTGCACGGTGACGCCGAGGTCCTCCAGCTCCGCGCGCAGCGGCCCGTCTTCGGGGGAGACCAGCGTGACCTTGTGGCCGTGCGGGCCCGCCAGGTGGCGCAGCAGCTCGCTGAGCCAGAACTGGCCGCCGCCGACGCGCAGGCTGTGCGTGACGACCAGGACGTGGTCGGTGTCCACGGCCGCCTTCACGCGGCCGAGCAGCTCTTCGGTGAACGCCGACGCGCGCGCCGCGGCTTCGGCGTCGCGCCGGTCGGCCGTCCGCCGGCGCAACGTCGCGTACCGGACCGGCGAGGTCCACTCGCGCCCGTCCCGGGTCCAGGCCCGGACCCGCAGGCTCACCTTCCGCCGGTCGCCGGGGGCCAGCGGCAGGGGGATGCGGGCTTCGTACCCGCTCAGCCCGGCCTGCCGGACGTGGCCCGGCAGGTTCCGCGTGACGTCCGGCCGCGGCAGCATCAGCCGCGCGCGCTGCGGTGCGGCGCCGTCGACCTCGACCTCGATCCGGCTGGGCAGCCGGCCGTCGAGGAGCAGCCACCCCGAGACGACGACCAGGTCGCCGGCCAGCTCGGCGTCCGCGGCCGGGAAGTCGATCTCGCCCAGCGGCGTCGGCATCCGGTAGGTGCTCTCCGGCCAGACCGCGACGCGGCTGAGCTCGGTGCCGTCGGGCGCGGTGACCGTCGCCTCGACCCCGGTCGGCCGGTCGACCTCGACCTCGGCCCGCCAGGCCCAGGTGGGCCAGTCCCCGGGCACCCCGGGGACGGCCTTCGTGCCCTGCTCCCAGTGCACCCGGGCGATCTGCCCGCCGAGCCGGACGGTGCTGCCGTCCGGCCCGCTCGGGGAGACCAGCCAGCCGCCGACGGCGACCCGGCCGGCGGTGATCGAGGCACTGCCGGCGTCCACGCCGGCGAGCCACGGCAGCTCCCGCACGATCATCCGATTCCTTCGTCCATGCGCTGGTGCGCGCTCACTGCCGGGGGTGTTTCGCGAGCTGCTCGCTCAGCGTCTTCACCACGGCCGGGGCCAGGATAGGGCTTTGCCCGCCGATGAGGTTGCGTTCCGCGATTTCGAGGACGACGACGTCGCTGTCGGCGAGCTTCGCCGCGGCCGCCGCCGTGTCCTGCGAGACGTAGTCGGAGTGCATGATCGTCATGTCGGTGAACGCGGCCGCGAGGTACATGTTGGCGAAGCCGGTGAACGAGTCCCCGATCATCGCGACCTTGTCGGAGATCGTGCCGGGGACCGCCGGGCCGTGCAGCTCGATGGGCACGGTGTTCGGCTGGCCGAAGAAGGTGCGGGTGCGGTCGGCGCCGCCGTCCGGGGCCAGGCTCTCCAGCTCGGCGGGCTCGCTGCCGGTGCGGCCGATCAGCGGCGGCAGGTCCGTCTGCTTGTCGAACTTCTCCTTCGGCGCGGTCGTCCAGGTGCGGGTCACGCCGGGACGCAGGTCCTCGGCCAGCGCCCGGACCATGGTGAGCCCGCCGTGGAACTGCCAGTGCGTGTCCTGCTTGAAGTAGATCGGCGACCCCTGGCGCTGCGACTCGCCGAGCAGCGGCCCGCGCAGGTCGAGGTAGCCGACGTCGTCGTGGAGCCGCTGCCACATCGTGCGGGCCGCGACCGGGGCGCAGTCCTTGCCTGCGTACTGGTCCGGCAAGTACTGCGGGAAGAGGTCCGACTTGTCCGGCGGCACGATGAGCACCAGCCGCCGCCCGGACGCCTCGACCACCTTGCGGAACCCGAGCAGCTCGTTCATCACGGTGGCGGGCGGGACGATCGGGTTGCACTTGGCGTACAGGTCGTTGCCGAGGAACAGCCAGCCGTCGCGGCCTTCGACGACCGGCGGGTAGTTGCTGTTGGTCTGGCCCTGCAGCTGGCCGGTGTCCGGGCGCGGGGGCGGCGGCTGGCTCGGCACCGGGCCGACCCCGGGAGCGGCGGGTTTTGCGCCGAGCGCCGGCGGCTCGCCGAACAGCCCGCGGCTGATCCCGTCTTCGGCCTGGACGGCGGCCTGGCGGCCGGGCAGCCAGTCGGTGGCCCAGTCGGCGAGCCCGCCGAAGAAGCCCCAGCCGTCGGACAGGCTCGGGAAGTCGTGCAGCTTGCGGTTTTCGAACTCCGAGGGCGGCCCGAAGACGCCGAGTGAAACCACCGGGGCCAGGAAGAAGACGACGGCGCAGACCAGCGCCACCTGCTGGCGCCCGTGGCGCGGGCGGTACATCGAGTGGTCCCGCGGCAGCCAGGCTTCGTGGACCGTGAGGGGCTTGAGCCGCTTCTCCGGCTCCCCGCCCCTCAAGTGCACCGACACCCGTCAACCATAGCCGACCCCCGGTTCGCCGGATCCTGACCTCGCGCGTTCGCCGCCGTCACCTCGTCGGACGCCGAAAACTGTCGTACATATGTTCTAAAATGGGCGTTGTCCAGGGGAGATGCCGCCCGCGTTCGCGGGTGGCGTGATGGAGGAAGGCAGGGCCATGGCCTACATCACCCTGCCCACGTTCGTGGGCTACAGCGCGAGTTCCGGGCCGTCGCGGTCGTCGTTCGTCCGGCGGCAGCGCCGGCTGTACGAGGACCCGGCGCGGGCCGCGTTCAACTACTACCGGCGGGCGGCCGGCGCCGTGCGGTCCGGGCGGGCGGCGGGGCAGGACGAGGTCGCGTTGCGCGCCCTCGTCAACGCCGCCGACGAACGGACGAAACCGCACTACGCGGCGATAGCCGAGGGCTGGCTGCGCTACCTCGGCCGCAGGTCGCCGCGGCTGGTCGAGGTCGGCCGCGGCCGGTGCCGCATCGGCGACCTCGAGATCGGCGTCAGCCCGCAGCTCGGGCTCCGCAAGGGTGACGGCCGCCGGTACGCGACCTGGCTCTACTTCAAGGAGGAGCCGTTGACGAAGGACTCCGCGCAGCTCGCGCTGTGGGTGCTGGAGCAGGCGATGCCGGACGTCCTGCCGGGCGGGCACGCCCTGGTCGTCGACGTCCGCCGGAGCAAGGAGTTCCGGCTCTCCGCCCGTGACCGCGAACGGCTGCGGCCCTGGGCGCGCGCCGAGGCTTCGGCGTTCCTGACGCTCTGGGACGCGGCCTGAGCCCGGGGAGGCGCCGGACCCGTCCGGCGCCTCCCCGTTAGCATCGCCCCCGAGCGTCAGGGGGACGACGATGAGACTGGTCGCGGGGCGGTACGCGATCTCGGCCGAGCTGGGCCGGGGCGGCATGGGCGTCGTCTGGCGCGCCGAAGACCGGGTGCTCGGCCGGCCGGTCGCGCTGAAGGAGCTGGCCACGCCGCCGGGCACCAACCTCGAGCGGGTCATGCGCGAGGCGCGCACCGCGGGCCGGCTCAACGACCCGGCCGTCGTCACGGTGTACGACGTCGTCAGCGAACACGGCGCCACGTTCATCGTGATGGAACTGGTGGTCGCGCCGACGCTCGCCGACCTCATCGGGCGCGAAGGCGCGCTGGCGAACGACCGCGTCGCCGCCATCGGCCTGCAGGTGCTCGGCGCGCTCGAGACCGCGCACGCGGCCGGCATCGTGCACCGGGACGTCAAGCCCAGCAACATCATGGTGCTGCCCGGCGACCGCGTGAAGCTCGCCGACTTCGGCATCGCGCGGGCGCTGGACGACCCGTCGCTGACGCAGACCGGCGGCGTCATGGGGTCGCCCGGGTACATGGCGCCCGAGCTGTTCGCCGGGGCCGGGCCGGCGCCGGCGTCGGACCTGTGGGCGCTGGGCGCGACGCTCTTCCACGCCGCCGAGGGCCGGGCGCCGTTCCAGCGCACCACCACGGCCGCGACACTGCACGCGATCATGTACGACCAGCCGGTGCTGGACCGCTGCCGCGGCCCGCTCGCCGAAGCCGTCCGCGGGCTGCTCACGCAGTCCACTTCGGACCGGCTGGGCGCGCCGGGAGTGCGGCGGCTGCTGGAAACCGCGCGCACCGCGATCACCGACTCGCCGACGCAGGCCGTCGACCCGGCGGCGCTGCCGACGGTCGTCTTCGAGCCGGTGACCGCGCAGGTCGCCAAGCCGGCACCGACCACAGTGGACTGGGAGCGGCCGCGCGGGAAGCGCCGGCTCCCGCTGGTACTGACCGGGGTCGCGGTGGCCGTCGTCGCCGCGCTCGGCGCGATCTTCCTCCTGAAGCCGGACAAGACGACCCCGGTGGCCGCGGGCGCGCCGGGCCACACGCCGACGTCGTCGACCTCGTCCGCGAAGCCGACGACCAGCTCGCCCGGCCACAAGAAGCCCACGCCGTCGTCGAGCGCGCCCGCGTTGCCGGGCGCGAGTTCCGCGCCCGCGCCGCCGCCGTCGAGCACCGCGGACAAGCCGCACCCGGCCGAGGTGCCGCTGACCCGCTACCACCACCCGGACGGCGGCCACTTCAGCGGCACCAAGAAGATCGGCCCGCCGGACGGCTTCACAAAGGAAGGCGTCTTCGGCTCGCTCGTCGCGACGGACGAGCCGGGCACGCGGAAGCTGTTCGCCTGCAAGGTGAAGGACCAGGAGGACTGGTTCACCTCGACCGACCAGAGCGGCAAGTGCGAGGGCCAGCAGTCGCTCGGCCTGCTGGGCCACATCTACGTGAACCCGCCGTCCTGGGCGGGCGCGCGGGCGCTTTACCGCTGCAACGCGGGCGCCAGCCATTTCGACTCCCTCGACTCGGGCTGCGAGGGCAAGACGAAGGAGTTCCTGATGGGCTACGTCGTCGTCTGAAGCAGCGTGGTGACCATCTGGCAGACTCCACCCGTCCGAGTGACACAGTTCGCGCCGGGCTGACGGGGACTGGACAAACCGGAGGCCGAACACGAAGCTTTCGCGTGTTCTTCCGTGCCCGGCCAAGTCAGAGGTCGTAACAGTGAATGCTGCCTGGGAAGCTGTCTCCCGCGTCGCCGACGAACCGGCCTGGTACTGGGTCTACGACAAGCTGGCGTTCTGGCCGAGCACCTACGCCCACGCCTGGCCGGGCTTCCGCGAGCCCGCGCCGTCGCGGACCTGGGACCTCTCGCCCGGCGACCTCGACCGCGCCTCGGCCGAGTTCCGCCTGGGCCCGTACGCCGTCGAAGAGCACCAGGTCGCGGCGATCGCGCTGGCGGCGTTCCGCGAGGTCTGCGGCCCGGACGACTGGCTGTGGGCGCTGCACTGGCAGCACCAGTCCTACCGCGTCCGCCCGCACCTGATGACCCCGGGCGCGCGCTGGCCGGTGCCGGTCTTCCCGCGTGCGGACTACCACCTGTTCCTGGCGTCGGACTTCTCGTTCGGCACGCTCGGGCACCCGTGGGAGCGCACGCTCTGCGTGTTCGGCGACAAGCTCGTGCCGGCGTTCGAGAAGCACGGCGAAGGCGTGCTGACGAACGTCCTGCGCCGTGACGGGAAGCCGTCCGCGCTGGCCCGCTGAGCCCGTGGTTGATCTCTTGCTACCGTTCTGCGGGTGTTCGAGTATCACGGCTGGGTGACCATCCAGGCGACCACCAGCGGCGACGACGACCCGGCCCTGCTGGAGCGCCTGGTCGACCGCGTGCACCGCGCGGTCCGCGACGCGGGTGCCTTCGACCTGATCGACCTCAGGTGGAGCGAAGGCATGCCGATGCTCCACATCGCGGGCTTCGACAAGCACGGTGGCCCCGGCCTCGAGCTCCTCGACCTCTTCACCAGGGTCGGTGAGCTGGCGGCGGGCTCGTACGGCCTGCTCCACGTGTGGGATGACCAGGACACCGAGCACGACAACGAGTTCCGCGTCTACCGCATGGCCCGCGGCCAGGTGACCGAGCGCGAAGACCCGCACCTGACGCCGGTTGCGCCGACGGTCCTCGACGTCTACGAGCTGTAGCCCGATCGCAACCGCGCCTGAGTAGTCCTGCTCAAGACACGCGGGCGGCCCGGACGAGACCGTGGTCACATGACCAAATCCGGAACCACGTCCCCCACCACGACGGCCTTCTACATCCAGGCGGCGCTCTCGTTCGGCCTGGCCATGGCGGCGGTCATCGGCGGCATCGCGTACCTGCCGGTCGACGGCTGGATCCGCGGTTTCCTCGCCCTCGGCGCCCTGTACCTGGTGACCTCGACGTTCACGCTCGCCAAGTGCGTGCGGGACAGACAGGACGAGACATCGGTGGTCTCCCGCGTCGACCAGGCCCGCCTCGACAAGCTCCTCGCCGAGCACGATCCCTTCAAGACCCCCGCCGTGTGAGCAAGCATCACCCGAACAGGTGGGATCCCTGAAAGAAGATCGATTGTGACGGTGATCACGCGATGCCTGGCCGAGACATCGTGGGGGCTCGGGTCCCCGGGTGAAATGGCGAGAGGGCCGTATCGACGTTTTCTGCCGATACGGCCCTCTCGCACTCGAGCGGATGACGGGATTCGAACCCGCGACCCTCACCTTGGCAAGGTGATGCGCTACCAGCTGCGCTACATCCGCACCGCGTTGCTGTTGAGAACACTCTATACCCTCCCGAAACCGCTCCGATGAGCGGGTCCCGCAGTGCCCTGACCCGGTGCTTCGGTGTCACAGCTGGCGTACAAGGGGTGACGACGGCTGGATCCCTCCGTATGGTGTCCCCATTCGACCGAATGGGGAGACCTTCGGGGAGGAGGTGCCGGGCCGGATGACCGAGCTGGGCACGGTGCCGCCACCAGCGGCCTCGGAATCCGACGAGCAGGCACTGCTGCAGCGACTTCGAAACGGCGAAGACGCCGCGTTCGGGGAGCTGTTCGAGCTGCACGCCGCCGCCGTCCGCCGGCTCGCGCAGAGCCTGGCGGCCGACCGGTCCGAGGCCGAGGACATCACCGCGGAGACGTTCTTCCGCGTGCTCCAGGCTCTGCGCCGTGGTTCGGGCCCGAGAGACTACGTCCGCGCCTACCTCCTCACGGTCGCCCGCCGCGTCTCCTGGGAGTGGCACGGCGCCCGCCGGGACGTCCCGGTTTCCGACGACGAGCTGACCTTCCGCGCCGGGGCGGGGGCGGACACGCACGCCCGCACGGCCGAGCACACGCTGATCACGACCGCGTTCACGAGCCTGCCCGAGCGCTGGCGCACGGTGTTGTGGCAGACCGAGGTCGAGGGCGAGCAGCCCGCGATGGTCGCGACGCACTTCGGGTTGAGCGCGAACGCGACGGCCGCGCTGGCCCGGCGTGCCCGTCAGGGCCTCCGCGCGGCGTACTTGCAGGCACACCTTTCGGTGAACCGCGGGCCGGATTCGTGCCGCGCGGTCGTCGAGAAGCTGGGCGGGTTCACCGCGGGCAGCGTCACCGGCGCCGAGGCGGAGCGGATCAAGGCGCACCTGCACGGCTGCTCGTCGTGCCGCGCGACCCAGGACGAGCTGCGCGACGTCTGTTCGTCGCTGCGGGCGCACGCCGGGGTGCTGGTCCTGCTGGTGCCGGCCGCCGGGGCGGCGGCGAGCGGCAGCGGGCTGCTGGCCGGGCTCGGCGCGACGATCAAGGGTGTGCTGGTCGGCTCCAAGGTCAAGGTCGGGCTCGCGCTGGCGTCGACCGCGGCCGTGGGCGCCGTCGGCGTCGCGGCCGGTCCGGTGCTGTTCGGGACGTCGCCGGCGCAGGACGTCGGCCTGACCGGCGGGGCGCCCGAGCTGGTCGTCGTGCCGCCGTCGGAGACGCACCACCAGCCGCCCCCGCAGCCGCAGCAGGACCCGCGCATCGGCATCGGCGTGCTGAACGGCCGCGGCACCGGCGCGGTCGCGTCGGTCCGGCCGCGCGCCGAGTCCCGGCACCTGGCGGCGAACGAGGTGCCCGGTGGCCTGCCCGCGGGCGGTGGTCCCGCCGGGGACACCGGGACCGGGACGGACCCGGGCGGCACGAGCGGGGTGACCCCGCGTGACGACCTGTCGTCGACGACCTTCAGCACGCCCGACCACTCGTCGACGTCGCCGCGGCTGGACACGACCAGCACCCGGATGACGGAGTCGAGCACGGCCGGGAGCGCCGATTCGCCGGAGCTGTCGCCGTCCGGCCGCCCGACCACCACGACGACGACCGCGCCCGGCAAGCCCGAGCCGACGGGCGACGATCCGGAGACCACCGAGCCGTCCACGTCCGTGACGCCGACGTCCGGGAAACCGTGCCCGAGCAGCACGTCCGAAGTCACTGGTTCGAGCGAATCGACCGATTCGACCCCGACCGGCTCGTCGGCACCCTGAGCTGCGGTGATCAACTTCGCCGGGCGGGATGTCCGATTCCTCCCTCGCGCGGCGGAGCCCGCGCACGGTACCGTTGTGCTGCTCACCCTGCGGGCGGCCCTGGAGGCAACTGAATGAACCGGCTGGTACGCGGCGAAGACGGCCGCGACTGGGTGGTCCGTGCCCAGATGGAATGGCGCGCACCGGCGACGGCCGACGACTTCGAGCACGACGTCGCCGGGAGCTACGGCCCCGGGATCGCGATGATCGTGGTGACCGCGCTGCTGGCCGTGATCCTGGTGGTGTGGACGCCGGACCAGGTCAACGTCCCCGCGTGGGTGCTGCTGGCGCTGCTGCTCGTGGTGCTGTTCTTCCCGCTGCGGTGGATCCTGCGCCGGCCGTGGACGGTGGTCGCGGAGACCGAGGGCGACCTGACCGGCGACCGGCCGTCCGAGCGCTGGGTCGGCACCATCCGCGGCATGTTCACCGTGCAGGGTGAGGTCAAGAAGATCTCCAAGACGATCCAGCGGCACTCGCTGCCGGACTTCGACGGGCCGCTGCACCCGGTCGAATAGCGAGTACCGGAATGCGGCCGAAGGGGTGAAACTGGGGACATGCCCGAGCTGCCCGAGGTCGAAGCACTGGCCCACTACCTGCGCGAGAACGCCGTCGGCCGGACGATCTTCCGCATCGACGTCGCATCGCTGAGCGTCCTGAAGACCGCGACCCCGCCGTGGACCGACCTGCACGGCCGGGAGATCACCGCGGCGACCCGGTACGGCAAGCACCTGGACGTCGTCGCCGGTGACCTGCACCTGGTCGTCCACCTGGCCCGCGCGGGCTGGCTGCGCTGGTCCGACGGCCTGGCCGCGGCGCCGCTGAAGCCGGGCAAGGGCCCGATCTCGCTGCGCGTGCACCTCGAGTCCGCGACGGGGCCCGGGTTCGACCTCACCGAAGCGGGCACGAAGAAGGGCCTCGCGGTGTGGATCGTGAAGGACCCGCAGGAGATTTCCAGCGTCGCGCGCCTCGGCCCGGACGCCCTCTCCCTGGACGCCGCCCAGCTCCGGGAGCTGTTCGCCGGCAAGAACACCCGGCTCAAGTGGGCGCTGACCGACCAGTCGCTGATCGCCGGCATCGGCAACGCCTACTCCGACGAGATCATGCACCGCGCGAAGCTCTCGCCGTACGCGACGATCGGCAAGCTCGACGAAGGCGCCCTCGAGACCCTGGCCGAGGCGATCATCGAGATCGAGTCCGACGCCGTCGAGCGCTCGGTCGGCCAGAAGGCGGCGCGGCTGAAGGGGGAGAAGCGCTCGGGTCTGCGGGTCCACGCGCGCACCGGCCTCCCGTGCCCGGTCTGCGGCGACACGATCCGCGAGATCTCCTTCGCCGACAAGTCGTTCCAGTACTGCCCGACCTGCCAGACGGGCGGCAAGCCACTCGCCGACCGCCGGATGTCGCGGCTGCTCAAGTAGCAGATTCGCCCGTTCGGCCGCACGTGCTGCGCCGGGCGTCGCCGACCGCGTGACCGCCGGCGGGAAAATCGCGGTCTGCCTGCCACTTTCGTCGGAACGGGTGGAACAGCGAGCCCCCGCCGCGTGTTGCGGACAGTGACCGTGAGGCCCTGGTTCCGACTCTCGGTAGGGTCGCCTCAACCCTCGGTCATCACAGTTGGACAGAAAGTGGGAACAGGCCTTGCACCCGGTTGGTCGAGCGCAGAGCATGGACGCCGTGTCCGGGTTTCCGCTTGCGCAGATCATTCCGTGGGGTGTCGCGGTGCTGCTCGGCATCGTGGTGATCGTGCTGCTCGTGAAACAGCGCAAGCCGGCCAGCGTGGTGGAGGACGCCATGCTGCAGGCCGTCCACCGGATGTCGAAGGCCGCGCCGAACCTCCGTTCCGGCCTGGACGAGGACGCCGCCGACAAGATCACCACCCAGCTGCTGCAGATGCTGGACTGCGTCGCCGTCGGCATCACCGACAGCGAGGGCACGCTGCTGTCCTGGGACGGCGAAGCGAACGAGCACTATGTCGACCTCGTCGACGCGATCGGCGCGGCCATCCGCAAGCACCGCCGCGAGGTCGTCGCGCACGACCGGATGCCGTGCAACCACCGCGGCACCTGCCGGATGAAGACCGCGGTCATCGTGCCGCTGCTGGTCGAGGGCGAGACGGAGGCGGCGCTCATCGTCGTCGGCCGCACCCGGGGCCGGCTGGTGCAGATGGCCGACGCGGTCGCCCAGTTCGTCTGCACGCAGTTCGAGCTGTCCCGGCTCGACGAGTCGAAGCAGCAGCTCCAGCAGGCCGAGATCAAGGCGCTGCGCGCGCAGATCTCGCCGCACTTCGTCTACAACGCGCTCAACACGATCTCCGCGCTGATCCGCACGGACCCCGAAGAGGCGCGAGAGCTGCTCCAGGACTTCGCCGACTTCACGCGCTACTCGTTCCGGACGTCGGGCATGTTCACCTCGCTCGCCGAGGAGCTGCGCAACATCGACCGCTACCTGACCATCGAGAACGCCCGCTTCGGCGGCCGGCTCGAGGTGCGGATGAAGATCGCGCCCGAGGTGCTCAGCGTCGTCGTGCCGTTCCTGATCATCCAGCCGCTGGTGGAGAACGCGGTCAAGCACGGACTGGCCAGCAAGCCCAGCGGCGGCTGCGTCACGGTGATCGCGCAGGACCACGGCACCGAGGCGCTGATCAGCGTCGAGGACGACGGGATCGGGATGGACCCGCGGCGGCTGCGGGACGTCAAGAACGCGCACAGCACCGGCGCGCACGTCGGGCTCGGCAACATCAGCCAGCGCATGCAGCAGGTCTTCGGCAGCGACTACGCGGTGATGGTCGAGACCGCGCCGGGCGCCGGCATGAAGGTGACGCTGCGGGTGCCCAAGTTCGTCCCGGGCGTCCGGCCGAACATGCCGGACTACAGCGCCGACGCCGAGGCGGACGTCCCGGCCCAGGGCGGTCCGGCCCAGCTGAACGGCAGCGAGGTGAACGGCGTCAACGGCTCGCGCTCCGGCATCCTCCCCATGGGCTGAATCCCGCTAGCCTGGCGGTATGAGCGTTACCGACAAGCTGGCTTCGCGGATCCCGGTGCTCGCCGACCGCGTCGAGCGCAAAGACGTCGTGGCCGTGGTGAAGCTGCACGGGGTGATCACGCCGTCGCCGTCGCCGCTGGGCCGGGGCGCGATCAACCTGGCCGCCGTCGAATCGGCCCTGACCCGCGCCTTCGGCCACGAGCGGCTGAAGGCGGTCGCCCTGCTGATCAACTCGCCGGGCGGCGCGCCGACGCAGTCCGGCCTGGTCGCCGAGCGGATCCGGCAGCTGGCCGACGAGAAGAACGTCCCGGTGCTGGCCTTCTGCGAGGACGTCGCCGCGTCCGGCGGCTACTGGCTGGCCTGCGCGGCCGACGAGATCTACGCGCACCGCACGTCGATGGTCGGCTCGATCGGCGTGATCAGCGGCGGCTTCGGGTTCACCGGCCTGCTGGAGCGGTTCGGCATCGAACGCCGCCTGCACACGGCGGGCGCCAACAAGTCGCGCCTCGACCCGTTCTCGCCGGAGAAGCCCGAAGACGTCGAGTGGCTGAAGAAGATGCACGCCCAGCTCCACGAGCTGTTCGTGAACTGGGTCAAGGACCGCCGCGGCGACCGCCTGACGGACACGGAGGACCTCTTCACGGGCGACGTCTGGCTGGGCGCGAAGGCGGCGGAACTCGGCCTGATCAACGGCGTCGGCAGCCTCCGCCAGATCGTCACCGAGCGCTACCCGGACGCGGAGATCTCGGTGGCCGAGCCGAAGAAGGCCCTGCTGGCCCGCTTGGGCATCGGCGCCCCGGCCGCGGCATCGGCAGTGCTGGAGGCGGTGACCCAGAAGGCGGCCTGGTCCCGCTTCGGTCTCTGACCCCTTCCCTCGACGGCTTCCGGCCGCCGAGGTCTGGTCGCCTAAGTGAATTTTCGCTAGGCTATGTGAACCGGCGCTAGGGAAACCGGACCGCAAAGGAGCGGCGGATGTACCTCACGCAGACCCTCCACCAGGCCGTGCAGCAGGGGCCGGACCGTCCGCTGACCGTGTTCGGCGACCGTGTCCGGACCGTCGCCGAGAGCGCGGATCGCGTGGCCCGGTTCGCCGGGGCGCTCAAGGAGCTCGGCGTCGGCGAGGGTGACCGCGTCGGCATCCTCGCCCTCAACTCCGACCGCTACCACGAGTACCTGCTGGCCACGCCGTGGGCGAACGCCGTGCTCAACCCGATCAACATCCGCTGGAGCCCGGCGGAGATCGCCTACTCGCTCACCGAGTCCGACACGCGCGTGCTGCTCGTCGACGACGCCTTCGCCCCGGTGGTGCCGAAGCTCGAAGCCGGTTTGACCACCGTCGTCCACATCGGCGAGGCGGCGACGCCGGACGGGATGCTCGGCTACGAGGACCTCGTCGCCGGCGCCGAGCCGGTCGAGGACGCGCGCCGCGGGGGCGACGACCTGCTCGGCGTCTACTACACCGGCGGCACCACCGGCACGCCCAAGGGCGTCATGCTCAGCCACCGCAACCTGCTGACCTCCGCGCTGGGCAGCCTCGCCACCGGCCGGTTCCTGACCGCGCGCGGGAAGCTGCTCCACGCCGCGCCGATGTTCCACCTCGCTGACGGCGCCGCCTGGGCGGCCGGGCAGCTCGTCGGCTCGACGCACGTGATCGTCCCGATGTTCACCCCGCCCGGCGTGCTCGAGGCGATCAGCGGCCAGGGCGTCACGGACACCCTGCTGGTGCCGACGATGATCCAGCTGCTCGTCGACCACCCGGACGTCGCGAACCACGACCTGACGTCGATGGCCCACGTCGTCTACGGCGCTTCGCCGATCTCCGAAGCGGTGCTCGAGCGCGCGCGAAAGGTGTTCCCCGGCGCGGGTTTCGTGCAGGCGTACGGCATGACCGAGCTGTCGCCGGTCGCGACGCTGCTGTCGACCGAGGACCACGACGACCCCGCGTTGCGCCGCGCCGCCGGCCGGGCCGCGCCGCACGCCGAGGTCCGGATCGTCGACCCCGAGGACGTCGAGGTGCCGCGCGGCACGGTCGGCGAGATCGTCTGCCGCGGCGACCACGTCATGCTCGGCTACTGGAACCGGCCCGAGGAGACGGCGACGGCGTTGCGCGGCGGCTGGATGCACACCGGCGACGGCGGTTACATGGACGAGCGCGGCTACGTCTTCGTCGTCGACCGGATCAAGGACATGATCGTGAGCGGCGGCGAGAACGTGTACTCCGCCGAGGTGGAGAACGCCCTCGCCAAGCACCCGGCCGTGGCCGCGTGCGCGGTGATCGGCGTGCCCGACGACAAGTGGGGTGAGCGGGTGCACGCCGTCGTCGTGCTGCTCGACGGCCACGAAGCGACCGGCGACGAGCTGCGCGACTTCTGCCGCGAGGCGATCGCGGGCTACAAGGTGCCGCGCACGGTCGAGTTCGCCGACGCGCTCCCGATGTCCGGCGCGGGCAAGATCCTCAAACGCGAACTGCGGAAGCAGCACTGGGCCGACGGCGACCGCGGGGTCCACTGAGTGTCCGCACCCGCCCGCGGCACCCGGCCGCGCAACCGCCGCGCGCTGATCGTCTCGGCCGCCGCCGGGCTGTTCGTCCGCCGCGGCTACCCGCACGTCGCGATGGGCGACATCGCCGAGGCCGTCGCGATCGGGCCGTCCGCGCTGTACCGGCACTTCCGCGGCAAGCAGGAGCTGCTCGCCGAGGTCGTGCGGGACGCACTGAGCGCGCTCACCGCCCCCGACCTCGCCGGTCTGGCGGCGGGCACGCTCGACCGGCGCGACGTCGGCGTGCTGTGGCAGCGCGAGTCCCGCCACCTCGAGCCCGGCGTTCGCCGCCGCGTCGGCGAACCGTTGCGGCGGCAGGCCCGGTGGCTCGCCGGGCTGCTGCGCGACGGGCGTCGCGAGCTGAGCCACGACCAGGCCGACCTGCTCGGCTGGGCGGTGCTTGCAGTGCTGGTCAGCGTCTCCTTCCAGCGCGTCGACCTGCCGCGCCCGGCCTACGACGAGCTGATGACGTCCCTGGCCACGGCGGTCACCGCCGTCGATCTGCCGGACCTGGGCGAACGCGCCGCCGAGCCGGTCGCCGAGCCCGCGAACCGGCGTGAGCTGCTGCTGACGACCGCGACCCGGCTGTTCGCCGAGCGCGGCTTCGACAGCGTCGCCATCGAGGAGGTCGGCGCGGCGGCCGGGATCGCCGGGCCGAGCGTCTACCACCACTTCGGGAGCAAGGCCGAACTGCTGATGACGGCCCTGCGCATCGGGGCCGACGCACTCGGCGAGGGCCTGAAGACGGCTTCGCTACCCGCGTTGCTGCGGTCGTACGCCGCCTACTCGCTGGCCCACCACGACGTCGTCGACCTGCTGATCACCGAGGTCGGCCTGCTGCCGGAACCGCAGCGGCACGAGCTGCGCCGCACCCAGCGCGAGTACGTCCAAGCCTGGGCCGGGCTGCTCCTCGACGTCCACCCGGACGTCGGCGCCGATGTCGCCCGTGTGCGCGTCCAAGCGGCGCTCACCGTGGTCAACGACGTCGCGCGGACGCCGCACCTGCGTACGCTGCCGGGTGTCGAGGACGCGGTCGTCGCGATCGGATCGGCTCTGCTGGGACTGTCCGGTTTGAGTACTTCCGGGCAGACTTTGTGACCTGTATCACTCTTGTCGGGTAACGGGTCTGGCGATCACCGCGAGTCGTCGGGTCCCCTTGTCGACGGGCTTTGTTGTGACCCGCAACAAATCCGGCTCGACAAGGAGGTCGTTCCGATGCCCCACCTCTCCCGAAGACTCCTCACCCTCGGCGCGGTGCTCGGCGCCGCGCTCATCGCCATCCCGCTCACCCTGCCCGCCGACGCGTCCATCCCGCCGCCCGACTCGGGCTGGACCACCGTGTTCGCCGACGACTTCACCGGCGGCTCCGGCACCCTTCCCTCGGGCGCGAACTGGATCATCGACACCGGCCACGCCTACCCCGGCGGCCCCGCGAACTGGGGCACCGGCGAGATCCAGAACTACACCGCCGGCACGGCGAACCTCGCCCAGGACGGTGCCGGGAACCTCCGCATCACGCCGTTGCGCGACGGCGCCGGCAACTGGACGTCGGCCCGCATCGAAACCCAGCGCACGGACTTCAAGCCGCCCGCGGGCGGGATCATGCGGATCGAGAGCCGGATCCAGATGCCGGACGTCACCGGCGCGGCCGCGCTCGGCTACTGGCCGGCGTTCTGGGCCCTCGGCGGGCCCTACCGCGGCAACTACTGGAACTGGCCCGCCATCGGCGAGTTCGACATCATGGAGAACGTCAACGGGATCAACTCCGTCTGGGGCGTCCTCCACTGCGGCGTCAACCCGGGTGGCCCGTGCAACGAGACGACCGGCCTGCCCGCCAACCGGGCCTGCCCCGGCAGCAGCTGCCAGTCGGCCTTCCACACCTACCGCTTCGAATGGGACGCGAGCGTCAGCCCGCAGGTGTTCCGCTGGTTCGTCGACGGCCAGCAGTTCCACTCGGTCAGCCAGAACCAGGTCGACGCGACGACCTGGGCGAACATGACCACGCACCAGGGCTACTTCGTGCTGCTGAACGTCGCGATCGGCGGCGCGTTCCCCAACAACAACTCCGGCACGACCACGCCGGGGCCGGGGATCGTGCCGGGCCGCCCGATGGTCGTCGACTACGTCACGGTGACCACGCGCGGTGGTGGCGGCACCACGACGCCGCCGACGACCACCCCGCCCGGCGGTGGGACCAGCGCGTACAGCACCATCCAGGCCGAGTCGTACAGCCAGCAGTCCGGGCTCGCCACGGAGGCGACGTCCGACACCGGCGGCGGCCTGGACGTCGGCTGGGCGGCCAACGGCGACTGGGCGCTCTACCCCAACGTCGACTTCGGTGGCAGCGCGGCGACGAACTTCCAGGCGCGGGTCGCGTCCGGCGCGGCGTCCGGCGTGACCGGGCTGGTCGAGGTGCGGCTGGACAGCCGGTCGAACGCGCCCGTCGGCAGCTTCGCCGTGGGCAACACGGGTGGCTGGCAGAGCTGGCGGACCGTCCCGGCGAACATCGGCGCGGTGACCGGCGTGCACAACGTGTACCTGACGTTCACGAGCGGCCAGCCCGCCGACTTCGTGAACCTCAACTGGTTCACCTTCGTGCATTGAGACGAGGGACCCGCGGCCCCGGCCGCGGGTCTCCCCACATCAGGCGGACGGGGGCTGGACATTGCACTCGGCAATGGGCAGGATGCGTTTCACTGTGAGTGCTCACGATGACACCCGGAAGCTCGTGGTCCTGGCTGTGGACGACGAGCCTCGAGGTCTGGACGAACTCGTCCACTGCCTGCGCAACAGCC
This sequence comes from Amycolatopsis sp. NPDC004378, assembly GCF_053602455.1. NCBI lineage: Bacteria > Bacillati > Actinomycetota > Actinomycetes > Pseudonocardiales > Pseudonocardiaceae > Amycolatopsis > Amycolatopsis sp. NPDC004378. The sequence goes on from NZ_JBSGDR010000002.1 coordinate 505,643, forward strand.
CGCACGTGGCCAAGGTGTTCCCGGCCATCGACGCGTCCGAGGCACTGCGCCTGCTGTCCACCGACGACCCGAGGCTACGCGAACGCAAGGACCGCGGCCTGCCGATCGTCGACGCCGTCTTCGCGGACATCGACATGCCCGGCCTTTCCGGCATGGAGATGTCGCGCGTGTTCGCCGCGCTCCGGCCGTCGCCCGCGCTCGTGTTCGTCACCGGGCACGCGGAGGAGGCGGTCAACGCCTTCGACCTCGGCGCGCTGGACTACGTGCTGAAGCCCTACCAGCAGGATCGCCTCGACCGCGCGATCTCCCGCGTGATCGAGAAGCTGGCCTCGGCGGCGGCACCCGCCCCGGGCGGCCTCGGCGGCGAGCCGGTGAAGAACGACGACGAGGTCATCCCGGTCGAGCTGGCCGGCACCACCAAGCTCATCCCGCGCTCGTCGGTCCGCTGGGTCGAAGCGCAGGGCGACTACGCACGGTTGTTCACCACCGAAGGCAGCCACCTGGTCCGCATCCCGCTCGCCCAGCTCGAGGAGCGGTGGGAGAAGGCCGGGTTCGTCCGGATCCACCGGTCGTTCCTCGTCGCGCTGCCGCTGATCACCGAGTTGCGCATGGGCCAGGGCGGCTACCAGGTCGTGATCGGCAACGAGGAGAAGGTGTTGCCGGTGAGCCGGCGGCACACCCGCGCGCTGAAGGACCGGCTGGTCGGTTCGGGCCGGAACGGCTGAGCCGGGACCGGCGATGACCGACGACTTCTACGACCGCCGCGCGAACGGCGTGCGCGAACCCGACCCGACGCTCGGCAGGCGGGTCAGCCGGCCGCTGCCGCAGCCGACCGAGCGCGCCGTCGTCGAGTCGCTGCCGCCCGCCCCGGACGCCGAGCCGCCGCCGAAGCCGGAGCACCACGCGAAACCCAAGCGGGAGCGAGTGATCCTCGCCGACCCGCGCCGCGGCGCCGGCACCCTGCGCGCCCGCGTCGAGCTGGAAGAGCAGACCAGCTGGGGAAAACTGCTCGTGCGGGACCACCTGGTGAAGGTGCAGCTGAGGACGGCCCTGCTGCTCGCGGGGCTCGTCGTCGTCGTGTTCGGCTCGCTGCCGGTGCTGTTCTACGTCGTCCCGGGGTTCTCCCGGCTGAGCCTGCTCGGCATCCCGGTGGCCTGGCTGATCCTCGGCGTGCTGCCGTTCCCGTTCCTGTTCGGGGTCGGCATCTGGTACAACCGGCTGGCCGAGCGCAACGAACGCGCGTTCGTGGACATGATCGAAAACTAGTTTCGCACCGAGTCGTGCGAGGATTCCCCCGTGCAGCTGAACCCGTGGGCCTTGACCGGCATCGTGCTGGTCGCCGTGGTGACGTTCTTCCTCGGTCACCGCTCTTCGCGTTCGGCCACGAGCACGCACGACTTCCTGGTCGCCCGGCGCACCGTCCGGTCGCGCCGCAACGCCGCCGCGATCTCCGGTGAGTACCTGTCCGCGGCGTCGTTCCTCGGCATCGCCGGGATCGTGCTCAAGGACGGCGCCGACGCCCTCTGGTTCCCGATCGGCTTCACCGCGGGCTACCTCGCGCTGATGCTCTTCGTCGCCGCGCCGCTGCGGCGCTCCGGCGCGTACACGCTGCCCGACTTCGTCGAGATGCGGCTGGGATCGAAGGGCCTGCGCCGGTTCTCGACGGCGTTCGTCGTGTTCATCGGGATCCTCTACATGGTCCCGCAGCTGCAGGGCGCCGGCCTGACGCTCGCGACGATCCTGCCGGTGCCGGTGTGGGCCGGCGCGGTCGCCGTGATGGTCGTGGTGGCGTTCAACGTGATCGCCGGCGGCATGCGCGCGATCACCGTGGTCCAGGCCTTCCAGTACTGGCTCAAGCTGTTCGCGATCTCGGTGCCCGCGTTCGTGCTGTGCATGGTCTTCTTCGCCGGCGGCGGCCCGGACGGCTTCCGCCCGCTCGGCGCGGCCGCGCCGCCGGTGTTCACCAGCGACACCACAGTGGACGTCCAGACCGACGTCACCCTGCACGTCACTTCGGACACCTTCCTCTACGCGTACGGCCGCACCGACAACGGTCCGGCGGCCGGGCCGACGCACTGGACCCCGCTGGCGCCGCACCAGGTGTCCGAAGGCACGAAGCTGAAGTTCCTGGCCGGCACGCCCGTCCCGGTGGTCAGCGACGCGAGCGCGGACAACGCGAACTGGCTGCATCCGGCGTCGGGCAGCCTCACCGACCTGCTGCAGACGTACTCGCTGATGTTCGCGACGTTCCTCGGCACGATGGGCCTGCCGCACGTGCTGGTCCGCTTCTACACCAACCCCGACGGCAAGGCCGCGCGCCGCACCACCGTGCACGTCCTGCTGCTGCTCGGCCTGTTCTACCTGTTCCCGACGCTGCTGGGCGCGCTGTCCCGGATGTACGTCCCGGAGCTGCTGGTCACCGGCAAGACGGACGCGGCGATCCTGCGGTTGCCCTCGGCGATGCTGCCGGGGGTCGGCGGGCAGATCCTCGGCGCGGTCACCGCCGCCGGCGCGTTCGCGGCGTTCCTCTCCAGCACGTCCGGGCTGCTGGTGAGCGTCGCCGGGGTGGTGTCGACCGACCTGCTGCCCGGGCGGGTGCGCGACTTCCGCGTCGCGACGCTGCTGGTCGCGCTGCTGCCCATCGCGCTGGCGGTCGCGCTGCGGCCCGAGGACATCTCGCTGTCGATCGGGCTGACGTTCGCGCTCGCCGCGTCGACGTTCAGCCCGTTGCTGGTGCTCGGCATCTGGTGGCGGAAGCTGTCCTGGCCGGGTGCGCTGGCCGGGATGTTCGTCGGCGGCGGCCTGGTGCTGGCCGCGCTGGTGACCAACATCGTGAGCGGCTACACCGGCGGCTGGGCGCCGTGGTTCGTCACCCAGCCCGCCCTGATCACCGTGCCGGCTGCGTTCGTCACGACGTACCTGGTCAGCCGGGTGACCGGCTACGGGCGCCCGGACCACGTCCACGACATCATGTTGCGGCTGCACGCGCCGGACCCGCTCGGGTTCATGCGCGACCGGGCGGTCGCGCGGTTCGGGCAGGCCGAGGAAAAGACGCGGATGGCCGGCCGAGGCCGCCACCGGAAGTGACGGTCCGTCAGAAATTCTTTACCTGATCGAGTGAGTTTCGGTCTGCTAAACGGACATCGCTCGCGAATCTGCTGGTGGTTTTCTACTGATCGTCAAGCGCCCGATTGGGGGCTTACCAACTACGCCGTTAACTCTTTACGGTCCGTTGGCTTCAAACAGTACGGCCAGTACGAGAACGGGAAGGTGGAGATCCGCTGTGAGCAGCACCGAACAAGACGTCGGTGGCGCGGAGCCGCAGACCGACTGGGAGAGGATCCAGGGGAGTCCCGAATTCACGAACCTGCGCCGGCGATTGCGGGTGTTCGTGTTCCCGATGACCGCGCTGTTCCTGCTCTGGTACCTGCTGTACGTCATCCTGGCCGACTACGCGCACGGGTTCATGAGCACGAAGCTGTTCGGCAACATCACCGTCGGCCTGGTCTTCGGCCTGCTGCAGTTCGTGTCGACGTTCGTCATCACCGGGCTGTACGTGCGCTACGCCAACCGGAAGCTCGACCCGGTGGCCGACGAGATCCGCGCGCAGATCGAAGGGGAGCCCGGCAAATGAGCCTCGCCGCGGGCGTGGAAGGCAGCAACTCCACCCTCAACATCATCATCTTCCTGGTCTTCGTCGCGATCACGCTGGTGATCGTGTTCCGGGCCAGCCGCAACACGAAGACGGCGTCGGACTACTACGCCGCCGGCCGCGCGTTCACCGGCCCGCAGAACGGCATCGCGATTTCCGGCGACTACCTTTCGGCGGCGTCGTTCCTCGGCATCGCGGGCGCGATCGCCGTCAACGGCTACGACGGCTTCCTCTATTCGATCGGCTTCCTGGTCGCGTGGCTCGTCGCGCTGCTGCTCGTCGCGGAATTGCTGCGCAACACCGGCAAGTTCACGATGGGCGACGTCCTGGCGTTCCGCATGAAGCAGACGCCCGTGCGCGCGGCGGCCGCGATTTCGACGCTGGCCGTTTCGTTCTTCTACCTGCTCGCGCAGATGGCGGGCGCCGGTGGTCTGGTCAACCTGCTGCTCGGCATTTCCGGGGAAGCGGGCCAGGACCTGGTGATCGCCGTCGTCGGCGTGATCATGATCCTGTACGTGCTGATCGGCGGCATGAAGGGCACCACCTGGGTGCAGATCATCAAGGCCGCGCTGCTGATCGTCGGCGCGTTCGCGATGACGCTGTGGGTGCTCGGCAAGTACGGCTTCAGCCTGTCCGACCTGTTCCAGGCCGCCGTCGACAAGGGCGGCAAGGGCGGCGCGGCGCTGCTCGACCCGGGCAAGCAGTACGGCAAGACGGGCACGACGAAGCTCGACTTCCTGTCGCTGGGCATCGCGCTCGTCCTCGGCACCGCGGGCCTGCCGCACGTCCTGATGCGCTTCTACACCGTGCCGACCGCGCGCGACGCGCGCCGCTCGGTGGTCTGGGCGATCGTGCTGATCGGCGTGTTCTACCTGTTCACGCTGGTGCTCGGCTACGGCGCGGGCGCGATCGTCGGGCCGGAAAAGATCGCGAAGGCCCCGGGCACGACGAACTCGGCCGCGCCCCTGCTGGCGTTGGAGCTCGGCGGCCCGGTGCTGCTCGGGTTCATCTCCGCGGTCGCCTTCGCGACGATCCTCGCGGTGGTGGCGGGCCTGACGATCACGGCGTCGGCGTCCTTCGCGCACGACGTGTACGCGAACGTGATCAAGAAGGGCCAGATCTCCACCGGCGGCGAGGTCCGGGTCGCCCGGATCACGGCGCTGGTGATCGGGGCGCTGGCCATCGCGGGCGGCATCCTGGCGAAGTCCCAGAACGTGGCGTTCCTGGTCGCGCTCGCCTTCGCGGTGGCGGCGTCGGCGAACCTGCCGACGATCCTGTATTCGCTGTTCTGGAAGCGGTTCAACACCCAGGGCGCGCTGTGGTCGATCTACGGCGGCCTGGTCGTCACGATCGTGCTGATCGTGTTCTCGCCGGCGGTCTCCGGCAAGCCGGTCGACCCGAAGACGGGCAAGAGCGCGTCGATGATCCAGGGCGTCGACTTCCACTGGTTCCCGCTCGACAACCCGGGCCTGGTCTCGATCCCGGCCGCGTTCCTGCTCGGCTGGCTCGGCACGGTCCTGTCGAAGGAACGCAACAACGCGAAGTACGCGGAGATGGAGGTCCGCGCGCTGACCGGCGCGGGCGCCGAAAAAGCCGTCACGCACTAGCGGTCCGCGAAGGGCCCTCCCGCACGGGAGGGCCCTTCGCCGTGTCGCCCCTCCAATCACGCGTGATGCCTCCCCAATCACACGTGATGCCCGGCCGATCCCACCTCACGCGCGGGCAACGCCCTCGCATGGCAGCATGGAGACCGTGGTGAGCCCTGCTGAACTGCCGACCGCCGAGGTCCGCGACCTGCCCAAGGACGGCCTCGTCCTGCTCGACGTCCGCGAAGACGACGAGTGGGCCGCCGGGCACGCGCCCGGCGCCGTGCACATCCCGATGGGGGAGCTGCCCGCCCGCGTCGGCGAGCTGACCGACCTGCCCGACGACCAGCCGATCCACGTGATCTGCCGCAGCGGCGGCCGGTCCGCGCGCGCGACGGCGTGGCTGAACCAGAGCGGCTGGGACGCGGTGAACGTCGCCGGCGGCATGGGCGCGTGGCAGCGTGAAGGCCGGCCGATGGTCGGCGAGCACCCCGGCATCGACCCCGAAGTGATCTAGCCTTGCAGCCGGGTCCGCCTCCTGGGTACTGGCCGCGCCAGGTGCCGCCGCCGAACGCCCAGCAGCTGCAGGGCCGGGCGCCGGCCGCCCAGCCGGAGCCGTACCCGTACCACCGCCGTCCCCTGCACCGGCCGAAGCTGCGCTGGGTCGCGACCCCGCCCCCGGGCGCGTGGCCGCGCCGGCGGGTGACGCCGCCCGAGCGGTACCTCGGACCGCCGTCGTACCCGGTGCCGCCGCGCTGGGGCTTCCCGAACCTGGTCTGGCGCCGCCCGACGTCCGTGCCCGGCACGGCGTCGGACGAGGTCCGCCCGATCGACCGCGTGCCGGTGCTCAGCCGGAGCCTGCTCGGCATCCTCTTCGCGTTCGCCGTCCTCGCCGTCGTGGCCGCCGGCGCGGAGATCTGGCGGTACGTGCTGCTCGTCCAGGGCCGGGAGTCCGCGCTGAACCGCTCGGTCGTCGCGTTCTCCGACGGCTTCGTGCTCACTGCCGGCCTGCTGGCCTCGATCCTCGCGCTGCTGCCCGCCGGACTGTCGGTCTGGTGGCTGCTGGTCGCGCGCCGGGCCGCCGCGGACGTCTCGGGCGACGACCCGCCGCGGCCGCTCTGGCAGGTGCTGGTCGGCGTCCTCGTGCCGATCGCGAACCTGCCGATGGCCCTGTCGATCGTCGGCGAGCTGGAGCACGCGGTGCTGGGTCGCCCGCGCGACGTCCGGCCGAAGCCGTCGCGCCAGGTCCTCGTGTGGTGGGGCGCCTGGCTGCTGAACTGGATCCTGCTCGGCGTCACGATCGTCTGGCGCTTCCGCGACGACGTGCAGGCGATGGCCGACAGCGTCGTCCTCGTCGCGCTGACCGACCTGTCGGCGGCGCTGCTGGCGGTGGTGACCGCCCTGGTCGTGCGGCGATTCTCGGCTTTGCTGGCGCCGTCCGACGCTCGCGTCGTGCGCTCGATGCGCGTCCTCAAGGTGGCGGGTGCCCCGGAGCCCGAGCTGCGCACCGCGCGGCCGTCCGGCGCCGCCCGCTAGTACCTGCCGAAGACCGGTTCCAGCTGGTCGAAGGCCTGTTCCGCGGCGGGCCACACCGCATCGGAGATCTGCTTCTCGTTCTCGAGCGTCCGGTCGAAGACCTCCTGGAAGAGCACGCGCAGCACCGTCGCGAGGTGGGCGGCGGCGAGTACCGGCTCGAGGCCCTGCTCCGGATGGCGCCGGATGAGGAGGTGCGTCAACGCTGCCTCGCGCTCGCGGTGCATTTCGTGCAACGCGTTCGTCAGGACTGGGCTGTCCTTGATCATGCGCGCGAACCCCTGGCCGGAGAACCCGACCAGCGCGTGCTCGGCGCCCAGCGCTTCGAAGTAGAGCTCGCGGGTGTCGTGGAAGACGCTGTCGTGGATCAGGTTCGCGGGCCAGGCCGCGAAGTCCGCGCGGATGTCGAAGACCAGGTCCTCCTTGCGCGGGAAGTGGTTCGTCACGGTCATCTTGGCGACCCGCGCCGCGGCCGCGATGTCCGCGATCGTCACGTCCTCGAAGCCCTCGCGAATGAACAGCTTCGTCGCGACGTCGGAGATGTTCTTCCTGGTCTCGTGCTTCTTCTGGGCCCGGAGTCCCTCGCTCATGGACGTCACTCTACTGGGTCGGACCCAAGTTTGTGCTTGACCTAGTAGATGGGTTGGACCTAATCTGAGGTTCGACCTAATGAACGGGGGAGGGCATGACGACGGCGATCCGTCCCGACGCGGCGTTGTGGAAGCTCGGCGGCGTCCTGATCATGGGCGCGGTGCTGTCGATCCTCGACGCGACGATCGTCACCGTCGGGATCGGCTCGATCGCCCGTGACCTGGGCAGTCCGCTGCCGACGGTGCAGTGGGTGGCCAGCGCGTATTTGCTGGCCGCGTCGGCGGCGATCCCGTTGTCGGGCTGGCTGACCGACCGCGTCGGCGGCCGCGCGGTGTGGCTGGCGGCGGTGGCGGTCTTCACGGCCGGCACGCTGTTGTGCGGGTTCGCCTGGTCGGCGCCGGCACTGATCGCGTTCCGGGTGCTGCACGGCCTGGGCGGCGGGCTGATGCAGCCGGTCGGGCAGGCGGTGTTCGCGCAGGAGGCGGGCCCGGCGCTGGGCCGCATGATCGGCGTGATCACGCTGCCGGCCACGGTGGCGCCGGTGCTCGGCCCGATGCTCGGCGGTGTCCTGGTGGCCGGCCTCGGCTGGCGGTGGATGTTCTTCGGCGTCGTCCCGTTGGGCGTGGCGACGTTCGTCTTCGCACGGCGGTTGCTCCCGGCGCCGTCGCCCGGCGGCGTCCGCGCACCGCTCGACGTCCGCGGGATCCTCCTGCTTTCGCCGGGGCTGAGCGCGTTCGTCTACGGCTTGGCCGAAGGTGTGCTCGTCGCTTGGCTGGCTGGGGCTGTCCTGCTGGTCGCGTACGGCGTCCACGCGGCCCGGACGCCGTCGGCGATCCTCGACCTGAAGTTGTTCCGCGACAAGGGTTTCACGGTCGCCAGCGTGAGCACTTTTCTGCTGGGTGCGTCACTGTACAGCTCGATGTTGCTGCTTCCCCTTTACTACCAACAGGTTTCGCACGCGAGCGCGTTGGAAGCCGGGCTGTTGCTCGCTCCGCAGGCCGTCGGCTCGGCGGCGGTCATGCTGGCGGGCGGCCGGCTCCTGGCCCGGTTCGGCGCCCGCCGGATGATGCTGGCCGGGATCGGCCTGTCCCTGCTGGGCACCATCGCGTTCACCCAGCTCGGTTCGGCACCGAGTGGCGTCTTGCTGACCTTGTCCCTGGTCGTCCGTGGCGCCGGGCTCGGCGCGGCGACCGCCCCGGGCATGACCACGCTGTACGGCTCGCTGGAGCGGTCCCGCATCCCGCGGGCGGCGAGCGCGTTCAACGTGATCAACCGGATCGGCGGCTCGCTGGGCACGGCCCTGCTGGCCGCGATCCTCCACAGTGAACTCACGAAGGCGGCGGGCCCCAGCGCCTTCGGCATGACGTTCACGTGGGCACTCGCGATATCCGCATTGACCCTGATTCCCGCAGCCTTCTACCCCCCGAGGAGCACCCGGTGACCCTCCGCCTGCTGAGCGTCCACGCACACCCCGACGACGAGTCCAGCAAGGGCGCGGCCACGCTCGCCCGCTACGCGGCCGAAGGCGTCGACGTCCTGGTCGCCACCTGCACCGGCGGCGAGCGCGGCGACATCCTGAACCCGGCCCTGGACACCCCCGAAACCCTCGCCGACCTGCCGGCGATCCGTCGCCGCGAGATGGCCGCGGCGGCCCGGATCCTGGGCGTCCGCCAGCGCTTCCTCGGCATGGCCGACTCGGGCATGAGCGAGCCACTGCCCGAGGGCTCCTTCGCCACGCTCCCGCTGTCCGAAGCGGCCGCTCCGCTGGTGGCGCTGATCCGCGAGTTCCGCCCGCACGTCGTGATCACGTACGACGAAACGGGCGGCTACCCCCACCCGGACCACATCCGCACCCACGAGGTCACGCTCGAAGCCTTCGACGCGGCGGCCGACCCGGCCCGCTACCCGGGAACCGGCGAACCCTGGCGGGTCCAAAAGCTGTACTACCAGGCAACTCTGAGCCGGGCCTGGTTCAAAGCCCTGCACGACGCGACCCTGGCCGCCGGTCTCGAGTCCTCCATGGCCGACGTCCTCGCCGAGCTCCCACCCGACACCCTGACGACCACCACGAAGATCCGCTGCGAGGAGTACTTCGGCACCCGCGACCGCGCCCTCCTGGCCCACGCGACCCAGGTCGACCCGGCCCACCCGTTCTTCGCCCACTCCCGCGACATCGAACGCGAAGTCTGGCCCCACGAGGACTACCACCGAGCCTGCCCGGTCCCAGGCCCAGACCTGGAAACCGACCTGTTCGCCGGAGTAACCCCATGACCCACCGTGTCGACCCCGCAATCACGCGTGATGCCTCCCCAATCACGCGAGATGCCCGTCCAATCACGCGAGATGCCCGTCCAATCACGCGAGTTCGGGCTCGGCTCACGCCGGATCCGGCCTACGCGGTGACCCGCAGCTCCCGCAGCCCGCGGATGACGAACTCCGGCCGTCGCCGCGGAGTCTCGGCGAGTCGCAGACCCGGCAGCTTCGCCGCCAGCGCGCTCAACGCGGCGGCGATCTCCACCCGAGCGAGAGGAGCGCCCACGCAGTAGTGAATCCCCAGGCCGAACCCGAGGTGCGCGTTCGGCGTCCGTCCGATGTCGAGGGTGTCCGGCGCGTCGAACACCTTCGGATCGCGGGCGGCGGCACCCAGCAGCGCGCCGATCTTCTGCCCCTCCGAGACGACATACCCGCAGATCGACACGTCCTCGGTCGCCGTCCGCTCGAACAGCTGCAGCGGCGCGTCGAACCGGATCAGTTCTTCGACGCACGAATCCAGCAAGGAAGGAGTCGCCAGGAGCCGTTCCCACTGGTCCCGGTGGGTGAGCAGGGCCGTGATGCCGTTGCCGAGCACGTTCACCGTTGCCTCGTGGCCGGCCATCAGCAGCAGCACCGCGGTCGCGACCAGCTCGTCCGGGGTCAGCTCGCTGCTCAGCAGGTCGCTGATGATGTCGTCCCCGGGCGACTCGGCGCGGGTCGAGGCCACCGACCGGACGTACTCGACGAACTCGGCGGCCGCCAGCTCGGCGGCGTCGCGGCCCTCCTCGGGCAGGCCGTACTCGTACATCTTGACGATGGCGTTGGACAGTTCGACCATCCGCGGGCCGTCGGTGCCGGGCACGCCCAGCAGCTCGGCGATCACGGCGACCGGCAGCGGCTGGGCGAGGTGCGCCAGCAGGTCCGCGCTGCCGTCGGCGGCGATCGCGGCCGCGAGGTCGTCGACCATCCGGTCGGCGAGCTTCGCGACCATCGGACGCAGGCGCTGCACGTGGCCGCGGCCGAAGGCGCCCGCGATCAGGCGGCGCAGGCGGGTGTGCGCCGGCGGCTCGTTCTCCAGCAGGGAGTTGCGGTGCAGCAGGTTGAACGACGCGAACCGTTCGAGCGGCTGGGCGTCCTGCCAGATCCGGCCCAGGCCGCGGTGGCGCAGGACGGCCGAAGACGCGGCGTGCGAGACGGCGACGGCCAAGCCGAGCTCGTCGTGGTGGTGGACGTCGCCCTGGGAACGGAGCTCGGCGAACGCCGGGTACGGGTCTTCCAGGAACGCGGGATCGCGGGGGTCGAACACGTCGCGAGACTAACCCTTCGATAGCGTCTCAAACCGAGCCAGAGGAGGCAGCAGTGGGCAAGGGCGCGCGCAAGAAGGGTCCCAAGCAGGCGTCGGACCGCAAGCCGAAGGTGCGCGACGTCTTCGTCGGCCAGCCGTTCGAAGGACTGGCGGCGGAGCCCGAGCTGATCGCGCTGCGCGAGTTCGTGCCGTCCGCGACGGCCAAGCTGACCCTCGCCGACGGCGGGGACGTCACCCTCGGCACGGTGCTGCCGATGGCCGCGGCCGCGTTCGTCCGCTCGGATGGCGAGCGCTACCTCGGCCTGCAGGTGCAGACGCGCTCGTCCGACATCAGCCGCGACCTCGGCCGTTCGCTGAAGTGGCTGCTGGACGCCAAGGAGGGCGACGTCCTCGGCGTGCCGGACACGACGACCCCGCCGGAGGCCGACGAGCACGCCCGCCTCCAGGACCTGCTGAGCCCGGGCGCCGAACTCGACGTCACGCTGCACAAGGACTTCGCCTGGTGGCTCCCGGAGGACGCGGACGCCACCGGCGACGTCGCGGTCTCCCTCGAGCGCGCGAACGCGGCGATCATGCCGACCGAACGCCTCGGCCACGGCGCCTACTGGGTCCTCGCGGGCGAAAAGGCGCACCTGCGCTGGGTCCGCCCGGAGCCGGAGAACCTGCTGCTCCAGGCCCTCGCCCGGCTGTCCGCGGCGGGCGAGCTCGGCCTCGGCGAGGGCTCGCGCTACGCCGGTTCGTTCCGGGCGCACGGCCTGCTGGTCCCGGTCTGGGACCTCGACCCCGAGGCCCACGCCCGCGAGTGGGCCGAAGCGAAGGACGCCCTGGGCGGCCGCCTCGAGTCGGCCCTCAAGTCCCTCGACACGGAACCCCTGAACGCCGCCGAGCGCCGCGCTCGCGACGGCCTCATCGGCCGCCAGCTCACCCTGCGCTGACCCACCGGGCGCGGCCCGCCGAAGGCCCCAGCAGGCCGCGCCCGCCGAGCAGCCCTTCGGGACGGCCACCGTCCGGCCGCGGAGCTCGGATGGGTCGTCGGCGGTAGCCCGCAAGCGGCGTGCCCGAGGCGGTCCGGCAGCCGCCGAGGCGTCGTCGGAAAGCACCGGACCGTTCGCGCGTTCCGGTGACCGGAAACTGCTCGATGAGCGTTCAACCAGGCGTTATGTGGCGCACGAGACACCGCCGCCGAATCGCTGTGGTGGGACGATTCTCCGCGTGATACTCCACATCTGCGGGGCGGCCGACTGGGCCGAAGTGGGCGAAGGCGGCGAGTACCGGCCTCCTTCACTCGGGGACGTCGGGTTCGTCCACTGCTCCGACTTCGGCACGGCGCACCTGCCGGCCAACGCGCTCTACCGGGGCCGCACCGATCTGGTGCTGCTCGAGATCGACCCGGGAAATCTGGGGGTCCCCGTCCGCTGGGAAGACGGCGAGCCCCCGCATCCGGCCGGGGTCTGGTTCCCGCACGTGTACGGCCCGATTCCGCGCTCGGCGGTTGTCGGTGTGCACGCGTTCGGCGAGGTGGACGGTGCCGGTTTCCGGCTGCCCGACGCGCTCGCGCACCGCTGACGTGGGCAATTCGACCCGCCCGAAGTCAGGCGGGAACGCGGGCAACCTGAGGGGGCTGTGATGCGTGTTGGGGAGGAAAGCGGCTCGAACCCGATGGGAGGCGATACGGTGACCGCTGCGGCACCCGTCTTCACCGGGGGAGATACCTGGGTGACCAGCGCAGGCCGAGGGAGGGCCGCGACGTTGCCGGGCGAGTTCACCGACTTCGGTGACTTCGTGCAGGCCACCCTGCCGGGGTTGCTGCGGTACGGGCACGCGCTCACCGGCAACCCGCACGACGCGGCGGACCTGGTGCAGACCGTCCTCGAAAAGATCGGTTCGCGCTGGGCGTACGTGCACGAAAAGACCGGCGACCCGCTCGCCTACGTCCGGCGGTCGATGGCGAACGCGCACGTCAGCCGCTGGCGGCGGACGCGTCGCGAGAACCTCGTGGCCGATCTGCCGGACACCAGTCCGCACGTGCCGGACGACCCGTTCGAGCACGAGCCGCTGTGGCGTGCGTTACGAACGCTGCCGCCGAGACAACGGGCCGTGATGGTCCTGCGTTACTACGAGGGTCTGTCGGAAGCGGAGATCGCGAGCGCCCTCGGCGTCACGCAGGGCACCGTGAAGAGCCAGGCCAGCAAGGCGATCACGTCGCTGCGGATGAAGCTGACCGCGGCCGACATCCAGGGCGAAGGGAGTGACGCGGGTTGAACATCTCCGAGGACGAGCTGGAGCAGCGCCTGCGCGCGCTGTTCGCCGACGAGCGCCTGGACTTACCGCCACCGCCGCCGGACGCCGGCACGGTCATCGTCGCCGGGGCACGGCGCCGCCGCCGTCGCCGGCACGGCGTGCTCGCCGCGACGGGTGTCGCGGCGGCCGTCGTGGCCGTTTCGGGCGGGCTCACCATGGTCAGCCTCCACGGCGAGGACGGCACCGCGGTGATGTCCGCGGGCGGCTCGTCGATCAGCGTCAAGCCGCCGGAGAACCTCACGGCCGGGCGGCAGCCACAGCCGTCGGACGCGGGTCCGACGAGCACGCAGGACATCGAGGCTTCCGCGCCTCCGGCCACGCAGCCGTCGAAGGCTTCGCGGCCACCTTCGGCCCAGCCGACGTCGAAGCTCCCGGTCGTGCTGAGCGGGCCGCTGCTCGCCCCGGACGGCTTCGGCAGCATCAAGCTCGGCATGTCCGAGACCCAGATCGCCGCGCAGGGCGTCACGCTCAGCGACGCGAAGACGGGCGGGAGCTGCACCGTTTACACCGCGCGGGGCAGCGGGGTGCCGTCCGGCGCGACCGTGGTGGTCTCGAAAGCGGCCGGGCTCACCGTCGTCACCCCCGACCAGTCGGCGCACACCGCCGAGGGCATCGGCGCCGGGTCGACCAGGGACCAGGTGCTCGCGGTCTACCCCGCGGCGAAGGACGAGTCGGGTGGCGTCGTCGCCCCCGCCACCGCCGCCGCCGAATACCACTTCCGGCTCGACGACTCCGCGGTCGTGCAGACCAGCCTCGCGAGCGTCAACCAGGACTGCGCCGGCTGAAAACGCCGGCGACATGCGAAAACCCGGGCTGTCCACAGGGGGAGAGCCCGGGTTTTCGGCGTCTTGGGGTTACAGCGCTCCGCCGGCCACCGGCGGCATCTGCGCATCCGTGCCGCCATCGCCGACGGACTCGCGGTGCAGGTGGTTCTCGACCTCGAACAGGTTGCCGTTCGCGCGCTTGACGACGTTCAGCAGCGTGTTCATCTGCGAGATCTCCTCGACCTGCTCCTTGAGGAACCACTGCGTGAACTGCTCGCTGATGTAGTCCTCTTCGGCGCGGGCGGCCTTGGCCATCGCGGAGATGTCGGCCGCGACTTCCTTCTCCTGCTCGAGCGCGAGCTCGATGACCTCGGTGACGCCGGAGAAGTCGTTGCGCACTTCACCCGTGCCCGGGATTTCGACGTGGTGGTCGCGGTCGAGCATGTACTGCACGAGCGCCATCGCGTGGTTGCGCTCTTCGACGGACTGCTTGTAGAAGTGCTTCGCCAGCTGCGGCAGGTCCTCGGCGTCGAACCACACCGCGAGCGCGATGTACTGCTGCGATGCGTTGAACTCGTTGTGGATCTGCGCCTGCAGCAGCTCGTAGAACTTCGAGCGCGGTTCTTTCTTCTTGGTGAGGGCCATGTGAATCAGAATAAATCAAGATTCGGCTCGATGCCACTTCGGGCTGGTGATCTGGCCCCTATTAGGGTTACCATTCCTAAAGAAGACGTACCTAATTTAAGTAAGCCTTCCCTAAATTGTCGTAACCATTTAGGGAAGGCTTACTTCATTTTATTGCAGCGGCTCCCGGCGGATGGGGCAGGACATGCACCGCGGGCCACCCCGGCCGGAACCCAGCTCCGAGCCCGCGATCGGCAGCACCTCGATACCGGCCGCCTCCAGCCGTTCGTTCGTCTCGACGTTCCGCTCGTAGCCGACGACCACGCCGGGCGCCAGCGCGAGCGTGTTGTTGCCGTCGTCCCACTGCTCGCGCTCGGCCGTCACCGGGTCGAGCCCGGTGTCGATGACGCGCAGCCGGTCGATTTCCATGGCCTCCGCCGCGGCCACCAGGAACGGGGCCGGGCCCGCCACCTTCACGCCGCCGTCGCCGGTCGGGCGGATGGTGAACGCCGTCAGCGAGTCGCGGGCCAGCGGGTACATCACCACGGCGTCGGCGGCGACCATCGTGCACACCGTGTCCAGGTGCATGGTCGCGCGGGACTGCTCGATCGGCACCGCCAGCACGGTGTGCGCGATGCCGTCGGCGAACACCGACCGCGCGAGCGACTCCGCGCCGGCCGCGGTCGTGCGCTCGCCGACGCCGATGGCGAGCACGCCCGGCGCCAGCAGCATCACGTCACCGCCTTCGATCGGTGCGGAATGCGCGCCGTACGCGCGGGCGGCGTGCCGGAAGTACGGGTGGTAGGCGTAGATCAGGTCCAGCACCGCCGTCTCGCGACGGCGCGCGGGCATGGTCAACGACGAAATCGCCACCCGGTCGGCGATCCACGCCGACGAATCGCGCGTGAACAGCAGGTTCGGCAGCGGGTCGACGGCGAAGTCGTGCGGGTGGTTCATCATCCGCACCAGCGACGCGCCCTCGGCCGACGGCAGCTCCTCGAACGTCATCCCGGCCATCAGCACCTCGGCGAGGCCGGCGGCGGGGACGCCGGAAAGGTGCGACCGCAGCGAGTCGGCGAGGTCGCCGCCGAGGCGCCGGTCGTCGACCGCCGCGTGCACGCCGGCCGCGTGGGCGCGGTCGTCCTCCAGCGCCGTCCGGAGGGCGTCGGCCAGCAGCAGCACCTCGACGCCGCGGCTGCGCAGCACCTCGGCGAACGCGTCGTGCTCGGCCTGGGCCCGGTCGACCCACGGGATCGAGTCGAACAGGAGCTGGTCGTTGTTGCGGGGCGTCAGCCTTTTGAGCTCGTTGCCGGGCCGGTGCAGCAGCACCGCGCGCAGGGGTCCGACTTCGCTGTCCACCCGGGGAGGTGTCGTTTCGTCGATCACCCCCCGAGCTTAGTCAGGGCAACCAGGAAACGTGCCCCTTCAGCAGGGCGTATCCGACGAAAGAAACGAAGTCGAACAGCGTGTGCGCGGCGACGAGCGGCCACAGCCGGTTCGTCTTCTGCCACAGCCGCCCGAACACCAGGCCCATGACGAAGTTGCCCACGAACCCGCCGAAGCCCTGGTACAGGTGGTACGACCCGCGCAGCACCGCGGCGCCGAGCACGGCGTTGTTCTCGCGGACGCCGAGCTGGCGCAGCCGCGTCAGCAGATAGCCGATGACCAGGACTTCTTCGGCGAACGCGTTGCCGAACGCCGAGAGCGTCAGCGAGATCGGCCGCCACCACGTGTCGTTCAAAGTGGACGGTTGCACCGCCAGGCTGAAGCCCAGGTGGTAGGAGAGGAAGTACAGCCCGAGGCCGGGGATCCCGATCAGCGCGGCCAGCCCGAGCGTCAGCAGCGTGTCGCGGCCGGGAGACCGGCGGTCCAGTCCGACCTGGGCCATCTTGATCCCGGCGCGCCACAGGAAGTACAGCCCGAGCGCGCCCCAGCCGACGAGCTGGGCGGCCGAGAGCAGCTGCTTCAGCAGGTCGATCAGGCTGGCCGCGGCCTGCGGCACGTTGAGCTGGACCTGTTGCTGGGCCAGCGGCGTCGGCTGCAACAGGGAGTCCACAAGGGACAGCAGGCTGCGCACGCCGGACAGGCCGAGCGTGATGCCGAAGACGATCAGCAGCTCGACCTTGACCGCCCGGCGCTCCCGCGGGTCCTCGATCGTCTCCGGGAACTCGGGACGGGCCGGGGCCAGCCACGATCGCGCGGTGAACGTCATGTGCGCACGCTACCTTCGGGGTATGCCGAGGAGCATCGCCACCAACGAAACCGTCGACCGCGCCGCGCTCGTCGAGTTCCTGTCCACCCGCCACCGCGCGATCCTGATGGCCACGAAGGCCGACGGGAGCCCGCAGCTCTCGCCGGTCACCTGCGGCGTCGACGCCGAGGGCAGGCTGGTCATCTCGACCTACCCCAAGCGCGCCAAGGTCGTGAACGTCAAGCGCAACCCGAAGGTCTCGGCCTGCATCCTCTCCGACGAGTGGAACGACCGGTGGGTCCAGCTCAACGGGACCGCCGAGGTGCTGGACATCCCGGAGTCCGTCGAGCCGCTCGTGGAGTACTTCCGCGCCATTTCCGGCGAACACCCGGACTGGGACGAATACCGCGAAGCCATGGTCAAGCAGGGCAAGAGCATCATCCGCGTGACGATCGAGAGCTGGGGCCCGATCGCCAAGGGCGGCTTCCCCGCCGAACTAGCCTGACGTCCCCCGCAGGAACGGGCAGCCGACGAGCCGCCGCAGCTCCATCGCGAGCTGCGGCGGGCTTTCGACGGACTTCGAGAACGCCAGCCGGACGTCGTGGTCGCCCGCGTCGGACTCGACGCGCAGCCGCAGCCCGAACCGGTCCAGCCCGAGCGGGCGGATCCGGCCGCCGCGCAGCTCCGCCGGCAGGTGCTTGGCCAGCTGGTCGACGACGTCGGAGTGGTCGCTCTCCAGGTGCCGCAGCCACTGGGCCTCGTAGTCGTGGAACGGGTCGGGCGGCGCCGCGCTGAACATGTGCGGGCGCAGCGAATGCGTGCCCTCGGCGTCGGCGAGCACGAGCGACGCCGGGGTGAGCCGCAGCAGGGTGACGCCGTGACCGACGTCGAGGAGCCGTTCGTCCGGTCGCGACTCGGCGATCGCGATCGCCCGCGCGCGGGCCGAAACCGGGGAGAGCGGCCGCAGCCAGCCCGTGATCCACAGCAGGCCGCGGATCGGTTCGCGCAGGTCGACGGGTGCCTGGTCGGCCAGTTCGACCATCACGGCCAGCTCGCCGCGCTGGGTCTGCTTCGCCGCGTTGACCATCGGGTGGTCGTCGGGCAGCAGCACGCTGACGCTGCCGCTGTGGTGCACGTGGTGCAGGACCGGGACGACGCGTTCGCCGTCGAGACCGGCGCGTTCGCACGTCGGCATGAGCGACGCCGGCCCGTTGCGGGTCGCGATCGTCTTGGCGCGCTCGGCGGGGTTCGGCGCCGGCGGGCGGCGGATGGATGTCGGTGCCTCGGTCACGGCTCACCTCCTACTTAGGTGAGCCTAACCTGAATCAGTCGGTCTGGGTAGTCGCCGGATTGCGGTTCGGGTCACGTCGCCGGTCCGCTGAGCGGAGCATCCGGTAACGCCGCTGTGCAAATTTCCGAAAAGGCCGGTGACCAGTGTCGACTCGGTGGGGGCCAGCGTGCAGATCATCCCGGTTCCCGAACGCGTGCCCGCGTTCGAACTCGACCCGGCCATGCCGTCGGGCGCCCTGCCGATCTTCGGCGAGTACCTCGACCGGATCGGCCGGAACGCCGCCAACCAGCAGCTGCTGTCGTGGTTCTTCCTGGTGTTCGCCGCCGCGCAGTTCTTCACCGGCGCCGGGGTCGCGCTGTCGGTGGGCGCGCTCGCGCTGGCCGGGGCGTCCGAGGCGTGGTGGCTCCACCGCGCGTACGCCTGGGTGCCCGAGACGCGGTTGAAGCGGGAGCCGTTCCGCCAGGTCGACATCGCCGCCGACGGCCTGGTCGCCGCCGGCCGGGTGGTCGGGGTGCGGCTGCCGGACGGCCGCTGGCTGCGCGTCCGGCTCGACGAGGCGTACCGGCTGCTGCTGGCCGGGCACCGGCGGGTGTGGCTGCTGGGCCGGGGCCCGAAGGTGTTCGTCGGCTTCTCCGGGCTCGTGCGGATCCGCCGCGCCCGGATCTTCGACGCGCCGCCGCCGGGTGCCGTGGCCGTGCCGCCGCTCGCCGGGTCGGCGTCGCCGCGGCTCGACCCCGTGCTGGCCGCGCACCGCCGCCGGATCGCCCGCGAGCTGCGCGTGGGTGCGGCGTTCCTGCTGGCCCTGGCCGGGTTCGCGCTGTGGGTGCGGGTCGACTTCCCCGCCGTGAAGTGGGCTGCCCTGGCCGCCACGGCCGTCGCGCTGCTGAGCGCGCTCGTGGCCGCGACGCGCTCGTGGGCCCACTCCCGCCCGCTTCCGGCGGACCACTGGACGGAGCTGCGGGCGGTCCTCGACGGCCCGGTCCGGATGGGCCGCCGCGGCGCCGCGCGGCTGAGCGGCCTGACGATGCTGGCCGACGGGACCGTGGTCGGTTTCCGCCTGCCCAAGGCGGACCCGTCGATGGCCGCGAACATCGCGGCGACCGGCCGGCTGTGGATCGCGGGCGTGCCGAGGCCGGGCGCGGCGAAGACGGGCGTGCCGGGCTACCCGGTGCTCGGCACGGTCTGGCTGGGCTGAGCGGGCGTCCGGTCCCGGCGCGGCAGCAGCACCGGCGTCACCAGCACCAGAACCCCGGCGGCACCGATCGCGACGCGAGGGCCGGTGAAGTTCGCGAGCACACCCCAGAGCGCGGTCAGCGTGGCGATCGACGCCTTGGTGCTGACCGACCACGCCGAGAGCGTGCTCGCGACGCGGTCCGCCGGCAGCTGCTCGAGCCGGTAGGTGGCGAGCACGGGGGTGAACACGCTGCAGGAGACGATCAAGCCGAGCTCGACCAGCATCACGAAGGCGAGCCCGCCGGCGCCGCCCGGCAGGAAAGCCAGCGCGAGCAGCCAGCACGCCCGGACCGCACCGGCCGTCAGCAGAACGGGGTGCCTGCCGAACCGCGCGACGAGCCGGGGCGTCAGGCGTGAACCGGCGAGCCCGCCGAGGCACGGCACCGCGAACGCGAGCCCGTACTGCCACGGCGTGAACCCGAGCTGGTTCAGCATCAGCACGGCGAGCAGCGGCTCGGTCGCCATGATCAGGCCGTTGAACAGCAGGACGTTGAAGTACAGCGGCCGGAGTCCGGGGTGCGTCAGGATCGTGCGCCAGCCTTCGGCCAGATCCCGCGCGCGCAGGCGGCTGGTGTGCTTCGGCCGCGGCTCGTCCCCGCCGATCGCCCGGATCCCGAGCGCGGAGAGCAGGAAGCTGACGGCGTTGGCGGCCACCGACGTCACCGGCCCGAAGAGCGCGAAGGCGGCCCCGCCCAGCGGCGGGCCGAGCGCGGTGGCCGTCCAGTTCGTCGACTCGAAGCGGCCGTTCGCGACGAGCAGGTCTTCGGGCCGCACGAGCCCCTTCAGGAAGGCGCCGCTCGCCGAGGTGAAGGTGATGTCCGCCGCCGCGACGACCACGGAAACGACGAGGAGCTGCGTGAAACCCAAGGCCCCGAGCGCGTAGAGGGCCGGGACGCTGACGAGCGCGGCGAACCGCACGAGGTCCATCGCCACCATGACCGGCCGCTTGGGGCGCCGGTCGACCCACGGCCCCAGCGGCACGGCCACGAGCGCTCCGACGGCCGGTCCGACGGCGGCGAGCGCGGAGACGGTCGCGGGCCCGGCGTGCAGCACGAGGATGGCCAGCATCGGGAAGGCCCCGAAGCCGAGCCAGGTCCCGAACGCGCTCACGGCGTAAGCCGTCCACAGCCACCTGAACCGCCGTCCGAGCCGCCTGCGCATCACCCGGAGATCAAAGCGGGCAACGGCCGCGGGGAGCAAACAACCGCCGCATCGGCGCGTCACAACCCGGCGTTGTGACCCTAGAGTCGGTCGTCGTGGACCTCGATGCCGTGCGCACCTTCGTCGCGGCCGCGGAGGCGGGCCGGTTCCAGGACGCCGCGGCCGATCTCGCGATCACCCAGCAGGCCGTCTCGAAGCGCATCGCCGCGTTGGAAAAGACGCTGGCCGTGCGCCTGTTCACCCGCACGGCCCGCGGCGTCCGGCTCACCGGCGACGGTGCGGTGTTCCTGCCCCACGCCCGCGAACTCCTGCTGGCGGAAGCGCGGGCCGTGGCGTCCGTGCAGTCCGGCCGGAGGGCGTTGCGCGTCGACGTGATCGGCCGGCGGCTGGGCCCCGCGTCGCTCCTGCACCGGTTCCACGAAGCCCATCCGGAAGTCGCCTTGGAGGTCGTCACGCTCTTCGACGTCGGTTCGGCCCTGGCCGCGGTGCTGGCGGGGTCGATCGACGCTTCGTTCCGGGCGGTCGCGTCCTTGCCCGGCGAAGTCGAGGCGATGCGGGTGCTGGACGAGCCGCTGCAGCTGCTCTGCGGACCGGCGCACCCGCTGGCGACCGAGTCCGCGGTCACCCCGTGGCAGGTGCGGGGGCATCGGATCTGGATGCCCGGGCTCGTGCCCGGCACCGAGTGGGAGGCGTATTACGCCGAGCTGGCGGCGGCTTTCGGCCTCTCGATCGACATGGCCGGGCCGAACTTCGGCACCGAGGTCGTGCTGGACACGATCGCGGAGTCGGCCGAGGTCGCGACCCTGGTGGGAGCGGGGGTCAGGCTGTCGTGGCCCGTGGAGCACGACCTGCGGCGAGTGCCGATCGAGCAGCCGGTTCCCGTGTACCCGCACTCGCTGCTCTGGCGTCGCGACAACTCCCACCCCGCCCTGGCCGCGTTGCGCGACGACCTGCGTGAAGCACCGCGCGCGGACGATGCGTGGCAGCCCGGCTGGGCGAGCTGACCTCAGGGCGTCGTCGCGTTCTCGCGGTTCGTGCCGTACGACAGCCGCAGGGCGACCCAGCCGTCGCGCTCGCCCGCGCAGATCTCCTCGACCGTCTCCACCAGGACGGCCGCCGCGCCCGATGTCGCGTACGGTTCGTGTTTGGCGGCGAACAGCGCGATCTCCTTCTCGATCGCGTAGCGCGCCCGGGTCCGGCTGGTCCAGTTCTCCTTGTACCCGCCCAGCGCGCGGATCCCGTTGATCAGCACCGCGAGCGACCCGACCGCGGCGATGAGCCGCGCGTCGAGGGCGAACGCCGCGAGCGCGGGGATCGTGGCCGTCACGAGCAGGCTCGTGACCTCGACGACGGAGTGCCGGCGCCGCGCGGCCCACGAGGACCGCTGGTAGCGCCGCCATTCGGCGAGCACCGACGGCGGCACGGGCTCGTCGTCGACCCCCTTCGCGTCCAGGACCCACTGACTGCGCGCGATCGAGCGCGGATCTGCCTTCATGGCACGAAAGTTCACACCACCGGGCGACCCGGTCAAGCACGCGGTCAGCCCAGCGACTTCCGCGTCGCCTGCTCGGTCTCCAGGACGCCCTGCCGGATGCCCTCCAGCTGGTCGCTCAGCTCCCGGATCGCGCCGGTGTCCACCGCGACGTCCGTCGTCGCCGCGGTCAGCTCCGCGACCCTCGCCACCAGGCTGTCCAACCCGAGCGCGCCCGACTGCAGCTGCGCCAGCAGCTTGTCCCGGGCGCCGGAAAGGCGCCCGTGCACGTCCGCCTGGGCCTGGACGGCCGTCAGCGCCTGCTCGAGGTCGCCGCGGACCTCCTCGCGCGCCGACGTCAGCGACTGCTCCAGCCGGCGCCGTTCGCGCGTGACGGCCTCGAGGTCGACCCGGGACAGGGCCTTCCCGGTCGCCGACGCGCGGCCGGCCAGCCGTTCGAGCGTCGCCAGCGTCTCCTGGACGACCGGCTCCATGTCCGCGACGCGGTCGGCGAGCGGACCGGCGTCGAGCGACGAGCTGAGCGACGCGAACCCGTCGGCCGCGCCTTCGGCCCGCCGCAGCCAGTTCGCCTCGGCCGAACCGGGCGCGACGTCGAGCACGCGCGCTTCACGCCGTTCCGGCGCGGCCTCTCGTCCCAGCGAAGCCACGCCCGCACGCGCGGCCAGCACCGCCACCCCGATCAAGACGGCGACGAGCACCGGCAGCTGGACGGCCCAGGCCACGCCCGCCGCCGTGGCGGCCAGCAGCAGCCCCCACGGTTCGGCGAGCTCACGGGCGAACTTCATGTCAGAAATTGGAGATCACGGAGGTGAACACCTGGTTGATCGAGTCCGGTTTGGACGAATCGTACTCCGATCCCTCGGTCGCTTCGGCGATCTGCTTCAGCACGCCCTGGTCGGCGTCCGAGCCGTAGGCGATCGTGAACAGCCGGACCGTCTCCGCGTTGCCTTCCGGCCGCAGCTCGGGGAGCAGGTGGTCCAGGTCGACGCCGCCGGGGTCCTCGTTGCGGCCGTCGGTCAGCACCACGACCGCGTTGATCGCCGTCGGGTCGACGTGCGCCTTCATGTACTCATAGGCGGCCTTCGACGAGTCGTACAGCCCGGTGCCCGCCTGCGGCGTGAGCCCGCCCAGCCGCGCCGCCAGGGTCTCCTTGCCGTTCGCGCCGAGCGCCTGGACCGGCACCAGCTCCTGGTAGTCCTTGTCGCCGTCGAGGTGCGTCGAGAACTGCCAGAGCCCGACCTGGTCGCGGGGCACGAACTGGCCGAGCGCGTCGATCGCGGCCTGCTTGGCCAGGTCGATCTTGCTCTTGCCGGTGCCGCTCACCTCGTCGCCCATCGAGCCCGAGACGTCCACGACCAGCAGCACGTTCGCCTTCTTGCGCAGCTCGGTCCACGTGGTCAGCAGCTTCGAGAGCACGCTCGGCGACGGCGGTTGCAGGAAGCTGATCTTCGCGTCCGGCTGGACGCCGTTCGCGGTGGTCGCCTGCGGGCCCGGCTTGCCGTCGAACGACCGGAAGCCCAGGTCGGCGAACTTCTGCTGCGTCTCCGGGCCGCGCAGGTAGCCGAGGAAGTCGGCGGCGACCTGCTTGCGCGTCGCGTCGGCCCAGTTCAGCGTGACGAACGGGTGGTCGGAGTTGAGCGTGCCGTCCGCCGGGTAGATCCCCACGAGCGGCACCTTCGGGGGTGCGTGCTGGCCCGCCTTCGCCGGATCGGTCGTCGGGTTGCCCTGGTTGTAGCCGATCAGTGAGTTCTCCTCGACGGTCACCGCCGAGATGTAGGACAGCGCCGCGCCGCGGTCGTCGGCCTTCTGCAGGTTCGTCAGGAAGGTCAGCGTGTTGTCGCCGTAGTGGACGATCGCCTGCTCGATGTTCGTGACGAACTGCTTGGCCTCGGGCTTCTCGAGCGCGGCCGCGGTGAGGTCCGACGACGTGCCCGTGGCCGCGTAGTACGCGCCGATGGTGGCGTTCAGGCCCGCCGTGGAGATGTTCGGGTTCGTCTTGCCGAGCCGGAACTTCCCCCACTCCGGGTGGCCGTACTTCGCCCAGCCCGCCGGGTCGGTGGCCAGCTCGGCCAGGTCCTTCCAGCCGATCGGCTTGGCCGGCCAGCCCAGCGCCTCGGCCATCGGCTTCGGCATCGCGATGGTCAGCGGCGAGTTCGCGATCGACGGCGGGGCGCCCTCCGGCACGATCGACGCCGTGTCGCCCTTCGCGTTGACGCGCAGCAGGT
This sequence comes from Amycolatopsis sp. NPDC004378, assembly GCF_053602455.1. NCBI lineage: Bacteria > Bacillati > Actinomycetota > Actinomycetes > Pseudonocardiales > Pseudonocardiaceae > Amycolatopsis > Amycolatopsis sp. NPDC004378. The sequence goes on from NZ_JBSGDR010000002.1 coordinate 529,846, forward strand.
TGACCCAGCCGCTCGCGGCCGGCGTCCAGACGTCCGGGCGCGGCCCGTCGGTGGCTTCGTTCCAGCCGTTCGCCAGCGCCTGCATGGCGACGCCGGACGACTTCGACCGCACGACCACGTCGACGCAGTGCCCGGCGACGGTCCGTCCGGAGTAGGCCTTCGCGGCTTCTTGGACTATTCCGACCTTTTCCGGGGACGACGCGACGTTGAGCGCGATCGCGTCCGAGCCCGTGCACTTCGGGGCGTCCGCGCTGCCGTCCGGACCACTGGTCCAGTACCGGATCCCGATGATCAGCCCGGCGGCGACCACGATCGCGGCCACGAACGGGAGGATCTTTCTCTTTCGCCGTGCTGGTTGGGAATTGATCATCGAACCCTCCCCGTTGCGCCGCGGAATTCCATTATCCGGCAACGGAACGGGGAGGGGACGGTATTTTGACTATCCCTTGGGCCCGCGGCGCGACCACGTCCACGCGTAGCCGGGGTCTTCGGACGCGTCGGCGGCTTCGCCGAGCTCCAGCGGCGCGAACGTGTCGACCATGACGGCGGTCTCGTCGAAGAACTCCGCGCCGATCGACGCCTCCGCCGCGCCCGGCTGCGGGCCGTGCGTGAATCCCGACGGGTGCAGCGAAAGGGAGCCGATGCCGATCCCGGAGCCCTTCCGGGCTTCGTAGTTGCCGCGGACGTAGAACATCAGCTCGTCGGAGTCGACGTTCGCGTGGTTGTACGGCACCGGGATCGAGTCCTCGTGGTAGTCGACCTTCCGCGGGCAGAAGGAGCAGACGACGAAGTTCGGGCCCTCGAACGTCTGGTGCACCGGCGGCGGCTGGTGCACGCGGCCGGTGATCGGCTCGAAGTCGTCGATGTTGAACGCCCACGGGTAGAGGCAGCCGTCCCAGCCGACGACGTCGAAGGGGTGCGTCGCGTACGTGTAGCGCGTCAGCCCGGCGCGGTGGCGGACGAGGACGTCCACGTCTTCGCCGTCGGCCAGCAGCGGCTGCGACGGACCCCGGATGTCCCGCTCGCAGTACGGCGAGTGCTCCAGGAACTGGCCCTTCGCCGAGAGGTAGCGCTTCGGCGGACCGATGTGCCCGCGTGCCTCCAGGACGAAGAGCCCGACTTCGCCGTGGGGGACGACGCGGTAGGTGCAGGACGTCGGGATCACGAGGTAGTCGCCGTCGCCGACCTCGAGGCTGCCGTAGATCGTCTCGACGGTCGCGGAGCCGCCCTGGACGTAGAAGAGCTCGTCGCCGGCCGCGTTGCGGTAGAGCGGGCTGGGCGCGGTCGCGGTGACGAACCCGATGGTGACGTCGTTGTTGCCGAACAGCCGGCGCCGGTCGGTCACGGCGTCGGTGTCGCCGCCGAACTTGAGGTCCCGCGTCTGGTAGGCGCGAGGCTTGAGGGGGAGGTTCGGGGTGAGCGGGCCGCGGTCCTCCTCGACCGCGACGGCGTCGACGATCGCCGTCGGCAGGCCGCGGTGGTACAGCAGCGCCGAGTCGGCGGAGAAGCCTTCGACGCCCATCAGCTCCTCGGCGTAGAGGCCGCCGTCCGGCTTGCGGAACGCGGTGTGCCGCTTGTGCGGGATCTCGCCTACTTGCCGGTAGTAAGGCATCGGCACCCCTCCGAAATGTGTCCGTTGTGCGAACGATTTTGTCCTCATGTCGTACGCTACTAGCGTGTCAGTCGTGTCAAGCGCTGTGGAACTCACGCCCCCCGGCCCCCGTGGAATCCCTCCCCTGTTCGCGAGGCTCGTCGACGACTCGGCGCTGTTCCCGCCCGGTGATTCCGCGATGCCCGAAGCGCTGCGTGCGCACTTCGCCAGCCGGGAGTCCGAACACGCCGGTGTGCTGGGGGTTTTCCTCTGCCAGGCGTCCCGGCTGCCGGAGCTGATCACCGAGCTGATCAAGATCAAGCCGAAGCAGCCCCTGCCGCTTTCGCTGATCATCGACACCGGTCTGGGCGGCGTGCCGAAGGCGATCTCCATCGTCGAGTCGCGCAGCGAGCTGCTCGCCCTCCGGATGGTCGAGATGCCGGCGCCGTCGGATGTCGACGAGGTCTGGCTGGAGCGCGTCTCGGAGTTCGTCCCGGAGGACGTCATCCGCGTGGTCGAGCCGCGGCGCGGCGTCGGCTGGCTGGACGGCGTGCGGAAGGTGATCGAGCACGGCAGCTGGCCGAAGATCCGCTGCGGCGGCCAGGCCGGCGAGAACTTCCCCAGCGTCGACGAGGTGGCGGACTTCCTCGCCGTCGTCAGCGGGGCCACCGGGGCGTCGTTCAAGGCGACGAACAGCCTGCACCGCGCGGTCCGGCACGCCGACCCCGACACCGGCTTCGTGCACCACGGCTTCCTCAACCTGCTCGTGGCCTCCGCGCGCAGCCTTTCGGGCGGCGACGTCCGGGGCGCGCTGGAGTCGACGGACGCCGAAGCGCTGGCCGACGAGGCCCGCGCGTTGTCCGAGCAGGCCGCGAAGGCCGTCCGGGCGCTCTTCGCGTCGTACGCGGCCGCGTCGTTCGACGAGCCGGTCGCCGACATGGGCGAACTCGGCTTGCTGTGACCAGCCGGGAGGGGTCGCTGACGCTCGACCGGGGTTTGGCGCTGCTGCAGGCGGTCGCCGATGCCGGAGGCGACGCGGCGACCATCTCCGAGCTGGCGGTGGCCATCGGGGCCAGCCGCGCGGCCGTCTACCGGCTCCTCGTGCCGCTGTCGGAACGCGGGCTGGTCTGGCGGGACGGCACCAAGGTCCGCCTCGGCGTCGGCCTGCTCCGGCTGGCCGGGCAGGTGCTGCCCCAGCTGCGGGACGCCGCGGGGCCGGTGTTGCGCGAGCTGGCCGAGAAGGTCGGGGCGACCGCGCACCTGTCGGTCGCGCAGGGGCCGCAAGCGCTTGCGGTGGCCGTCGTCGAGCCGTCGTGGACGAGTTTTCACGTCGCCTACCGCGTCGGCAGCCGGCACTCGCTGACCGCGGGCGCGGCGGGCAAGGCGATGTCCCTGCGCCCGGGCGGCGACGGCTGGGTGACGTCGACGGGCGAGCTGGAGGCGGGCGCGTCCGGTGTCGCGGCACCCGTCCGGGGCGTGCCGGGGCTCAAGGCGAGTGTCGGTGTCGTCTCGATGGAGCCGCTGAAGGCCGCCGAGGTGGGCCCGCAGGTCGTCGCGGCCGCCGGGCGGCTGGCCGAGATCCTGAAGGCTTAACGCAGCGGGCGGACCATCGTCAGCAGCAGCGTGACGTCGATGGTGAACAGCAGCCGCTCGAACAGGCCGAGCGTGACTTCCTGGTTCGCCGGGCCGAGGACGAGCGTGAGCACGAACCCGCCGAGCACCACGCCGACGCTGGCGAAGCTCGCGGCGGCCAGGCGCCGGATCGTCGTCCGGCGCGGCTCCCACGGGCACCGCTCGCGGCCCTTCTTCGTCAGCACGAACGCGGCCGTGGGCAGCGCGACGAACGCCGTGAGCGCGGCGGCGTTGTGGATCTGGCCGGACAGGGTGCGCGCCTGGCCGTCGGGGTCCACGGGCACGAGCCCGCACACGAGCAGCCCGGCCGACCAGACGCCGAGCAGCACGCAGACGGCCGTGGTGCCGGGCCGGTGCGCCTTCGCGATCCCCGCGAGCAGCGCCACCGAGCCGAACGACAGGGCCAGGCACATCACGCTGAACAGCGGCGCGGCCGAGCCGTGCCCGAGCCGGCCGTAGACGTACTCCGAGAGCGTCTGCCAGACCGGGCTGACCTGCCCGGAGAGGCGCAGGTGCAGGTCGATCGAGATGACCACCGCGAGGCCGATCCCGCCGAGCGCGATCCGGCCGTGCACGGGCGAGACCGCGGACAGGGGCTTGTTCACCTGGCTTCCACCCTTTCGTTTCCGAAAGGTTACCCGGTGACCCTGTGAAAGAGCTGTCGGCTCAGAAGGCCAGCTGGATCAGCGCGAAGGCCGAGAAGCCGGCGAAGACGAACCCGGCGCAGCGCTGGATCAGCTTCGGCTTGATCCGGCTGCGGATCTTCGCGCCGATGAACACGGCGAGCCCGGCGACGATCACGAGCGCGGCGAACGCGCCGACGCCGACGGCGACGGGGTTGCCGATCCGGGCGGCGAGGCTCGCCGTCGCGAGCTGGGAGGCGTCGCCCCACTCGGCGGCGAAGAGTACGCCGAACGACGTCATCGCGGAGCGCAGGAAGGACAGCGGAGCCGGCCCGACCCGCGAAGCGTCTTCACCTGCTTCGTCCGCTTCGCTGAATCCCTCGCGAAGGAGCATGAAAGCGCCGAGCGCGAACATGCCGGCGACGACCAGCGAAAGCACCAGGTCCGGCAGCAGCGTCAGCACGCTGCCGAAGGCGACCGCGATGACGCATTGCACGGCGAACGCGGCGCACACCCCGGCGAATACCGGACCACCGCGGAAACGGGTGGTCAGCACCAGGGTCGCCACGAGCGTCTTGTCCGGCAGCTCCACGGCGAGGACCAGGCCGAACGCGCTGATCAACGCCACCATCGCGGAAGTCATGAGTATTTTCTCGCCCCTTTCACTGCAACGATAAAGGGGTGATTCAGAAGACCGCAAGCTGATGGCTTGCTCGAAATTGCGCCGTCGGTGGTCATGAATTTGTCATCCAGTCGCGTCGTACATTTGTTTTCGGCATGCCGAAAAGTCATTTGTGGCCTGCGGTAGGTTGACAACCATGGGGTCAATGGCGCGTGCTGCGCAGGTCGACGAGGTCATCCGCCGGTTGGAAGCCCACTACGTGTTCCCGGACGTCGCGGAGAAACTGGCCGAAGTGCTTCGCCGCCGTCTCGGCGAAGGTGCGTATGCGGAAGTGGACGACGCCGGGTTCGCGACGCTCGTCACAGCGGACCTGCAGTCGGTGAACGGGGACAAGCACCTGCGCCTGCGGCACCACGTGGACCCGGTGGCCGAGGACGGCGACGCGGCCGTGAGCTCCGACGGGTACCGGCTCGAGGCCGAACTCGAGGGCTTCGGCATCGCGTCGGCGCGGCGGCTCGCGGGCAACGTCGGCTACGTCGACACGACCCTGCTCTACCCGCTCGACCTCGCGGCGCCGTCGATCGCGGCGGCGATGACGCTGGTCGCCCCCACCGACGCGGTGCTGCTCGACGTGCGGCGCAACCGCGGCGGCACCCCGGACACCAGCGCGTTCCTGCAGAGCTACCTCTTCGACGAGCGGACCCACTACCTCGACATCTACGAGCGCGAGGGCCACCGGACGACGCAGATGTGGACGCTGCCGTACGTGCCGGGCCCGCGGTTCGGCGGGACCAAGCCGGTCTGGGTGCTCACCGGCCCGCAGACGTTCTCCGGCGGCGAGGACCTGGCGTTCTCCCTCCAGCAGCAAGGCCGCGCGAAGACGGTGGGGGAGGCCACGCGCGGCGGCGCGCACCCGCGCGAGCAGTACAAGGTGGACACCTACCTGGACGTGACGGTGTCGATCGCGCGCTCGTTCCACCCGGACACGGGGGAGAACTGGGAGGGCACGGGCGTCCGGCCGGACTTCCCGGTGGCGGCGGACAGGGCGTTCGACACGGCGTACGAGCTGGCGCTGCGGCACATCGCCGGACTGGGTGACGCCGGTCCGCGACGCGCTGTGGCCGAAGAGGCGCGAAAGGCACTCGAACAGGTGCAGGACCTTGGTCCCAGGAGGGAAGGGACCGATTGATCTAGTCGCTCCGGCGGCGCCGGAGCACGCTGGACCACGTGGAGGTCCTTGAGCTAGCGCGGTGGCAGTTCGGCATCACCACCGTCTACCACTTCCTGATGGTCCCGCTGACCATCGGGCTGTCGATCCTGGTCGCGGCGATGCAGACCCGCTGGGTCCGCACCGGCGATCCGCGGCACCTGAAGATGACCAAGTTCTGGGGCAAGCTGCTGCTGGTCAACTTCGCGATGGGCGTCGTGACCGGCATCGTGCAGGAGTTCCAGTTCGGGATGAACTGGAGCGCCTACTCGCGCTTCGTCGGCGACGTCTTCGGCGCGCCGCTCGCCATGGAAGGGCTCGTCGCGTTCTTCGTCGAGTCGACGTTCCTCGGCCTGTGGATCTTCGGCTGGGACCGGCTGCCGAAGAAGGTCCACCTGGCCTGCGCGTGGGCGTTTTCCCTGGCCACGATGGCCTCGGCGTACTTCATCCTGGCCGCGAACTCGTGGATGCAGCACCCGGTGGGCGTGACGTTCGAGAACGGCAAGCCGACCATGAACTCGATCTGGGCGGTGCTGACGAACAACACGGCGCTGGCCGCGATCCCGCACACCCTGGCCGGCGCGTTCTCGGTGGCGGCGGCGTTCCTGGTGGGCGTCGCGGGCTGGCACCTCTGGCGGCGCCGCTCGAACCAGGATGTCTGGCGCTCGTCGCTGCGCCTCGGCGCCTGGGTCGGCATCGCGGCGTTCGCGGTGCTCGCCATCACCGGCGACACCCAGGGCAAGCTGATGTTCGAGCAGCAGCCGATGAAGATGGCGTCGGCGGAAGCGCTGTGCCACACGGAAAAGCCGGCGAGCTTCTCGATCATCGCGATCGGCGACGTCTCGGGGTCGAACTGCGAGGACGTCAAGACGTTCAACGTGCCCGCGCTCCTGTCCTTCCTGGCCCACAACGACTTCTCGACCGAGGTCAAGGGCGTCGAGAACCTGGTCTCGGAGTACCAGGCGAAGTACGGGACGAACTACCCGGACGACCCGGAGCTGGGCTCGCTGGCCGGCAAGCCGATCGACTACGTGCCGAACCTGCCGGTGACGTACTGGGGCTTCCGCATGATGATCGGCTTCGGCGCGATCTCGGCGGGCATCGGGCTGCTGGCGCTGTGGCTGACGCGGCGCGATCGCATCCCCACCGGCCGCTGGTTCCCCCTGCTGGTCCTGGCCGGCATCGCGACCCCGTTCCTGGGCAACAGCGCGGGCTGGATCTTCACGGAGATGGGGCGTCAGCCGTTCGTGGTGGCCCCGAACCCGACGGGCGTCGACGGGGTGTGGATGTTCACCGCCCAGGCGGTCTCACGCCTGACGACGGGCGAAGTCTGGACGTCGTTGATCGCCCTGACCACGGTGTACGCGGCCCTGGGCGTGGTGGAGCTGTTCCTGATGCGCAAGTACATCCGGGGCGGCGTCGAGGCCGTGATGCCCCCGGAACCGAAGGATTCCGACAAACCGGGCGAGGACACGCTCGCCTTCGCCTACTGAGGTGCTGACGATGAGTGCCGATGCGATCACCCTGCCGGGTTACCCACAGCCTGCCTGTGGACAACTCCCCGGCTTGTGGACAACTCACGGCTACCACGCTCGAGGAGCGACCCGATGACCCTCGAAACCGTCTGGTTCGTCGTGATCGCCTTCTTCTGGCTCGGCTACCTGTTCCTCGAAGGCTTCGATTTCGGCGTCGGGATGCTGCTGCCGATCCTGGCGCGCGACAACACCGAACGCCGCGTCATGGTCAACACCATCGGGCCCGTCTGGGACGGCAACGAGGTCTGGCTCATCGTCGCCGGCGGCGCGATGTTCGCCGCCTTCCCCGGGTGGTACGCGAGCCTCTTCTCGGCCGCCTACCTGCCGTTGCTGCTCCTGCTGCTCGCCCTGATCGGCCGCGGCGTCGCGTTCGAGTACCGCGGCAAGGTCGACTCCGACCGCTGGCGGCGCACCTGGGACCGCGTGATCATGATCGGCTCGTGGATCCCGCCGCTGGGTGTCGGCCTCGTCCTCGCCACGACCGTCCTCGGCCTGCCGCTGGACGCCGAAGGCAACCGCGTCGGCTCGGCGTTCGCCGCGATCCGCTGGGACACCCTGCTCGGCGCGGTCGCGATCGCGGCCTTCTCGATCACCCACGGTGCCGCGTTCCTCGCCCTCAAGACGAGCGGCGACCTGCGGGAACGCGCTCGTCTCCTGGCGCTGCGGCTGCTGCCGTTCGCGATGGTGCCGATCGTCGCGTTCCTCGCGGTGGTGCAGTGGCGCTCGGGCACCCTGTGGACGCTGCTCGCGTTCGGCGTGGCCGCCGTCGCCGCCGTCGTGGCTTGGTTCCGGCTGCGCGCGGATCGCGACGGCCAGGCGTTCGCCGCGCTCGCCGTGGTCATCACCGGTGCCGCCGTCGTCCTGTTCGGCTCGCTCTTCCCGAACGTGCTGCCGTCGACGGTCGACACAGCGAACACCCTTTCCATCGCCGAAGCCGCGTCCAGCCCGTACACGCTGACCGTCATGACCTGGGTCGCCGTCTTCGGTGCCCCAGCTGTGCTGATCTACCAGGGCTGGACGTACTGGGTGTTCCGGAAGCGCATCGGCACTCAGCACATCCCGGCGGTCCACGCGCCATGAGCAAGCTTCCCGGACGCGCTCCCCTTTCCGCCTCGGAGTCCACAGTGGACTCGGCGCGGCCGGGAAAGGGCCCGCTCGGCGCATTGCCGGCCCTCGTGCCGGCCGTGCGCCGAGCGCTGGCCCTGGTGGGGTTCCTGTCCTTCCTGCACGCGGCCGCGCTGGTGGCCCAGGCCTTCCTGCTCGCCGACGTCCTCGCGGCGATCGTCGGAGCGGGTTCCGGGGGGCGCACCGCCCAGCTGGCCGCGCTGCTCGCGCTCGTCGCGACGCGCGCCGTGACCGGCTGGGCCGTGCGCACGGTCTCCGCGCGTGCGGCCGCGACAGCGCAACGCGAGCTGCGCGCCAAGGCCGTCGACCACGCGCTGCGCCTGGGTCCCGAGTGGATCGCCCGGCGTGGCCACGGCGAGCTGACCGCGCTCACCACCCGCGGTCTCGACGCGCTCGACGCGTACTTCCGCGAATACCTGCCCGCCCTGGTGACGGCCGCGGTCGTGCCGCTCGGCGCGGGCGCGGCGATCCTGTTCGCCGACTGGCCGTCCGGCGTGATCGTCGCGCTGACCGTGCCGCTGCTCCCGGTGTTCGCGATCCTCGTCGGCAAGTTCACGGCCGGGCGCGTCGCCGGCGCGACCGACGCGACGCACCGGATGTCCGAACGGCTCCTCGAGCTCGTGCGCGTGCTGCCGGTGCTGACCGCGTTCCGCCGCGCGGCCGCCCAGGGCGAGACGGTCCGGCAGCTGTCCGAACGCCACCGCCGAGCGACGCTCAAGACGTTGAAGGTCGCCTTCTCCTCGGCGTTCGTGCTCGAACTGATCGCGACGCTGTCGGTGGCGCTGGTCGCGGTGACGATCGGCGTCCGGCTGGTGAACGGAAACCTCCCGCTCGCCATCGGGCTGGGCGTGCTGATCCTGGCGCCCGAGTGCTACCAGCCGCTGCGCGCGGTCGGCGCCGCGTTCCACGCCAGTGAGGACGGCGTCGAAGCGGTCCGGCGGGTCGCCGACCTGCTGGCGGTCCCGGCGCCCGCCGCCGGAACCGAGGATCCTTCGCGGGGCGAACTGCGCGTGGCTTCCCTGCGCGTGGCGCGACGCGGCGGGTTCGCCCCGGACGGCGAGACGTTCTCGGTCCGCCCGGGCGAGACGGTGTGGCTGCGCGCCCCGAGCGGCGGCGGCAAGTCGACCACCCTCTCGGCGCTGCTGGGCTTCGTCCCGGCCCACGACGGTGCGATCACCGTCGGCGCGACGAACCTCGCCGACGCCGACCTCGCGCGCTGGCGTGAGCAGGTCGCGTGGGTGCCGCAGTCGCCGGTGTTCACCGGCGGCACGGTCCGCGAGGAGGTCGGCTCCGACGCCCCGCTCGCGGAACTCGGCCTGACCGGGCTCGCGGACCGCCCGGTGGCACGGCTTTCGCTGGGGCAACGTCAGCGCGTCGCGGTGGCTCGGGCGTTGCTCCGCGTCCGCGACGGCGCCTGGCTGCTGGTGCTCGACGAGCCGACCGCCCACCTCGACGAGGCCGGCGCGCGCCTGGTGCTCGACGCCGTGCAGCGCGCGGTCGACGACGGCGCCGCGGCGATCATCGCGGCCCACGAGCACACGGCGGCGGTCGACCTGCCGCCGGAAGAGGTCCCGGCCGTCGAAGTGTCCACAGTGGACTCGGCGCGCGCGCCGCTGAAGTGGCGTGCCCTGCTCGACACCCGCCTGTTCGGCGGCGCCGTGCTGGGCGCGGTGGCGCTGCTGGCCGGGGTGGCGCTGACGGCGACGTCGGGCTTGCTCATCGCCAAGGCGTCGCAGCAGCCGCCGATCCTGACGTTGACGGTCGCGGTGGTCGGCGTCCGCGCGTTCGGGCTGGGCCGTGCGGGGCTGCGGTACGCGGAACGCCTGGTCACGCACGACGCGGCGTTCCGCATCGCGGGCCGGCTCCGGGTGCGGCTGTGGACTTCGCTGGTCCGGCTCGGCCCGGCGCGGGGCCTGCGCGCGGGCGAAGGGCAGCGCCGGCTCGTCGCCGACGTCGACACCGTGCGCGACCTGCTGCCCCGGGTGGTGTCGCCACCGCTGGTGGTGGCGCTGGTCGCGGCCGGGGCGATCGCCGTGCAGACGTGGGGCCTGCCCGCGGCGGGGCTCACGCTCGCGGCGGCCGTGGCGCTCGGGCTGTGCGCGCCCTGGCTCGCCTTGCGCGCCGAGCGCCGGGCGACGTCGGCCCTGGCGGACGGCCGTCGCGAAGTGGCTTCGCGCGTCCTCGTGCTCTTCGAGGCGGCGGCCGAGCTGCTCGCCTTCGGCAAGGACCGCGACCACCGCCGCGCGCTCGCGGACGCCGACACCCACTTGGCGGCGCAGGCCCGCCGGCAGGCTTTCGGTGCGGGCGCAGCGGAAGCGCTGGTCACGCTGGTCTGCGGCGCGGCCGCGGTGGTCAGCACGGCGCTCGCGGCGTCGGCCGTGACCGACGGCCGTCTCGAACCGGTGCTGGCGCCCGTGCTGGCGTTGGTGCCGCTGGCTTTGGCGGAGGTGCTCGCGCTGCTGCCGCCGGTCGCCCAGCACTGGGACACGCTGCAGCGGGCCCGCCGGCGCTTGGCCGACACGCCGGCCACGCACCCGGTCCCGGTCGACGACCACGTGGTCCTCCGGAGCGCCGACCTCGGCTGGCCGGGCGGTCCTGCCGTGCTGCACGACGTCGACGTCGACCTGGCGCCGGGCACTTACGCCGCGGTGGTCGGCCCGAGTGGCGCCGGCAAGTCGACGCTCGTCGCCGCGCTGCTGGGCTTCCTCGAGCCGCGGCGCGGAGTCGTCGGCGTCCCGGACGGGGTCGCGTGGGCGCCCCAGGAGCCGATGCTCGCCGCCACGACGGTCGCCGAGAACCTCCGCCTCGCCCGCCCGACGGCCACGCCGGACGAACTGCGCGAGGCGCTGCGGCAGGCCGCGCTCGCGGACCTCGACCCGTCGACGCTGCTAGGCAGCGGCGGCAGCGGCCTGTCCGGCGGGCAGGCCCAGCGCGTCGCACTGGCGCGGGCGCTGCTCGGGGCGCCGTCGGCGGGGCTCGTGCTGCTCGACGAGCCGACCGCGCACCTCGACGAGCCGACCGCGCAGGTCGTGCGCGCGCACCTGCGTGAGGCCTTGGCCGGCCGGACGGTGGTGCACGTGACCCACCGCGCGGAGGAGGCGTCCGACGCGGACGTGGTTCTCGAAGTCCGCGACGGGCGAGTTGTCGCGCGGGTGCCGGTGTCGTGATCGAGTCCGCCAGTGTGCTTGGCGCACCGCCGCAGCGCCGCGCGATAATGACGGAACTCATGGATCCGACGCTTGCCGCGCGGGCACTGTCCGCCGCCACCGAGATCACGAGCACCGCCCTGTCCGGCGACGACCCGGGCGCGGTGCTCGACACGGTCGTAGCCCGAGCGGCCGAGCTGGCCGACGCCGACCTGGGCCTGGCCATGGTCAGCACCGACGACGGCCGCGTGGTGGTCGAGGCAGCGCACCACGCCACCGCCCACCCGGCCGAGCCGCCCTTTTCCGCCGCGAGCAGCGCCGCCGCCCACCCCGTGGAGTCCGAGCCGCGCCTTCCCGACGCGGGCAGCGCCACCGCCGACCCGACCGAGGCGCCTCTTCCTGCCGCGGACAGTGCCGTCGGTGAGCCGGAAGCCGCGGGAGACGAATCAGCCGTGCCAGGCCATGCCAGTGCCGCGGAATCCTTGCGCGGTCTTGCCTTGGCCGCCGACTCCGCTGCTGGGCGCGTCGCGCGCGGGGGTGAGCCCGTCGCGAGCGCCGACTTCACCGTCGATCCGCGGACCGCGCCCTTCGTGCCCGCCGAGTTGCAGGGCTATGGGCCGTTCGCCGCCGCGCCGTTCGGGTCCGGGGGGCGGGTGCTCGGGGCGCTCACGGTCTACCGGAAGCGGGGGCGTGAGCCGTTCTCCGCCGGGACCGTCGAGATGCTCGTGGCCTTCGCCGCCCAGGCCGGGGTCGTCCTCGCGCTCGCCGAAGGCGCCAATGCCCGGCACCGCGTCGCGCTCTACGAAGAGCGGGAGCGCATCGCTCGCGAGCTGCACGACGTCATCGTCCAGCGGCTCTACGGCGCCGGCATGCAGCTCGACCGGGTCCGGCGCAACATGCGCAAGCGGTTCGCCCAGGCCGATGGCGCACGGCTTTCGGATGCGATCGACCAGCTCGACCAGACCATCGAGGAAATCCGGGGCACCGTGCGCGCGCTGAGGTCTCCGGAGCCTCGCCACGACACCGGCACGCCCACCGACCTCGCCGAGTCGGCGCGCGGCGAGGTCCGCATCGCCGGCGAGCTGCTCGGCTACCCGCCGACCCTGGAGCTGTCCGGCGAATTCGCCGACATCCCCGCGGAACGCGCCGACCACATCCGGGCCGCACTGCGCGAAGCACTGTCCAATGTGGTCAGACACTCCGGTGCCAGCGAAACCCGCGTGACCCTGACCAGGGACTCCGGGGGCGTCAAACTCCGTGTCCGGGACAACGGTTCCGGCGTCCCCCAAGGTGTCGCCACCCGTGGCCTGCGTCATCTCGCCGAACGCGCGGATGCCGCCGGCGGCAAGTTCTTCCTGAACTCCTCGCCCAGCCTCGGCACGCTCGTCGCGTTCGACCTCCCACTTGACTGACCGCGACCTAGCCTTCTCGGGTCATCCAGCCTCCCTTCCTCGCCCTCACGAAGATCGTACCGGCTGATCGAACACCCATTCGACTCACGTTAGAGTGAATCTGGCGCCAAGAAACCGCTGATCGACATCGCGGATCGTGACCACGGTTGAAAAGGACGCAGCGAACGGCGGCTTGCGGACGCGATCGTCGCGCGGAGCTACTTTTCCCGGCGCGCGATCCAGGCGGCCGCCTGCGTCCGGCGCTGCATGCCGAGCTTCGCCAGCACCGAAGTGACGTAGTTCTTGACCGTCTTCTCGGCGAGGAACAGCCGCTCGGCGATCTCCCGGTTCGACAGCCCCTGGCCGATCAGCTCGAGCACGTCCCGCTCGCGCTCGGTCAGCGTCGCCAGCTCGTCCGTCGGCGGGTGCCGCATCTTGTCGAGCACCCGCGCGGTGCTCACCGGGTCCAGCAGCGACCGCCCGGCCGCGACCTCGCGGACGGCGTTCACGACGTCCTGCCCCCGCACCTGTTTCAGCAGGTAACCGGCGGCGCCGGCCATGATCGCGCCGACCATCGCCTCCTCGTCGTCGAACGCGGTGAGCATCAGGCAGGCGGGCGGGTTCGGCTTGGACCGCAGTTCGCGGCAGAGCGTGATGCCGTCGCCGTCGCCGAGGCGGACGTCGACCACGGCGACCTCCGGTTCGACGTGCATCGCCACCGCCAGGGCTTCTTCGACGCTGCTCGCCTCGGCGACGACCTCGATGTCAGGCTCGTCGCCGAGGAGGTCGCGGAGCCCGCGGCGGACCAGTTCGTGGTCGTCGACGAGCAGTACCTGGATCGGCATATCCCCAGGTTACGGGGTATGCCGGCGCTGCGGCGAATAGGCCCGGTGGCGGCCGGGAAAAGAATCACCAGCCGCCCGGATTCAGGTGGAGCGCTGGCATTTCCGGAATTACGGAAAAGTCCGTAACAGAATGGCCGTCGCCACGATATTAACCCTCGCAATCGCCCCGATTCTCCCCCGAAAGGACTTCCGGTGTCCTTGTTTCGCCGTGCCCTGACGACGGCCGCCGCCGTCGCCGGGATCGCTCTCCTCGGCCCCGTTCCCTTCGCTTCCGCCCAGACCGCCGGTGACTTGGACTGCAGCGACTTCCACTACCAGGAAGAGGCCCAGGCGGTGCTCGACGCGACGCCGGGCGACCCGAACAACCTCGATTCCGACCACGACGGCATCGCCTGCGAATCCCTGCCGCACCGCCCGCAGGGCACGACCACGCCGTCGTCCGAAGAGCCCGCGACCGAGACCCACCCGGCACCGAAGCCCGCCACGACCACCAAGAAGGCCGCGACGGGCGGCCAGGTGAAGGTGAAGCCGGTCGGCGGCGTGGCCACCGGCGGCGGCGAGCCGGACGAGGAGGTCCCCGGGTTCCTGGTGCTCGGCGGCGCGCTGCTCGCCGCGGCGGCCTCCGGCGGCATGGTGCTCTACCTGCGCCGGCGGGCGAATTGAGGCACCCGCGCCTGTGGCCGGCCGTCACGGCGGTCGTCGCCGCGCTCGTCGCGGTCCTGGTGGTGGCCGCCGTCTTCGCCTTCTCGCCGCATCCGGCGAACGAAGTCGCTCCGCCGTCCGCGTCGCCGGTCGCGATCGTCCCGCCGACCACCTTCACGCCCACCGTCGGCGGGCTCCCGGCGGCGAAACCGGCGTCGCTGACCATCCCGGCGATCGGCGTCCGGGCCGAGGGGATCAAGGACCTCGGGCTGACCGCGAAGGGCGAGCTCGAGGTCCCGGGCGACGCGACGACGGTCGGCTGGTTCACCGGCGCGCCGTCGCCCGGCGAGGTCGGCCCGGCCGTGCTGGCCGCGCACGTCGACTACAAGCACGTCACCGGGGCCTTCTCCCGGCTCAAGGACCTGCGCCCCGGCGAACAGGCCGTGGTCGGCCGCGCCGACGGCCGGACGGCGGTCTTCACCGTCTACCGCGTCGACCGCTACGCCAAGGCCGAGTTCCCGACGGACCAGGTCTACGGCGACACGGCCGGGCCCGAGCTGCGGCTCATCACCTGCGGCGGGGCGTTCGACCGGTCGAGCGGCAACTACCTCGACAACGTCGTGGTCTACGCGCGGCTGACCGGCGTCAGGACCTAGCCGAGTTCGATCCGCGTCAGCTCGAGCCGCCGGTAACCGCGCTCGCCGAGCGACCAGACGTCCAGGACGTCGCCGTCGAGTTCCGGGTACGCGATCACGAGCCGGGCGGGGCCGTCTTCGGCCTGGTACAGGACGTCCGCGGGGATCCCGGCCTCGAGCTGCCAGCAGAGCTGCTGCTGCTTCGGCGTGAGGCGGCCGGAGTAGCGGTCGCTCATCGCCCGCGCGAGCTGCCCGCGCAGCAGGCCCGGGCCGGTCCGCGGGGCCGCGAGCAGGCGCTCGGCGTGGTCCAGGGCGCTCGGTGGCCGGTCGCCCGGCTCGGCGTCGCGGACGACGACCGTCGGCTCGGCCGGTTCACGGGCCGGCAGCACGATGCTCCCGTCGGCGGCGTGCCGGGTCGGCGCGTACCCGGCTTCGCGCAGGGCGTCCAGCGTGCCCGAAGCGTCCACAGTGGACGTCAAGACGGTCGGGGCCACCCCGCGCAGGCCGAGTTTCGCCAGCTTGCGGTGCGCGGCGAGCTCGGCCAGCACGGCGGGTTCGCCGACGACGACGCTCGCGACGTCGAGCACCTGCGCTTCGCCGTGCCGCCTCGCGACGTCGTTGACCAGGTACACCAGCGGTTGCGGCAGCTCGCCCGCGGCGAGCGCGCCCAGCTCGCCGAGCAGCTCGTCGGCCGTCGCGCCCTGGTCGAACGCCCGCCGGACGGTCGCGGGCGAGAACCGCCAGCTGGTCGCGGTGCCCTGGGACTCGCGGTCGGCGACCCGGTCGAGCGACGCGGCGAGCCGCGTGTCCGGCGAGCCGGGCACGATCGCGGTCAGGTCGGTGCCGAACAACGCCGTCGTCCGCGCACGGGCGACCAGCTCGTCGGTGACCTCGACGAGCTCGCCGTCGTCGAGCAGGGCCCGCCCGGCCGCGGTGACGGCGCCGTGCGCGACGACGCCGAGCAGCTCGGCCTCGGCGAGCGCCGCCCGGACGTGGCCGGCGAAGTCGTCGGTCGGCAGCATCGGCGCGTGCCATTCGGCCAGCCGGGCCAGCGCGTCGACGTCGGCGATCGCGTCGCCGGGACCGAGCCGCGCCAGGAGCCGCACGACCAGCCGTCGCGTGAGCGCGGGGACGTCGGTCTCGAACTCCGGCGGCGCCGGGTCCCACCAGGTCGTCAGCAGCAGGCGGTACAGCAGCGCGGGCGCGGGCCGGGCGAGGTCGGGATCCGGCGCGAGCGTGGGCGGCGGCGCTTTCCGGCCGCGACCCAGGTCGGGCGGCTCGCCGGCCAGCAGCAGCCCGGCCTGCGCGGCGAGGTCGATGGCCAGCTCGATCTCCGCCAGCGCCGCGCCGGTCTCCTTGGCGAGCTTCTTGATCAGCCGCGCGCCGATCGTGCCGTCCTTGAGCAGCGGGAACGGTTCCGCGGACCCGAGTTCGAGGATCGCCGACACCCGGTCGAGCAGCCGCAGCGCGGCGGCCGACGACGTGGCCTCGGCCGACTCGGCGCCGACGTGCGTGACGGGAAAGCTGGGCTCGTCCGGCGTGAACGGCAGGTGGTGGTCCGGGTCGCGCAGCGCCAGCGACACCTCGATCGGCATCACCGCGCTGCCGTCGTAGGTGGCGAACAGGAAGCCGTGCTCGAACGCCCAGCCCTCCGCGGCGTGGAACGGCAGCACGCCCCCGGCCTCGGGAACGCCGTCGGCCATGTCCCGCAACAGTTTCCGCGTCGCCTCGGGCGCGTCGGCGAACAGCTCGCGGACGCGGTCGCCGTCGCGGTAGAACCGCACGAGCGGCGTCAGTCCCCCGGGCAGCCCGAGGGCGCGCGACAGCTGCGCGTGCCGGCTCCGGCCGACCTCGCCGAGCAGGTCCGCGACCGGCCGGCCGAGCCCTTCGGCGCGAAAGCTCTTCTTGTGCAGGAGGTCCGGCAGAACGACGCGGTCGTCGTCACGCCACAGCAGAGCGCGCTCGGCGAGCTGGTCCACAAAGGACTCGACAACGTCGGCGGTCGCCCCGAGCAGCCGGGCCACTTCGGCAACCGGCGTCGGCCGCACGCCCAGAGCGTGCCCCAGCTGAACGGCCCGCACGACCTGAGCCTGCGGCAACGACAACCCGAGCACGGCCTCGTTCACGGACTCGGCGGAGGCAAGCCGCGCCGCAACGACATCAAGCCGCCGCGGCCACGGCTCCCGCAGCACATCGGCCCGGTGGGCCAGCACTTTCGCCAGGCCATCCCGACCCAGGGCGGCGAGCCTGCCGAGCAGGTCGTCGGCGGTGGTCATGCTCCGAAGGCTACTGGGCGGCGGGTTCATGGCCACCCGGGTGTGCGGCTGCCCGGCCGTTTCGGTTCACTGGGGGCATGGCGGGAATCCCGGAACTCGCGCTTCGGCAGATCGAACGGTGGTGCGCGCAGCGCGTGCCCGAGCGTGTTCGTGACCAGGTGCGCGTCGAATGCCGGCGGCGGGGCAGGGCGGTGACCATCGTCGAACGGCGGGCGCCCGTGGACGGGCCCGAGTGGACCGAGCAGAAGATCGCGCAGCTGCGGCTCGACGAGTTCGGGATCTGGTCCGTGCTGTGGGCCGACAGCAACGGGCAGTGGCTGACCTACCCGGACGCGCCCGTCGCCAGCTCGCCGACGCCGCTGCTGGCGGAGATCGACCGCAATCCGCACGGCGTGTTCTGGGGCTGATGGTGGCGCCCAGGCTGATCCACCTGAACGGCCCGTCCGGAATCGGGAAGTCGACCGTCGCCGAGGCCTACGCCGAGCGGCATGCCGGGGTGCTGAACCTCGACACCGATCGCGTCGTCTGCCTCATCGGCGGGTGGCGGGACACCTTCTTCGAGACCTTCAAAGCCGCGCAGCTGCTCACCGCCGCCATGGCCGAGACGCACCTGCGGACCGGGCACGACGTCGTCATGCCGCAGCTCGCCACCCGCGTCGCCGACGTCGAGCCCTTCGAGGAAGTCGCGGAGCGGTGTGGTGCCGAGTACCGCGAAATCCTGCTGACCGCCGAGAAAACCGTCGCCTGCAGCCGGTTCGAGAGCCGTGTCGGGAACGCCGGGACCCAGGGGATCGACGACGTCGTCACCTCGCGGGGCGGGGCCGCCGTGGTCGGGCGGATCCACGACCAGCTCGCCGCCTACCTGCCGTTGCGGCCCGGCTGCGTCGTCGTGCCCACCGACGGGCGTGCGCCCGCCGAGACCTACGCCGACGTCGTCGCCGTGCTCTGATCCGGGGGCGGGAACCGGACTTCGTTGCGGTCGATCTTCGCGTGCGCCGCGGCTGCCAGGTCCACGCCGAGGCGGTCCGCCAACTGGAGCAAATACAGCGTGACGTCCGCGATCTCGTCGAGCACGTTCGCTTCCAGCGCCGGGTCTTCCCGCCACGCGTCGGACTCCGCCGGCGTCAGCCACTGGAACAGCGACGTCAGCTCGCCGACCTCGCCGGACAACGCCATCACGAGGTTCTTCGGGGTGTGGTACGGCTCCCAGGAGCGGGCCGCCGCGAAGGCGCGGAGGCGCTGCGTCACGTCGTCGAAAGTCACCGGCTGATTGTCCTCCGTCGTCACGGTGCGCTAACGGCCGTATGGCGGACTGCCGTTGACCGGTGAATCTCTCACTCAATAGGTTGAACTTCGTCGGGATGCTTGCGGGGCTTGAAGCAGGGAAAGGAACGTCTTGAAGTACCTGCGATCCGTCCGCGGCCGCATGCTGTGCATCGCCTTCGTGCCCGGTGGCGCCCTCGTCGTCGTGGCTCTCGTGATCGCGTTCTTCCTGGTCCACCAAGCGAACCGCACCCGCGACCTCGCGCTGGAGACGGCGGGCGTCGCGGATCGGACCGCTCGGGCCGTCGTCTCGCTGCAGTCCCAGCGCAGCGAAGCGATGTCCGCACCCGACCAACGGACCACGGCGTACGCGAATTTCACCCAGCGGATCGATGTCGCCATCGGCGGCCTCCGCGACTACGTCCGCCGGGCGCCGGACGCCGAATCCGCCTACCAGCAGACGACCGCCGTGGAGCTGCTTTCCGTCGCCGAGGGCATGGATCGCTCCGATTCCCTCGCCCTGGCGGGGATCGACGGCGTGACGCGGCGGCCGTTCACCGAAGCCGTCGCGGCCTACCGGGCCGAGTTGACGCGGGTCGCGCCGCAGCTCACCGAGAGTGGCCGGCTCGCCTACGAGTCGCTCACGCGCGGCGCCGATTGGAGCAGGCTGGCCGCGGCCGAGGACGCGCTCATGGCCGCCGAACCGTTGCCCGTGCCCGAGTCCACCTGGCGCAGTGCCGCTTACACCGTCTCCCAGCAGCTGGGCCGGCTGTACTCGCAGCAGAGCCAGTACGCCGTTCAGCTCACCCTCGACGACGGCCGCCGCACGCTCGCCGGCGCGATCGCCGCGAGCGCGGCTCTGCTGCTGTGCGCCGGACTGCTGCTCGTCGTCGTGCGGCGGCTGGTCGCGCGGGTGCCGGTGCCGGTCGTCCCGATCATGGTGCCGACGATGCACGCCGCCATCCCGCGGCCCCGCCACGCTCGGTCACGACGGCCGCGCGTCCCCGAGCCGTGGCCGATGAAAGCCGTGCTCGACGAGTTGCGGGGCTCCTGAGCCGGTGACGCAAGGTGAGCGATTACGCCGAAAAGAGCACGCGGTTGGCCCACACGCGAATCCGCCGGCCTCGGGCAGACTGGTGCGCGTGAGTCCCCCCTCGGATCTTCGCCCCTACCTGCGCACTTTGGACGCGGAGACGTTGGCGGACCTGCTGTACGCCCAGGCCGAGCGTGACCCTGAGTTGCGGCATTCGCTCGAACTGCGCGCGGCCACCCAGTCCGGTGATGTCACCGAAGCGCACCGGCTGCTGGACACCGCGGTGACCGACGGGAACGTCGAGTACGCCGCGAAGATCGGCGCGGTCCTCGACACGCTGCAGCGGTTGCTCGACGCCGGCAGCCGCGCCGACCTGGCCCCGCTCGCGCGGCGCACGGTCGACGACGTCAGCGAGGTGCTGGAGCAGTCCGGCGACCACGCCGGCGACCTCGGCGACCGGCTGGAACTCGCCGTCGAGCTGTACGCCCGCGCCTGCGCCGCCCGGCCGCCGGACCCGGAGAAGCTCGCCGACTGGATCCTCGAGGTCGAGTTCGACGGCCCCGGCTGGCCCGTGCTCGACCTCGCCGACTTCGCGACGGCGCTGGGCGAACCCGGCCTGCGCCGGATCAAGTCCACTGTGGACGACGTGCTCGCGGCGAGCGCGGCCGGCCACCGCCGGGACGTCGCGGAACGGCTGCGGGAGCAGCTGGCCGAGGTGCTCGGCGACGTCGACGAGCTGGTCGCGATCCTGTCCGCCAAGCCGCCGCGGCGGGACGTCAGCCTCAAGATCGTCCGGGTGCTGCGGGCCGCGGGGCGGCACAGTGAGGCGATCGCGCACGCCGCTCGCGCGCTCACGCAGGACAAGAACCCGCCGGCGGAACCCCCGCCGCACGGGGTTTTCGGGGGTCCGGGTGGCGGCGCCCCCGGCTCGGGGCGAAGCCCCGTTCGGCAGTGGGACGAAACCTCCCGTCGCCGCAAGGAGTTCGACGCCCGGCCGGACCGCGAGACGTTCGCCGCGCTGCGCGAAGCCGCGATCGCCGACGGGAAGTGGACGACGCAGCGCCGGGCCGCGCTGGCCCGCCTGCGCGAGCTGGCCGCCGACGGCGCCGGGCCCGCCGACGAGCTGGCCCGCGTGCTCCTCGACGACGGGCGTCCCGACGAAGCCTGGCGCGCCTGCGTGCGGTTCGGGGCGTCGCCGGAGCTCAAGCTCGAGCTGGCCGAGCAGCGCGCCGCGGAGCACCCGGCCGAGACGATCCCGGTCTTCCGCGAGCACGTCGAGGAGCTCATCGAGCGCAAGGACCCGCAGGCCTACCGGGAAGCCGCGCGCCGGCTGAAGCTGTTGCGCACCTTGCACAAGCGCTCCGGAACCCCGGACGAATTCGCCGCCTACCTCGCCGCGCTGGTGGAGACCCACCGCCGGAAGACCCGCCTGATCACGGAAATCCGGACCGCGCGGATCGCCATCCCCAAGCCCGTGAAAACCGGGGCTTCGCCTCGGGCCGGGGGCTCCGCCGCCCGAACCCCGAAAAGCTCGTAACCTCCCCAAGACCACCTCGTTGAGCCGGGTGAACCGGTGATTCACGTGCACCGGGACAGCGAAGTTCCGCCAAGGCGGTCACGCCCTTGGCCAGCGATGTCGCGGTGGTCCTGTTCCGCCGTCCGGCTCGGCGCCTCCCCGTCGAGCACGCGGCGGGACCCGCGCCAGGGCCACCGCGACCAGCGCTGAACCATCCGGGGCTTCGCCACCCGGAGCCCCCGAAAGCCCGCGTGAAACGATGACTCCATGAGCCCGGTGAGTCGCGCCCGCAAGAAGGCACCGCAGCCCGTCACCCACAGCGTGACCGGCCTTTTCAAGGACGTCCTGAACGACTTTTCGGCGCTGGGCGCCGACCCCGCGCCGGTGGACGTCGAGCTGCTCGCCTCCGAGGTGCTCGGCCAGTTCCACGACGTGCCCGTCGAAGCGGGCGAAGAGCCGCTCGGTCTCGAGCTGATCGGCTTCGCGCAGCGCAAGATCACCCCGGGCGCCGCGGCGCTGCTGGCCGCGCTGAAGGTCGTCGCCGAGACCGACGTCGAGCGCAAGGCCGCCGACGCGGGCCTGCAGACCGTCCTCGGCCGCGGCATCCCCGCGCCGGCCTGGGCCGCCGGGCTCGGCCAGGTCGTCGCCGGCGAGTGCTGGCGGACCGGTGACGTCTTCGGCGACGAGTCGTCCCTGCTCTGCGCGTTCTCCCACGGCGGCCGCGCGTACGGCCTGCTCGCGCTGCTCGACTTCACCGAGGGCGGCCGGGTGCGGGACCTCGTCGTGATCGAGGAGCCCGCCGAAGTCCTCGCCGAGATGCGGCAGCAGGCCGACGCGGACCCGGAGCTCGTCGTGCTGGAGGCCGTCGACCCCGCCGAGGCGCACCGCCTGCTCTCCGACGGCCTCGCCGCGACCGACCACCTCGACGAGGCCGACGTCAGCGAGGACTACGCGCGCTTCCACGCGGTCGCCCTGACGTGGTCGCGCGCGCTGCCGGAACCCGCGCTCGTGCCCGAGGTCGCCGTGTGGTCCGACACCGAACGCGCCGCCGTCGTCGAGCAGTTCGTCGCGGCGAGCGGCGAGGACGCCGACGCCGCCCGCGCGATCGGGACCCTGCTGCTGGAGCACGGCCTGGCCACCGACCCCGCGAACCCGCTGCGCGTCGGCCCGGAGAAGATCGCGCGGTTCCTCGAGGGCCTGCTCGGCGAGGAGTTCGAGCTCGGCGCCGAGTACGAGGACGCCGTCGAGCCGGTCGTCCTGGCCTGGGTGCAGTGGACGGCGGACCGGGCCGGGCTGACCGAGACCGCGGTCGCCGCGCTCGACGAAGCCGTCGCCGACTACCTGAGCGAGTACGCCGACGAGGACGACTCGCCGCTGGAGCGCTACTTCGGCGACGTCGGCGACCTGTCGCCGACGGAGCTGGCGGACGCGCTGGAGCGCCGGATGTTCGCCCTGCCGTCGCTGACCACGGAGATCGAGGACGAGGAAGTCGACCTCGACCCGACCGACCCCGAGCAGCGCCGGGCGCTCGTCATCGCCGAAGCCGACGAAGACGAAGAAGAGCAGCGGCTCGTGCTGCGCGCGACGATCGTCGACCAGCTGTGGGACGACGAGCCCGCCGAGGCCTGGCAGGCCGTGCAGCGCCTGCAGGAGGGCGAGCTCGACCGCGAGGAGATCTTCGAGCAGCTGATCGACACGCTGGAAGGCAGTTTGCTGGAGTCCGAGGAATCGCTCGAATACGACGCCGACGCCTACGTCGAGGCCTTGGCTGAACTCTGACGCTCAGGGAAGCGGGCCCGCCGGTTCGATCGGCTTGGCTTTGCGGCGACGCTCTTGCAGGCGGTCGTCGAAGTCCACGACGAACGTTCCGGCGGCCATCGCGACCAGCAGGACCAGACCCAGCACCGCACCGACCCACGTAAGGACCATGGCGAACATCGTGGGCCTCCTCCCCAGCTCAGAGCCGTTTTCCTGACTTCTTCAGGGTCGCTTTCCGAACGGGGTACCGGTATCGGCCAACCGGTTAGGGCTCGCTGCGGCTCCTCGGCCGATCGGCCGGGGTTTCGACGCGGAGAGTCGCGGGCGCACGACGAAGCGTGCCCGCGTGTTCGCCCAGCGTGGAATTCGGCGCCATGTGGGTGACGGGCCGCGTAACCGGTGTCAGAGCTTGCGCAGGCGGACCCGGTTGATGGTGTGGTCGGCGTCCTTGCGCAGCACGAGCGTCGCCCGGGGCCGGGTCGGCTTGATGTTCTCCATCAGGTTCGGCTCGTTGATCGAGCGCCAGAGGTGCCGGGCCTCGGCGCGGGCCTCGTCGTCGGGCAGGCCGGCGAAGTGGTGGAAGTGCGAGGCCGGGTCGGCGAACGCGGTGTGCCGCAGCTCCAGGAACCGCTCGATGTACCAGCGCTGGATGTCGTCGGTGTGCGCGTCGACGTAGATCGAGAAGTCGAACAGGTCGGACACCATCAGCCGCGGGCCCGGCTGCAGCACGTTCAGGCCCTCGACGATCAGGATGTCCGGCTGCCGCACGACCTGCTCCTGGCCGGGCAGGATGTCGTAGGCCAGGTGGGAGTACACCGGCGCGGCGACGCGCTCGGCACCCGACTTGACCTCGGTGACGAACCGCAGCAGCGCGCGGCGGTCGTAGCTCTCCGGGAAGCCCTTCCGGTGCATGATCCCGCGCCGCATCAGCTCGGCCCGCGGGTACAGGAAGCCGTCCGTGGTGACCAGATCGACGCGGGGGTGGTCCGGCCAGCGGGCGAGCAGCGTGCGCAGGAGGCGGGCGGTGGTCGACTTGCCGACCGCCACGCTCCCGGCGATGCCGATCACGTACGGGACCTTCGTGCCGCGGGAGTCGTCACCGAGGAACGTCGTGGTCGCCTCGTACAACCGCTGGCGCGCGGCGACCTGGAGGTTGATCAGGCGGGACAGCGGCAGGTAGACGTCGGCCACCTCGGCCAGGTCGACCTGCTCGCCGAGCCCTCGCAACCGCAGCAGTTCCTCCGCGGTCAGCGGCAACGGCGTCGAACTTCGCAGTTCTTTCCATTGTTCCCGGTGCAGCTCGACATACGGGCTGAGTTCGCGGACCCGGGTCATCGCACACTCCTCCGGCCGTCGCCTGCACTGGCGGACGTTCACCTGCGCGATCAACGGTAGGGCTTACCGCGGGTGAACGCGGTGTGATGTTGTCCACCCCGGGTTGGGAGAAGTCACCGAAGGTGACGGTCGCCGAAGACCTCGTCCCACGCCGCGGCGACCTGCCGGGCGCACGTCGCGGGGTCCACACCGCCGACGCCGGTGCCCAGACCGGGCATCGCGATGGTGTCCACGAACTCGCGCACCGGGCCCTGGTCGAGGTGGCCGTCGCGCCACTTCCGGAACACCGCGCGGGCCGCGAGGTAGGGGTGCACGGTGTCGGCGGGCAGCCGCTCGCCGGGCTCGCGCACGGTCGGCGCGCTGATCAGCCACGCCGGTTCGGCCTCGCCGGTCGGCACGATCACGGCTTCGCCGATCGGCAGCTCACCGCCGTGAAAAGCCAGCACAGCGCTGCGGACGTACTGCTCGACGCCGGGGAACGCCCGCGCGTAGACGGCGTCGATGCCGCCGCGCATCCAGCCGTAGGAGTTGGCCGGGCTGACCACGGCCTGGGCGACGACGTCGAGCACCGACCCGCGGTGCACCCGGACCCGGCCCGTCACCTTGTTCGCGGCGGACGTCCAGGCGGTGGCGAGTGGTTCATCGACGGCGCACAGCACCAGCTCCGGTGTGCGAGGGGAGACCGGCGGGTGCGTGCCCCCACGGCCAGTGTGCGTGCCCGAGTCGGCGGTCACGTCCCTAGCATCGCAAAAAATGCCACCCGGCGTAACCGGGTGGCGTACCGGCTGTCCGAGTGAAAGTCGCCACGGCGGGGCCCCGTAGCCTGGGTGGTGTGTCACGGATCGCATACTTCGGCCCCCAGGGGACCTTCACCGAACAGGCCGCGCGGGTCCTCGCCGGCGGCGGAGAACTGATTCCGGTCGAGACCGTCCGGCTCGCGATGACGGCCGTCCGCAAGGGCGAGGCGGACGCCGCGTGCGTCCCCATCGAGAACTCGGTCGAGGGCGTCGTGCCCACGACGCTCGACGCGCTCAGCGAGTCGACCCCGCTGGTCGCCGTCGCCGAAGCCATCCTGCCGATCCAGTTCAGCGTGCTGACCCGGCCCGGCGAGCGCAAGATCAAGACCGTCGCGAGCCACCCGCACGCGCTCGCCCAGGTCCGCGACTGGCTGGAGGAGAACCTGCCGGAGGCGCACCCGGTGGCGTCGTCCTCGACGTCGGCGGCCGCGGTCGGCGTGCTGGAGGGCCAGTTCGACGCCGCGGTCTGCGCGCCGGTCGCCGTCGAGCACTACGACCTCGAGGTGCTGGCCACCGGGGTGGCGGACGTCGACGACGCTGCGACGCGGTTCCTGCTCGTCCGCCAGCCGGGTGAGCTGCCCGAGCCGACGGGGGCCGACCGCACGTCCGTGGTCGCCGCGGCCGTGAACCGCACCGGCACCCTCGCCGAGCTGCTCACGGCGCTGGCCGACCGCGGGATCAACCTGACCCGGCTCGACGCCCGCCCGACGCGGAACAGCTTCGGTGAGTACCGCTTCTTCATCGACTTCGAGGGGCACGTGGCCGAGCCGCGGATCCTCGACGCGCTGACGGCGTTGCGCCGGCACTGCCGCAACCTGCGGTTCCTCGGCTCGCACCCGCGCGCCGACGGCACCCGCACCACGATCGACCCCGGCTACGGCAACGACGACTTCGTCGAGGCCGCCGTGTGGGCCGACGCGGTGCGCAAGGGAGACCTGGCGTGAGGCTGCTGCTCGTCCGCCACGGCCAGACCGAGGGGAACGTCCGGGGCGCGCTCGACACGGCGTTGCCCGGCCCGCCGCTGACCGAGCTGGGCCGCACGCAGGCCGACGAGCTCGCCGTGCGGCTGGCGGGGGAGCCGGTCGTCGCGGTCTACGCGTCCCAGGCGATCCGCGCCCAGCAGACCGCGGCGCCGCTGGCCGCGCGGTTCGAGCTGGACGTCCAGGTCATCGACGGCGTTCACGAGGTCGTCGCCGGGGACCTGGAGGGAGCGACCGACCGCGAGTCGATCCGCACGTACCTGGAGGTCGTGCGGCGGTGGACGCTCGGCGAGCTGACGCCGGCGCTGCCCGGCGGGGAGAGCGGCACGAGCGTGCGCACCCGCATGCTCGACGCGGTCGGCGCGCTGCGCGCCAAGCACGAGCAGGCCGATCCGGACGGCGTGGTCGCCCTGGTCTGCCACGGCGGCGCGATCCGGCTGTCGGGTGAATGGCTGGCGCCGAACGTCCACGCGGACGTCGCCAACGCGGCCCTGATCCCGAACACCGGGTTCGTGGAGCTGGAGACGCGTCCGGAGGGCCAGTGGTATTGCCTGAGCTGGGTTGACACGCCGCTCTGACCGTCACGAAAGTGTGATCCCGTCACGTTTAGAACACGTTTGGTGGGGAATTAACGGGTCTGAACCAACCTGCCGTAGCTCCGTACGTCTACCCAGTAGCACCACACCAGGGAGGCGATTGACATGGTTCGGACGAAGCTTTCTCGGTTGTTCCCGGTCCTCGCGGCTTCGGCGGGCGTGCTCGCCCTTTCCGCCTGCGGGAGTGGCGGAACCACGCCCGCGGCCAGCAGCTCGACGCCGTCGACCTCGTCGGCGTCGCCGACCTCCACCACCGCGACCACGGCGGCGCCCAGCTCCAGCTCGACCGCGGCCAGCCAGCCCGTCGCCGCGCCGCCGGACAACGGCCTCTGCAAGGCCGGCGACGTCACGCTGTCGCTCGGCCAGGGCGACGCGGGCGCCGGTTCGTCGTACCGGCCGCTGCTCATCAAGAACAAGAGCTCGAAGCCGTGCACCATCCAGGGCTTCCCCGGCGTCTCGTACGTCGCCGGCGCGGACGGGCACCAGGTCGGCAAGGACGCCTTCCGCGAAGGCACCAAGGGCAACCCGGTCAAGCTGGACCCGGGCCAGTCCGCGGCGGCCGACATCCAGTTCGTCAACGTGCAGAACTTCGACCCCGGCACCTGCCAGCCGACCGCGGTGAAGGGCCTGCGCGTCTACCTGCCGCAGGAGACCGCGTCGAACTTCCTGCCGACCGACGGCACCGCCTGCGCGAGCACGAAGATCCCGGGCAACCAGCTCGCGGTGAAGACGGTCCACCCGGCCTGACCCGCTAGATCCTGGCGCAGATCTCCTGCGCCTCGACCAGGTGCCGCTGGCCGGAGATGTCGTTGAAGTGCAGGCTCAGCACCATCCGCGCCACGCCGTCGATGTGGTCGGCCAGCGGCTGGTAGTTGGCGTTCACCTGGGCGGCGGCCGCCGACAGCTCGCGGGCCGCCGTCATCCGGTGCAGGCGTTCCGGGGTGAGGCCGGGCGTCAGCGACGGCTGCGCGTCCCGGCTCGTGTCGGGCAGGTCGCCGACGCGGTCGAGCGCCTGGCACGCGGCCAGGGCGTCGTCGAGCGCTCCGGCGTGCACGCCGGACAGTCCCCACAGCAGGCCGAGCACGCCGCCGCCGAGCACGAACCCGGCCACGGCGCACAGCACCAGCATCCGGCGTGACTGCGGCGGGTTCGCCGCCTTGACCTCGTCGGACTCCGCCGAGGGCTCGTCGAAGCCGGGACCGGCCTCGGTGCCGGTTCCGCTGTCCACGGTGCGCATAGCCGCCTCCCACCACCCGGGTGATGAGATATTTCAGCTCACAAACCCGGATCCTGGTGCATCAGCGCGGTGGCTGAGTCCGATTCGTCATCGAGCGGGAACCGGCGCAGCGCGACCGCCGCGAACGCGGCGATCACCAGCAGCGCCAGCCCGGACACGGCGAACGTCCGCGCGGCCGTGCCGAGCGCCTCGGTGAGCACCCCGCCGAGCAGGGCGCCGACCGGGATGGCGCCCCAGACGACCGTGCGCCAGACCCCGAGCACCCGGCCGAGCAGCTCGCCGGGTACCAGCGTGTGCCGGGCGGTGGCGAGCACGACGTTCACCGCGACGACCGCGGCCGCGAACAGGCCGAACAGCGCCGCGCCGGCCACCGGCGAGCGCACCAGGCCCATCCCGCCGAACCCGGCGCCGCAGCACAGGATCCCGCCGACCACGACCGCCCGCCGCCCGGCCGCGCGCACCAGCCGCGGCGCGATGCCCGCGCCGGCCAGCCCGCCGATCCCGCCGACGAACGCGAAGAGCCCGTACGTCGCGTCGGAGAGGTGGAGGTCGTCGAGCGCGTAGAGCACCAGCTGCGCCTGCGCGAGCTCGCTGACCAGGCTCAACAGTCCGGCGACGACGACCAGCCGCAGCAGCAGCGCGTGCCCGCGCAGCCAGCGCAGGCCGTCCGCCAGCTCGGTGCGCAGCCTGGCCGGCGCCGCCTCGCCGCGGCCGCGGTAGGTGCCGGCGAGCCCGAGCAGCACGGCGGCGGCGATGGCGAAACCCGCGGAGTTGAGGATGAACGGGAAGGCGGCGAAGAGCGCGAAGGTCAGGCTGCCGATCGGGCCGCCGAGGAACGTCTGGCCGACGATCTCGCAGGCCTGCAGCTTGCTGTTGGCCGCGTCGAGCGAGCCGTCGCCGACGACCGCCGGGATCAGGGCGTTGGCCGCGCTGTCCGCGATCGTCTCGGCCGTCCCGATGACCAGGGCCGTGAGGTAGACCAGCCAGATCGTCATCCCGCCCGTGGCGACCAGCACGGCGAGGACGCCGACCACGGCGGCGCGGGCGGAGTTCGCGACGATCATCGCGCGCCGCCGGTCGATCCGGTCGACCAGCGCGCCGGCGACGGCGGCGAACAGCAGCCAGGGCAGGAACTGGGTGGCGGACAGCCCGGCGATGAGCACGGGGTCGTGCGTCAGCGTCGTGGCGAGCAGGGGCAGGGCCACTTTGCCGATGCCGTCGCCGAGGTGGGACGACGCGCTCGACGTCAGCAGCCACGTCAGTCTTCGGGTGTTGTCCATCCGGCCCCCCAGGCACGTATCGCAGTCGCCCCATGACTTCGGGTAACAGGATAAGCGCGTGGTCAGCCGATGGTGGTCACGTTGTCGCTACTAGTGGGAGCTCAGCCCCAGCCGAGCTCGTGGAGGCGGGCGTCGTCGATGCCGAAGTGGTGGCCCAGCTCGTGCACGACGGTGACGAGGACCTCCTCGACGACCTCGTCCTCGTCCTCGCACATCGAGAGGATCGGCTGCCGGTAGATCGAGATCCGGTCGGGCAGCACCCCACCGTACGACGAGGTCCGCTCGGTCAGCGCGATGCCGTGGTAGAGCCCGAGGATGTCCGGCGCCTCTTCGTTGAACTCCTCGACGAGCACGACCACGTTGTCCATCGCCTTGGCGAACTCGGCCGGCACCTCGTCCAGGGCTTCCGAGACCAGTTCCTCGAACCGCTCCCGGCTCATCTCGACGGGCATCAGCCGGACGTCTTCGTGGACGGCGGGGCCGAGCTCGACGTCGCCGGGCCGCCGCCGCCGTCCGAAGGCTGGCCGCCGTCCTGGGGCTGGCCGCCGTCGGGACCGCCGGGGGCCGCCTTGACGCTGCCGGTGACCGCCTGCAGGCCGCTCTTGTCCGGCAGCAGGGCCGCCACCTTGCAGTTGACCTTGGCCGACCCGGCGTCCCAGCTCTCCTGCTCCCGCAGGTCCCAGGTCAGGATCAGCTTCTTCGCGTCCAGGTCGGCGCCGCCGGTGTAGTCCGCCGCCTGCTTGGTGCACTCGGTGTCGAGCCAGGCCTTCTGGTCGTTCTGGGAGGGGTAGCCCTCCTTGAACTTGTCCTGCAGGTTCAGCGTCGCGATGATCTCGTACGAGTGCGGCTGCGCGCAGTCGATCGGGTCGCCGACGCCCTTGCCCTGCAGTGCGAGGCAGGTGCCCGGCTCGAAGACCAGGGACTGGTCCTGGCTCTTCGCCGGCCCGGTGGTCGGCAGCAGCTTGCCGCCCGGGCCCGCCCACTGCAGCCCGCACCGCAGCTGGCGGTCGCCGTCGTCCCACTGCGACGTCGTCGGGCGCAGCAGGTTCGTCGTGAGCTTCCCGTACGGGTCGAGCGGGTGGCCGAGGTAGGGCTTCACGTCCGCGGTGCACTTCTGCTGCGCGATCTGCTGCCACTGGTCCAGCGAGGGCACCGGCGCGCCGGCCGGGAACTGGGCGCCGATGTCGACCAGCGTGGTCACCTCGAACAGGTGCGGCTGGGTGCAAGCGACCTTGCGCGCGTCGCTCGCGTCCGGGTTGTCCCAGCTCAGGCAGCTGCCGGGGGGTGAGTGGAAGGCTGCTTCGGCCTCGGCCGAGAGCTTGCCGGCGCCGCCACCGGCCCCGCCGGCGATGCCGTCGCTCCACGAGAAGACGACACTGAGGGCGAGCGCGATGAGCGCGCCCGCGAAGATCCCGCCCATCACGACGCGGGTGCGCAGCGTCTGCGTGGCGGTGGGGAACCGATCGGCGCTGGGAGACATCGCAGTCCATGATGCCCGCGCCGCGCGCGACGTGCGCGATCCGGGTGGTTAGGGTGGTCACGGTTTCGTGGTGGCCGGTGATTACGGAGCGCACATGACGCAGGACAACAGTACTGGGGACCAGCCGCCCCCCGAGCCGCCCAGGCGCGGTTCGATGAGGTTTCAGGACTCGAACACGCAACCCAAGCAACCCTCGATCGCGGAACAGCGGGCGCGCCAGCAGGCGATCGCCCAGCAGGAACGCGACGACGAACTCGCCCGCCAGGCCGACGCGAAGGCGGCCACGCGGCGCAAGATCCTGATCGGCAGCGGCGTCACGGTCGGCCTCGTCGGCCTGGTCGCGACGTTCTACTCGGTCGCCAGGACGGAGAACGTCACCGCCGTCTGCACCGACGCGAGCGGTGTCGTCCAGAACGACGACAACTGCGACGAGAACTACGTCACGAGCCATCACGGCTACTCCAGCGGCGGGTTCTGGTTCATCCCGATCGGCAACGGCAACTACCAGAGCTACCGGTACAACTACGGCGGCACTGGCTCGATCGGGCAGCACGTCTCCGGCGGCAGCTACGACGCGCCGTCGTCGCGCACCAACGTCAACACGAAGTCCGGCAAGTCCGTCCAGCGCGGCGGCTTCGGCATCAGCGGCAAGAGCGGCAGCACCGGGGGCACCGGCGGCAGCGGCAAGAGCGGGGGATCGTAGGTGTACCGGGACCGGCGTGAGCCGCGGCGCGACTGGCAGCGGATCGTCGAGGAACAGGGACTCGTCTACGGCACGCCGGCCCGCGACAGCAGCGGCCGCATGCGGCCGTACTGGGACGAGTCGGTGCACTACGTCTTCGACATGGACGAGGTCCTCTCGCTCGAAGCGGACGTCGAACTGCTCCATTCGATGTGCCTGGAGGCCGTCGACAACGTCGTGACGACCGAGGGCTACCAGCGCTTCGGCATCCCGGAGTGGGTCTGGCCGCACATCGCCGAGTCGTGGAAGCGGCAGGACCCGCACGTCTACGGCCGGTTCGACCTGCGCTACGACGGCAAGTCGCCGGCGAAGCTGCTCGAGTACAACGCGGACACGCCGACCACGCTGCTGGAAGCGTCGCTGCTGCAGTGGCACTGGAAGACCGACGTCTTCCCGGACGACGACCAGTGGAACTCCATCCACGAGAAGCTCGTCGAGCGCTGGGGGCAGCTGCAGGACAAGCTGCCGTCGAACGAGCTGCACTTCACCTGGTCGGCCGCCGACCCGACCGGCGAGGACAACGTCACCACGGCGTACCTGCAGGAGACCGCGGCCGAAGCCGGGCTCGACACGGTGGGCCTGGCGATCGAGGAGATCGGCTGGGACCCGGTGCTCAAGCGGTTCGTCGACCTCGAAGAGTCCCAGATGGCGACCGTGCTGAAGCTGTACCCGTGGGAGTGGGTGGTCGACGAGGAGTTCGGCCGCCACGCCGTCGAGTCGCTGCCGCGGACGCTGTGGATCGAGCCGCTCTGGAAGATGATCCTCTCCAACAAGACGCTGCTGGCGATCCTGTGGGAGAACTACCCGGGCCACCCGAACCTGCTGCCCGCGTTCGCCGACGACCCCGGCCTGCTCACCGAGTACGTCCGCAAGCCGAAGCTGGGCCGCGAGGGCGCGAACGTCCAGATCGTCGCGACCGGCTACGAGACCCAGACGGACGGCGTCTACGGCGCCGAAGGGTTCGTCTACCAGGCGTTCGACCCGCTGCCCGAGTTCGACGGCTACCGGCCGGCGCTGGGCGCGTGGATCGTCGGCGACGGCTCCGCCGGCCTGGGCATCCGGGAGACCGGTGGGCTCGTCACCGACGACGGTGCCGCATTTGTCCCACATCGCATCCCCGAAGCGTGATACAACACCGTCGCTGATCAGCCCTTTCTCCTGGGAGACAATTCGTGAACACGACCCTTGCGCTGTCCGACACGTTCGGCTCCGACCTCGTGCGGGGGATCGGTGCGATCCTGCTGTACGGCGTCGTCGGCCTGCTGCTGATGTTCGCCGGCTTCTACGCGATCGACTGGACCACGCCGGGCAAGCTGTCGAAGCTGGTGCACGCGGGCCTGCCGAACGCCGTGATCATCACCGCGTCCGGGCTGCTCGCGATGTCGTTCATCATCGTGGTGGCGATCTTCAACTCGGCCAGCGACCTGACCGGCGGTCTGATCACGTCGCTCGTCTACGGCCTGCTCGGGATCGCCGTGCAGGTGATCGCGGTGCGGCTGCTGGAGTGGGCGACCCGGATCGACGTCGGCTCGATGATCGAGAGTGAGAAGTTCGAACCGGCCAGCGTCGTGGTCGCGGCCGCGCACATCGCGCTGGGTCTCGTGATCGCGGTCGGCATCTCCTGATCCGCTCGTCGTGGGCCATCCGGTGGGGATGGCCCACGGGCGTGGCCGCGTTCGCCCGTTCGCACTAGCGTGGGGTTCGTGCGCCTGCTGAGGACACCGGACGACCGGTTCACGGACCTGCCCGACTTCCCCTTCGAGCCGAAGTACGCGGAGCTCGACGACCCGTACGACGGCGTGATCAGAGTGGGGTACGTGGAGGCCGGACCGGCGGACGGTCCCGTGGTGCTGCTGCTGCACGGCGAGCCGAGCTGGTCCTACCTCTACCGCAAGATGCTCCCGGTCCTGGCAGCCGCGGGCTTGCGCGCGATCGCGCCGGACCTGGTCGGCTTCGGCCGGTCCGACAAGCCGGGCGACCTGGTGGACCACACCTACGCGCGGCACGTGGAGTGGATGCGTGCCTTCGCGTTCGACGCCCTCGACCTGCGGGACGTGACCCTGGTCGGCCAGGACTGGGGCGGCCTGATCGGGCTGCGCCTGGTCGCGGAGAACCCCTCGCGCTTCGCCCGGGTGGTGGCGGCCAACACGGGCCTGCCCACCGGCGACGTCGACATGCCGCCGGTGTGGCACAAGTTCCGCGAAGCCGTCGAGAACGCCCAGGTGCTCGACATCGCGCGCTTCGTCCAATCGGGGTGCCGGTCAACGTTGTCGGACGAGGAGCGCGCGGCCTACGACGCACCGTTCCCGAACGAGATGTACAAGGCCGCCCCGCGCGCGATGCCGTCCCTGGTCCCGTACCGCCCGGACGACCCGGCGTCGGAAGCGAACCGCGCGGCGTGGAAGACGTTGACGGAGCTGGAAATCCCGTTCCTGGTGGCCTTCTCCGACGGCGACCCGATCACGGGCGGAATGGCCCCGATCCTGCAGCGCTCGATGAAGGGCGCCCAGGGCCTGGAACACCCGGTGATCGCCGGCGCCGGCCACTTCCTGCAGGAAGACGCGGGCGAGGAACTGGCCCGGCACGTCGTGACCTTCGTGCGGGGCTGAGCTCGGTTCGGATCTT
Organism: Amycolatopsis sp. NPDC004378; assembly: GCF_053602455.1. Lineage (NCBI taxonomy): Bacteria > Bacillati > Actinomycetota > Actinomycetes > Pseudonocardiales > Pseudonocardiaceae > Amycolatopsis > Amycolatopsis sp. NPDC004378. The sequence goes on from NZ_JBSGDR010000002.1 coordinate 563,758, forward strand.
GCCCGGAACCGGCCGCGAGGAGGACTTCCAGGTCAAGGTGGCCGAGCTCAAGAAGCGGTACTACGAATGACAAGACGAAAGCTCCTGGTCGTGGCCGCGGTCGTGGTGGTCGCCGCCGGTGGGGTGACCGCTGTGGTGCTGTCGGCTCGGGGTGAACCGGCGGCGGGGCCGTGTGACATCCCGGCGTCGGTTCGCGAGGCGCCGGTGCCCGTGACGGGCGGGATCGAAGTCGAGGACAAAGGGGTTTCGACCGCCGGTTTGGTGAGCATGGGGGCGGTCCTGCGCAACACGGGTGATCGGATCGCCTACCGGACCAGGGTGACGCTCAAGGTCGTCGTGTCGGTCGACGGGTTGCCTCCGGGGCCCGTCCAGGGGCCGCTGATGACGATGGAGATCCCGGTGCTCATGCCGGGTCAGCGCGTGGGTGTGGGCCGGCCGCTCATCGGCGTCAGCGCGACGAACCGGGTCGTCTCGGCGGACGTCGAGGTGGGCACGACCACCTGGCTGCCCGCCGGGGCGCTCGGTGCGTTCAGTCCGGTGACGGACACCTACGAGTCCACCACGCGGGCCACGGCCTCGGTGCCCGCCGACGTCGTCCGGTACACCGAGCGGTCGGCCAACTGCCGGGCGCTGGCCGGCCGCCGGACCGCGGTGGTGTTCCGCGATGCCGGCGGCAAGATCGTCGGTGGCGGGCTGCTGCCGCCCGATGGGAAGGGCAACCCGGCCGGCAGCCCGCAGCCGGCGCCGGCGAGTCCGTCCTGCTCACCCGGCGAACGCAGCACCTGGGTCGTGCCCCTGCAGAACATCCCGCCCGGCACCGACGACAAGCGCACCGAGCTGTTCTCTTACTGCGATCTCGACGCGCCGCCGTCCGACGTGAACGCGGTCGACTAGACCTCCAGGGACTGGGTGCCGAGGACGGTGGCGAGCTCCAAGCGGTCGGCGTCCTCGGTGCCGGGCTCCGCCGTGTAGACGCTGATGCGCAGGTCGTCGAGGGTGACCAGCAGGGTGTCGCAGTCGAGGGTGATCGGGCCGACCGCCGGGTGGTCGATCGTCTTGCGGCGGGAGGGGTCCGTCAACGGTGGTGGGGCTTCGGCGTTCCACAGCTCGGCGAAGCGCGGGCTGCCCGCGGTCAGGTCCGCGACCAAGCGCCGCAGGGCGTGGTCGGCGGGGTAGCGCGACGCCGTCAGGCGCAGGTCGGCGACGAGCCTGGCCTCGTGTTCGGCCTGCTCCTGCGGGGTGTGGACGACCCGGGACGGCAGGTGCGTGACGGTGCGCCAGACGGCGTTGCGGTCCAGGCCGCGCCAGCTCGTCGTGTCGCCCATCAGCGCGTTGAACGGCGCGTTCGCCAGCACGAGCGTCCAGGTGGCGTCGTAGACGACCACCGGGGTGTGCGACAGCCGGTCGAGCAGCCGCTGCACGCTCGGCGTGATCCGCGACGGCACGACGTCCGGGCCCGGGGCCGCGTGGCCCGCCAGGCGGTGGAGCAGGTCGCGTTCGACGTCGGACACGCGCAGTGCCCGGGCCAGCGACTCCACGACCTGCGCCGACGGGGCCGTCGCGCGGCCCTGCTCGAGGCGGGTCAGGTAGTCGGCCGAGATGCCGGCGAGGGCGGCCAGCTCTTCGCGGCGCAGCCCGCTGGCCCGGCGCCGGCGGCCCGCCGGGACGCCGACGTCCTCGGGCGCCAGGCGGTCTCGCCAGCGGCGCACCGTCCGGCCGAACTCCCACTCCTCCACGCCGTCCATTCTGGACGAGCCGACGCCGGTTGTCCTGGCCCTGGCAGTCCTACGAAAACCGGACGACTGGTTGCCGTCCGGCCGTTTTCGCAGGCTGGAGCCATGACCGAACCCGGAACCGTGCTCATCACCGGCCCCACCCGCAACCTGGGCCGCCACGCCGTGCTGGCCCTCGCCGCCCGCCCCGAACGGCCAGATCTGCTGCTCGTCGGACGTGCCGGACCCGACCTGACCGCCGTCGCCGACGAAGCCCGCTCGCTTGGCGCCACCGTCCGCGAGATCGGCTGCGACCTGGCGAGCCTCGCCGACGTCCGCGCCGCCGCGGCCACCGCGCGCGAGCTGCTCGAAACCGGTGCGGTGCGGCCGCTGCGCGCGCTGGTCGCCAACGCCGGCGTGATGTCGGCCGACACCCGGCGTGCCTCGGCCGACGGCTACGAGCTGACCTTCGCCGTCAACCACCTCGCGCACGCCCAGCTCATCGGCGACCTGCTCGGTTCGTTCGCCGCCCCGGCGCGGATCGTGCTGATCGGCTCGAACACCTACCACGCCAACTTCTGGCGCAAGCTCCTCCACGTGGCCGAGGCCGACTGGGCCGACCCGCTCGAACTCGCCCGCCCGGGCACCGGCGAGCCCGGCATGGCGGCCTCCGGCGTCGCCTACTCGAACGCCAAGCTGGCGATCCTCTACTACGCCCACGAGCTGCAGCGGCACACGGACGTCCACGTGTCCGTGTTCGAACCGGGCTGGATGCCCGGCACCGCGCTGGGCCGCGGCGCCCCCGCGGCGTTCCAGGCGATCAGCCGCGCCCTGGCCCGGATCCCCGGCGTCTCGACGCCGCAACGCTCGGGGCCGCTGCTCGCCGCGATGGCCGTCGACGAGAAGTGGGCCCACCTGCGCGACGGCGCGTTCGTGGTGAAGGACAAGCTCACGGAGGTCCAGCCGGTCGCCCACGACCGTGGTCGTGAGCGCCGGCTGTGGGAGGCGACCGCCGAGCTGCTAGGCGAGCGCCGCGTGGGTGGCCGCCAGTGAGTCGACCAGGATGTCCAGCCCTTCCTGGGCTTCGTCGGCGGTGAGGGTCATCGGCGGGCCCAGGCGCAGGACGTTGCCGTGCAGGCCGCCCTTGCCGATCAGCAGGCCGCGCTTCTTCGTCTCCTCGAGCATCCGCGCGGCCGCCGCCACGAACGGCTCGGTGGTGCCCGGCTTGATCAGCTCGACGCCGATCATCAGGCCCTTGCCACGCACCTCCGCCACCAGCGGCGACGACGCGGCGCGCAGCCCATCGAGCAGCTGCGACCCGCGGGCCGCACAGTTCGCCTGCAGGTCGTGGTCCTTGATGTAGTCGAGCACCGCCGTCGCGCCGGCCATCGAGACCGGGTTGCCGCCGAACGTGGAGAACGACTGGGCCTGGAAGCAGTCCAGGACATCTCCGCGGGCGACCACGCCGCCCACCGCGAGGCCGTTCCCGAGGCCCTTCGCGAACGTCATCATGTCCGGCGTGACGCCGTGCGCGTCGATGCCCCAGAAGTGCTCGCCCGTGCGGCCCCAGCCGGTCTGGACCTCGTCGGAGACGAAGAGCACGCCGTAGGAGTCGAGGACCTCCTTCATGGCGCGGAACAGGCCGTCCGGCGGCAGGCTGAACCCGCCGACGCCCTGGATCGGCTCGGCGATCAGGCAGGCGACGTCGCCCGCGGTCGCCGTGTCGAGCACGTCGACGAGGTCCGCGACGCAGGCCTTGATGTAGTCCGCGTCCGACAGGTCCCGGAACGGGCTGCGGTAGCGGTAGCCGCCGTGGACGTAGTTGACCTTCACCGGGCTCAGCGCCGACGCCGACCAGCCGCGGTTGCCGGTGATCGCGACCGTCCCGAAGGACCGGCCGTGGTAGGAGTTCCGCATCGCCAGCACCTGGTTGCTGCGCCGGAACTGCGTCGCCAGCATCAACGCCGTGTCGTTGGCCTCGCTGCCGGAGTTGGTGAAGAACACCTTGGCGTCCGGGATGTTCGACAGCTTCGCGATCCGCTCGGCCAGCTCGACCTGCGAGCGGATCAGGTACAGCGTCGAGGTGTGCAGGATGCCGGTGTCGAGCTGCTTGCGGACCGCGTCGCCGATCTCCGCGACGTCGTAGCCCATCGAGTTGGTCAGCACCCCGGCGAAGAAGTCGAGGTACGTGCGGCCCTGCGAGTCCGTCATCCGCCGGTCGTGCGCGTGCACGATCTCGATCGGCTCTTCGTAGAGCAGCGACATCCAGGACGGCATGACAGCGCGGTGCCGGGCGAGCAGCTCGTCGGTCATCGAACGCCTCCTCTGCGGTTTCCCTGGAGTATGAGGAGGCCGTGAACAGCGCTTCAACGATCAGACTGTCGGGATAACCCAGTAGGGCCGCACAGTCTGTACGGACTACCCTTTGTCCTCGTGATTGACCCCAGGACACTGCGCGAAGACCCGGAGGCCGTGCGCGCGTCGCAGCGCGCCCGTGGTGAAGACGAGGGAGTGGTCGACAAGCTGCTCTCCCTCGACTCCCGGCGCCGGTCTTCGATCGCGGCTGCCGACAAGCTGCGCAACGAGCAGAAGCTCCTGGGCAAGCAGATCCCGAAGGCGCCGCCGGAGGAGAAGCAGCAGCTGCTGGCCACGGCCAAGGAGCTCGCCGCGCAGGTCAAGGCCGCCGAAGCCGAGCAGAACACGGCGTCGGAGGAGTTCGACCAGCTCTTCCGCACCCTGCCGAACCTCGTGCACCCGGACGCGCCGGTCGGCGGCGAAGACGATTTCACCGTGCTCAAGCACGTCGGCGAGCCGACGAAGTTCGAGTTCGCCCCGAAGGACCACCTCGAGCTGCTCGAAGCCCTCGGCGGCGTCGACATGGAACGCGGCGCCAAGGTTTCGGGCTCGCGGTTCTACTTCCTCACCGGCGTCGGCGCGCAGCTGCAGCTCGGCCTGCTCAACATGGCCATCGCGCAGGCACTCGAAAACGGCTTCACGCCGATGATCACGCCGTCGCTGGTCCGCCCGGAGATCATGGCCGGCACCGGCTTCCTCGGCCAGCACTCGAGCGAGATCTACCACCTCGAGGACGACGACCTGTACCTCGTCGGCACGTCGGAGGTGCCGCTCGCGGGCTTCCACGCCGACGAGATCCTCGACCTGAACGACGGCCCGAACCGCTACGCGGGCTGGTCGTCCTGCTACCGCCGCGAAGCGGGCTCGTACGGCAAGGACACCCGCGGCATCATCCGCGTCCACCAGTTCGACAAGGTGGAGATGTTCGTCTACGCCAAGCCGGAGGACGCCGAAGCGGAGCACGAGCGGCTGCTCGGCTGGGAAGAGCAGATGCTCGCGAAGATCGAGGTGCCCTACCGGGTGATCGACACCGCGACCGGCGACCTCGGCACGTCCGCGCACCGCAAGTTCGACTGCGAGGCGTGGATCCCGACCCAGGACACCTACCGCGAGCTGACCTCGACGTCCAACTGCACGACGTTCCAGGCCCGCCGCCTCTCGGTCCGCTACCGCGGCGAGAACGGCAAGCCCCAGATCGCCGCGACGCTCAACGGCACCCTGGCCACCACGCGGTGGATCGTCGCGATCGTCGAGAACCACCAGCAGGAAGACGGCTCCGTCCGGGTGCCCGAGGCGCTGCGGCCGTTCGTCGGCGGCAAGGAAGTCCTGACGCCGCGCTGAATCGGGCGGATCCCCGCTGCTCGCCCGTTCGTCCCAGTAGGGTGCGGCCGAACGGGAGGACTCATCGCATGCGCATGAAGTGGCAGGTCGTGGCGGCTCTGGCGGCCCTGACCGTGGTGTCCGGCTGCACGGTGGCCGTCGGCGGCTCGGCGGCACCGGTGCCCGGCCAGGGCCCGGTCGTCACGACCGTCGACGCCTGCAAGCTGCTGGACCAGGCCCAGATCGACGCGCTCGGTTACCAGTCCCCGGGGCGGTCGGTGCCGGAGGACAAGGACCGCCTCCAGCCGCCGATGTGCCTGTGGCACTCCAACGAAGACGTCGAGCCGTCGCAGATCCTCAACGTCGGCCTGGCGAAGGACATGGACTTCAACGAGTACATCGCCGGCGCCGTCCCGAAGTCCGCGCCGCAGCAGCTCGGCGGGTTCACCTGGACGCAGTACCCGTCGATCCTCGCCGACGACTGCTCGATGTACGCCCTGCTCGGCGACAAGTCCTTCGCGTTCGTCAGCGTTTCGGGGCCGCCGATCGACAAGTCGTGCGAGCTGGCGAAGACCGTCATCCCGCAGTTCGCGGCGCACCTGCCGGGTGGTCAGGACGCGCCGCCGCTCACGCCGTCGACGTCGGCGAAGCCGGAGCCGGGCGGGCCGCTGCTGTCGCTGGACCCGTGCACGATGCTGAAGCCGGACCAGGTGGCGCAGCTGAAGAACATCTCGCCGACCGGGGAGAAGGACAGCTCGTCGGCCGTGCCCAACGCGATGTACTGCCTGTGGGACGACACCGACGGCGACCAGGGGCAGAAGGCGTTCGAAGTCTGGCTCGGCCCGAGCACGCCGGTCACCGAATGGCCGGGCGCGAAGGGCGTCACCGCGACCGAGACCATCGACGTCGGCGGCCGGAAGTGGGGCCTCTTCCCGAACATGGGCGGCCTGCGCGTCACCTGCGGGGCGACCCTGCCGATCACCGACACGTCGTCGATCCAGGTGGTCAGCGGGTTCATCGGCGACGACACCAAGACCTGCGACCTGGTCAGGCAGGCACTGCCGCTGGTGACGGCGAACCTGCCGGGCTAGGCGGACACCTGGTCGGCGATGTGGCGCGCGATCTCCAGCGCGCTCGTCGCCGCCGGGGAGGGCGCGTTCAGGACGTGCACCTGGTCGCGCGCGGTCTCGATCAGGAAGTCGTCGACGAGGGAGCCGTCGCGGCGCATGGCCTGCGCGCGCACGCCTGAGCCGTGGCGGACGATGTCGTCCTCGGTGACGGCCGGCACGAGCCGCGCGAGGCTCGCGGCGAACCGCTTCTTCGAGAACGAGCGCCGGACCTCGTCGAGCCCGGTCGGGAACGCGTACTTCTTCGCGAGCCGCCAAGCCCCGGGGAAGGCCGCCACCTCGGCGACGTCCTTCGCGGAGAAATCGGCCCACCGGTAGCCCTCGCGGCGCAGGGCCAGCACGGCGTTCGGGCCGGCGTGGACGCTGCCGTCGAGCATCCGCGTGAGGTGCACGCCGAGGAACGGCAGGGTCGGGTCCGGCACCGGGTAGATCAGGCCCTTGACCAGGCCGCGGCGCTCGGGCTTGAGCTCGTAGTACTCGCCGCGGAACGGCACGATCTTCGCCGAGGGCGTGATCCCCGCCATCCGCGCGACCCGGTCGGAGTGCAGCCCGGCGCAGTTCACGAGGGCGTCGGCGACGACGACGTCGGAGCCGGTGGCGACCTCGACCCCGCCGTTCGCGCCCGCCCGGATGGCCAGCGCGGGGCTGTTCAGGCGCAGGTCGACGCCGGCTTCGTCGAGCAGCCGGACGAGCGCCTCGCAGACGCCAGGGAAGTCGATGATCCCAGTGGACTCGACCCGCAGGGCGGCGACGCAGGCCACCTCGGGCTCGTACTCGCGCGCCTCGGCGGGGGTGATCTTCTTCGCCGGGACGCCGTTCGCCTCGGCCCGCTCGGCGAGCGTGTTCAGCGCCGGGACCTCGCGTTCGTCGGTGGCGACGACGAGCTTCCCGCACACCTCGACGGGCACGCCGTACTGGCGCGCGAAGTCCACGATGGACCGGTTCCCGGCCACGGACATCCGCGCCTTGAAGGACCCCGGCTTGTAGTACAGGCCGGCATGGACGACGTTCGAGTTGTGCCCGGTCTGGTGAGCAGCCCAGCGGGACTCCTTCTCCAGCACCGTGACGTCCAGCCCGCGCCTGGTCAGCTCCCAAGCCACGGCCAGACCGACGATCCCGCCCCCGATGACCACCACGTTGCGCACGATCGACCAGGCTACGCGAACCGGGTGGCCGTCAGTCCGCCAGCCCGGCCGTGGTCAGCGCCTTCTGCGCGCTCATGCCCGCCCCGGTGCCGTACGCGCGCTCGAACGCCTCGGCGCCGAGCGCCGCCACGACCCGGGCCCGCACCGACGCGACGTCCGGGTCGCCGCTGATCGCCGTCCCGCGCACGGCCACCGCGCTGCCCAGGAGCAGCGCCGCCTGCTCGGGGCGGGCCTCCGCCGCGGCGACCCCGGCCAGGCCCTCCAGGGCGAACGCCACGACGTCCCCGGCGTGCCTGCGCCGCCCGGTGAGCAGGGCCTCGCGGTGCCACCGCGCGGCTTCGCCCGGGCGTCCTTCGACGACCGCGAGCCAGCCGAGGGCGATCATCGCCGCCGCGCGGACCGACTCCGCCGAGAACGAGCCCGCCGGGCTTTCGGTCAGGGCGCGCTCGCACAGCTCCCGGGCCGCGGCCAGATCGCCGGACAGCCGCGCGAGGGTCGCCAGGCCGACGTAGGCCGCCGAGCGCGACTCGGGCATCCCGGTGCGGCGGGCCGTCGCCGCCGCCAGCTCGTAGTCCGCGCGGGCGCCGGCGCGGTCGCCCGCCAGCAGCCGGGTCCCGGCGCGACGGCAGATCAGGTCCGCGACGTCGTCGCGTGCGCCGATCTCGTGCATCAGGCCCAGCGCCTCGTCCATCATCGGCAGCGCGGCGCCGTGCTCGCCGCGCCACGACAGCAGCTGCGACAGGTGGTCGAGCGCCATCGACAGGCCCCACCGCTCACCCAGCGCGCGGAACTGCGCCGCGCCCTCGCGCAGCCCCTCCTCGGCGCCGGCCAGATCGCCGGACATCATCGCGCGCAGGCCCATGCCGGTCGGCAGCAGCGCCCACGACCACGGGTCGCCCTGGGCCAGCAGCGCCTCGCCGCGGCCGAGCAGCTGCTCGTCGTCGCCCGGCGGGCCGGCGACCACGCCCAGCAGCATCACCAGGATCGGGTGCCGGGGCGCCCAGTCCACGCTCGTCGCGTAGCGGTGCACCAGCGGCAGGTACTGCTCCAGCGACTCGTCCGGCTGCCCGGACAGCGCGCCGAGCACGCACACCAAGAACTCCTCGACGTACTCCTCGCGGGCTTCCGGCCCGCAGCGCTCCACCACGGCCAGCGACAGCACCGCGCCCTCGAACCGCCGTCCGCGCATCCACCAGTACATCGCCAGCAGCGGCACCAGCCGCAGCGCGAGCGGGACGTCGTGCCCGGTCGCCCAGCGCAGGGCGGCCAGGAGGTTGTCGTACTCGGCGTCGATCCGGTCGAGCCACGCCAGCTGCGCGGCGGTCCGCAGCATCGGGTCGGCTTCTTCCGCTAACCGCAGGAAGTACTCGGCGTGCGCGCGGTGGAACGAGTCCGTCTCGCCCGCTTCGGCGAGCTTCTCCGCGCCGAACGCGCGGATCGTCTCGAGCATCCGGAACCGCCCGCCGACGGCTTCGACGAAGGACTTGTCCGCCAGCTCGAGCAGCAGGTCCGCGTCGGCGCCGCAGACTTCGGCCGCCGCGTCGAGGGTCGCGCCGCCGGGGAACACCGTCAGCCGGCGCGCGAGTTCGCGTTCGTCGTCGCCGAGCAGGTCCCAGCTCCACTCGACGACGCCCCGCAGCGAGCGGTGCCGCTCCTCGGCCGTCCGGCTGCCCCGGGCGAGCAGCCGGAACCGGTCGTCGAGCCGGGCCGCGACGTCCCCGAGCTCGAGACTCCGGACGCGCGCCGCGGCCAGCTCCAGGGCCAGCGGAAGGCCGTCGAGCGCCGCGCAGACGTGCTGGACGTCGCCGATCGTCGTGTCGTCGACGGTGAAGGCCGGGTTGCTCGCGGCCGCTCGGTCGGCGAAGAGCCGGATCGCCGGGTACGCCAGTGCCTCGGCGGCCGGCGTACCCGGCGGCGGGACGGCCAGCCGCGGTACGGGCGCCAGCTGCTCGCCGGTGATGCCGAGCGGCTCGCGGCTGGTGGCCAGCACCCGCAGGCCGGGGCAGGCGCCGAGCAGCCGCGCCGTCAGCCGGGCCGCGACGTCGACGACGTGCTCGCAGTTGTCGAGCACCAGCAGCACCGAGCGGTCGCGCAACGCCGAGACCAGCCGCTCGGCCGGGTCCGAAGAGGAGCGCTCCCGCAGTCCGAGTGCGCCGAGGACCGCGCGGGCGACGTCGGCGTCCCCGTGCGGGGCGAGCTCGACGAAAGCGACCGGGCCGGCCTCGGCGGCGCTCAGCTCGACGGCCAGCCGCGTCTTGCCGGTGCCGCCCGGGCCGGTCAGCGTCACGAGCCGGCTGCGCGTCAACAGGTCCGCCACCTGCCGCAGCTCGTCGGTCCGGCCGACGAAGCTGGTCAGCTGCGCGGGCAGCGCCGGGATCGCCGGCTGCCCGGTTTCGCCGCGAAGCACGGCGAGGTGGGCTTCGGCGAGTTCCGGGCCGGGGTCGGCGCCCAGCTCGTCGGCCAGGGTGCGCCGGGCGTCCTCGAACGCGGCGAGCGCGTCGGCCGGCCGGCCCGCGGCGGCCAGCGCGCGCACCAGCTGGGCCCGCGGCCGTTCCCGCAGCGGGTGCGCGGCGACGGTTTCCCGCAGCCCGGCGACGACGTCGTCGGCCTGCCCGAGGGCCAGCCGGGCTTCGACGAGGTCGTCCACCGCCTCGGCCCGCAGTTCACCGAGCCGGGTGGCCTGGACCACCGCGAACGGCGCGCCGGCCAGGTCGGTGAAGGCCGCCCCGCGCCACAGCGCCAGCGCCTCGCCCAAAGTGGACGCGGCCCGGGCGTGCCCGCCGTCCTTCAGCAGCCAACGGCCTTCGCGCACCAGGCGTTCGAAGGCGAGAACGTCCACTTCGCCCGGTTCGACGACCAACCGGTACCCGGCGGCGGTGAACTCGACCGGCGCGAGGTCCTTCAGCGCCACCCGCAGCCGTGAGACCTGGGACTGCAGGGCGTTGGCCGCGCCGTCCGGCGGGTGGTCGCCGTACATGCCGTCGATCAGCCGCTCGGCCGGGACGAACCGGCCGGCCTCCAGCGCGAGCAACGCGAGCAACGTCCGGGAGCGCGGACCGCCCACCGCGACGGGCGTGCCGTCCTCGCGCCACGCCGCGACGGCCCCCAGAACTCCGAAACGCATGATGAAAGCCTAAAGCGTCCCCCGACCAGGGGAAGTTGTCACTCGAAAGTGGCCTTCGGTGTGGGCCTGTGAATCACCTGAGCGGGCGTCTATACACTTTGGCGGGTCCCCACGCAATGGGAGAGGTATGTCGTCCGAAAGCATCGCTCTTGGCCAGCCGACCGTCGGTGAGGAAGAACTCGCCGCGGTCGCCGAAGTCTTCCGCTCCGGCTGGCTGGCCGGCGCCGGCCCCGCGTGCCGCCGTTTCGAAGAGCGGTTCGCCCACACCACGGGCACCGCGCACGCGCTCACGACCGCGAACTGCGGCTCGGCGCTCTTCCTCGGCCTCCAGGTCCTGGGCGTCAAGCCCGGCGACGAGGTCATCGTCGGGGACTACACGTTCCCGGCCACCGGGCACGCCGTCGTGCAGGCCGGCGCGAAGCCGGTGTTCGCCGACATCCGCCCGGACATCTTCAGCGCCGACCCGGCGCACGTCGAGTCCCTGATCACCCCGAAGACGGTCGGCATCCTCGCCGTCGACGTCGCGGGCCAGCCGGGTGACTTCGACGAATACCGCGCGATCGCCGACAAGCACGGCCTCTGGCTGTTCGAGGACGCCGCGTGCGCCGCGGGCGCGACGTACAAGACGCGCCCGGCCGGCAGCCTCGCCGACCTCGCCGCGTTCTCCTTCCACGGCCGCAAGGGCATCACCGCCGGTGAGGGCGGCGCGCTGGTCTCCGACCGCGAAGACCTCATCGCGCACGCCCGCAAGCTGCACACCTACGGCATCGAGCCGGCGATCAGCCGTGAAGGCTCGAACACGCTGCCGATCCCGGAGTTCCACGAGCTCGGCTACAACTTCCGCATGTCGGACGTGCAGGCCGCGATCATGAACGTCCAGCTCGACCGCCTGCCGGACCTGCTGGCCGCGCGCCGCTCGGTCGCCAAGCGCTACCACGAGGCGTTCGAAGACCTCGACGCGCTGACCGTGCCAGTCGAGCTCCCGGACCGCGAACACCCGTGGCAGGCCTACCTGCTCACGGTCGCCCCGGAGGTCAGCCGCGACACCCTCGCGCTGCGCATCCGCGAGACCGGCGTCCAGTGCAACTTCGGCACGTACGCCTCCCACCTGCAGCCGATCTACGGGCCCCAGGCTCCGCTGCCCGTTTCGGCCGACGCGTTCGCGCGTCAGCTCGCCATCCCCATGCACGCGAACCTCACCGACGCCGAAGTCACGCGCGTCGCCGAGGTCGTGCGCGAAGCCGTGCTGTCCCTTTCCTGAAAGTGCCGATCGAGGAGAATTTGGTGTCCGACAAGAAGGTGCTGTTCACCGGGGCCGGCGGGTTCATCGCCGCGCACGTCATCCCGCTGCTGCTCGAGGGCGGCTACACCGTCCGGATCTTCGACAACATGACCCGCGGCGACCGCGCGCGCGTCAACGAGTTCGTCGCCACCGGCAAGGTCGAGCTCGTCGAGAAGGACGTCCGCTACGGCGGCGCGGTGCGCGAGGCCATGCGCGGCTGCACGCACGTCATCCACTTCGCGACGGTTTCGATCAACAAGTCGATCGCCGACCCGCACGAGTCGATCGACATCAACATGACCGGCAACCACAACGTCTTCGCCGCGGCCGCGGACGAGGGCGTCCAGCGCCTGGTGTTCGCGTCGACCGCGTCGGTCTACGGCGACCCGAAGCGGCTGCCGATGCACGAGGACGACGAGCTCAAGCCGCTCACGCCGTACTGCATCTCCAAGCGCGCGGGCGAGGACCTGCTCGGCTTCTACGAGCGCACCAAGGGCCTGTCCTGGAACGCGCTGCGGTTCTTCAACGTGTACGGCCCCGGCCAGAAGATCGAGGCCTACTACACCTCGGTCATCAACCACTTCATCCAGCGCCTGCGCGCCGGCCACGCCCCCGTCATCGACGGCAAGGGCGACCAGTCGATGGACTTCGTGCACGTCCACGACCTGGCGCGCGCCGTCGTCGCGGCCCTGGAGTCCGAGAAGGCCAACCTGCCGATCAACATCGGCACCGGCATCGACACCTCGATCGCCGCGCTGGCGAAGATCCTCATCGAGGCCGTCGGCGTCGACGTCGAGCCGCAGTTCAACGAGCGTGACGTGCTGGTCTCGCGCCGTGCCGCCGACATCACCCGCGCCCGCGAGGTGCTCGGCTGGGAGCCGCAGATCACCGTCGAAGAGGGCATGCGGCAGCTGGTCAAGGACTCGGAGTGAGTGCCACCGCGGGGCCGGCCCGAGGGCGTGCGATGCGCATCGCGGTGGTGAACAACTTCTTCCCGCCCCGCGTGGGCGGCAGCGCGCACATGTCGGCGTCGCTGGCGGCGGAGTTCGTCAAGGCCGGTCACGAGGTCCTGGCGATCACGGCCGCGTACGGCGAGGCCCCGGCCGAGGAGGAGCGCGACGGCTACCGCGTCGTGCGCCTCCCGGCGACCAAGATGCCGCAGGTCGGTCTCTCGATCGACTTCGACATGACCTTCACGTCGGTGCGGCCCGGCAACTGGCGGCGGCTGTGGAAGCTGCTGAACGAGTTCAAGCCGGACGCGATCCACCTGCACGGCCAGTTCTTCGACCTGTCGTGGCTGGCCGGGATCTACGCGCGGCGGCGCAACATCCCGGTGCTGCTGACCATCCACACGCTCCTGATCAGCGACAAGAAGCTGTACGGCGGCGTGTTCCGGATGCTCGACGCGATGCTGGTGAAGCCGATCCTGAAGTACATCCGCCCGACGTACGTCATCCTCGACAAGCTCGGCGTGGACTACTGCGTGGAGCGCTACGGCACCAGCGACGCGAACTCGGAGTACTTCCCGATCGCGGTCGACACGGACCACTTCGAGAAGCCGGTGACGAAGGACGTCCGCGCGGAGCACGAGATCGGCGACGCCCCGCTGATCGTCTCGCTCGGCCACGTCATCCCGCTGCGCAACCGGCTGCCGCTGGTCGAGGCACTGCCGGCCATCCAGGAGAAGCACCCCGGCGTGCGGGTGATCGTCGTCGGCCGCGTCTACCACGACGCGTTCATCAAGCGGGCCGCCGAACTGGGCGTCTCGGACGCGCTGGTCGTCACGGGCGCGGTCCCGAAGGCGGACGTCCCGGCGTACTTCGCGGCGGCGGACATCGTCACGCACGACCTCAACGGCGGCTGCGGCACGGCGTCCCTGGAGGCGATGCTCTCCGGCACGGCGACGATCGCGTCGGTCACCGAGGACAACTACCCCGGCATCGAGCTGCGCAACGGCGAGAACGTGCTCCTGGTGCGCCCGGACGACTCGGAAGCCGTCGCCTCGACGGTCATCGAGCTGCTGGACGACCCGGAGAAGCGCGCGCTGCTCGCCCAGCGCGAGAGCGAAATGGTCCGCTCGAACTTCGGGCTGCCCGTCGTCGCCGAGGAGCACCTCCGCACGTTCGAGAAACTGGTGTCGGACGCCGATGTTCTTCGATGACGAGCGCAGCCACCGGCTGCGCCCGCAGATCCTGACCGAGCTCGTTTCGCAGTACATGAACGACGCCGAGCGGGCCAAGTACTACGGCCTGCCGGAGACGTGCCGCGTGCGCGAGCGGGTCAAGATCATCAGCCCCGAAAACCTGAAGATGGGCGACCACTGCTGGGTCGGCGAAGGCGCGGCGCTCGACGCGAGCGGCGGCCTGGAGATCGGCGAGCACACCAGCATCGGGCTCAACACGCTGATCTTCACGCACTCGAGCTGGCTCGCGAACATGACGTTGCAGAACCACTCGGGCAGCGACCTGATCGAGCGCAAGCCGGTCAAGATCGGCAAGGGCTGCTTCATCGGCGGCCTGGTGGTGATCATGGCGGGCGTGACGATCGGCGACTTCGCGACGGTCCAGCCGAACTCGGTGGTGGCCAAGGACGTCCCGCCGCGGACGCTGGTCGCGGGCAACCCGGCGCGCGTGTTCCAGCGCTACGACGACGAGTACATCCAGTCCGAAGTGGAGCGCGTCCAGGCGGAGAACGCCCGCCGCCGCGCGATCGCGGAGGACCGCGGCCAGGCCCCCGGCTGGGGCGCGCCGTCAGGAGACTTCTCGGAGTAGCTCCGGGTTGTCGCCCCGGCAGAACACTTTCGGGTGCAGCAGTCCCATTGGGCGACTACTCAGCGCACTGGCGTTCCGGCAGGATGACGTGGGAAGATGACGTCCAGTTACTGACGGCGAGGCGAAAGCGATGAGTGTCATGGACTGGCCTCACCGGCTCCTGTCCCTCGACGACTGGATCGACCTGCCGGAAACCCCGGAGCACCAGGTCGAAGTGGTCG
This sequence comes from Amycolatopsis sp. NPDC004378, assembly GCF_053602455.1. Lineage (NCBI taxonomy): Bacteria > Bacillati > Actinomycetota > Actinomycetes > Pseudonocardiales > Pseudonocardiaceae > Amycolatopsis > Amycolatopsis sp. NPDC004378. Next base: position 578,815 of record NZ_JBSGDR010000002.1, read on the forward strand.
AAGGGGTTCTCGTCGTGGCACCGCGTCCGATGCCGTTGCACCAGCGAGCTGTCGCCAGGCTGAGCTACTTGATCAATGAGCAGCTGCCGCTTGAATTCTGTGCGCTGGGCGAGGTAGAGATGCTCGTCGCCGAGGAGCCGCTGACGGTCCGGGTGCCCGATGTCCTGGTGGCGCCGACCGCGTTGGTGGAGACGAACCCGCCACGACTGGCCGCTCGTGATGTGCGGCTCGTGGTCGAGGTGCTGTCCGAGGGCAGCAAGCGGACCGACCGGGTCATGAAGCTTTCCGAGTACGCCGAGGCCGGGATCGAGCACTACTGGATCGTCGACCTCGATCCGCCGGTCAGCCTGATCACCTACCGGCTCGTCGACGACGACTACGAGGACTTCGGCGAGTTCTCCGGCGCCGCTCGGCTCGAGTTGGCCGGCGCGCCGCTCGTCCTCGACCTGGCCGCGTTGACCACGCGGCAGGCGCAGCGCCCGTAGCTCCGATCTTGGATGACGGCAGCGCCGGCGACATCGCCGGCGCCGCCGTCGTGGAACCGTCCCACCGCGCTGTGACGCAGGTCAGCAGGCATGCGACGGCGAAGATTTCCCCTCGAAGCGCCCACCGGACAATCTAGTGCCCGGTAACCGAGCGCAGGATTGCGGTTACGCAACGTTTCAAGCAGGCGGGGTACGCTCGGAAGATCGAGAGCAACCTTTCCCCGCCTCGGCCGTCGCTGGGAGAGACGGAACGGCGGTGACCCATGGCGCGTGGCGACGACGAGTTCGCGGACTTCGTGCGCGCCTCTTCGGCCCGGCTCACCCACGCCGCCTTCCTGCTCACCGGCGACCGCCACCAGGCGGAGGACGCCGCGCAGACCGCCTTCACCCGCACCTACGCCGCGTGGGCGCGCGTCCGCCACAAGGACGCCTACGGCTACGCCCGGACCGTCCTGGTGAACCACGTCATCGACGGCTGGCGGCGGCCGATCCGCGAGTACGCCACCGAGGCGATGCCCGAGCGGGAAGACCGGCTCGACGTCGACCGGGCCGTCACCCAGCGCGCGTGGCTCACCGCCGTGCTGAAGACGCTGACCGACCGCGAACGGGCCGTCGTCGTGCTGCGGCACTTCTTCGACCTGCCGGAAGCCGACGTGGCCCGTGAGCTCGGCGTTTCGCTGGGTACCGTGAAGAGCACGAACTCACGCGCGCTGGCGAAGCTGCGGATCGAGGCCGACACGGAGGACACGCTGATCGGAAGGAGCGGGCGGTGAACGATCTCGACGACTTCCGCGCCGCCCTCCGGCAGCCGCCCGAGGAGCCCTTCGCCGAGCCGGACCTGGCCGAGATCATGGCCGCGGGGACGCGCATCCGGCGTCGCCGCCGGGTGCTGACGAGCGCGGCCGGGATCGCCGCCGCGGCCGCCGTCGTGCTGGTCGTCGTGTTCGCCGTGCAGTTGCGGCAGCCCGCGCCCGCGCCGGTCGCGCAGCCGCCGTCACCCTCGACGTCGGTCACCAAGCCGCCGAGCCCGAGCGCGGCCACACCGGCGCCGCGGCCGGCCGGGGACGTCGTCGGCACCGGGATCCGGACCGGCGCCGGCGAGATCGTCTTCTTCGCCCAGGCCATCGACGACCCGCAGGCGCTGCCGGGGATCCACTTCGGGCTGACGGCCGGGTTCCGCACAGACGGGTCCCTGCAGGCCGTGCTGGCCACGAACGAGACCCGCGGCTCCGACCGCTCCTTCGGGTTCCACGCCACCGACGGCGGCGAGGTGATCCGCGACCAGGTCATCCCGGTCTTCGGCTACTTCGCCGGCCCGGCGGCGAGGATCACCACGACCGTGCACGGCAAGACGGTCGAGGCCAACCTGGCGAAGTGGACGGAAGACCCGGGCGTGGTCATCTTCTGGTTCGACCCGGTCGCCGTCCCGAGCTCCGGCACGCTGACCCCGCTGATCGCCTACGACACGGCCGGCAAGCGGCTCACGAAGTAGCCCGACGGCCGGTCGGCGGTACACGGCGCCGCCGCGCGGGCGTAAGACCGGACCGTGACCACTCGACGAGCGTTCCTCACCGCTTCGGCCGCCTCCGCGGTGACCGTGGCCGGCGTCCCTGCGGGCGCGGCCGAACCCGGGGATCCCGGTGGCCAGGTCCGGCCGCAACGACCGAGCCCGGAGCTCCGGGCGCTGCTCCGCCAAGTCGACGAACGGCGGATCGAGGCGACCGTGCGGCGGCTGGCCGCGTTCGGCACGCGGCACACACTGTCCACACAGGACGATCCGGTCCGCGGCATCGGTGCCGCGCGTGACTGGCTATTCGCGCAGTTCCAGCAGATCGCGGCCGCTTCCGGGGGCCGCCTGAGCGTCGAGCTCCAGTCGTACGTCCAGCCGCCGGCCGACCGGATCCCGGTGCCGACCACGATCACCAACGTCGTCGCGACGCTGCGCGGGGCCACCGATCCCGGCCGCGTGTACGTCGTTTCAGGGCACTACGACTCGCGCTGCACCGACGTCATGAACTTCACCGGCGACGCGCCGGGAGCGGACGACGACGCCTCGGGCGTCGCGGTCGTCCTCGAGCTGGCGCGCGTCTTCTCGGCCCGGCAGCCGGCCGCGACGATCGTCTTCGCCGCCGTCGCGGGGGAGGAGCAGGGCCTCTACGGCGCACGGTTCATGGCGCGGCAGTTCAAGGCGGCCGGCACCGACGTCCAGGCCATGTTCACCAACGACATCGTCGGGTCCAGCCGCGCCGACGACGGCACGCGGGACCCGACGACGATCCGCCTGTTCGCCGAGGGCGTCCCGACGGCGGAGACGCCGGCCGAGGCGAACCTGCGGCGCAGCATCGGCGGCGAGAACGACTCCCCGCCGCGGCAGCTGGCCCGGTTCGTGAAGTCGGTGGCGGAGAACGACGCGACCGGCATGACCGTCCGGGTGATCTACCGCCGCGACCGCTACCTGCGCGGCGGCGACCACATCGGCTTCCTCGAGCAGGGCTACCCCGCGGCGCGGTTCACCGAGCCCGCCGAGGACTTCGCGCACCAGCACCAGGACGTCCGCGTCGAGAACGGCATCCAGTTCGGCGACCTGCCGCAGTTCTGCGACTTCCCGTTCACCGCCCGCGTCGCGCGGGTGAACGGCGCCGCGCTGTGGTCGCTCGCGACGGCGCCGGGCACCCCGAAGGGGGCCAAGATCCGCACAGCGGCACTGACGAACGACTCAGAACTGTTGTGGGACGCGACGCCGGGCGCGACGGGCTACGAAGTCCTCTGGCGCGAGACGACCGCCCCGGACTGGACGCACGTGATCGACGTCGGACCGGCGCTGACGGCGAAGATCGACCTGTCGAAGGACAACGTCTTCTTCGCCGTCCGCGCGGTGGGACCGGATGGCCACCGGAGCCCGGCGGCGTTCCCGGTGCCGGTCAGCTAGCCGAACCGCCGCTGCTCTTCGCGGGTCAGGCGACAGCCTGCGTGAGCACCTGCTCGACGACGTTGTGCGACGGCAGGATCAGGTCGCGCTCGGTGTCGGCGTCGACCTTGCCCTCCAGCAGGTCGCAGAAGCGGTCCAGCTGGGTCGCCAGCGGCTCGCGCGCCGTGATGAGCTCCGGGATCTCGATCACCGTCTGCTGACGGTAGCCCTGGCCGTCCGGCGTCACGGAGTCGTGCGACACGTGCCGGTAGATCGTGACGTCGCGGCGGAGCAGGTCGATCTCGATCAGCCGGTCGAGCTCCGACACCACGAGCGACCGGACCTTGCGCTGGCCCAGGCGCGAAGCCGAAACCGTGGCCAGGCCGGACGGGAACGACAGCACCGTCTCGATGGTGTCCTCGGCGCCGTCGACCGACGACGGGTGGAAGTACCCGGCCCCGGAGGTCACGCGGGCGGGCGTGTTGCCGCCGAAGAACTGGATCGCCAGGTCGACGTCGTGCACCAGCAGGTCCCACGCGACGCCCGTCTTGATCCGCGGCGCGTACGGGCCGTGGCGGCGCGCCATCAGGTGCACCGGCTCGTTCACCAGCGCCAGCGCGGTCATGACCGCCGGGTTGTAGCGCTCGAGCAGCCCGCACATCAGCGGGACGCCCTTCGACGCCGACAGGGCGACGATCTCCTGCGACAGCTCGAAGCTGTTGCACACCGGCTTTTCGACGAGCATCGCCTTGCCCTGGCCGAGGATCTCCTGCGCCAGCTCGTAGTGCGCCTCGGTGGCCGAAGCCAGCACGACGGCGTCCACGTCGTTGAGCGAGCCGATCTCCGGCGTCCACACCGTCTCGTACCGCTCGGCGACGGCCTTGCCGACCTCTTCGCGCGGGTCGATCACGCGGACGAGCTGCACGCGGTCGTTCCCGGCGAGCACACGGGCGTGGAGGGAACCCATGTTCCCGGTCCCGACAAGAGCGATCCGATGCGTCATGCGCCCAGTACCTCGCGAACGGTTTCGATGATGGTGTCCAGGTCGGACTCGGTCAGGTGCGGGTGCACCGGCAGGGAGAGTGCCTGCTCCGCGACGGCCTTCGCCGCCGGGAAGTCTTCGACGCGCGCGCCCGGGATCAGGTCGTGGCCCCGGTAGCAGTCGTAGTCGAAAACGATCTTGGGGTAGTAGATCCCGTTGCCGATGCCGCGCTCGGTGAGCGCCGCGGCCAGCTCGTCACGCGAGAGGAACGCGTGCGGCCCGACCAGCACGGTGTACTGGTGCCACACGTGCTCGCGGCCCGGCAGCACCTGCGGGATGTCGAGGCCCGGCGTGCCGGCGAGCCCCTCCGAGAGGCGCTTCGCGTTCGCCTGGCGGGCGGCGGTCAGCTGGTCGAGCTTCGCCAGCTGCGGGATGCCGACGGCGGCGTGCAGGTCGGTCATCCGGTAGTTGTGGCCGGCGACCTCGTACTGGTAGCGGGCCCGCATGCCCTGGTTGCGCAGCACGCGCAGCTTGTCGGCGACCGCGTCGTCGTCCGTCGTGATGACGCCGCCCTCGGCGGTGGTGATGTTCTTCGTCGCGTACAGCGAGAAGCAGCCGATGCCGAACGAGCCGGCCGGCTTGCCCTCGAACGACGCGCCGACGGCCTGCGCCGAGTCCTCGATGACCTGCAGGCCGTGCTCGGCGGCCAGCGGGGCGAGCTTGCCCATGTCCGCGGTCTGGCCGTACAGGTGCACCGGCATGAGCACCTTCGTGCGGTCCGTGACCGCCTTCGCGACGGCGTCGGTGTCGATCGCGAAGTCGTCGCGCCGGATGTCGGCGAACCGCACGGTCGCGCCGGCCTCCAGGATGGCGTTCAGCGTCGCGACGAAGGTGAACGGCGACGTGACGACCTCGTCGCCCGGCTTCAGGTCCAGGACCTGCAGCGCGGCGACCAGGGCGGTCGTCCCGTTGTTGACCGCGATCGCGTGCTTGGTCCCGGAGACCGCCGCGAAGGCGTCTTCGAAGCGTTTGACCATCGGTCCCTGAGCGATGGCGCCGGAGCGCAGCACCTCGACGACGAGGTCCTCCGCGTCACGCACGTCGACCACGGTGATGGGGATCATGGGCAGTCTCTCTCGGCAGGCGATTTCGGCGCGTCCGGTACAGTGAGCCGCCGGTTCTGCGCCCGACCCCCCTGCACAACGCGGGCCACACGTTACCGGGCGCGGTAACACGCCCCTAACCCAGCCGCCGACGAACGGAAACCTGCACCCGTGCCCAACCGCATCCACCCGACCGCCGTCATCGGCGAAGGCGTCGAACTCGGCGACGACAACGTGATCGGGCCGTTCGCCGTGGTCGTGGGGCCCGTCCGCATCGGCGACGGCAACTGGATCGGCCCGCACGTGACGATCGGCACGCCCGGCGAGGACCGTAGCCGCCCCCACCCGGCCGCCTGGGACGCCGCGCCGGTGGGTGACGCGGATCACGACGGCCACGGCGTCGTCATCGGCAGCCGCAACCGCATCCGCGAGTACGTGAGCGTCCACCAAGGGACCTGGCGGACGACGACGGTCGGCAGCGACGGCTACTACCTGCGCAACTCCCACGTCGCGCACGACTGCCTGGTCGGCGACGGCGTGACGATCGCGTCCAACGCCGTGACCGGTGGCCACTGCCACATCTGGGACGGCGCCAACCTCGGCATGGGCGCGATCCTGCACCAGAAGGTCGTGGTCGGGCCGGGTGCGATGATCGGGATGGGCTCGGCCGTCCGCCGCGAGGTCGGCGCGTTCACCATCGCCGTCGGCAACCCCGCCCGGGTCACGGGCGTCAACGTGGTGGGCCTGTCCCGTCGTGGTCTGGACGAGGCCGCGATCGAGGCCCTCGGGCCGTGGCTGAAGGGCAAGGAAGGTCTCCCGGCCGTCGCCCTGCCCGAAGACCTCTCTACCTTGGTAAAGGCGTGGGACGCCCGCCCGCGCGCGGAACACTAGGAGCTGTGAGCATGTCGGAAGTCGCCCCCAAGCTGCGCGAGGTCTTCGTCGAGGCGCTGGACCTCGGCAGCGATGTGGACGTCGAGAACCTGAAGTACCGCGACATCGAGGCGTGGGACTCGGTCGGCCACATGGCGCTGGTCGCGGCCATCGAGGACGAGTTCGACGTCGAGTTCGACACCGACCAGGTGATCGACATGTCGAGCTTCAAGGTCGCCGTGGACATGGTGACCGAGCTGCAGTCGAAGAATGACTGATCTGACCGGGCGCGTCGCGCTCGTCACCGGCGGCACGCGGGGGATCGGCCTGGCCACCGCCCGCGCGCTCGCCGAGGCGGGCGCGACCGTGGTGCTCACCGGCCGCGACGAGGCCAAGGCCAAAGACGCAGCCGCGACCGCCGGCGCCGCGGCCGGGCTCGCCCTCGACGTCACCGACGCGAAGGCGGTGTCTTCGCTGGTCAGGGGCGTCGCGAAGGAGCACGGCAGGCTCGACGTCGTCGTCGCGAACGCCGGGATCATGGAGGACGCGCTCCTCGGGATGATCAAGGAAGAGCTCGTCGACACGACGCTGAGCACGAACGTCGCCGGCACCCTGCACACCGTCCAGGCCGCGGCCCGGGCGATGATGCGGAAGAAGACCGGGGCGATCGTGGTGCTCGCCTCGATCGTCGGCGAGCACGGGAGCGCCGGTCAGACGGTGTACGCGGCGTCGAAGGCGGCGGTGGCGAACATCGCGCGCTCGGCGGCGAAGGAGCTCGGCCGGTCCGGCATCCGCGTCAACGCGGTCGCGCCGGGCGTGATCGAGACCGACCTGACCGCGGGCCTGAGCGAAGAAGCGAAGGCCGAGAACACCGGCAAGACGCCGCTCGGGCGCCTGGGCCGGGCGGAAGACGTGGCGAACGCGATCCGGTTCCTGGTGAGTGATGAGGCGTCCTTCATCACCGGCCAGGTGCTGGGCGTCGACGGAGGCTTGGTGCTGTGACTTTGCTGGGTGCGGGAGCTCGGCTGGTGGACGTGGCCGGGGGCCGCACGCTGGCCGGCGCGGAACTGTCGGCCGAGGTCGGCCGGTCGGTGGAAGCGCTTGCCGCGCTCCCCGCCGGCGTCGTGTTCGCGCGGATGTCGGTCGACCTGCCGAGCGTGCTGACCTACCTGGGCGCGTTCGAGTCCGGGCGGGCCATCGCGCTGATCGACCCGTCGCTGGACGCCGACGTGCTGGCCGGCCTGGTCGAGCGCTTCCGGCCGGCGGCCGTGCTCGCCGCGTCCGGCGACGCGCCGCCGGGGTACGTCACGCGTGGCGGCGACTGGGTCCGCGAGTCGGCCGACGGCGTCCAGCCGCACCCCGACCTCGCCGTCCTGCTCCCGACCAGCGGGTCCACCGGCAACCCCAAGCTCGTCCGGCTCTCGCGCCAGGGGCTCCTGGCCAACGCCGACGCCATCGCGCAGGTGCTGCACATCGACGCCGACGAGGTCGCGCCGACCTGCCTGCCGCTGCACTACAGCTACGGCCTGTCCGTGCTGAACTCGCACCTGCTGCGGGACGCGACCGTGGTCATCGAGCCCTCCGGCGTGCTCGGCCGCGGGTTCTGGGACGCCGTGAACACCTACGGCGTCACGTCCCTTTCGGGCGTTCCGTACCACTACGAAATGCTGCGGCGGCTCAAGTTCGACCCCGCGAAGTACCCGACGCTGCGCACGCTGACGCAGGCCGGTGGGAAGCTGCGCGACGACCTGGTCGCCGAGTTCAACGAGAAGATGCTCGCGGTCGGCGGCCGGATGTACGTCATGTACGGCCAGACCGAGGCGTCGCCGCGGATGACGACGGTGCCCGCCGAGCGGCTGGCCGAAAAGCTCGGTTCCGCCGGGCCGGCGCTGCCGGGCGGCGCGTTCGCCGTCCGCCGGGACGACGGCTCGGAGACCACGCACCCGAAAATTGTCGGTGAGGTCGTCTACCGTGGGCCCAATGTGATGATGGGCTACGCCGACGACGAGTCCGGCTTGGCCAAGGGGGACGAATACGGCGGCGTGCTGGCCACCGGTGATCTGGGTTACCTCGACGAAGACGGGTACCTGTTCATCACGGGGCGGCTGAAGCGCATCGGCAAGGTGTTCGGCAACCGCGTCAGCCTCGACGACCTCGAGCACGCCGTGCGCACGGCGGCGGTCGGGATCGACGTGGTGGCGGCGGTGCCCGCGGGCGACAAGGTCGTCCTGTTCGCCGAAGGCGCGGACAAGGACATCTGCAAGGACGCTTCGCGGGCGCTGGCCGAGCGGCTGCACCTGCACGCCAGCGGGTTCGACGTCCGCCCGATCGACACCGTGCCGCTGCTGGCCAGCGGCAAGATCGACTACCGGACCTTGGAGGGGAAGGTATGAACGAGCTTGCGAGTGAATCATTCAACACAGCGCTCGCCGCTCAGGCCGAACTGAGCGTCAGCGAGGTCGGCGCATGAGCGTCTTCACGCGGTCGCAGGCCGACCGGGAGGCCTTGCTGCTGCCCGAACTCGCGGCCCTGACGGCCCACCACCGGGCGAATTCCGAGGGCTACGACCGGATCCTGGCCTCGCTCGGCATCGCGCCGGACGCTTCGTTCGCGACGATCGCCGACCTGCCCTGGCTGCCGGTGCGGATGTTCAAGACGCACGACCTCAAGTCCGTCCCGGACAGCGAGGTGTTCAAGACGCTGACCTCGTCGGGGACGACGGGCGCCGGCGCGTCGCGGATCTACCTGGACAAGGAGGCGGCGGGCGCCCAGACCAAGCAGCTCGGCGCCACGCTGCAGGAGGTCCTCGGCGGCGAGCGGCTGCCGATGCTGATGGTCGACACCATCGGCATCATCAAGAACCGCCGGTCGTTCTCCGCGCGCGGCGCGGGCGTGCTGGGCATGGCGAACTTCGGCCGCAAGCACACGTACGTGCTCGACGAGAACGACAAGCCGGACGTCGAGGCCGTCAAGAAGTTCCTGGCCGAGTACGGCGACAAGCCCTTCCTGATCTTCGGCTTCACGTTCATGGTGTGGCTCTACCTTTACGAGGTCGCGCGGGACAACGACCTGGACCTGTCGAACGGCATCCTCATCCACAGCGGTGGCTGGAAGAAGCTGATCGACCGCGCGGTGGACAACACCGAGTTCCGGCGGCGGTTCAAAGAGGACACCGGGCTCACCCGGATCCACAACTACTACGGGATGATCGAGCAGATCGGCACGGTGTTCCTCGAGGGCCCGTCCGGGAACTCGCTGTACTGCCCGGACTTCGCCGACGTCGTGATCCGGAACCCGGAGACGTGGGAAGAGCAGCCGGTCGGGGAGCCGGGCGTGATCGAGGTCGTCTCGACGCTGCCGCGGTCCTACCCGGGCCACGTGCTGCTGACCGAAGACCTGGGCGTCTACAACGGGATCGATGACGGCGACTGGCCGGGCAAGCACTTCTCCGTGCTCGGCAGGCTGCCCAAGGCCGAGGCCCGCGGCTGCTCGGACACCTTCTCGGGAGCGGCGGCGTGACTTCTCTGACCCAGCGGTTCCCCGAGGCGCCCGCCGTTTCCGTGCGCGACCTGGTCGACGAGCTGCGTGCCGAGCCGCCCGGCGGCCGGCTGCGCGTCGGCGATCCGCGGATCGTCGAGTTCGTCACGAAGTTCGCCCGCAAGCTGCTGGCCCCGGCGACCGCGCGGCGGTTCCCCGAGCTGGCGTCGCTCGGGTTCTTCCTGCGCAAGGGCGAAATCGCCAAGGCACTGTCCACACTGGACACGTCCGCCAGCGCGCTGCGGTTCCCGCGCGGGCTGGTCTTCCACGTGCCGCCGGCGAACGTCGACACGATCTTCGTCTACTCGTGGGCGCTGTCCGCGCTGGCGGGCAACCACAACGTCGTGCGCGTGTCGTCGCGCTCGGCCGGCGCCGCCGAGGCGGTGCTGGAAGCGTTGAACGCGGCGCTGTCCGAGGTGGACGCGTCCGTCGCGGAGGCCATCACGGCCACCCAGCGCATGGTGACCTACGACCGCAGCGACGAGGTCAGCGGCGCGCTGTCCCTGGCCGCCGACCTGCGCGTCATCTGGGGCGGCGACGGTTCGGTCGCGGCCCTGCGCAAGTACCCCCTGGCGCCGCACGCGCGTGACCTCACGTTCCCGGACCGCTCGTCGTTCGCCGTCGCGTCGGTGGCGGGCTGGCAGCGGGCCTCCGAGGAAGAGCGTCGCGCGGCCGCAGAGGGCTTCTACAACGACTCCTACTGGTTCGACCAGGCCGCCTGCTCGTCCCCGCGCGCGGTGTTCTGGGTCGGCGACGAGACGGGCGCTCGCGAGGCGGGGAGCGAGTTCCGCACGCTGCTGGCGTCGGTGCTCGCGTCGAAGCAGCACGTCACGGAACCGGCGATGGCCGTCCAAAAGCGCGTGTCGGCGTACGGCGCGGCGGCTGACGGACTGGTCAAGGAGATCGCGTTCGACGGCAACGGCCTGGCGACTCTGGAGCTGGCCGACCCGGCGGTGCTGCCGCGTGAGTGGCTCGGCGCCGGCACGTTCGCGAACGCACGAGTGTCCACTTTGTCCGACCTGGTGCCGATCGTGCTCAGGAAGGATCAGACAGTCAGCCAGTTCGGTTTCACAACCGAGGAGCTCACGGCGTTCGCGCACGAGCTCGCGGGCCGCGGTGTCGACCGGATCGTGCCGTTCGGCTCGGCCCTGACGTTCTCCGCGGTGTGGGACGGTTACGATCTGCTGGCCGAATTCAGCCGCCTGGTCACGGTACAGGCCTGAAAGGATCGTCGATGACGACAGTTGAGACGCCGGAGGGCATGCCGGCTGCCGGAAAGCAGCGGAAGTCCACCAAGGCGAAGATCCTGGACGTCGTCAGGTGGGTTGCGATCCTCCTGGTCGTCGGGTTCGCCGCGAAGCAGCTCGCATCCAACTGGAACGAGTTCTGGCACACGTTGCACGACGTCGCGTGGCAGTCGTCCCTGCTCAGCCTGGTCGCCCTGATCGCGGCGATCATGGTGTCGACGTGGGGCTGGCAGGTCATGGTCGACGACCTCGGCGAGCCGATCGGCTACGCCCGCGGCGCGCAGATCTGCCTGGTCGGCTCGCTCGGCAAGTACGTGCCGGGGTCGGTCTGGGCGTACCTGCTGCAGATGGAGCTGGGCCGCAAGGCCGGCCTGGCCCGCGCCCGGATCTTCACGGGCTCGCTGATCCAGCTGGGCGTCGGCGTGGTGTCGGCGCTGGTGGTGTCGCTCCTGGCGGCCCCGGCGGTGTTCAGCAACAGCCCGCGCGCGATGTGGCTGTTCGTGCTCATCCCGGTCGGCCTGGCCTTGCTGCACCCGAAGATCCTCACGTGGGGCACGTCGCTGGTCCTGAAGATCCTGCGCCGCCCGCCGTTGAAGCACCCGCTGAGCTGGAAGGTCATCGGCAAGGTCTTCGGCGCCTCGACGGCCGCGTGGTGCCTGCAGGGCATCCACCTGTGGCTGCTGGCCAACTCGGTCGGCACCCCGGGCTTCAGCGGCTTCATCCTGTGCGTGGGCGCGATGGCCGTGGCGATGACGGTGGGCACGTTCGCGTTCATCCTCCCGAGTGGCGTGGGCGTCCGGGAGGTGGCCCAGGTAGCGGTCCTGACGGCGAGCGGCCTGACGGTCGGCCAGGCCACGGCCTTCGCGGTGGCCTCCCGGGTGATGTTCACGGTGGCGGACCTGCTGACGGCCGGCCTGGCAGCCGTCGCGGCCCGTTCGACCCGCTCGACGGTCCCCGCGGCCTGACCTGCTCTCCTACGCGAAAACCCGGCGCCAGGTTCGTCCCGGCGCCGGGTTTTCTGCGTCTTGGGCCTGGCGGGTCGCGGTTCAGACCCGGCCTGTCGGGGGTCGCTGCCACCTGGCCTGCTCTGCATAGGCGAAACCCGGCGCCGAGGTGGTGACCGGCGCCGGGTTTCTACACCTCATGCCTGGTGGGTGACCTTCGCGATCAGGTTGTCCACCGCCTGTACCCAAGTTGTCCACAGCCCTTACTCACATGTGGACAACCGGGCGGGGCCGCGGGCCCTCAGCCCACGATCCGGTAGATCACCGCGTCCGGGTTGTGGTACGCCTCCTTGAGGAACGGCATCCCGGCCAGGTAGTCCAAGCCCGGCTGGTACGGGCCCTTGCCCGGGTCCGTGCGCGGCTTGCCGAGGATCACCCAGTGGATGTTCCACTTCTTGACCGCCGCGCGGACGGCCGGGTTGGTCTCGTACTCGCGGAAGTGGTCGGCCAGCAGCAGGGCGTCGGTCGGGGGCCACGTCTCGTCGAAGTGGCCCGCCACCGAGCGGACGCCCGACAGCGCGTACGTCCAGGCCGTCCCGTCGAAGCGGTCGTTCATCGCCCAGTCGCCCGGTTTGGCCAGCTTGCCGAGCTCCACCATCGCCGCTTCCTCGCCCGGCGTGATGCGCATCTTCTCCGGGTCCGCCGACTGGTAGCCGGTCCACACGCGGTCGCCGTTCGAGCGGTAGTACAGGCCGTTCGACAGGCCCACGAACGCCAGCATGACCACCACGCCGACGGCGACCGCCGGCACGTGGTGGCCGCGGATCGCCGGGAGCCGGTCGCGCAGCCACGCCTGCGTTTCCGCGAGGCCGTGCGCCGCCAGGACCGTCAGCGGGATCGCCGCCATCGAGAAGAACCGGAACGGGTCGTCCCACCACGGGCGCGACAGCGCCATCACGAGCGGCGCGTTGGTCGACGACACCGCGATGTAGGCGAACCCCGTCACCGCGGCCGTCAGGCCGATCCAGCGCAGCGCACCGGCCCGGGTGAAGAACACGATGCCCAGGAACAGCGCCACGGACAGCCAGACCTGGGGATGCGCTTCCAGGTGCTGGAAGCTCAACAGCGCCCCGAGCGCGGTCGACGCGCGCCATTCGTTCGGCCAGCCGAGGTAGGGGACGTTGCCCGCGGCCAGGCCCAGCGCACCGAACAGCTGCAGCCACGCCACGAACAGGGACAGGACCGCGATCGGCAGCAGCGCCAGCAGGTCCCGGCCGATCTTGCGCCAGTTCGTCAGCCAGCGCTGCACCAGCATCGGCCCGGCGAACAGGATGCCGCCGAACAGCGTCGACGAGTGGATGCACAGGAGGCCGACCGCCGCGAGCAGCAGGATCAGGCCGGTGTCCGGCGCGACGCGGTCCAGGTAGCGCTTCAGCGCCACCGCGGCCAGCGGCGTCAGCGTGACGCCCAGCGCGAACGGCAGCAGCGGCCCGCGGTCCATCGACTCGTACACGCCCATCACCGGCGCCACCGCGGTCAGCGCCACCGCGCCGGCCAGCACCGCGCGGCCGCGGAACGTGCGCACCAGCGTCACCAGCGAAAGGGCCAGCAAACCGGGCAGCAGCAGGGTGTTCGCGTCCAGCGTCGCCGGGATCGTCGCGCCGCTCAGCCGGTACGTCGTGGCCGCCAGCAGGTGGTAGGCGTTGGGGTAGAACACCGGGGTGGCGTCGCCCCACCAGTTCACGTTGCTCGTGCCGAACAGGCTGCCGTCACCGGTGTCGGCGATGTAGCGGACGGCGTTCCCGTGGTACACCGCGTCGAAGCCCTGCGGCAGCACACCGATGTGGCCCAGGCCACGCAAAGTCGCGTAGAACCCCACCGCCGCGGCGAACACCAGGCACAGCGCCACGGCGATGTGCCCGCGACGGTCCCACAGGCCGGGTTCCGGCTCCGGCGCCCAGCGGCGCACCGTCAGTTTCCGGACACCGTAAGCGATCGCGACGAACACGACGGTCGAAACGGCGTAGGTCACCGGGTTGAAGGAAATGCCCATCGCCGCAGTCCACGGCCCGGTCAGGCCGCCGATGGCGTAGCTCAGCAGCGGGGCCAGCCCGGCGAGAGTCCAGCCGCGCAAGCCCGCGGCGAGACCCGTCAACAGGCCGGGCACGGCGATGACGACGATGGCAACGCAAACAGAGAGCACGATGGAGACTAAGCCGGGAACGATCAGGCCCGTGCTCCGGGGTATGTCCCGGTCATCGAGACGGGGCCCGTCCGCGAGCGTCCCTTCGCGATACCCGATCGGGTTATATTGGCCGGTGGCGTTTCCCTGCTTGACTGGCGCCGGGCGGGGCGATCTTCACGAGGGGGCCGGGTGGTCTACGCGGTCGTGGTGGCGTGGCTGGTCCTCGCCGCCATCGTCGTGCTGACCTGGGGCCGCCTCGACACCGACCGCGGCTGGCGCGGCTTCGTGCTCGCGCTCACCCTGGGCCTTTCGCTGCTGCACCAGCTCCTCTTCGCGACGGTGACCGAGGACGCGCTCGTTTCCTTCCGCTACGCGCAGAACATCGCCGATGGCAACGGCCCGGTCTTCAACCCCGGCGAACGTGTCGAGGGCTACACCAACTTCCTCTGGCTGGTGCTCATCGCGTTGCCGCGGGCCGCGTTCGGTGTCGACGTGCGGACCGCCGCTGTCGTGTTCGGTGTCGTCTCCGCGCTCGGCTGCGTGCTCGTGTCGTACTTCCTGGCCAACCGGATCGTCGCGGCGGCCGCCCCGGCCGGTGCCGAGCCGCGGCCGGCGATCGGCGTCGCCGCCGCCGTGCTGACGGCGAGCGCGGGCGGGCTCGCCGTGTACGGGCCGTCCGGCTCCGAGGTCCCGCTGTTCGTGCTGCTCGTCCTCGCCGTCGGCCTCTCGCTCGCGGCGCGCCGTCCGGTGGTCGCCGGGGTGCTTGTCGCGTTCGCCACGATGACCAGCCCGGAAGGAGTGGTGGTCGCCGTGCTGGGCGGCCTCTGGCTGGCCGGTGCCGCGCTGAAGAAGAAGCACAGCTGGTGGGCACCGGCGGGGTACGTCCTGGGCGCGCTGGTGTTCCTGATCCCCCGGCTGGCCTGGCGCGCGACGTTCTACCAGCACTTCCTCCCGGCGCCGCTGGCGGCGAAGTTCGGCGGGCCACTGGGGCCGCAGGTCGCGGACGGCTGGTCGTACCTGTCCGGGTTCGCCTTGGCGCACCAGGGTTTCCTGCTGCTCGGGCTGGTCGCCGCGGTCGCGCTGGTGCTGCGGCGCACCGAAGCCGCCGAGGCCCGGGCCCTGGTCTGGCTGCTGTTCGCGACGGTCGCCGGGCTCGCGGCCGCCGCCGTGGTCGGCGGCGGCGATTCCGGGCCGTCGTGGCGGCTGCTGGCGCCCGTTCCGCCGCTGCTCGCCGTCGCGGCCGTCTCCGTGTACGGCGTGCTCACCGCCGACGTCGAGGGAAAGCCGTCGCCACGGCCGAAGGCGTGGCCCGCCGCGACCCGGCTCGTCCCGGTGACCGCCTGCGGGCTCGCCGGCATCGCGGTCCTGGTCTCGGTGTTCAGCCCCGACATGCTCGACCGCGTCCGCGACTGGCGGGCGCACGGCACCGAGCTCACCGAGATCGGCGGCTGGCTCGGCGAGTACCTGCCGGCCGGGTCGGTGGTCAGCGCCGCCGCGCCCGGCGCGCTCGCGGCCCACGGCGGGCAGTTGCTCATCGTCGACGTCCTCGGCCGCACCGACGACCACATCGCCCGCGAAGGGCGCCACGACGGCGGTGTCGCGACCGACTACGACTACGTGGTCAACGGCCGCCGCCCGACGGTCGCCGTGCCCGCCGACGGCGGATACGCCGACCGCCAGCACTGCGCGATCGACCCGGTCTACGCGGGCAAGTACGAGGTGGCCACGTTCCGCCGCGTCGGCACGCCTTACTGGGTCGCCGTCTACCCCCGTGCGGAGCAGGCCAAATCGGTAGTCACGGACCTCGACAAGGGCCCGGACTTCCGCTACGTACCCTGTCCTTCGTGAAGGTCGAGGCCCCGAGACGGCAGTTGGGTACCGAAACGCGGCTGGGGATCGGGGTGTTCGGCGCGTCGCTCGCGCTGTTCGTGCTGCGGTTCCTGGTGCCGCGCCCGGTCGCGATGTCCAACAACGGCGACGGCGCGCGCGTGCTGTGCGGCGCCGGGATCACCTGGGAGGGCGGTCCCGAGCCCTTCATCCACCTCGCCTACACCGCCGCACCCGGCGCCCAGCCGTGCCGGCCGACGTACCTGCTCACGCAGAGCTGGCTCGCGGACCTGGCCGTCCGGCTCGGCCGGCTGGTCGGCCTCCACACGACGTTGAGCCTGGTCGTGCTGGGCCTGCTCAGCAGCGTCATCGCCGCGGCCGCGATCGCCGCGATCGTGCTTGGCCTGCCGTACCGGCTCCGGACCCGGCTGATCGCGGCGGCCGCGCTGCTGCTGGTCGTCGCCGACTCGGCGTTCTTCGGCTACTTCGCCTCGGTGCTCGGCGAGGGCGCGGCCTTCCTGGGGCTGCTGCTGATCGTCGGTGGCCTGCTGCTGACGGCCCGCCCCGGCCGGTGGAGCTACGTCGGCATGGCGGTGACGTTCGTCGGCGGGGTCCTGGCCGTCAACGCCAAGGTCCAGACGCTGACCATCTTCCCGATCCTCGCGCTGGCGATCCTCCTCGTCCGCCCCGGCAACCTGCGCGGGCTGACGCGGTGGGCGGCGGCCGCGCTGGTGATCGTGGCCCTCGGCGGCGCCACGTTCCTCGCGCAGAAGAGCGTCGATCCGGCCGTCGCCCCCGACGGCACGGTCGCCGCCCGGCCCGGCGACGACTCACGCGAAGTCAACATGTTCAACTCGATCTTCCTGAGCATCGTCGACGGCAAGCACGACACCCAGGCCGACCTGGCCGACCTCGGGCTGCCGCCGTCGTTCGCGCAGTACGCGGGCAACGGCTGGTGGCACCCGCACCCCGCGACGGCGGACCCGCTCTACCCGCAGTACCGGCACCTGATGAGCCGCCGGAACGTCATCACGTACTTCGCGACGCACCCCGGCCGGACGCTGCAGGTGCTGAACAAGGCCGCGACCGACCAGCTCACCGCCCGCCCGGACTACCTCGGCAGCTTCGACAAGGACGCCGGGTTCGCGCCGCACGCGCAGGAGTACCGGGTGCCGGTGGTGTCGTGGCTGACCGGTCTGATCGCCCCGCTCGGCCTGTTCGTGCTGGTGCCGATCTGGCTGTTCGTGCTGGTCAGGGCCTGGATGCAGCGCCGGGGGCCGCTGGGCGTCGTGCTGGCGTTCCTGCTCGTGGTCTCGCTGTCGCAGTTCGGCACGGCCGCGCTGGGCGACGGCATCGAGGGCATCAAGCACCAGTCGGTCGCGCTCTTCACGATCCTGCTGGCGCTCGTGTTCGCCGCGCTGCCCCGGCTGCGGCCGGGCGAGGGCGACCCGGAGGAAGACGTGCAGCGGCCGTGAGCTTCGCCCGTTTTGTGTTCTTCCCCGCTTGAACGGCCGCCAAGAACCTACGGTCCCGTAACCTGGCCCGATGGCCGACTTCGTGTACCCGCCCGTGATCGCGGCGGCCCGGACCATGTTCCGGGTACTCGACAACCGCATCCGGGTCGAGGGCGCGGAGCACATCCCGCGGCACGGCGGTGCCGTGATCGCGTGCAACCACGTGAGCTACCTCGACTTCATCTTCTGCGGCCTCGGCGCGCGCCCGGCCAAGCGGCTGACGCGGTTCATGGCGAAGAAGGAGATCTTCGACAACAAGATCGCCGGGCCGCTGATGCGCGGGATGCACCACATCTCCGTCGACCGCTCCGCCGGCCTGGCCTCCTACCGCGAGGCCCTCGAAAAGCTGCAGGCCGGTGAGGTCGTCGGCGTCTTCCCCGAAGCCACCATCAGCCGGTCGTTCACGGTCAAGGAGATCAAGTCGGGTGCCGTCCGGATGGCCGCGGCGGCGGACGTCCCGGTGGTGCCGATGGCGCTGTGGGGCACCCAGCGGCTCTGGACGAAGGGCCGGCCGAAGGACCTGACCCGCCGGCACGTGCCGATCTCGATCCTCGTCGGCGAGCCGATGTACCCGGCGAAGGGCGACGACTGGGACGTCGTGACGAAGGAGCTGCGCACCCGGATGAGCGCGCTGCTCGACCGGGCCCAGGCCGAGTACCCGGAGCAGCCGGCGTCCGAGGACGAACGCTGGTGGCTGCCCGCGCACCTGGGCGGCACCGCCCCGACCCCGGTCGAAGCGGCGGAGCTCGACCGCCGCTAGAACCAGCGCTCGAGGACCTGCGCGACGCCGTCTTCGCCGGCCGGGCCGGTGATCTCGTCGGCCACGTCCTGGACCTTCCTGTGCCCGTTCTCCATCGCGACGCCGTGGCCGGCCCAGCGGAGCATCTCGACGTCGTTGGGCATGTCGCCGAAGGCGATCACCCGCTCGCGGTCGACGTCCAGCCGCTCGGCGACGTCGGCCAGGCCCGTCGCCTTCGTGATCCCCGGCGCGGACAGCTCCACGAGCCCGCCCGACGACGAGTAGGTCGCCGCCACCTCGTGCGGGAACAGGGACTCCACGGCGTCGGCGATTTCCTCGGACGACATCCCGCGGTGGCTGACCAGCAGCTTGATCGCCGGGTGGCCGAGCACTTCGGCCCGCGGCGCCGTGCGGCCTTCGCCGTCACCCCAGGGGTTGTGGTAGTTCGGCTCGATGACGAAGCTGCGCATCTCGTGGTCGACGCCGGTGCTGACGCGCTCGGCGGCCAGCCGGCAGTCGGGCAGGGCCTTGTCGAGCGCGTGCGCGAGGTCGTGGAGCAGCTCCGGCTTCAGGAGCCCGTGCACGGCGACGACCTCTTCGCGGCCGCAGTCGTAGAGCACGGCGCCGTTCGCGCACACCGCGTACCCGGTCAGCTCGAGCGGCTTCGCGACGGGCGCGATCCAGCGCGGCGGCCGGCCGCTGGCCAGCACGAACGGCACGCCGGCGTCGATCGCCCGCCGGACGGTCGCGATCGTGCGGGCGGTGAGCGATTCGGAGGGGCCGAGCAGGGTGCCGTCGACGTCGGACGCGATCAACTGGGGTCTCTCCACCCCGCCATTGTCCCTGACACGTTCGGGGGATGGCTTGCCCGTCCGTGCGACTGTCGGTGGTAACCGATAGCGTCCGGAACCGTGCGAGTAGGCATCGTGATTCTCCCGGAAGATCGTTGGTGGGCCGCCGAGCCGAAGTGGCGCGCCGCCGAGGAATACGGCTTCGACCACGCGTGGACGTACGACCACCTGGGGTGGCGCAACCTGGTCGACGGGCCGTGGTTCTCCGCGGTCCCGACCCTGACGGCCGCCGCGATGGTGACGTCCCGCATCCGGCTGGGCACGTTCGTGGCGTCTCCGGTCGCGCGGCACCCGGTGCCGTTCATGCGCGAGCTCAACACCCTTGACGACGTCTCGGACGGCCGGTTCGTCCTGGGCGTCGGCGCGGGCGTCGACCACCTGCACTACGACGGCCAGGTCCTGGAAGTGCCGGCCCTGACCGCGAAGCAGCGCGCCGACCGGTTCACGGAGTTCGTCGAGGCGCTCGACGGACTGCTCATGACCGACAAGTTCGACTTCGACGGCGAGTACTACCGGGCCCGCGAGGCCCGCAACCTGCCGGGCTCGGTCCAGCGGCCGCGGCTCCCGTTCGTGGTCGCGGCGAACGGCCCCCGCACGATGACGCTGGCGGCCCGCTTCGGCGCGGGCTGGGTCACGACGGGCAAGGGCGGTGCGACCGAGGACGAGTGGTGGGGCGGCATCAAGCAGCTCACCGAGGTCTTCGACCAGCGCCTCGACGCGGCCGGCCGCGACCGGGCGAGCATCCAGCGGCACCTGAGCCTGGACGCGTCGCCGGTGTTCTCCCTGAGCAGCGTGGAGGCGTTCCGCGACGCGGCGGGCCGCGCGGGCGAGCTGGGCTTCACCGACGTCATCGCCCACTGGCCGCGCTCGTCTTCGCCGTACGAAGGCCGTGAGGCAGTGCTGGAGCAGGTGGCGAGCGAGGTGCTCCCCGAACTCCACGCGAACTAGACCAGTTATTTGACCAACCGGTAGATGACCGCGCCCGGGTTCCGGTACACGACGGTCACGAAGTCGCGGCCGTCCAGGTGCTGCAGGCCCGGCGCGATCGGGGTGTCGCGGCGGATCGTGCCGCTGCCGACCAGCACGTAGTGGATGTTCAGCCGCTCGACCGCGGCGCGGGCCTCGGGGTCGGTGTCGTAGTTCGTGAAGTGCGTCGCCAGGTAGAGCGCGTCCGGCGGGGCCACGCCCGCGTCGTAGTGGCCGGCCACCGGGTGGACGCCGGTCAGCGCGTACATCCAGGCCGTGCCGTCCATCCGGTCGTTGAGCACCTTCTGGTCGGCCGGGATGCCCAGGGTGCCGAGCTTCTCCATCGCGTCGATCTCGTCGGCGCTGACCGGCGGGACCACCTCGCCGGGCAGGCCGTTGTAGTACAGCAGCGACACCGTCTTGGCGTTGGCCGCGCGGTAGAAACCGCCGGTCAGCACGCCCATCGCGACCACCAGCAGCACCGCCGAGGCCAGCCCGATCCGGCCGGTCAGCCACGGGCGGGCCCGCACCCACGCGCGTCCGCTCGCGAGCTTCGAGACCCAGCGCTGGGTCTCGCTCATGCCGTGCGCGGCGAGCAGGCAGAGCGGGATCGCCGCCAGCGCCATCAGCCGGAACCGGTCGTTCCACCAGGGCCGCGACAGGGTGATCACCCAGTCTTCGCCGCCGAAGCAGGCGACGACCACGAACAACGCGGACAGGCCGATCGTCGACAGCACCACCCAGCGCATCCGCCGCAGCGCGAGCAGCGTCAGCAGGCCGAGGGCGAGGAACACCGTCAGCCAGACCTGCGGCACCGGGAGCACCTGCTTGAACGTCGCCAGCATCGCCAGGGCCTTCCACACCGGCATGTGCGAGCCCCAGGCGTGGTACGGGTACGACCCGGCCGTGAAGGTGATCGCGCCGAGGATGTGCGGCGCGGCCAGCAGCCCGGCCACCACCATCACCGGCAGCGTCTTCAGCACGTCGCCGCCCAGGATCCGCCAGGCGGGCCGGCCGTCCGGGACGCCGTCGACGCGCTTGCCCCGCAGCGCCCGGTACCAGCGCTGCACCACCAGCGGGAACGCGAAGAGGAGGGCCCCGAACAGGGCGCTCGAGTGCGCGGCGAGCAGGCCGGTCGCGCTCAGCGCCAGCACCCCGCCGGTGTCGACGCCCGGCCGCACGAGGAACCGCTGCAGCGCGACCACGGCCAGCGGCGTCAGCACGATGCCGAGCGCGAACGGCAGCAGCCCGCTCGACACCGACTCGTACGCCCCGGTCGTCGCCTCGCCCGCGACGACCGCCGCGCAGCCGGCGAACACCGCGCGGCCGCCGAGCTGGCGCACCAGGGCGACCATGCCCAGCGCGAACAGCCCGGCGATCGGCATCGTGACCGCGTTGAGCGTGACCGGCACCGACGTGCCCGAGAGCTGGTAGACCAGGGCACCGACCAGGTGGTACGCGTTCGGGTAGAACGAGCCCTCGGGGTACCAGTTGATGGTGCCCATGCCGGTCAGCGAGCCGTCACCGGTGTCGGCGATGTACCGGATGCCGTTCGCGTGGAAGACGGTGTCCCAGCGCTGGAACACCGCGGTCGTCCCGCCGCGGCCGGTGACGACCACGGCGATCGACACGGCCGTCGCGATCGCGACGCAGGCGGCCACGGCCAGGTGGGCCCGGCCCGTCCACCGCTCCGGCGGCTCCTCGGCCCCCGGCGTGATCCAGCCGCGGACGACGGCGAGCCGGCGGGCGCCGGCCAGCACGGCGGCGAGCAGGAGGGTGCAGGCGGCGACGCTCAGCGGGCCGTACGGCACGTGCGCGATCGCCAGCCACGGGCCGGCCAGGCCGGTGATGGCGTAGCTGAGCAGCGGCGCGAGCCCGGCCAGGGCCCAGCCGCGCAGGCCGGCGGCCCACCCGACGACCCCGCCGGGGACCGCCAGCACGGCCAGATACGTCGCTACCGCGCCGAAGTAGCTCCAGAAGTCCTCGGGTGCAGGCACTGCTTTCCAGGTGTGTCGTAGGCCGAAATGTGATAGTCGGGTGCGGGCCGGACAACCCGACTGCGTACCCTCGACGCCCGTGAGCGCGCACACGAACCCCGCCAAGATTACTGAAGACGATTTCGCAGGTTACGACCTCATCGTCGTCGGGTCCGGTTTCTTCGGCCTGACCGTCGCCGAACGGGCCGCGGCCGAGCTGGGCAAGAAGGTCCTCATCCTCGAACGGCGTAGCCACCTCGGCGGCAACGCCTACTCCGAGGCCGAGCCCGAGACCGGGATCGAGGTGCACAAGTACGGTGCGCACCTGTTCCACACCTCGAACAAGCGCGTCTGGGAGTACGTGAACCGCTTCACCGAGTTCACGAACTACCAGCACCGCGTGTTCGCGCGGGTCAAGGACCAGGTCTACTCGTTCCCGATGAACCTGGCCCTGATCAACCAGTTCTTCGGCAAGTCGCACACCCCGGACGAGGCCCGCGAGCTGATCGCCAAGCAGGCGTCCGAGTTCGAGACCTCCGCCGCGCAGAACCTCGAGGAGAAGGCGATCTCCCTGGTCGGCCGTCCCCTCTACGAGGCCTTCATCCGCGGGTACACCGCGAAGCAGTGGGAGAACGACCCCAAGAACCTGGGCGAGAACATCATCACGCGCCTGCCGGTCCGCTACAACTTCGACAACCGGTACTTCAACGACACCTACGAGGGCCTGCCCGTCAACGGGTACACCGCGTGGCTCGAGAAGATGGCCGAGCACGAGAACATCGAAATTCGCCTGAACGTGGACTACTTCGACGTCCGCGAGCACATCCCGGCGGGCACCCCGACCGTCTACACCGGGCCGCTGGACCGCTACTTCGGCTACTCGGCGGGCCGGTTCACCTGGCGCACCGTCGACTTCGAGTCCGAGGTCGCCGAGACCGGTGACTTCCAGGGCACCTCGGTCGTCAACTACAACGACCAGGAAGTCCCGTACACCCGGATCATCGAGTTCCGGCACTTCCACCCGGAGCGGGACTACCCGAAGGACAAGACGGTCATCTTCCGCGAGTACTCGCGCTTCGCGGGCGAGGAAGACGAGCCGTACTACCCGATCAACACCCCGGAGAACCGCGAGAAGCTCGAGGCCTACCGGGAGCTGGCCAAGGTCGAGGCGCGTGAGAAGAACGTGCTGTTCGGCGGCCGGCTGGGCACCTACAAGTACCTCGACATGCACATGGCCATCGGCTCGGCGCTGTCGGCGTTCGACAATAAGATCGCCCCGCACCTGACCGACGGCGCGCCGCTCGACGGGTCCCTCGATGCTTGAGAAGGGCACCCCGACGGGTGAGGTCGCGGTCCTCGCGAAGACCCAGGGCTTTCTGAAGAGTGAAGCTTCGGTGAAAGCCGCGCGCGGCCTTTCGCACTTCGGCGAGCACGCGCTCGGCTGGTTCGGTCTTGGCCTGATCGGGGCCGTGGTCGACAAGAAGCGACGCAAGGACTGGCTGGTCGCTTCGGCCGGTGTCGTGGGCGCGCACGCCGCCTCGATCGCGGTGAAACGCGTGGTCAGGCGGCCGCGGCCGGATCACCCGAGCGTCGAGGTTCTGGTCGGCACGCCGAGCAAGCTGAGCTTCCCGTCGTCGCACGCGACGTCCACGACGGCGGCGGCGGTGCTCTACTCCGGATTGACCGGGCGTAACCTGGTGCCCGCCCTGGTACCGCCGATGCTCGCCTCGCGGCTCGTGCTCGGCGTTCACTATCCGACAGACGTCATGGCCGGTGCGGCCCTCGGGGGGCTGGTCGGCGGTCTGATACGACGGAAGCTGAAGAAGAACCCATGAGCGAAACGACCGAGCAGCGCACCAGCGAAGAAGCGGCCGTGACTCCTGAGGCTCCGGAGACACCGGTGGCTGAAGTGTCTTCGGAGACGACGGCAGCGACCGCGACCCGTGGGCCGTTCGGCCTGGTCGGCGGCGTGATCAAGACGGCAAGGCCGCGGCAGTGGGTGAAGAACGTCCTGGTCTTCGCGGCCCCGTTCTTCGCCTTCTCGAAGTCGACGGACCGCACCGGCCTGCTGATCGACGCGATCATCGCGTTCGTGGCCTTCTCGCTGACCGCGAGCTCGGTCTACCTCATCAACGACGCCATCGACGTCGAGGCCGACCGGGCCCACCCGACCAAGCGGAACCGGCCGATCGCGGCCGGGATCGTGCCGGTCCCCGTCGCGTACGGGGCCGCGGTCGTGTTCTTCCTGGCCGGCCTCGCCGTGTCGTTCGCGGCGAGCTGGCAGCTGGCCGTCGTGCTGGCGGTGTACGAGGCCGTCCAGCTCGGCTACTGCTTCGGCCTGAAGCACCAGCCGGTGGTCGACCTGGCCATCGTCGGTTCGGGCTTCCTGATGCGCTCGATCGCCGGTGGCGTCGCGGGCGGCATCGCCCTTTCCCAGTGGTTCCTGCTGGTCACGGCGTTCGGCTCGCTGTTCATGGTGGCCGGCAAGCGCTACGCGGAGATCATGCTGTTCGAGCGCACGGGCGCCAAGATCCGCTCGTCGCTGAAGAAGTATTCGGCCAGCTACCTGCGGTTCGTCTGGGCGACCTCGGCGGCCATCCTGATCATGTCGTACTGCCTGTGGGCGTTCGAGATCCGCCAGACCGAGCACAACTCGGTGTGGGCGCTCATCTCGATGGTCCCGTTCGTGGTGGCGGTGCTCCGGTACGCGGTCGACGTCGACGGCGGCATCGCGGGCGAGCCCGAGGAGATCGCCCTCAAGGACCGCATCCTGCAGGTCCTCGGCGCGACCTGGGTGGTCACGCTGTTCCTTTCGTTCTACCTGTGACTCATTGCGGATGGACAGGTTGGGTTCAGGTTCAGCACAGCTGAAGGGCGCACCCTGAGGTGGTGGGGGCGGGCACTGCGCCCGTCCCCGGTGACCACAGGAGCGACCATGAACGACCAGCCGCGCGAGGAGAAGGTCCCCGAGGGGGCCGGCCAGCCGACCGTCGAGCAGCCCACGGCCGAGACCGCCGGGCAAGTGCCGGGGGAGACCGCGGCGCAGCCCACACCCGCCGTGCCGGGTGACGAGACCACCGTGCACGCTCAGCCGCCCGCCGCGCCGGGCCAGGGCGAGACTGCCGTGCACGCTCAGCCGCCCGCCGCGCCGGGCCAGGGCGAGACTGCTGTGCACGCCCAGCAGCCCGCCGCGCCGGGCCAGGGCGAGACCGTCGCCCAGCCGTCGCCCGGCGAGGTGCCGAACGCCGATCAGACCGCCGGGCACGGCCAGCCCGCGCCAGGCCGGCTGCCCAACGCCGTCCACGGCCGGCAGCCGCCGCCCACCCCGCAGCTTTCCCAGCCCGGTCCCGGCCAGGCCTACGGCGCCTGGGGCCCGCCCGCGGCCGCGCCTCGGCAGCCCGGCGGCTTCCGGCGGTTCGTCGGGCACCGCGCCACCCAGCTCGTCGGCGTCGGCGTGCTCGGCGTCCTGATCGGCGGGGGCGTCGTCGGCGGGATCGCCTTGGCGACGTCCCACCACGGCCCGCAGGACGGCCGCCCGGGCATCCACCGCCAGCACAACGGCCAGGTCCCCGACGGTCGTGGCTTCCCCGGCCGCGGCGGCGGCAACTCGGGTAATTCGGGCAACACCGGCTCGGGCGACGGCATCTGACCGACGCCGTCGGCTGTGGGCTGGGCCACCCGTACTCCGCTCAGATCACGGATGCATCACAGGCGGGGTACGGTGGCCCGGATGCGAAGCGCCTCCGCAGAAGTCCCCGAGGCCGCCGGTGCGCTGCCGGCGGCCCTGCCCGTTGCCCGCTCGTGGGTCCTGCCGGCCGGGGCCGCAGTGGCTTCCGCGCTGGTGTTCGCCCTGGTCAGCAGGCATCTCATCGATGACACGTACATCACGCTGTCCTACGCGAAGAACCTCGCCTTCCACGCCCACTGGGGCCTGATCGAGCAGGGGACGGCGAACACCGCGACGTCCCCGCTGAACGTCCTGGCCCTGGCCGCGGTCACGTTCGTCGTCCGCGACGCCGTGCTGGCCGCCGGGATCGTGTTCGTCGCCGCGCAGGTGCTGCTCGTCCTGGGCCTGCGCCGGCTCGGCGAGCGCACCGGGCTGCCGGCGGCGTTCGCGCCCCTGACGTTCGCCTTGCTGCTGGTCAACCCGCTGCTGCTGTCGTCGGTCGGCCTGGAGGTCGCGCTCGGCGCCACCGGCGTCGTCTGGACGCTGGTCTACGCGGGGGAGCGCAGAGCGGGCCGGCTCGGGGTCGTGATCGGGCTGCTCGCGCTCGTCCGGATCGACCTCCTGCTCATCGCGGCGGTGCTGTTCGCAGCCCGCCGCGAGTTCTGGACGGGCATCTGGCGCACGGCGTTCGCCACCCTCGCGGTGACGCTGCCGTGGTTCGCCTTCAGCTGGGTCGTACTCGGCTCGGCCGTGCCGGACACGCTGGTCATCAAGATCAGCCAGCAGTCGTGGGGACCGTTCAGCTTCACCAACGGCCCGCTCCTGTACTGGCGCAACTTCCCGGCGGAAGCGTTCCTGTCGTTCCTGCCGCTGCCACTCGCCGCCCTGGCCGGCGCCGCCTGGGTGATCCTGTACCGCCGGGGCTCGGAGACCGCTCGCCGCCTGACGCCGTTCGCGGCGCTCGCCGTCGCGAGTGTCCTGCACTACCTGGCCTACAGCCGCCTGGGCGTGCCGCCGTACCACTGGTACTACGCGCCGAGCATCATCGGCGCGACGATCTTCCTCGCGGCGTGCGCCACCGCGGTGCCGGAGCGCGTGCGCCGCGGAACGCTGACGCTGGCCGGCGTGGGCATCCTGGCCGGCGCGGCCGTGTACGCCCTGCCCGGCCTCCCGCGGCAGTTCGCCCCGATCCAGAGCAACCACGCGTCGACGACGGAGTACCGCGAGATCGGCCAGCAGCTGGCATCGATCGCCCACGGCCGCAAGGTCGAGACGGCGGGCGAAGTCGGCGCGCTGGCGTACGCGTGCGACTGCGAGCTGGTCGACGAGTTCTCCGACCGCGGCGCGGTCGACCCGGCGATCGCGGAAACGAAGCGCCGCAGCGGCGACGTCGGCCGGGCCCTGCTCGAAGCCAACTTCCACAACTTCGACCACAGCGTGGCCCCGATCAACCCGGACCTGGTCCTGACGACGACCCGGAGCAGCCCGCCGCGGACCGCGCTGGCGAGCTGGCGGATCGACTCGCCGTGGATGGGCGTGCAGAGCCTGTACCTGGTGCCCGCCCACGCCGCCGGCGGCTGAGCGCGGTCACCGCCGCGTGAACATCCGGTGCATCGTGCCCTCCCGGGCCAGCAGCACCTGCGTGACGACCTGCAGCAGCACGAAGCTCGCGATCGACACCCCCGTGTCGAGCCCCGGGACCGCGTCCACCGGGAGCGTGTACGCCATCGCGATGCTGATCCCGCTGTGCACCAGCCCGCCGACGCCCCAGACCACCGTCAGCACCCACCAGACCCGGCGGAACGACGGCGTGTCCGCCCAGCGGGCCTCCAGGTCCGCCGCCCGGGCCGGCAGCAGGGCCAGCGTCGCCTGGAACGTCGTCGGGCGGCGGCCGATGCGGAGGCTGGCCAGCATCCAGACGCCGATCAGCACGCTGAACCACGCCCCGCGGACCAGCTGCAGCCGCGCGTCGCCGGTCACCACCGTCGTCAGGAGGCCGATCGCCACGATGACCAGCACGAACACGCCCATGCCGTCGACCCGCCGGTGCCGCGCCGCCAGGTAGAGCACCCGCAGCGCCGGCGGGAGGCCGCTGAGCGTCAGGGCCCAGACCGGCGCCACGTCGAACGCGCGCAGCAGGTAGTAGCCGCCGACCGGCGCGGCGAGGTCGCAGAACAGCGTGACCAGCGATTTCCCCATGCTTCGAGCATCGAGGAGTCACGCCGCCGCGACCATCGTCGACCCGGCTCCTACGCATCCACCGTCCGGTTGATGCCCGGGCTCAACCGCCGCCGTGTGAACCTGACGCCGAGCACGACGCTGACCACAGTCAGCACCGAGTCGAGGATCGGTACGACGTCCACCGGCAGCGTGAACGCCAGCACCACGACGGCGCCCGCCAGCAGCACCAGACCGGTGCCCCACCAGAGCGTGGCCGTGCGCCACCGGTCCCGGAACGCCGGGGAGAGGCCCCACAGCCGTTCGAGGTCGCCGGCGCGCGCGGGCTGGAGGGTGCACACGGCGCGGAAGAGCAGCGGGCGCCGGCCGGCCACCACGCTGGCGAGCATCACCGCGCCGAGCGGCAGCGTGAGCCAGGCACTGCGGATGAGCAGCAGCCGGGCGTCACCGGAGAAGATCGCCACCGTCGCGTTGATCAGCAGCACGGCCAGCACGAACGCGCTGACGGGGTCGATCCGGCGGTGCCGCGCCAGGACGTAGCCGGTCCGCAGCACCGGCGGCACGGCGCTGACCAGCAGTGCCCACAGGGGCGCGACCTCGAAGGAACGCAGCACGTAGTACAGCGCCATCGGGAGCGCGACGTCGCGGAGGAACAGCGTCCAGCCACCGCGGTCGCTCGTCGGGTTCGTCATGAGCCCAGTCTGTTTTCGCGGCCTCGCCACCACATCGGCGCGCGGACCGGGCCCGGATGGACTTCCGGCTCAACCCCGGGGTGGAGAGAGGGCGCGCGACACCTTCATCGGCGCGAGCGCGTCGCGCAGGAACACCGCCGAGCCGTCGCCGAACCCGAAGCGGATCGACGGCGACGGCGGGAAGCTGTGCCCGCCGAGAACCGCGTCCAGCCGGACGACCACGCGCGCGTCGAACTCCTCCGCCGTCGTGAACGGGCCGCCGCTGCCGCCCACCAGGCGGCTGGTCGGGTAGACGACGGCGAGGCGCTGGTTGGTCCAGGTCAGCCGGGCGTGCCCGACGCTCGCGGCGAAGTGGTCGGCCAGCCGGACGGCGACCTGGCCGGCGTCGCCGGCCGTCGCCCAGTAGCCGAGCGCCGGGTCGTCGGTCCAGTCCTCGTCCGCGACGACGTCGGTGGGCAGCGGCCAGCGCCCCGGCGGCTCGGTCACCTTCGGCAGCTCGCGCCCGGGCACGTACGGCGCGTGCCGGACGCCGCCGAGCCGCACGCCGACGTGCGCGTGGTACGGCGCGCAGCCCAGCCGCAGGACCTCGCCGCGGCGCAGCCAGTGCGAGCCCAGCTCGCGTTCGATGATCTTGTCGACCTTGGCCGCGGTCGTGGCCTCGAGGTTCACCGCGCTCCGTTCGTCCGGGCCAGGAGCCAGTCGAAGTGGTCGTCGGCGTCGAACCGGAAGTCGACGCCCGAACCGTCCACAAGGGACATCCGCAGCACCGGCTTTCGGCCGCGCTTCGCGATTTCCGCGCCGGTGATCCGGTCGCCGGGCAGCTCGGCGACGACCTGGAACTCCCGCAGCGCGATCGGCTCGCCTTCGCGGTTGTAGCCATAGGTCTTCGTGCGGTCGGTGAGGATCGCGGCGACGTCCCGGCCGAAGCCGATCGCCTTGCCCAGGAAGGACTTCGCCGGTTCCGGCGCCGGAGCCGGCACGCGCTCGTCGAGCACGGCCAGCCGGTGCGGCGTCAGCACCCACAGGCGGCGGACCGCCGCTCGCGCCGGGAGTTCGCGCAGGAACTCGTGCGCCAGCACCCCGGCGCGGTCACCGAACGCGATCACCTGCGGGTCCGGTGGTCGGTCGGGCCCGCTGTCGCTGTCGCTGATCGCCTCGGACAGGAACTCGGCCGCGCCCGACCCGATCCTGCGCAGGAGTCCCGTGGCCGGCTGCCCTTCCGGCGTCATGCCCCGGACGTCGAAGGTGACCACCCGGCCGTACGCCGCCCACCGCAGTGCTTCGCCGGGGCGCAGGTACGGCCGGGCCTGGGTGGCCGCGCCGAGCGGGTCGGAGAGCTTCACTCGAGCGTGAACCCGCGGTCGGTCGCCTCGCGGCGCTCTTCGTCGGACGACGGGTCCTGGGACTCGTGGTATCCGTACTTCACGCCCTGCTCGACGCCCTGTTCGACGACGTTGCCGGCACTGCCGCGCCACGCCGCCTTGCCGACGCTGGTCGTGCCGCTCAGGCCGGCCGCGCGCAGCCCGGCCTCGGTGAGGTTCGTGGTCAGGGCGTCCGCCCCTTCGCCGCCGACGCCGAACCGGCCGGCGAACTTGTTGCCGGTCTTCGACGCGCCGGTCACCGGGTTCGCCTTCGTGAGGATCTTGGCGAGCGGGTGCTTGTCGATCTGGTCGGCGAGGCGCTTTTCGAGGAAGTTGCCGTTGCGCAGCCCTTCGGCCCGTTCGACGACCTTCTTGAGCGGCCCGGTGCGCAGCTTCCGCAGCAGCTTTTCGAGCTCCTCGATCAGCGGCTTCAGCTTGCCGAGCAGCTCCTTGACCTTCATCCCGAGCCGTCCGCCGGTGACCGCGACCTCGCCTTCGGTGGCCGCCGTCGCCGCGCCGACCGACGCCCCGGCCGTGATCCACGAGGCGGCCAGCGCGGCCAGCCACTCGATGATCAGGCCCATCACCAGTTCCTGGAGGATGTCGATGACGATCTCCACGAACGCGTCGAACAGGTCGGCCGCGATCTCCAGGATCTGCTGCAGCCCGCGGACCTCGCTCGCGAACGCCTTCGCGCCGCCCGCGAACTCCGTCATCTGCATGCGGAACGCGTCGCCCGCGTCGCCCTTCCAGGGCTCCTTCGTGAGGTCGGCGCGCTTCCGCTCGTGCTCGGCAGTGCCGTCGAGCCACTGCGCGACCTGTTCCCAGCCCTTCGCCGTGCTGCGCATCTGCTCGGGGTCGCCGATGGCCGGCTCGAGGACGAACTCGACCAGCGGGCTGATCACGATGCCGATCAGGAACCCGAGGCCGTTGTCGAGGAACGACTGGCCGGGGCTGGTGATCAGCTGCAGCTGCTCCATCCGCGCGTGCACGGTGGCGATGGCGACGTCCGGCGGGCTGCTCGCCTGCGAGACCTCGGACGCCGTCGAAAGCCAGCTGCTGCCGTAGCCGCCGTTCTGCTCCCAGTAGCCCTTGCGGTCGGCGTCCCCGGCGTGGTCGACGTCGACGCCCGGGCCGCTGCCGCCGTCGGCCAGCCCGGCGATGGCCGTCGACGTGCCGGCCTCGTGGTCGCTGTAGGCCTTCGCGGCCACGGTCGTCTTCTCGGCGATCTCGTCGAGGAACGTCTTGGCCTGGTTCGCCAGGTCCTGGCACTCCTGCAGCGAGTCGAAGTACTTGTAGGCCATCAGCTCGCCGAGCGGGCCGAAGCAGTCGTCGCTGACGCGCGCCTGCTGCAGCAGCTCGGCGAGGCTGCCGAAGTGCCCGGCGGCCTCCTTCGACCCGGACGCGTGCGCGGTCAGCGCGGCCGGCTGGACGTCGTACCCGGTGCTCAAAACCGCTCCCGGCGCAGGATCGGGCCGCCGAAGTCGTCGT
Source organism: Amycolatopsis sp. NPDC004378 (assembly GCF_053602455.1). NCBI lineage: Bacteria > Bacillati > Actinomycetota > Actinomycetes > Pseudonocardiales > Pseudonocardiaceae > Amycolatopsis > Amycolatopsis sp. NPDC004378. The sequence continues at coordinate 610,338 of NZ_JBSGDR010000002.1, forward strand.
CTTCGGCGGGCGGCCGGGGCCGCGCGGGTGCGGCCGGTGGCGGTTCGCCCGGGCCGAGTGGCTCGACGTGCGCGTTGAATGCCTCGCGGAACTGCTCCGCGCGTTCGCCCAGGATCGGCTCGACGCTCTCGTTCAGCGCCGCCGAGGCCTGTTTCGTGGCGTCCCGGATCGCCGTCAGGATCTCCTGCTGCAACGCCGTGTGCGAGCGCTGCACGGCTCGCGGGCTCAGCTGCAGGCCCAGCACGGCGCCGGACGGCGCGACCGTCACGGTCACCGAGCCGTCGGCGTTGCGGGCGCTTCCGCGCAGCCCGGCGATCCGCTCCTTGAGCTCAGCGGCCTTCGCCGCCCGCTCCTGGAACGACCGCAGGGCGGCGTCCAGTTTGGTCCCCAGATCCATTTCGCTCCCTCGCGTCGCGGATGTCCCCTTCGGACGGTTCCGGCGGCGCGGGGGTTCCGCGTCAGATCGGGAGCTTGCGGAAGATCGGCCGCGGCACGTGCCGCAGCGCCGACATCACCAGCCGGAACTGCGCCGGCGCCCACACGAGGTCCTTGCCGGAGCGGGCCGCGGTGACGGCGATCTCGGCGACCTGCTCGGCCGTCTGCGCCAGGGGAGCGTCCTTGAGCCCCTCGGTCATCTTCGTCTTGACGTGCCCCGGGCGGACGACGGTCACCTTCACGCCGTGCGGCGCGAGGGCCTCGCCCAGGCCCAGGTAGAAGCCGTCGAACCCGGCTTTGGTCGAGCCGTAGAGGAAGTTGGACCGCCGGACGCGCTCGCCGGCCACCGACGACAGCGCGATCACCGTGCCGTGTCCCTGGACCTTGAGCTTCTCCGACAGCGCGACGCCCACCGACACCGCGGCGGTGTAGTTCACGGTCGCCAGCTCAACGGCCTTCGCGTGGTCTTGCCAGACCTCTTCGGGGTCGCCGAGCAGGCCGAACGCGACGACCGCGACGTCGATGTCGCCGCCCTCGAACGCCTTGTCCAGCACGCCCGGGTGCGAGGCCGTGTCCTTCGCGTCGAAGTCGACGGTCGAGACCTCGGCGCCCTTGTCCTTCAGGCGCTGCGCGGCCGCCTCCAGCCGCGGCGACGGCCGGGCCGCGAGCACGACCCGCAGCGGCGCCTCGGCGAGGTATTTGTCGGCGATCGCCAGCGCGATGTCGGACGTGCCGCCGAGCAGCAGCAGGGACTGGGGGTTGCCCACGGCGTCGATCACAGTGCGAGCCTCCGGCTCATGTCAGAGGCGAAAACGCCTTCGGGGTCGATGGCGGCGCGGACCTTGCGCCATTCTTCGAGGCGGGGGTACATCTTCGCGAACGTCTCGGGCGAGGTGCGCGAGTCCTTCGCGGTGTACAGCCGCCCGCCCAGCTCCAGGACGTCTTCGTCGAGCTCCTGGCAGAACCGGCCCAGGCCCGCCTTGATCGGGAAGTCGACGCAGACCATCCAGCCGGGGTGCGGGAACGACAGCGGTGCCGCGTTGCCCTCGCCCATCCGCTTGAACACGTTGAGGAACGAGACGTGCCCGGACTCGGCGATCTTCGTGACGATCTTCCGCAGCGGCTCGTGCGCGTTCAACGGCGTCGAGAACTGGTACTGCAGGAAACCCTTGGAGCCGTAGGCCCGGTTCCACTCGCCGAACATGTCGAGCGGGTGGTAGAAGGCCGTCAGGTTCTGGATCACGCCGCGGGCTTCCTTCGGCGTCTTCCGGTAGTACAGCTCGCCGATGCCGCCGAAGGTCAGCTTGTTGGCCAGGCCGTTCGGGAAGACGTCCGGCAGGGTCGCGATCTGCGGGGCGTCGAACTTGAGCGGGTTCGCGCGCAGCTTGGGCGGCAGCTCGTCGAGCTTCGCGAGCGAGCCGCGGCCGAACGCGGCGCGGCCCATCTTCGCGCCCGTCGAGATCGTGTCGAACCACGCCGACGAGTAGGTGTACTTGTCGTCCGAGCCGTTGCTGACCAGCTCGAGCGTCTCGTCGAGGTTGTCCGTGCGCTCGTTGTCCGCGAGGAAGTACGCGGTCTCCGTCTTGGTCATCCGGATGGTGGCGCGGACGATGATCCCGGTCAGGCCGATGCCGGCGACGGTCGCCCAGAACAGCTCGGCGTCCGGGCCCTCCGGCGTCAGCGTGCGGATCTGCCCGTCGGCCGTGACGAGGTCCATCGACACGACGTGGTTGCCGAAGCTGCCCGCACTGTGGTGGTTCTTGCCGTGGATGTCGTTGGCGATCGCGCCGCCGATCGTCACCTGGCGGGTGCCCGGCAGCACCGGGACCCACAGGCCGTGCGGCAGCGCCTCGCGCATCAGCTGGTCGAGGCTCACGCCGGCGTCGAGGTCGACCAGCGCCGTGTCCGGGTCGATCGAGTGGATCCGGTTCAGCGGGGTCATGTCGACGACCAGGCCGCCCGCGTTCTGCGCCGGGTCGCCGTAGGAGCGGCCGAGGCCGCGCGCGATGACGCCGCGCTCACCGGCCCGCGTAACGGCGCGGGCGATGGCTTCGACATCCGGGGTGCTCAGGACGTCCGCCGTGGTCGGAGCGGTCCGCGCCCAGCCCGTGAGCGTGCGTCGCCGTGTCTCGGGTAGGTGGGTCACCCGACCAGGGTAGCCACGCCGAACGACGCCCGAGACGTGACCCTGAAGTGGCCGTCTCTACACTTTGCGCATCAAGGCACAAGCGCCCGCGCGGGTGACCATGACACAGGCAACGAGGTAATGCAGTGGTGGCGACCGATCCGCAAGCCGACGTGACGGCTGCGCAGCCGTCCTCTCTGGGACTGCTGGGGCAGCTGATCCGCTTCGCCCTGATCGGCGGTTTCTGCGCCCTGGTCGACCTGGGCACGTACACCCTGCTGACCCAGGTCGCCGGCATGGCCGCTTCACCGTGGGTCGACATCGCCCGCGCTATCTCTTTCATCGTGGGCACCACCACGGCGTTCTTCCTGAACCGGAAGTTCACCTTTTCCGGTGGGCGCCGGGACGGCAAGGCGCAGATCGGCTCGTTCGTCCTGCTCTACACCGTGACGTTCTTCGTCGCGGTCGGGGTGAACCAGCTCATGCTGCAGGTCCTGCCGCCGTCCGCGTGGCAGCACACACTGTGCTGGGCCGTGTCGCAGGCCACTGCCACGGTGATCAACTTCGTGATGCTCAAGTGGGTCGTGTTCCGCGAGCCGTCGACCAAGGAGAACTGAGGACCTTCATGCCCGGTAAAACAGCAACCCCGGCGCCGACCACCGAAGCCGGCGCGGCCGCCGAGACGCGGTTCACCGAGCACACTCCGCAGGGTCGCCTGACGGCGCAGCGCGGGCTCTACGCCGGCCCCGCGCCGATCGTGAGCAAGGACCTGTACGCCGAGCTCGAGTGGGGCTCGGCCGTGCGGGAACGTGCGGTGATCTCCCTCGAGCCCGCCTCCAAGGTGTCGGGCAACACGTACTTCGGCCGGTTCCCGGCCTCCTACTGGCAGCGCTGGACGACCGTCACCGAGGTGTCGGTCGAGGCCGTCGTGACCGGCACCGGCCTGCTGTCGATGGGCGCGTCCGACGTCGAGGGCGAGCCGCGCGTCGTGGCCGCCGAGCAGGTCGCCGACGCCAAGCAGGCGAAGGTCACGCTGACCGGCAAGCTGGACAAGTTCTACGACGGCGGCGCGCTCTGGCTGGACCTCGAGACCGAGGGCGGCCAGACGCTGCGCGTCGAGCAGGTCCGCTGGACGGTCGAGGCCCCGGAGAAGATCCGCCCGACCGCCGTGACCATCTGCACGATGAACCGCGCCGACGACTGCCTCAAGAACCTGCAGGCCCTCGCCGCGGACGTCTCCTCGCTGGAGACGCTGGACGCGATCTACGTCGCCGACCAGGGCACCGACCTGGTCGAGTCCCGTGAAGGCTTCGAGCAGGTCGCCAAGGACCTCGCCGACAAGCTGCACTACATCAAGCAGCCGAACCTCGGCGGCGCCGGCGGCTTCACCCGCGGCCTCTTCGAGGTGGCCGGGCACACCGCGACCGAGCACGCGAACGTCCTGTTCATGGACGACGACGTGCTGCTCGAGCCGGACCTGGTGATCCGGATGACGGCGTTCTCCAACCGCGCCGCCAACCCGATCATCGTCGGCGGCCAGATGCTGAACCTGTTCCACCCGAACCAGCTGCACGTCGGCGCGGAGTACGCCCGGCTCAACACGCTGGAGCCCGGCCAGCCGGTCGAGCACTCGCTGTCGACGGCGGACCTGCTCGGCGTCGACGAGGAGACCCTCAAGCCGAACCGCCAGGAGCGGCGCCTCGACGCCGGCTACAACGGCTGGTGGTCGTGCCTGATCCCCTACGAGGTCGTCCAGGCCACGGGCTACCCGCTGCCGTTCTTCTTCCAGTGGGACGACGCGGAGTACTCCTACCGCGCCCGCGCGCACGGCTTCCCGACCGTCACCCTGCCGGGTGCGGGCGTGTGGCACGCGGACTTCCACATGAAGGACTGGGACGAGTGGCACCGGTACTTCAACCTGCGCAACTCGATCATCACCGCAGCCCTGCACTCGCCGTTCAACCTGAACCTGCTTTCGCGCGTGCTGATGGCGCAGCTGGTCCGGTACCTGCTCGGCATGCAGTACGGCCTGTCGGCCACGCTGATCAAGGCGATCGAGGACTTCCTCGAGGGCCCGGAGGTCCTGCGTGACGGCGGTGTCGAGGCGATGAAGGAGATCCGCCGCATCCGCGACGCCTACCCCGAGACCAAGCGCCACAAGGCGACCGACGTCCCGGGCATCGCGTCCAACGACATCGGCATCATCAACAGCGCGCCGCGGCCCAGCATGCAGCGCCTGGTGCTGATCAAGCGGATCCTCGACCGCGTGCTCGGCCGCAGCCGCTTCGGCCTCGGCGCGGTGCCGATCGACGAGGCGCACTGGTGGCACATCGCCCTGTTCGACAAGGCGGTCGTCACGGACGCGAACCAGGAAGGCGTCCGCGTCCGGTCCTACGACAAGGTGAAGATGTTCGCGCTGGCCAAGCAGGGCGCGAAGGTCATCCAGCGCCTGCGCAAGGAAGGCGCGGCCGTGCAGGAGCAGTACAAGCGCGCCATGCCGGAGCTCACGTCGCGTGAGAACTGGAAGCGCCTGTACAAGCTCTGAGCCCGCTGTCCCCGGAGGCCGTCTCACGCTGGTCGTGAGGCGGCCTCCGTGCGTCAGGCGTGCAGCCCGAAGACCTTGCTCTTCCGGGTGAGGTCGTCGACGTAGGCGGCGGCGACGTGGGCGAAGTTGATCGCGACCACCGAGTTGTCCGTGGTGGTCACCGTCTCGACCGCGCCGGCCTTCACGAGCTGGGCGAGCCTGCCCGCCAGTTTGCCGGATTCTTCGGTCGTCAAGGCGAACAGCAGTGGCTCGCCACCGGTGGCGAGGTGCAGCACGAGTGCGGGTTTGGGATCGGCCATGCGTCCATCGGACCAGCGGCGATCTTGCCGCGGCAAGGCGGTTCGCTGAGGGCGGAGCCGTGGACTACCGTGGTTGCGACGAAACGGGGGACGCAAACGATGCCGCACTCGTTCTCGCTGTCACTGGCAGCGGTGGACATCCTGCTCGAGCAGCTCGGGCTGGGCCGCGCGCCGACGCCGTTCGAGGTGCCGCACGTCGGCACCACCGGCGAGCAGCGCGCGATGATCCGCGACGCCGTCGTCCGCGACCTGACCGGCCGGGGCCTGTGGAGCCGCGGCCGCCTCGACGCGGACGCCGAGCTGGCGCTGGCCACCTTCGTCCGCGGGAGCGTGTCGATCAACGCGGCCGCCGAGCTGGGCGACCGTCACCTGTTCGCCCGCGTCGCGTCCGACGGCCAGTTCGCGGTCCTCGCCCGCCAGGACGAGAACCTGATCGTCTTCGAGGAGGTCCGCCCGACGGGCATCGTCCCGGCGATCGTCGACCTCCTCCCGCTGACCCCGGCCGCCCCCGGCCAGTCGGTCACCATCTCCCGCCCCGCGGCGCAGCCCCGCCACCAGCGCCGCGACGACGCGTACGACCCCTTCGCGGGCGTGAGCGGCCCCCGCTCGTCGGGCGGCAGCACCGCCGGCGGCCCCCAGGTCCGCATGATCGAGCGCGTCTTCCAGGAGCCGAAGAAGCGGGTGGGCCAGTTCACGGCCCAGACCCCGGGCGGCACGTTCCCGCCCCTGGCCTGGTTCGACACGGAGTCGGGCCGCTGGCTGATGTCCTCCCGCGCGGCCGCGGACGGCCAGCGCTGGATCACCTACGCCCCGGCGGACAACGCCCGCCTGGCCCAGCAGCTCTACGCCCAGCTCGAAGGCCAGTTCTGAGCACCGGGAACCAGCCGAGCGCGGGTTCCGTCCAAAGTGAAGATCGGTGAACGACGGTTGCGCAGGGTACGCGGCTAGTAGACTCCCGGGTACACACGCATGGGCGAAGCGATTCAGGTGGGGCGGCGATGAGTTTCCAGGCTGATCCGGGGCAGGTTTCGGTAGGGGCCTTCAAGAACGTCGGCAGCATCATCGGCACGGCGGGCATCAACGCCGCGGCTCTTGCCCAGGCCAGCGCCGAGACGGCCAAGCTGGTGGATGCCGCCAAGAGCGGCGGCTTCAAGATCTCCCCCGAAGGGGTGGCTCCACTCCGCAAGGCGCTCGCCGACATGGCGGAGAAGCTCGAGGGACTGTTCTGGGACACCGGGAGCCTGGACCAGGCACCCCAGCTCGGTAGTCACCCCTACGGGCACACCGTGGCTAATCACGACCAGAAGAGCGCGTCGCAGTCGACCGGGTCGGCCAAGGTCGTACTGGAGCAGTTCAAGCAGGTCCTCAAGTCGGCGGATGAGGCGCTTGCCCGGGCATCCGGGTTGTACAAGGAAGCCGAGAACCAGGCGATCTCCGCCACCTCCACGATCCAGGCCTGAGGGATGACGAAACTTCTCGTACGCGCACTTCTGCCGCTCGTCGCCGGTAGTGCCTTGCTAGCCGGATGCACGACGACCGAGGGCGGTACAGCCTCACCCGCGGGCTCATCATCGGCGTCGGCCTCGTCTGCCGCGCCGAGCGCCTCGTCCGGCGCAACTTCGACGACCGGGCTCGATCCCTGTCAGCTGCTCACAGCGGCGGACATCGTGGGCTACGGTCAGTTCAAGCCTGCCGAAGCGAAGACGCTCGGTGCTGCGCGAACCTGCAAATACGAGAAAGAGCTTGCTTCGGCGAGCGAAGAGGCGCTGGCCCTGGGAGTCGGGGTGCGCGACACCCAGGGAGTCGACTCGGCTACGGATGTCGGGGGCGGCACGATCGCCGGCAACGTGAACGGACGCAAAGCCGTCCAGATCCCGTCGCCGAACGCCCCGAAGGGCTGCACTCTGGCACTTGCCGTAGGCGACGGTGCCCGCGTGGACATCCTCGTAATCAACGACGACCCGACAAAGGCCTGCGACATCGCGTCCCAGCTGGCCGACAAGGTCGAGCCGAAGCTGCCGAAGGGATAAGGGGATCCTGATGACCACGCGACAGACACCGCCAGGGCAGAAGTCCGCGGATCTCACCAACGAGCAGATCCAGAACCTCTCGCCGGCCGCTCGGGATGCCTACTTCGACCAGAAGGCGCGAGACGGGGTTGATCCCAATGCGCCTTGGTTCGGGATGTTCAAGCAGTGGTTCGAGCAGGCGAAGGGCCGTCAGCAGTCGCACCAGGTCGGGGATCAGAACGTCAAGGACAGCACGCAGGGGCGTGACGTCCAGTACGTGTCGGGGCTGAGCCCGTCCGATGCGGACTACATGGGCAACCAGCACACCCAGCTCAAGGAGTTCCTGGACAACAACCTCAACGTCCAGCAGGTGTCCGACGTCTCCACCGCCTACTTCAACGTCCACAAGGCCTTCGAGGGCTTCGGCACCGCGATGAGCGAAGCCGTCAGCAAGTCGAAGGGCACTTGGGAGGGCGGTGCGGCCGAGGGGGCGCAGTCGTACTTCACCAGCCTCGGCAAGTGGTCGGACGCGAACTCGCAGAACGCCCGGCTGGCGTCCGAGACGGTCTACGACCAGGGCACGGCCGCGCAGACCGCGAAGAACGCGATGCCCGAGCCGATCCCGTTCAGCTGGGGTGACGAGTTCAAGTCCTGGGCGACGTCGAACCCGTTCAACCTGGCCGACAACGTCGACAAGTCCATCCAGAAGCAGAAGGACAGCCAGGAGGCCCACACCCAGGCCGCCGGCGTGATGTCGACCTACGACAAGAGCCTCTACGAGGCCGCGTCGAAGCAGCCGGAGTTCGCGCCGCCGCCGAGCTTCACCAACCCCGGCGGCTCCGGGGACCCCAACGGCGGCGGGGACAAGAACGGCAGCAACAACCCGTCGGGCGTGAACGTGCCCGGCCACGGCTCGGTGAACTCGCCGGGCGGGTCCGGCAACTTCGCCACGGGCAACGTTCCCGGCTCCACCGGGACGCCGCACTTCTCCGGTCCCGGTTCGACCACGGGCGCGGGCCTGCTGCCGGCGGGCACCACGACGCCGTCCGGCTTCACGCCGGGCTCGATCCCCAGCGGGTCGACGTCGAACCCGAACCAGAGCTTCGGGGGCATGCCGCCGATGAGCCCGATGCCGATGGGCGGCGGCATGAACTTCGGCGGCGACGAGGCCTACAACTCCAAGGTCGGTGGCGGCGGCGGAGGACGCGGCGCGGGTGGCTTCGGCCCTGGCGGCTCGGGCGGCGCCGGCAATGCGACGGGCGCGGGGTCCGCGTCGGGCGCGGCCCGGCCGGGTGGCATCGGCGCGGCCGAGGCAGCCGCCGGGCGCGGCATGGGTGGTCTCGGCTCGGGCAGCGCGGCCGGCCGAGGTGGCATGGGCGCCGGCGGCATGGGCCGCGGCCAGAAGGGCGAGGGCGACGAGGACACGGAGCACTCGCGGCCGACGTACCTGGTCGAGGGCGACCCCGACGAGGTCTTCGGCACGGACCTGCGCACCGCCCCGCCGGTCATCGGCGAATAAGGGACAACGAAAACGGCCCCGGGGAAACCCGGGGCCGTTTCGCTCAGTAGCGGTAGAACTTCTCCGCCCGGCCTTGCCGCACCAGCTTCAGCCACTGCAGGAACGCCTTCGGGTCGCGCTTCACGCCGACGAAGTACAGTCCGAACCGGACGATCTCCAGCGCGCCGATCTTCCGCATGCCCGGCTGCGACAGGAGGTACCCGCGGTTGCGGTAGGTGTAGTACCGCTTGACGGCGTTCTCCGGGTCCTGGGCGTGGAACTTGCCGCCCAGCATCGGCTTGAACTCGTCCGAGCCGTCCGGGTGCAGGTACTTCGCCTTCAGGGACGTGCCGAACGGGAGGCCGGAGCGGACCAGCCGGCGGTGCAGCTCGACCTCGTCGCCGCGGAAGAACAGGCGCAGGTCCGGCACGCCGACGACGTCCAAAGTGGACGCGCGGAACAGCGCGCCGTTCATCAGGGACGCGATGCCGGGCAGGAAGTCCACGCCCAGCTCGGACTGCGACCGCTTCCAGGTCAGGCCGCGGCGGAGCGGGAAGGCCAGCTTCTCCGGTGCGTCGATGTTGGACACCACCGGCGAAACCTCCGCCAGGTTCCGCTTTTCCGCCTCCGCCAGCAGGGTCGCCAGCACGTTCTCGTCGGCCGGGCGGCCGTCGTCGTCGGCCAGCCAGACCCAGTCCGCGCCGAGGGCCAGCGCGTGCAGCATGCCGAGCGCGAACCCGCCCGCGCCGCCGAGGTTCCGGTGCGACGGCAGGTACGTGTGCGGCAGCGGGTAGTTCTCGACGACTTCGCGGGCCGAGTCGTCCGGCCCGTTGTCGACCACCACGAGGTGGTCGACCGGCCGCGTCTGGGCCGCGATGACCTTCAGCGAGTCCGTGAGCAGCTCGCGCCGGTGCCGCGTGACGACCACGCCGACGACCGCGCCGTCGGGCAGCTGCCGGGTCTCGCTGGTCATCATTCCCCGCCGTTCTTCGTCGCCGCCGGCTCGATGCCGAACCGCTCCAGGGTTTCCTGGCTCATGTTGTCGAAGGGGTCACGCCCCTTGTACGACGTGAGGACGTCCCGCAGCGAGCCCTGTTGCTTGAGGTGACCTTCGTCCATCCAGATGGCCGAGTCGCACAGCTCGAACAGGAACTCGTCCGAGTGGCTGGCGAAGACCAGGATCCCGGAGCGCTTCACCAGGTCCTTGAGCCGGTCGCGCGCCTTGTTGAGGAACGCCGCGTCGACCGCGCCGATGCCCTCGTCGAGGATCAGGATCTCGGGGTCGATCGAGGTGACGACGCCCAGCGCCAGCCGCACGCGCATGCCCGTGGAGTACGTCCGCAGCGGCATCTGCAGGTAGTCGCCGAGCTCGGTGAACTCCGCGATGTCGTCGACCCGCTTCTCCATCTCCTTGGCGGTCATGCCGAGGAAGAGGCCGCGGATGATGATGTTCTCCTCGCCGGAGATCTCCGGGTCCATGCCGATGCCGAGGTCGAAGACCGGCGCGATCTTGCCCTGGATCCGCGACGAGCCGCGGGTCGGCTCGTAGATGCCCGCGAGCAGCCGCAGCAGCGTGGACTTGCCGGCGCCGTTGTGCCCGACGAGGCCGACGCGGTCGCCCTCGCGCAGGTTCAGCGTCACATCGTGCAGGGCCTCGATGATCGGCACCTTGGACTCGGTGCCGATCTTGCCGCCGACCTTGCCCAGGACGCGCTTCTTCATCGACCGCGTCTTCGCGTCGAAGATCGGGAAGTCGACGTACGCGTTGTGGACGTCAATGGAAACCATGTGTCACACCCAGTAGGAGACGCGGGCACGGTAGTTGCGCATCGCGACGAGCGCGAGCGCCCAGCCGACGACGGTGATGGAGCCGACCACGATCCAGTTGCCGATGCTGAACTCCTGGCCGAGCAGCGGTGCGCGGACCACCTGCATGAAGTGGTAGAGCGGGTTCGCCTTGACGATCGGCAGGATCCACGACACGCCTTCCCGGGACCCGCCGCTCATCAGCTGGTCGACCGGCCAGACGATCGGCGTGCCGTAGAACAGCAGCTGGATCAGCGAGTTCACGACCTGCGGGATGTCGCGGAAGCGGGTCGAGATGATGCCGAACAGCAGCGTCACCCAGGCGGCGTTGATCGCCAGCAGCAGGAACCCGGGGATGGCCAGCAGGATGTTCCAGCTGAGGCCCGGGTGGCAGATGTGGTTGGGGATGCACGTCCCGTCACCCAGCAGCGAGTACTGCTTGCTGAGGGCGCCGAAGAAGATCGCCAGCACGGCCACGTAGACGATCATGTTGTGCGCCAGCATCAGGGTCTGCCGCCACACGGTGCGCAGCATGTACACGCTCAGCGGCGCCGGGAGCTGCTTGATCAGCCCCTCGTTGGCGATGAACGTCTCCATGCCCTCGGACAGGCACCCGCTGATGAAGCCCCAGATGATGAAGCCGGTGGAGATGTAGGGCAGGAACACCTCGACGGGCAGCTTGAACAGCTGCGAATAAAGCAGCCCGAGCCCGAGCGCGAGGACGGCCTGGCTGATCGTGATCCAGAAGGGCCCGATCACCGACCGGCGGTAGCGCTGCTTGATGTCCTGCCAGCCGAGGTGACCCCAGAGCTCGCGGGCGCGGAAACCGGCCTTGATGTCGGCGAAGGCACGTGCGAACGTCTTGCTGTCCGACGCCGGCGGCACCGACGACGACGCTAAGGGTGAGTTCGCGGCCTGGACCGTGCTGGTGGCATGCACGTGGACGAGGGTACCGATGGGATGAGCGGCGTCTTGAGAGGGCACTCGGGTCGGGCGGGGCCGCCCCGGCGGACCACGGGATAAGGTCGGTGACGGCCCGCAGCACGCAGCGACCCGGAGGTCTTCATGTTCACGCTCGGCGAGCACCCGGTCGGTGCCGACCACCCGCCCCTCGTGATCGCCGAGATCGGGATCAACCACGAAGGTGACCCGAAGAAGGCGCACAAGATGGTCGACGACGCCGCGGACGCCGGCGTCCAGGTGGTCAAGATCCAGACCCACGTCGTCGACGACGAGATGATCCCGAACGACGTCGTGCCCGGCAACGCCGACGAGCCGATCTGGGACATGATGAACCGCGTCGCCCTGACCGCCGAGGACGAGCGCGAGATCAAGGCGCACGCCGAGGAGCGCGGCCTGGTCTTCCTGTCGACGCCGTTCTCGCGGGCCGCGGCCGACCGCCTGGCCGAGCTCGGCGTCGAAGGCTTCAAGATCGGCTCGGGGGAGTGCAACAACTACCCGCTGATCCGGCACGTCGCGTCGTTCGGCAAGCCCGTGATCCTCTCGACCGGGATGAACGACATCGCGTCGATCACCCCCGCGGTCGAGATCCTGCGCGAGGCCGGCGTCGGCTTCGCGCTGCTGCACTGCACGTCGCTGTACCCGACGCCGCCGGAGCAGGTCCGGCTCGGCGCGCTCGCCGAGCTGCACGCCGCGTTCCCCGACGCCGAACTCGGGCTTTCCGACCACACGGTGACGATCTACCCGTGCCTGGGCGCGGTCGCGCTCGGCGCGTCGGTGCTCGAGCGGCACTTCACCTCCGACATGAGCTGGCCGGGCCCGGACATCCCCGTGTCGTCGACGCCGGCGGAGTTCAAGCAGCTCGTCGAGGGGTCCCGGCTGATCCACGCGGCCCGGGGCGGGTCGAAGCAGATCCTCGCCGAGGAGCAGCCGACGATCGACTTCGCGTACGCCTGCGTCGTCACCACGAAGGACGTCGCCGCCGGCGAGGCGCTGAGCACCGACAACATCTGGGTCAAGCGACCGGGCACCGGCGAGATCAAGGCGAAGGACTACGAAAGCCTGCTCGGCCGGGCCGTCTCGCGGGCGCTGCCGGCGAACACGCAGGTGAGCTGGGCGGACCTTGGCTGAGGCGGAGCGGCGCGAGGTCCTGTTCCTCACCGGGACGCGCGCCGACTTCGGGAAGCTGCGGGACGTCATGCTCGCGGTGCAGAAGAGCTCGGTGCTGTCGGCGCGCATCGTCGTCACCGGCATGCACATGCTGCGCAGCTACGGCTACACGGTGCGGGAGATCGAGCTGGCCGGCCTCGAGCGGCTGCACCTGATCCCGAACCAGATCGTCGACGAGCCGATGGCGCTCGTGCTGGCCAACACCGTCCAGGCGCTGGCCAGGCTCGTGCACGAGGAGCAGCCCGCCGCGATCGTCGTGCACGGCGACCGCGTCGAGGCCCTGGCGGGCGCGATCGTCGGGTCGCTGGCGAACGTGCGCGTGGTGCACATCGAGGGCGGCGAGGTCAGCGGCACGATCGACGACGTCATCCGGCACTCGCTGTCGAAGCACGCCCACGTGCACCTGGTCGCCAACGAGCAGGCCCGGCGGCGGCTGCTGCAGCTCGGCGAGGAGGAGGACCGGATCTTCGTCGTCGGCAGTCCCGAGGTCGACGTCCTGACGTCCCCGCGCCTGCCCGACCTCGACGAGGTCCGCCGGCACTACGAGATCCCGTTCACCGACTACGGCCTGCTCGCCCTGCACCCGGTGACCACGGAACGCGACCTCAACCGCCGCAACGCCGCCGCCGTGGTGGACGCGGTGCTCGCCGAGGGCAACTGGGTGGTCATCGACCCGAACAACGACGAGGGCTGCCGCGAGATCCGGAGCGAGCTCGACCGGCTCGCGGGCCCGCGGTTCGTGCGCCTGCCGTCGATGCGCTTCGAGTACTTCATCACCCTCATGAAGCACGCGGCGGTCGTGCTCGGGAACTCCAGCGCGGGGGTCCGGGAGGCGCCGGTGCTGGGCACGCCGTCGGTCACGGTCGGGACCCGCCAGCGCAACCGGGCGGTCGCGCCCAGCGTGCTGTCGGTGGAGCCGACCGCCGAGGCGGTCCTCGCCGGGATCGGCAAGGCCAGGGCGATGGGCCGGTGCGCGCCGCACACCGCGTTCGGCGAGCCGGGCGCGCACCGGCGCATCGTCGAGCTGCTCGAAGGCGACGAGCTGTGGCGGCCGTCCCTCTACAAGGCCTTCGTCGACCGCTGATCAGCCGTGGGCCGCGGCCCGCTGTTCGGCCAGGACCAGGTCGGCCGCCGAATCGATGTCGATCGCGCGCTCGACCGGCACGAACTGCGGCCGCACCTCCGGGATGAAGAACCGCTCGTGCCGCCGCAGGTCGCCGGCCCGGACCAGGTAGATCCCGCCGGTGGGGCGCAGCACGGCGGGCAGGGTCTGGCGCGGCGCTTCGAGGTCGGCCCACTCCCGCACCGGGGCGATGCCGCCGTCCGGCGTCTCCAGGCACACCTTGAGCGGGTGGTGGTCGGCCGCCCGGCACATCTGGACCACCGATCCGCTGGGCCGGCCGGCGTGGATTTCGAGGCATTCGGCGATGTCGGCCGCGGTGCGCAGCGGCGACGTCGGCTGGAGCAGCAGGACCATGGTGGCGTCCGGGACGTCGAGCGCGTCGAGGGCGTGGAGCACCGCGGGGAGGGTGCGGCTGGTCGCGTCCGCGAGGTGCGCGGGCCGTTCGACGGTCCTGGCCCCTTCGGCGGCCCCCGCGGCCGCGATCCCGGGGTCGTCGGTCGTCACGACGACGTCGGTGACGCCGGCCGCGACCGCCGTGTGCACCGTGTGCGCGACCAGTGGACGGCCCCGGAAGAGCGCCAGGTTCTTGCCCGGCAGCCCCACGGAGCCACCCCTCGCGGGGACGACGGCCAGCGCGGTCACACTGCACCCCTTCCGGGTGATGGCATCGGTCTGTCAGCTATTGTCCGTCTGCTCGACTGCCGCCGGACGGCGGCCCGGTCAATGGCAGGGTCGCCACGCGCCCGGACAAGTCGGTGAGGAAGCAATGAACCGGACTCAGTTCGCAAACGACACGTCGGGACTCGACGAGGGTGATGCCGACTCCATGCTTCGGGAGCTGCTGCGCGCGTACGGCCGTGGCCAACAGGTCCGCACCGTCACCGTGGTGGGAAACGCGCCGATGGCCCCCGACGCCGCGCGCGCCGAGCTGATCGACAGCAGCGACCTCGTCATCCGGATGACGACGTTCGCGCTCGACGAGCCGGACGCCGCGCCGGCGTACGGCACGCGCACCGACGTCGTCGTCATCCACCGCGGCGTCATCGTCTCGCCGTACACCTTCGCCGACTACACCTCGCGCCTCTACCTGCTCGCCGAGCCGGGCCGGCTGTTCTGGGAACCCGAGTTCCTGCCCGACTGGTGGCCGGCCGACCTGGGGTTCGTGCCCATCTCCAACCGGCAGTACGTGCTGCCGCTGTCGCGCCGGCTCGGCCTCGCGACCGATGAGCACGTGTGGGCCACGACCGGCACCCTGGTGACGTACCTGTGCAAGAGGCTGTTCCCCGAGGCGACCGTGCGCTTGACCGGCGTGTCGATCCTGGAACGGCCGGACCAGACCGATTTCGAGCACGCCTGGGGCGGCAAGGTCGGCGTGACGGCGGAACACCGGCTCAGCGCCGAATCGCGGTTGCTGAGCTCGTGGCGCGACTCCGGAAGAATCGAGATAGTGCAGTGAGCGAATTTCAGGGCGCGGTTTCGCGGGCGAAGGGGCTCGTGCGCGCCGCCGGACGGCCGGTCTTCGGGCGGATGCGCCCGCGGATCGAGACCATCGCGTTCGAACGGCTCCGGCCCGAGCTCGACGCGCTGCGCGAGGACCTCGCGGGCGTGCGCGAGGAGATCAAGGACGTCAAGGACGCCGCCGCCGAGCTCGACGGCCACGTGAAGTGGCTTTACGACGAGCAGCGCCGGCTCGCCCCCCACCTCGCCGCCCTCGAGGCGCGCGTCGCTGCTTTCGAACGCCCCGGATCGATCACGCGGGCCGCGGACCGCATCGAATACGCCCCAGACGAGACCGAGGAGGTCCGTGCCGAGCACGCGCGGATCCGCGCCCGCCTCGCGGCGGTCTCGAAGTACGAAGAGCGGCTGGCCCGGGTCGAAGAGGCCCTCCGCGCCCGCGCCGAGGCCGGGGCCTGAGCCGGCTCACCGCACCAGGACGTCCGACCTCGTGGTGGGGCGCGCTGTTCCTGGTGCCGCTCGTGTTCACCGTCGTCTGGACGGGGCTCGACCACGACGTGCGGTTCGTCCTGGGCACGCTCGAGACGGCCGGACGGTCGGGGTTCGCACCGGCCGAGGTCTTCGTCCACCGGCCGATGGCCTACCGGCTGGTGCTCGCGCTGGCCGACCCCGCGTCCGCGCTGCCCAACGCCGGCCGGGAAGCCTTCGTGCGGGTGGGCGCCCTGGTGCTGGTGCTGCTGGTCGCGGTGCTGCTCCGCGCGGGCTTGGCGCGCTACCGCCCGGCGGGGGAGGCCACGGCCGTCGCCGCGGCCGCCGGGCTGGCCTTGGCGCTGGCCCCGAACTGGGACTTCCTGCAGCCGGAGTGGCTGGCCGCCGTGTTCGCCGCCGGCGCGATCGGCGGCACGCTCTTCTTCCGGCGGACGCTGCCCGCCGCCGCGGCCGGTGGCGTGCTGCTCGCCCTGGCCGTGCTGGTCAAGTACACGACCCTGCCGACGGCCGTGGTGGCGCTCGGCGTGCTCGCGGCGCTCGACCGGCGCCGGGCCGTGTTCACCGGCGCGTTCGGTGGTGTGGCCTGCCTCGGCCTGTTCGGGGTGAGCGTGCTGGTGGAGCCGCGCGAGTGGCGGTGGTTCGGGGAGCTGTCCCGGTTGAACGGCGACAGCCCGCTGAGCCGCGGCCTGCACTTGGGCGACGCGAAAGCGCTGCTCAGCACGGTCCTGAACGAGGCCATCGCGGTGCCGATGGTGGCGTTGCTCCCGGTGAGCGTCGTGCTCCTGGTGCGGCTGGCGCCCGGGCGGCGTGCCCGGATCGGCTGGCTGGTCCTCCCCGCGGCCGCCGTCGTCGTCGTGCTGGCCGCGGTGGTGCTCCAGGCGCAGTGGTTCCAGTACCACCTCGCCGCGCTGGTGCCGTTCGCCGCCGGGCTGTGGGGCCTGGCCGTCGCGCGGTGGTCGGCGGAGCACGGCGGCCCGCCGCGCGCGCTGGTCCTGGCGACGGTCGTGCTCGGCGTCGGCGTGCCGTTCGTTTCGGCGGCGACGCCGGAGTGGCGGCTCGCGCACGGGACGCCCGTCTACGGCGCGCTGGTGGCAGTGGTGGCCATCGCGACGGTGCTCTCGCTCAAGGAGCGGGCCCGGACGTGGCCGTTCCTGGCCGTGCTCGGCGCGTTCGCGGTGCTCGTCGTGCCGGTTTGGCCGGCCGCGCCCTACTCGTTCGACGGCATCCACGCGGACTACACGAACGCCGAGCGCGTCGCGGCCGCGCAGGTCGACGAGCGGCTGATCGCGCCGGTCCGCGACCGGATCGGTGCCGACACGCCGGTGCTGTACCTGGCCTTCGGCGACATGGCGTACTTCGTCGGCAACCCGGCCGACTGCCGCTACCCGGCCCCGGTGTTCGTCCAGCGCGGCACCTACCTCCCGGCGGTCCGGGAACTGGAGAGCTACCGCGAAAACCTCGGCTGCTACGAGCACACGGACGCCCGGTACCTGGTGGTGCAGCCGTCCTGGCTGACGGTGGACCGCCTGCCCGCCGACGTCGCGGCGGACCTGCGCGCCCGCTTCGACTGCGACCACGCCCTGCCCGCCGGCGAACTCGAAGTGTGCCCGAGCCGCTAGGGATCGAGGACCGGATCTGTCCGCGATGGTTCCTACCGTGGACGCATGACTTCAGAGATCACGCCGTTCCGGATCGACGTCCCGCAGGCCGACCTCGACGACCTCCGTGCGCGGCTGGCGAACACGCGCTGGCCCGACCAGCCCGCCGATGCCGGGTGGCGGCTCGGGGCGCCCGTCGACTACGTGCGTGAGCTGGCCGAATACTGGCGGACGGGCTTCGACTGGCGGGCGCAGGAGGCGCGGCTCAACGCCTTCCCGCAGTTCACGACCTCGATCGACGGGACGACCGTGCACTTCCTGCACGTGGTCTCGCCGGAACCGGACGCGAAGCCGGTGCTGCTGACCCACGGCTGGCCGGGCTCGGTCGTCGAGTTCCTGGACGTCATCGGGCCGCTGACCGACCCGCGCGCGTACGGCGGCGACCCGGCGGACGCGCTGACCGTGGTCGTCCCGTCGATCCCCGGTTACGGCTTTTCGGGGCCGACGCCGGAAACCGCGTGGGGGCCGGACCGGATCGCCCGAGCCTTCGCGGAGCTGATGACCCGTCTGGGCTACGAGCGGTTCGGCGCCCACGGCGGCGACTGGGGCGCGATCATCTCGCGCGAGCTGGCGGTGCGGTTCCCGGAGCGCGTGACCGGCATCCACGTGACGATGCTCGCCTCGGCCGTCGTCCGGACCGAGGCCGACCTGGACGGGCTGCCCGACCAGGAGCTGGGCCGGCGTTCGCTGGAAAAGGGACGCGCGTTCTCGATGTCCGGCACGGGCTACGCGATGATCCAGGCGACCAAGCCGCAAACGCTTGCGTACGGTCTTCACGACTCGCCGGCGGGGCAGCTGGCGTGGATCGCCGAGAAGTTCCGGTCGTTCTCGAACACCTCGGAGGACCTGATCGACCGCGACGACCTGCTGGCCGACGTCTCGATCTACTGGTTCACGGAGACGGCGAACTCGTCGGCCCGCCTGTACGCGGCGCTGACCGGCGGGTGGGGCGCGCCGCCGCCGGAGAACACCGTGCCGACCGCCGTCGCGGTCTTCCCGGACGACATCGGGCTGCCGGTCCGGGCGCTCGCGGAGCGGACCGACAACGTCGTGCGCTGGACCGAGTTCAAGAGCGGCGGGCACTTCGCGGCCCTGGAAGAGCCGGATGCGCTGATCGGCGACCTGCGGGCGTTCTTCCGGACCCGGTAGTTGTCCACAGGGGTTGTCCACATCCCCGCCGGTCTGTGGACAACCCCGGGGCCGTCGTCAGAGGTACTGGCCCGTGCCCGAGATCCCCGGCCCGTGCTCGTGGCCGTGCCCGGCCGCCGAAGGGCCGGCCGGCAGGCCGCGCCGCATCTGCTCGAGCTGGACCCGCGCCGCCATCTGCTGGGCGAAGAGGGCCGTCTGGATGCCGCTGAACAGCCCCTCGAGCCAGCCGACCAGCTGGGCCTGCGCGATCCGCAGCTCGGCGTCCGAGGGCGTCGAGTCGTCGGTGAACGGGCGGACCAGGCGCTCCAGCTCGTCCTGGAGCTCCGGGGCCAAGGAAGCCGCCAGCTCCTTCACGGAGGTCTGGTGGATCTCGCGGACGCGGTTGCGGGAGGCGTCGTCCAGCGGGGCCGCGCGGACCTCTTCCAGCAGCTGCTTGATCATCGTGCCGATCCGCATCACCTTCGCCGGCTCTTCGACGAGGTCGCCGACCGACTCGGCGTTGTCCTCCGTGGGCAGCTTCGCCGCGCCCACCGGTGTGCCGTCCGGTCCGACGACCACCACGTGGGGTGAAGATTCCTGGCCCGCGTCACCCGCAGTGAAGTTCGGCTCGGTCATGTGCTCCATCCTGGGTCGCGTTCGCCACGCTCCGCGACACGCGCGGGGCGTCCGTCTCCGAGCGTAGCGGGAATCGGGGTTCGCGGTGGCTCTCCACCCAACCCCGGGCGCGCGGCGAAACCGCACGTCCGTACGGTGTCCCCATGGCGTTCGACGTCGCTCGTATCCGTGGGCTCTTTCCCGCGCTGGGTGACGGCTGGATTCACTTCGACGGCGCCGCCGGAATGCTGGTCCCGGAACAGGTCGCTTCGGCCGTGTCCACGGCGATGCGCGCCCCGGTGTCCGGGCCGGGCGGAGCGTTTCCGGCCTCACAGCGCGCGGAAAGCATCGTGACCGCGGCCCGCAGGGCCGTGGCCGACCTGGTCGGTGCCGACCCGGCCGCCGTCGTGCTCGGGCCCAGCGCGCCGGTGATGCTGCGCCGCCTCTGCGACGCGCTCGCCGAGCGCTGGACCATCGGCGACGAGGTCGTCGTTTCCCGGCTCGACGAACAGGCCAACCTCGCGCCGTGGCAGCGCGCCGCGAAGCGTGTCGGCGCCGTGGTGCGGTGGGGCGAGATCGACATCGAGACGTGCGAGCTGCCCGCGTGGCAGTACGAGCAGCTCGTGTCGGCGCGCACGAAGGCCGTGGCGGTCACGCTCGCCTCGGGGTCCGTCGGCACCCGGCCGGACGTCCCGACGATCATCGAGTTCGCGAAGCGGGTCGGCGCGCTCGTCGTCGTCGACGCCACGTACGCCGCGCCGTTCCTGCCGCTGGACATCAACGCGCTCGGCGCGGACGTCATGGTCGTGTCCGCGCAGGCGTGGGGCGGGCCGTCGGTGGGCGCGCTCGTCTTCCGCGACCCCGAGCTGATCGAGCGGATCCCGTCGGTCTCGCTCGACCCGATGGCGCGCGGCGCCGCCCGCCTCGAACTGGGCCCGCACGCCTACCCGCTGCTGGCCGGGCTGATCGCGTCGATCGACTACCTCGCGGGCCTCGACGACGCCGCCACCGGGTCGCGCCGCGAGCGCCTGGTCACCTCGCTCGGCTCGGCGAAGTCGTACCACGCCGGGCTGCTCGCGCAGCTGTCGACGGAACTGCTTTCGCTGCGGCACATCATGGTCATCGGCAACGCGATGCGCCGCATCCCGTCGCTCGCCTTCGCCGTCGCGGGCAAGAAGGCACCCGAAGTGGCGGAATACCTGGCGTCACAGGGGTTGTGCGCCTTCGCCGACGACGGCACGGCCGGTGTCTTCGCGTCGCTCGGCGTCGGAGAAGTGGGCGGCGCCGTGCGGATCGGGCTCGCCCACTACTCCAACGTCTTCGAGATCAACCAGCTCGTGCGCGTGCTGGAAGAACTGCGTTAGGACTTCGCCGCCAGCAGGACCTTCCCGAAGATCGAACCCTCTTCGAGCGCGCGGTGCGCGGACGCGGCTTCGGCCATCGGGACCACCTGGTCGATCACCGGCTTCACCGAGCCCTGCTCGACCAGCGGCCACAGCCGCTCGCGGACGTCGGCGACGATCGCGGCCTTCTGCTCCAGCGGCCGGAACCGCAGGCCCGCCGCGAACACCTCGGCCCGCTTGCCGAGCAGCGCGCCGACGTTCAGCTCGCCCTTCACCCCGCCCTGCATGCCGATGATCACCACGCGGCCGTCGGGCTTCAGCACGTCGACGTTGCGGCCGAGGTAGGCCGCGCCCATGTTGTCGAGGACGACGTCCGCGCCGCCGGTCTCCTTCTTGAGGACCTCGACGAAGTCTTCGTCCTTGTAGTTGATCACGATGTCGGCGCCGAGCTGGCGGCAGCGCTCGAGCCGCTCCGCCGAGCCCGCGGTGACGGCGACGGTCGCGCCCAGCGCCTTGCCGACCTGGATGGCGTGCGTGCCGATCCCGCCGGCGCCGCCGTGGACGAGCAGCACCTCGCCCTCGGCGAGCTTCGCGTGCATCACGACGTTCGCCCACACCGTGCACGCCACCTCGGGCAGCCCGGCCGCGGCGAGCAGCCCGACCTCACCCGGCACCGGCAGCAGCTGCCCCGCCGGGACGACGGCCTTCTCCGCGTAGCCGCCGCCCGCGAGCAGCGCGCAGACCTCGTCGCCGACGTTCCAGCCTTCGACACCTTCGCCGAGCTCCGCGATCGTGCCGGAGCATTCGAGGCCGAGGGTTTCGCTGGCGCCGGGCGGCGGCGGGTAGTGGCCCTGGCGCTGCAGGAGGTCCGCCCGGTTGACCGCGCTCGCCGCGACGTCCAGCAGCACTTCGCCGGGGCCGGGCCGCGGATCCGCGACCTCCGCCCACTCGAGAACTTCCGGCTCACCTGGTTCACGGATGGTGATCGCGTACATGTGTCGACCGTATACCGCACGGAGAAGTTCCCGCCGAATGACGCATTGACGTTCTTCGCATTCGGAACAAAGGTGAGCAACCATGTCAATCACACGAAGAAGACTGTTCGTACCGGCGGCCCTGGCCGCCTGTACGGCGCTCGCGTTCGGCACGACCCCGGCCGCGGCGGGTCCCGCGGCCCAACCCGATGGCCCGGCCCTGGCGAAACAGCTCGTCAGCAAGGTGACCGTCAACGGCATCAACCGGCACCTCGTCGCCCTGCAGCGCTTCGCCGACACCAACGGCGGGACGCGCGCGGCGAGCACCGAGGGACACGGGAAGTCCGCCGAGTACATCGCGACGAAACTGGAGGCGGCGGGCTACCAGGTGACCCGCCAGGAGTTCCCGTTCACCTACTCGCAGACCCTGGCCGAGAAGCTCACCGCGGGCGGCGCGAACGTGCCGGTCACGGCGATGGAGTACACGAAGAACACCCCGGTCGGTGGGATCACCGCGCCGCTGGGCGTCGTCCCGGCCGCCGGTGACGCGACCCCGGGCTGCGAAGCCACCGACTTCGGCGACCTCACCGGCAAGATCGCGCTGATCTCGCGCGGCGGGTGCACGTTCGCCGTCAAGCAGCAGAACGCCGCGGCCGCGGGGGCGGTCGGCGCGATCATCTACAACAACGTCGACGGCCCGCTGAACGGCACGCTCGGCGACCCGGCGAACGCCGCGGTCCCGACCGGCGGCGTGACGGCGGCCGACGGCGCGCACCTCGCGACGTTGAGCGGCCAGAACGTGACGCTCGAACTGCGCACCATCCAGGAGGCGCGGACCAGCTACAACGTCATCGCCGAGACCAGGACCGGGCGCCACGACAACGTCGTGATGCTCGGCTCGCACCTGGACAGCGTCCCGGCGGGCCCCGGCATCAACGACAACGGCACCGGCTCGGCGACCCTGCTCGAGACCGCGCTGCAGCTCGGCAGCTCGCCGAAGGTCAACAACGC
Source organism: Amycolatopsis sp. NPDC004378 (assembly GCF_053602455.1). Classification (NCBI taxonomy): domain Bacteria; kingdom Bacillati; phylum Actinomycetota; class Actinomycetes; order Pseudonocardiales; family Pseudonocardiaceae; genus Amycolatopsis; species Amycolatopsis sp. NPDC004378. The sequence continues at coordinate 632,981 of NZ_JBSGDR010000002.1, forward strand.
CGTGCGGTTCGGGTTCTGGAGCGCGGAGGAGTTCGGGCTGATCGGCTCGACCTACTACGTCGACTCGCTGAGCTTCGAGCAGCAGCTCGACATCGCGCTGTACATGAACTTCGACATGATCGGCTCGCCGAACGCGGCGTACTTCGCCTACGACGGCGACGACTCCGACGGCGTCGGCGCGGGCCCCGGCCCGTACGGCTCGGCGCAGATCGAGCAGACGCTCGCCGGGTACCTCAACGCCAAGGGCATCCCGACCGAGGGCACCGACTTCGACGGGCGTTCGGACTACGGCGAGTTCATCGCGGTGGGCATCCCGGCCGGCGGCCTCTTCACCGGCGCCGAAGGCGTCAAGACCGCCGCGCAGGCCGCGAAGTGGGGTGGCACGGCGGGGATCGCCTACGACCATTGCTACCACCAGGCCTGCGACAACCTGGGCAACGTCGACCGGGTCGCGCTCGACCGCAACGCGGACGCCGTCGCCTGGGCGACGGGGGTCTACGGGACGAGCACCGAGAGCGTCAACGGCGTGCAGCCGGGCAAGAGCAAGACGGCCAAGCAGAAGGCCGCCGAACGCGGTGCGCAGCGGAACTTCTCCGCCCGCGCCGTGGCCGGCGACCCGCACGCGCTGGCTTCCTGACCATGCAGAAGGGGCCGTCCCGCTGCCGGGACGGCCCCTTCTCCACGTCTCAGCCCAGGTTGTTCGTGCCGAAGGTGTCGCAGCGGGCCGGGTCACCGGTCTGGAAGCCGGTGGTGAACCACTTCTTGCGCTGCGCGGACGTGCCGTGGGTGAACTTCGAGCGGTCGACCTGGCCGCCGCCGAGGTTCGCCTGGATGTAGTCGTCGCCGATGCGGGACGCGGTGTCCAGCGCGGAGTTGATGTCGTCCTGCGTGACGTCGGTGATCAGCGGCTTGCCGCTCTCGGTCGGCGTCGTCGAGGCGTGGTTGCCCCAGACGCCGGCGTAGCAGTCGGCCTGCAGTTCCAGGCGCACCGAGCCGGACGTCGGGCCCGTGCCGGTGCCCTTCTTCGACGTCCCGAGCAGGTTCTGCACGTGGTGCCCGTACTCGTGGGCGAGCACGTACGCCTCCGTGAAGAGGCCGCCCTGTGCCCCGAAGCGGGTCTTCAGCTCGTTGAAGAAGGAGAGGTCGATGTAGACCTCGGAGTCGGCCGGGCAGTAGAACGGCCCGGTGTCGGAGGTGGCGCTGCCGCACCCGGTGCGCACGCCGCCGTTGAAGAAGTTCGTCGGCGCCTTCCGGTAGGTCGAACCGGAGCGCGCGAACTGCTGCGTCCAGTAGTCCTGCACGGAGTTGACGATCGCGACGATCGCGCAGTCGTGGTTCTTGTTGGCGTCCGCGCCGGTCTTGCACTGGCTCGCCAGCTTCGAGTTGTCGACCTGCTGGCCGGACCCGACGCTGCCGAGGCCGCCGCTCAGGCTGTTCCCGCTGCCGCCACCGATGCTCACCCCGCCGAGCTGGGAGAGCACGAAGTAGATGATCAGCCCGACGACGCCGAGCCCGCCGCCGCCCAGGGCAACGCGGCCGCCGATCCCGCCGCCGCCTCCACCGCTTCCGCGCAGGTCTTGGACTTCGGAGGCGTCCAAGCCGGCGTCGTCGTCGAATCTCACCCGCGAATGGTAACGAGCCTGGGTGCGGCCGTCGCGCTGGCGGCCGCACCCAGGACCTGTACCGAGGTTGTGTCTTTTCGGTCGAGCGGTTGGCCGCGACCGGGCCGGCGTTCAGGCGCTGTCGCCACGGCTTCGGAGGTCGTGACCGGAAACAGGCCCGATCGACGCCGGATGCTGAACGCACCGTAGAAGCCCGCGCACATGCTGTTCACAATCGCGCCCGGCCCGTTCTTGGTCCGTTCCGGTCGCGGGGACACAGCTGGCGGTCAACCGCGAGGATCACCCGCCACGCAACCACCTGACCTCTCCCGGCGGGGAGCCGGGCCGGCACGTCGCCGTCGTCGCGCCGCATACCCTGGCCGACCTTCCGCCGACAAGCAGAATGCGCCTTTTCGAGCCGAGTCTCAACCTTTTCGTAACCCCACCTTCGGGCGATGTTGCGACCGCATTTTCAGGGGCACGCAGTTCGGCGTCGGACCGCGCGGTTCCTTGATCAGCGTTCTACGCTGCCTTATGACCGAGGAGCGGCCTGTGCGTTGGTTGAACGATGCCGAGATGGCGGCGTGGCGCTCCTACATCGTCGCGACCCTGCGGCTGCGGCAGCGGCTGCACCGCGAACTGGCGGTCCGGCACGAAGTGTCGCTCGTCGACTACGAGGTGCTGGTCTGCCTGGAGATGCAGGCCGGCCACCGGATGCGGATGTCGGAGCTGGCCGTGCTGATGGGCTCGACGAAGAGCCGCCTGTCCCACCAGGTCGCCCGGCTCGAGGACGCGGGCGTCGTCCGGCGGGCGCGGGACCCCGAGGACAAGCGTGGCGTCATCACGGAGCTGACGGAGGAGGGCATGGCCCTGCTCCGAACCGCGGCACCGACCCACCTGGAAGGGGTGCGCGAGCACCTCATCGACCTGCTGAGCCCCCAGGAACAGGCGACGATCGCCGCGGCGTTCGAGCGCGTGCTGGACCACCTGTCGGAGGCGGAGGGCTGAACCCGGGCGCGGCTACCGCGCGCCCGGGGCCCGAAGCGGTAGCGGTGGGATTCGAACCCACGGAGAGGTTGCCCTCTCGCATGTTTTCAAGACATGTTCCTTCGACCGCTCGGACACGCTACCTCGCCCCACGAGGGTAGCCGACGGACTCGGCACCCCCGCTCGGGCGGGCTTCCGGGCACGGTGGCCTGCCACCACGGCGCACCTGCGGGGCACGGGCCGTGGCCATCCGCCCCGGAGTCTTCGGGTCGCCGACCCGCGCCCGGCCGTCGGGCTACGTCCAGCTGAGGGTCAGGGCCGCTCCCTGGGCGCGGCCCGCCTCCGCGGCCGGGGTGCGGGCTGCCGGGTCCATCGGGTTCTCGCCGATCGCCGCCAGCGAAGCCTCGTCCGGGGTGATCAGCGTGACCTCCGCGCCCGCCTCGCGCAGGTCGTCGAGCACTGTGAGCAGGGGTTTCTCCATCGGCAGCGGGGCGTCCGTGCCCATCGGGGAAACCACCGTCACGCGCGTGAAGCCCGTTGCGTAGTCCGCGTTCTCCGCCGAGCGGACGCCGCCGTCCACGTAGCGGCGGCCGTCGATCGTCACCGGGGGCCAGATGCCCGGGACCGCGCAGCTCGCCGCCACCGCGTCGACCAGGGACACCCCCGACGCGCGGTCGAAGCGGCGGGGCTCGCCCGTTTCCGCGTCCACGGCCACGATCACCAGGCACTGCTCCGGCCAGTCGTGCACCGGCAGGCGGGCCTCGATCACCGCGCGGCGGTCCTGTTCGGACACCGTTTCGGCCCGCAGCGCGAGCTCGCCCATCGCGCGGCGGAGCTCGGCCGGGGCCGTCGTGCCCGTGACCACGTCGCCGAAGGCCGCGGCGAACTTCTCGAAGTCGATCTCCGCCGGGATCTCCGGGGTCTGGCGCGCCGGGTCGGCCTGCCGCGCGAAGAGCTCGTCCAGCGGGACACCACTCGTCACCTGCGCCGCGACGGCCGCGCCCGCGGACGTCCCGACGAGCAGGTCCGCGCCCGTGAGGTCCTGGCCGTGCTCGGCCAGCCCCGTCAGCACCCCCGTCGTCCACGCGATCCCGGCGACCCCGCCGCCACCCAGTACCAAAGCCTGTCCACCCATGGCGGGCAGCCTAGCGAGCGGGTCCGACAGTTTACGGGCGCTTCAGCGCCTGGGCCGCGATCCGCGCGCGCACCTCGGGACGCCGCAGCGGCGGGACGGTCGCCGGTGGCTGACGGCGTTCCGGCAGCTGCTCCAGCAGCCGCGTGGTGATTTCCGTGATCTCGGCGACCGCGGCTTCGAACGGTTCGCGCGTCGCGTCCGACAGCGACTGCACGCCGGTCACCTTGCGGACGTACTGGCGGGCCGCGGCCTCGATCTCCTCGCCCGTCGCGGCCGGCTGGAGCCCCCGGAGGGTGGTGATGTTTCGGCACATGCCGCCCAGGGTACGTCGCTTCGGAGGTCCCGATCACACGGTCGGGTAGGCCGGGGCCCAGCTCGTTGACGCCCGAACGGGCCGTTGGGCAAGGTCGGGTGAGTGCCTCTCAGACCGCGTCCCTTCCGCTCCGCCCGCCCCGAACCCCGCACCGCCGAAGAAGGAACGCCGGAAACCCCGATTCCGGAACAGGCCTGGCCCCGCGTGCGGGCCGACGAACTGGTCACCCTCGTGGCACACGTCTTCGCCGCCCACGGCTTCCCCGAACCCCGGGCCCGGATGGCCGCGGAAGCCCTGTGCCACGGCGATCTGACCGGTTCACCGGAGTTCGGCGTCGCCGATCTGGCCCGGATCCACTTGCCCCTGCTGGAAAGCGGGCTCGTCGTGCCGCACGCCGAGCCGCTGATGATCGCCGACCGCGGGGCCGCCGCCCTGCTCGACTACCGCCGCGCGTCCGGGTTGTGGGCCGTCGGCGACGCCATGGACCGGGCGGTGACGCGGGCCGGGCGCTTCGGGGTCGGGCTCGTTTCGCTGCGCGGGATCGGGCCGTTCGGCCGGGCCGGGCACCACGCCGCGCGGGCGCTGCCGCACGCGATGATCGGGCTGGTGCTCGCCGCGGGCGGCGAACCCGGCGACCCGGTGAACCCGCTCGGCATGGCGGCGCCGGGTGGCGCGTACCCCGAGTTCGTCTTCGACATGGACCGCCCCGGCTCGGAAGCCGCAGGGCTGACCCTGCTGGTGGAGGTGCTCGCCGGGGTGCTCTCCGGCGTCGCCGACCACGAGCACGACACGGGCCTGCTGGTCCTGGCGATCGCGCCGACGACGTTGCGCAGCGCCGACGGCTTCTACCGCGCGGCGAGCGCGTTGTTCGGCAGCATGCTCGGCTGGGAGGGCGGCGCGCCGATCCGCTACCCGGGCTGGCGCGAGGCCCAGCACCTCGAGCAGTGCCGCGCGCTGGGCGTGCCGCTGGCCGGCCCGGTCCGGCGGCAGCTGGACGCGCTGGCCGCGTCGCTCGGGCTGCCGCCGCTGACCAGCGTGGGCTAGTGGACCAGGACGACCTTGCCGCGGTCGGGGCCGACGGCCACGACGTCGCCGTCGGTCAGCTGGCGGCCGCGGCGGGTCTCGACCTCGCCGTTGACGGTGACCTCCTCCGCGTCGATCAGGTCCTTCGCGTGGGAGCCGTCTTCGGCGAGGCCGGCCAGCTTGAGGAACTGGCCGAGCCGGATCGGCTCGCCGGTGATGGGTACGTCGACGGGATCGCTCATACCCCGCATCATGCCCGGGCGGTCGTCTGCCGGTAGAGGGCCTGGACGTCCTTGTCGAAGTAGCTCGAGTAGGACGTGTCGGGGTCGTCGCCGCCGGACTCGTAGCCGCCGATCACGCCGATGACCGTGCCGAGCCGGGTCTTGGGGTCCGCGCCGGCGACCCACGGGCCGCCGCTGGTGCCCGTCGGGAAGCCCGCGCAGTCCACTTTCAGCTGGTAGGTGTCCTGGCGGCTGGTCGTGTTCTGGCAGACGGCGGGCACCTCGGCGTCGTCCGGGTAGCCGGTCAGCGTGATCGCCTGCTCGAAGTCCGTGCCGGTGGCCAGGGTGTTCGCCCCGACCAGGCCTTCCAGGGACTTCGCGGCGCCGTCCTGGTGCGCGGTGGCGAAGCCGACGTCGAGGTCCGGGTCGGACGACGAGCTCCAGCCCGGCGCGACGAGCTCGTCGGACACCGTCCAGTAGCCGAAGGGCGCGATGCCGTTGTGGTAGCCGGGCGCGAACGTGACGCCGGTGAGGTAGTCGCCGCCTTCGCCGTCGTGGATGCAGTGGGCCGCGGTCAGCAGCACGTCGCCCTGGTCGCTGTGGACGACGCTGGCGGTGCAGTAGTGCACGCCGTCGGCGAACAGCGCGCCGACCGCCGGGCTCGATCCCGCGGGCAGGTCGGGCGTCGAGACGGGCGCCGCTTCGATCACCCCGGTGTCCGGGGTGGTCGTGGCCGCGCCCCGCGGCTGCCGGTTCGCGAACACGACGAAAGCCGCCCCGAGCAGCAGGACGGCGGCGAGGGTGAGCAGGACGGCGGGCCGCCGCACGCGCATCGCCTCCTCGTTCTCGCTCGGACTCCATCACCTTAAGGTGCAGCGCCGACACGATGAGCACACCCACAGGAAGCTCACAGCCGCTAGTATCCGTAACTCGGGAGTAACACCCAACCGGCGGGAGGGCCGATGAAGCAGTTCGCGGACAAGGTCGCGGTGGTCACCGGGGCGGGCTCGGGCATCGGCCGGGCACTGGCGTGCGAGTTCGCCCGGCGCGGGGCACGGGTCGCCGTTTCCGACGTCAACGCCGCCAACGCGGAGGAGACGGCGAAGCTGGCCGGCGACAACGCGCGCGCGTTCACCCTGGACGTCGCCGACCGCGCCGCCGTGCTCGCGCACGCCGAAGAGGTCGCCGAGGAGTTCGGCCGGGTCAACGTCGTCGTCAACAACGCGGGCGTGGCGCTCGGCGCGACCGTCGAAGAGATGACTTTCGAGGACTACGACTGGCTGATGGGGATCAACCTCGGCGGCGTCGTGAACGGGACGAAGGCGTTCCTGCCGCACTTGATCGCGTCCGGTGACGGGCACGTCGTGAACATTTCCAGCGTGTTCGGCTTCGTCGGCGTGCCGACGCAGAGCGCGTACAACGCGGCGAAGTTCGCGGTCCGCGGATTCACCGAAGCGCTGCGTGAGGAAATGCTGATCGCGCGGTACCCGGTCGCGGTGAGCTGCGTGCACCCCGGCGGGATCAAGACGAACATCGTGCGCAACGCGCGCAGCATCGCCGACGACCAGGAGAAGGCCGCGCAGGGCTTCGAACGCATCGCGAAGACGACGCCGGAGAAGGCGGCACAGACGATCCTGCGCGGGATCGAGCGGAAGTCGGCGAGGATCCTCATCGGACCGGACGCCTACGTGATCGACGCCATCCCGCGCGTGCTCGGGTCGGCGTACCAGCGCCCGCTCGCCCTGCTGGCGCGGATGGGGCTCAAGCAGATGGAAAGCTGAAAAGCATTCGGACTACGACTTTCGGGTCGGTTCGCGCGGCGGTCTGATCGCAATAGGCTTCACCCAATGGAGTTGCGTTTCTGACAGACTCGTCCGAAATGGTCCAGAATGCGTGGGGTCCGTGAGCCCCTTACCGGAGGTCCCGATGCTTCGCGCCGCACCGCTGCGCGCCGCACAGCACACTGCGGCCCGTTCGACCAGCGACCGCGCCGCGGCCGAGCTGCTGGACCGCACCGGCATCATCGCGGCGAGCCTGCCCCAGCGCCGCCGCACCGACGACGACGTCCCGGCCGACGAGCCGATCTACACCCGGCCGCCGGTGTGCGACCAGGACCTCCGCCCGAAGTCGGTCGTGATCCGGCGGCGTGCCCGCACCTGGCTCGGCACCGGCGCCGCGGTGGTGCTCGTCGGCCTCGGCTGGCTGGCCGGCGGGATGTTCACCGGGAGCCTGTTCGGCCCGAGCCCGGCCGACGTGGCCCAGCTGGACGCGCGCCCGGCCGTCGCCGAAGCGCCCGCGCCGCAGCCGCAGGCCCCGCAGGCGCCGGTGGCCACCCCGGCGCCGACGACGGTGTTCGTGCCGGTGCCCGCGAAGCCGGCGCCGAAACGCGTGCAGGTGCAGGCGAAACCGCAGGCGAAGAAGTCCGTTCAGGACGAGGAGGACGTGCCGCGCGTCGACCTGCCCTCGTCGAAGCCTTCGCCCTCGGCGGCCAACCCGGTCCAGTCCTGGGTGACCGTGGCCGAGAGCATGATGCAGCAGTACCAGTACCGCTCCGAGACGACCACGATCGGCCGCTGACGTCAGGCTCCTGACCAGCGGTATTCGTGCTCGGGGCGGCCCGTGGCGCCGTAGCGCAGCCGCATCTGGACGGTCCCCGACTCCGCCAGCGCCGTGAGGTAGCGCTGCGCCGTCGCCCGCGCCATGCCCAGCTCGCCCGCGACCTCCGCCGCCGACAGCGGACGCCCGGCGCGCCGCAGTTGTTCCGAGACGAGCCGGGACGTCGCCGTCGACTGGCCCTTGGGCGCGGACGTCCGGTCCTGGTCGTGCAGCACCCGGTAGGCGCGGTCGACGTCGTCCTGGGCGAAGGCGCGGTCCTCGGCGAGCAGGCCGCGGAAGCGCGCGTAGGACGTCAGGCGCTCGGCCAGCTGACGCGTGGTGAACGGCTTGATCAGGTAGTTCAGCGCCCCGGCCCGGATCGCGGCCGCGACCGACGCGCTGTCGGTCGCCGCGGACAGCACGATCGTGTCGGTCTGCAGCTCGGGGAGCACCGCGAGACCGGACTCGTCGGGCAGGTAGACGTCGAGCAGGATCAGGTCCGGCGCCAGCTCCCGGACGCGGGCGCGGGCCTCCGCCGCGGTGTGCGCGGTGCCGACCACCGCGAAGCCGTCGACCTCCTCGACGAACCCGGCGTGCACCCCGGCGACGCGGAAGTCGTCGTCGACGATGAGCGTGCGGATCATCCGTCCTCCGTCAGCATTCCGGGCAGTTTCGCGACGAACAGGGCTCCCGTCTCGCCGTCGCCGGGGCCGGCCAGCCAGACGTCGCCACCGTGGGCGCGCGCGGCCTGGCGGGCCAGCGCCAGGCCGAGCCCGTGGCCGGGGGCGAGCTTCGTCGAGACGCCTTCGTCGAACAACGTCCCCCGCAGCTCTTCCGGCACACCGGTGCCACTGTCCACAACGGACAGGTGCAGCGTGCCGCCCTCGGCGAGCAGGCTGACCTCGACGGTCGCCGGCCGCCGCGGGCCCATCCGGGCGGCGTGCAGCGCGTTGTCGACGAGGTTGCCGATCACGGTGTTGGCGGCGATCGGGTCGGTCACGGTCGTGGGCACCCAGGTGTCGTCGGCCAGCTTCAGCGTGAGGCCCTTTTCCTGCGCCTGCTCGGTTTTCGCGACGAGCAGCGCCTGCAGGTACGGGTCCGCGACGGCGTCGCCGAGCTCGCTCGGCCGCGCGGACGGCGAGTCCGTCAGCGTCTGCAGGTATTCGACGGCTTCGGTGTGGTGGCCGAGCTGGAGCAGCCCGTAGAGCGTGTGCAGCCGGTTCGCGAACTCGTGGCGTTGCGCGCGGAGGCCGTCGGAGAGCGCGCGGATGCCGTCGAGCTCCCGGGTGAGCGTGTCGAGGTCGGTGCGGTCGCGGAAGGTCAGCACGGTGCCGATCGGCCGGTCGTCGAGGCGGACGGCGCGCGAGTTGATGACGAGCACCCGGTTCCCGGCCACGGCCAGGAGGTTGTCGACCGGCCGTCCTTCCCCGACGGCCTTGTGCAGCCGCGGGCTCAGCTCGAGCTCGGCCATCGCCGCGCCGATCGGGAGTTCGGTGCCCAGCAGCCGTTCCGCTTCGTCGTTGCGCACCGAGACGCGGTTGGCTTCGTCGACCGCGAGCACGCCTTCGCCGATGCCGTGCAGCACGGCTTCGCGTTCGTAGAGCAGTTCGGTCAGCTCGTGCGGCTCGAGGCCGTGCGTGACGCGCCGAAGCCGCCGGTTCAGCAGCGCCGACGCGCCCGCGCCGAGCAGCAGCGCGCCACCCGCGAAGAGCAGGGTGATCACCAGGAGCCGGTTGAAGTCGCCGGTCGGATCGCCGACTTCGAAGCCGACGCTCACCTCGCCGACCACCCGTGGTCCCTGCCAGATCGGGGTCTTGCTGCGCACGGACAGGCCGAGTGTGCCGCTCTGCACCGCGCTGACCTCGTCGCCGCCGGCGAGGGCGACGTCCGGCGGGGTGCTGACCGGCTTGCCGATCTCGCTCGGCGTCGGGTGCGCCAGCCGGATGCCCTTGTCGTCGGTGATGACGACGAACAGCGCGTCGTTGGCCTTCGTGACGGCGAGAACGCGTTCTTCGAGCGGCCCGCCGGGGATCTTCGCGGCCGCGTCCGCGACGACGACCGGGTCCGCGGCGACGGACTTCGCGATGGCCAGGGCGCGGCGGCCGTACTGGTCGGTGAGGGTGCGGGAGAGGAGCACGCTCACCAGCGCGACGCCGACCCCGACGACGAGCACGACGACGCCGATCTGCAGCAGCAGCACCTGCCTGCTGAACCGCATCCGCGGGAAGAGCGCCCACTTTGGCATGGCTCGGAACCATACCCCCTGGTCAGCGCCGTGCGCTAAATGAGCAAAACATTCAGAACGCACAGCTCGCGCGGAGAACGTCGACAAGCTTCACGCGCTCGCCACACGTACTTAACGTCCTCTCCCAACGCGTGACCCCCACCACGTGACGAAGGAGTCACCCCCCGATGGTCCCCCCTCTGATCGAACTCACCGGAGCCACCAAACGGTTCCCGAGCGGGTCCGGTTCCGTGCACACGGCCGTCCGCGACCTGACCATGACCGTGCAGCCCGGCGAGTTCGTCGCCGTCGTCGGCCCGACGGGCTGTGGCAAGTCGACGACGCTCTCGCTGGTCTCCGGGCTGCAGCCGCCGTCCGCCGGCCGGGTGCGGGTCAACGGCGAAGACGTGAAGTCCATTCCGGACGGTGTCGGCTACATGTTCCAGACCGACGCCGTGATGCCGTGGCGGTCGGTGCTGGACAACGTCGCTTCCGGCCCGCGCTTCCGCGGTGTCCCGAAGGCCGAGGCCCGTGCGCAGGCCGTCGACTGGATCGCCCGGGTCGGGCTCGCCGGGTTCGAGAAGTACTACCCGCACCAGCTCTCCGGCGGTATGCGCAAGCGCGTCGCGCTGGCCCAGACGCTGGTCACCAAGCCGAAGATCATGCTGATGGACGAGCCGTTCTCGGCCCTGGACGTCCAGACGCGGGCACTGATGCAGGACGAGCTGCTGCGGCTGTGGTCCGGTTCGGGGGCCGCGGTGATCTTCGTGACCCACGACCTCGACGAGGCCATCGCGCTAGCGGACAAGGTCGTCGTGCTCACGTCGTCGCCTGCCACCGTGAAGGACGTCTTCGAAATTCCCCTGGAGCGGCCGCGGAAGGTCGAGGACCTCCGGCTCACCGACGAGTTCCGCAAGCTCTACGCGGACATCTGGGAATCGTTGCGCAGCGAGGTCGACAAGGCCCGCGAGAAGGGAGCGAGCAATGTCGCTTGAGACCCCCGCCGCTCCGGCCACTTCGCTGCCGGTGCTGGAAACCGAACAGGACATCCTGACGAAGGCGAAGCGGGCGACGTCCCGCCGGAGGCGCAACACCTGGTTGCTGCGGCTGGCGCTGGTGGTCGTCTGGCTCGGCAGCTGGGAGCTGACCGCGACCTACTGGATCGACCCGTTCTTCTACTCGAAGCCGTCCCGGATCTGGGAGCGGCTCAGCCAGTGGGTCACGAGCGGCACCGACTTCGGTTCGCTCTGGTACCAGCTGTGGGTCACCGTCGAGGAAGCCCTGGTCGGCTTCGCGATCGGCGCGGTGGCCGGCGTGATCCTCGGCGTGGTCCTGGGCCGCAGCCAGTACCTGGCCGACGTGCTCGCGCCGTTCATCAAGGCCGCCAACGCCGTGCCGCGCATCGTGCTCGCCTCGCTGTTCGTGATCTGGTTCGGGCTGGGGCTGGCGTCGAAGGTCGCCACCGTCGTCGTGCTGGTGTTCTTCGTGGTGTTCTTCAACGCCTTCACCGGCGCCCGCGAGGTGGACCGCAACCTGATCGACAACGCGCGCATCCTCGGCGCGGGCCGGATGCAGGTGATCAAGGCGATCGTGCTGCCGAGCGCGACGTCGTGGATCCTGTCTTCGCTGCACACCGCGTTCGGCTTCGCGCTGATCGGCGCGGTCGTCGGCGAGTATGCCGGGTCCAAGGCCGGCATCGGCTTCCTCATCTCGAACGCGCAGGGCACGTTCGACTCCGCGGGCATCTACGCCGCGATGATCATCATCACCGTCGTCGCCCTGTTCGCCGAGTGGGGCATCGGGAACCTCGAAGGCCGGCTGCTGCGGTGGCGGCCCTCGATGTCCTCCGCCTCCGACAAGACCGTCATCTGAAAGGGAACGAATCGATGAGGATTCGACGCATCGTCGGCGTGCTCACCGCGCTGACCGTGGCGGCGGCGCTGACCACCGCCTGCCAGGACTCCCGCGTCGCCGCGACGGGCGAGGGCGGCAAGCCGAAGGTCACGATCATGGTGGGCGGCCTGGAAAAGGTCATCTACCTGCCCGCCATGCTTACCCAGCAGCTGGGGAACTTCGCCGCGCAGGGCATCGACGTCGAGCTGCAGAGCGAGCAGTCGGGTGCCAACGCCGAGACCGCGCTCGTCGCCGGGCAGGTGCAGGGCGTGGTCGGGTTCTACGACCACACGATCGACCTGCAGGCCAAGGACCAGTGCATCAAGAGCGTGGTGCAGATGGCCAACATCCCCGGTGAGGCCGAAGTCGTCGGCACCGCGCACGCCGACCAGATCAAGAGCTCGGCCGACTTCAAGGGCAAGAAGCTGGGTGTCACGTCGCTCGGGTCGTCCACCGACTTCCTCACGAAGGCGCTGGCGGCGAAGGCGGGCGTCGGGGCCGACCAGTACACGCCGGTGAAGGTCGGCGCCGGCCAGACGTTCATCGCGAGCCTGGACAACGGCGGCATCGACGGCGGCATGACGACCGACCCGACCATCGCACAGCTGACGAACACCGGCAAGGCGAAGGTGCTGTACGACCTGAGGACGGTCGAGGGCACAAAGGCCGCGCTGGGCGGGCTGTACCCGGCGTCGTCGCTGTACATGAGCTGCGACTTCGTGGACCGGAACAAGGACGCCGTGCAGAAGCTGGCCAACGCGTTCGTGGCCACGCTGAAGTGGATCGGCCAGCACAGCCCGGAGGAGATCGCGGCGAAGATGCCGGCGTCCTACAGCGGCGGCGACAAGGCGCTGTACATCAAGTCCATCAAGGACAGCATCGGCATGTTCAACGCCGACGGGAAGATGGACGCCGACGGCGCCAAGAACGCGCTCAACGTGCTTTCGAGCTTCTCGAAGAACGTGCAGCCGAAGAAGGATTCGATCGACCTGTCGAAGACCTACACGACCGAGTTCGTCGACGCGGCCGCGAAGCAGGGCTAGCAGTCCCCGCTCACCTGACCGGGCGGTTGGTGAGTGTCCATGACCCGTGAAGGCCTCTTCCCCCGCGGAGGCCTTCACGGGTCTTTTCGTTCATTCCCGCGCAATTCCGGCAAATGGTGAGTATTTCCCGGAATGTGAAGACCCTTCGAAAGTAGCTACCTTCTCGCGGTCGCGAATCCAACACTTGGACACACGGCTTTCCCGGTCCCCCTCGGTGAACGGAGTCCCCGCATGTCCAGAATCCTCGCGTCGCGTGCTGCCCGCGTCCTCACGGCGGTTGCCGCGGCGGCCGCCGGCCTCGCCGTTTCCGGCACCGCGCACGCCGCGGTCGAGTACGGCTCGCACTTCCACGGTCACCAGTTCTCCGGCGGGAACTGGGGTGGTTACGTCAGTTTCGGCAGCTTCACCACGGCCACCGCGAGCTGGACCGAGCCGTCGGTGACGTGCCGGTCGACCAACGACCTGTTCGCGCCGTGGGTCGGCATCGACGGCGACGGGTCGTCCACAGTGGAACAGACCGGCGTCGAGACGGACTGCTCGAGCGGGCGTCCGGTGTACTCGGCCTGGTACGAGATGTACCCAGCCGCTCCCGTGTACTACAACGTCTCGGTCGGCGCGGGTGACCACATCACCGCGACGGTGACGCGGACCGCCACGAACACCTACCGGCTCGACCTGACCGACAGCACCAAGGGCTGGACGAAGACCACCACGAAGTCGCTGACGTCGAAGCACTCCTCGGCGGAGGCGATCATCGAGTCGCCGACCGACTCCTACCCGACGATCTCGGGCGGCATCACGTTCACCGGCGTCAAGTTCAACGGGACGAACCTGGCCTCGACGAACCCGTCCGGGCTGAACGCCGACGACCGCGGCACGAACACCTGGATCCCGGGGGCGATCGGCTCGGACGGCCAGAGCTTCACCATCTCCCGCCACTGAGTCACTTCAGGTTGTTGATCGCCCACGCGACCACCATCACGGCCAGGATCAGCGACACGACCGCCTGCAGCATCATCGTCATCTTCGCCCAGATCCGCAGGGGCATGACGTCGGTGGGGCTGAAGGCGGCCGCGTTGGTGAAGGAGAAGTAGAGGTAGTCGAGGTAGGACGGCTCCCAGTTCTGGCGCGCCAGGTCCGGGTCGGCCATCTGCGGGAACTGCAGGTCGGGGAACTCCGCCCGGCCTGCGGCCCGCCGGCCGGGGCCACCGCGGTCGAACTCCCAGTACCAGAGCGAGAAGGCGACGATGTTCGTCCAGTAGACGATCCCGCCGGTGACGAGCACGGCGCCGGCGCGGTCGCCGATGGTGCCGGTCGCGATGCTGTAGACGAGCGTGACAGCGGAGCCGGCGTTGACGGCGGTCACGGCGGCGACCAGCAGCAGCGAAATGACCCGTTCGACGGCGCTGAACTCCGACATCCGGCCGGGGTTCACCAGCAGCAGCGCCACGACCAGCAGCCCGGACACCGAGGGCAGCAGCCACGCCGGGCGCAGGGCCATGTCGTCGGGCAGGGCGACCTGCAGCGCGAGCGTCACGACGACGACGCCCATCGCGGGCCAGCGCGTTTCCCCGGAGGTCCGCCGGCGCCAGGCGGGAAGTGCCTCTTCTGTCACGCGTCCAACGTAGGACGCCCTCGCCCGGCTAGCCAGCCGGTGCGGTCGTCACCTCGCCGGGGAGCTTGCGCGCCACGTCCGTCCGAGACCTCGCGCCCAGCTTCCGCAGCACCTTCGCGACGTGCTGTTCGACCGTGCGTGGCGAGAGGAAGAGGCCGTCCGCGATCTCGCGGTTGGTCCGGCCCTCCGCGAGCATCCGCGCCACCTCGCGTTCCCGCGGCGACAGCTCGCTCCCGTACCCCCGCCGCCCGCGTTGCGAAGGCGCCCACGCGCCGTGCTCGCGCAGCTGGTGACGGCACCGCCCGGCGTCCCGCGTCGCCCCGAGCTGCTCGTACGCCTCGGCCGCGGCCGTCAGCTCGTCGACGGCGTCCCGGTTGCCCGCCGCGAGCCGGCACATCGCCGCGCGTTCCCGCGTCGCCGTCGCGGGGTAGGGCATCGGCAGCGCCGCGTAGCCCGACGCGGCTTCGTCGAACAGCGCCGCCGCGGCGAGGTGCTTGCCGCGAGCTTCGAGCAGCACCGCCCGGCCGGCCACCAGGGCCGCCGACGCCACCGGCGCGTCCCGGCCTTCGATACCGCGGGCGAACGCCTCGACCACGCTGTCGGCCTCCGGCCAGCGCCCGGCCCGCGCGTAGGCCTGGGCCGCGGCCGGGACCAGCCCCGCCGCCCAGATCCAGACGCCCTTGCGGCCGGCCGCGGCCACCGCGGTGTCCGCCGCCGCGCAGGCGCCGTCGACGTCGTCGGTCGCGAGCAGCACCGTGATCAGCACGCCGGCCGCCGAGAGCACCACCGGGATCGGCCCGCGGTCCGGCGCGTGCACGCTCGCCGCGGTCAGGTGCCGTTGCGCGGCGGCGAACTCGCCGCGCACGGCCGCGAGCCCGCCGAGCACCAGCGACGACTCCATGACGATCGGGCCCAGCTCCGGGTAGCTGTCGCGCAGCTGCTCGGCCGTTTCGGCGAGGCCGTGCCAGCGCCCGCGCACCCAGTCGAGCCGGACGCGCGTGCCCTGGATCAGGCCGATCGCGTACAACGCACCCGCGTCGGTCGCGCGCCGGACGCCTTCGGTCACCAGCCGTTCCGCGCGGTCGAGGTGACCGGCCCACGACTGGCCGTCGGCGAGGTTGCACCACAGCCGGGCCAGCTGGACGCGCTCGGCGACCGTGCCGACGGTGTCCGACAGCGCCTCGAACTCCGCCCACGCCGAGCCGTCGCCGACGTGCGAGGCCGCCGCGATGCGGTCGGCGGTCAGGGCGAGCCGCAGCTCGGGGTCGTCGAGCCGCTCGTACACCTCGCCCGCGCGGGCGCGCCAGGATTCGTGCCAGGACAACGGCGTCAGGCCGTCGATCGGCTGGGCCAGCAGCGTGATCCCGCGGGCCGCCAGGTCGGGCCGGTCGGTCAGCTCGCCGATCGCGCGCTCGACTTCGAGGCGCCCGCGGCCCAGCCCGCCGATGGTCCGGACCTGCAGCATGCCGAGGCTGAGCCGGATCGAGCCGCGGACCGACGGCGGCAGCGTCACCTCTTCGAGGACGCGCTCGAGGGTGCCGATGACGTCGGGGCGGAACCCGCGCAGCGCGACCTGGCTCAGCTTGCCGGCGACGCGCCCGACGTCGGACTCCGCCGGGCCCGGCTCGGCCAGCACCGACTGGAGGAGGTCGATCGCGCGGGACGTCTCGCCGCGCGTGATGGCTTCGTCGGCGGCCGCTTCGGCGTAGTGCCGCCACTGGTCGACGCGGCCCGCCGCGCGGGAATGCCGGGCCAGCAACGTGAGCGGCGGCGACGGCTGCGCGGCCAGCACGCGGATCGCCTGCGAGTGCAGCAACGCGCGTTCGGGCCCGCTCACCGTGTCGTAGACCGCCTTGCGCGCCAACGGGTGCCGGAAGCCGTACTTGCCGTCGCCGACTTCGCCGAGCACCCCGCCGGACAACGTCGCGAGCAACGCCGTGCGCAGGGTGTCTTCCGGCAGCCCGGCCAGTTCGCCGAGCACGGCGGCTTCGGCGCCGACGCCGAGCACCGCGGCCGCGCCGGCCAGTTGCGCGGCCGGCCCGGGCAGCGCGGAAAGCCGTTCGGTGACGGCCTCCCGCAGCAGCACCGGGACTTCGAGGTTCTCCAGCATCCGGTCGGAAAGGACTTCGCCGACCGGCAGCCGCTCGGCCGCTTCGCGCAGCGCGCGCAGGGTTTCCTCGACCACGAACGGGATCCCGGCCGTGCACTCGTGCAGCTTGGCCGCGAACTCGTCGGTGACCCGGGGCAGTTCGAGGATTTCGACCGCGAGCTTCCGGACCGCGGTGACGTCCAGCGCGCCGAGCGCGACGCGGGCGGAGTGCACCGAGGCATCGGTCCGGAACGGCGCGCCGAGCGGCCCGGGGCGGACATCGGTCGCGGACCGGTAGGTGGCGACCACCGCCAGCTCCGGCGGCATCGACCCGGCGAGGAACCGCAGGAGGTCGCGGGTGTCCTCGTCGGCCCACTGGAGGTCGTCGATCAGCACCAGGGTGGGCCCGCACGCGGCCAGCAGCTCCCGGATCGCGCGGAACACGCGGTGGCGCTCGGCCACCGGGTCGGCGAGGGGCTCGGGACGCGGGGGAAGCGCTTCCGCGAGCTCCGGCAGCAGCGGCCGCAGCACCCCGGCGACCGGGCTGAGCGGTCCGAGAGGCACCTCGCTCGTTTGCGGCGAAGCACCGGACGTCACGGCATGCGTTTCGGGGGTCCGGGTGGCGAAGCCCCCGGCCCGGGGCGAGGCCCCGGATGTCACCGTGCGAAGCGCTTCCAGCACCGGCCCGTAGGGGAACGGTTCGCGCAGCGGCTGGCAGGCGCCGGTCAGCACCCGGCCGCCGTCGAACTCCTTGCGGCGCCCGATCTCCGCGAGCAGCCGGGTGCGGCCCATGCCGGGCTCGCCCTCGATCAGCACGGCCGCCGGGCGCCGCCGGAGCACGTCGACGATAGCGTCGAGCTCGGCGTCGCGGCCGGTCAGCCGGGCGGGTCCGGACCGGACGGAGACCGAGGTGGGGCGGGGAGCCGTCAGCCACATACGGACCTCCTCGACGTTGTGCGCGGGAGCCTAAGCAGCGCCTCTCGCCCCGTAAACCATTAACCGAATACGTGGCCGGCACGGCCCTCACACGTTCGCCTACCCGCCGTCACCGGATCGCCGCGGGATTCGCGGGTCCGGCGTCACTGCGCGTGGAAAATCTCCGCGCCTACCGCGTTCCGGTGGCGCTTACCGCGTTCCGGGCGGTGTCCCGGCTACTGAAAGTAGTCCACGGAAACCCTACTTAAGGACCTGTCCGACCGGGTGACGACCTGCGGTCGGGACCGCTTGGAGCAGGGGATACGTCCGGACCGAATGCGTATACGCATTCGCCGGGTGCCCGGATTGCACCGTAACGCCCACTGCGGGGACCCTCACCCGGGGGAGTACCACTGCGTGGCCAGTGCAGAGCCGCGCGTAACCACCTAGGGAGAAGCATGAAGATCGCCAGACTCTTCGGTGCCGCTGCCGCCGCGGTGACGATGACGGGTGCGCTCGTCGCGGTCGCCGTCCCCGCGTCGGGCCAGGACCTGCTGAACCCGGACATCGTGCCCGCCATGCAGCGCGACCTGGGCCTGACCCACGACCAGGTGCTGACGCGGCTGAAGAGCGAAGACGTCGCGAACAAGGTCACCGAGGCCGTCACCGCGACGCTCGGCGACGCCTTCGGCGGCGCCACCTACAACGCCGCGACGGGCAAGGCGCACATCCAGACCACGAACGCCGCGGACGTCGCCAAGATCCAGGCGGCCGGGGCCGAGGCGGAGGTCGTGAAGTTCAGCGCCCGCCAGCTCGACTCCACTGTGGACAGGTTCAAGGCCCTCGACGCCACGGCGCCGTACGCGATCACCGGCTGGGGCGTCGATTCCGTCACCAACCGCGTCACCCTTTCCGTCCTGCAGGGCCAGCGCGCCGCGGCCGACGCGTTCGTCGCGCGGTCCGGTGTGGACAAGTCGTCGGTCACGATCCTCGACGCGACGGCGAAGCCGACGCTGCACGCCAACATCCGCGGCGGGGACGCCTACTACATCGGTGGCTCGGCGCGCTGCTCGGTCGGTTTCGCGACCACGACCGGCTTCGTCACCGCCGGCCACTGCGGTGCGCTCACCGGCGGCGGCTCGCTGACCGGCTCGAACGGCGCCGCGCTCGGCAGCTGGATCACCTACCGCTTCCCGGGTGTCGACTACGCGGCGGTCCGGACCAACAGCAGCTGGACCCCGGTCGCGCAGATGAACAACGGGACCGCGGTGCGCGGGTCGTCGAACGCGGCGACCGGCTCGTCGGTCTGCAAGGCCGGCTCGACCACCGGCTGGACCTGCGGCACCATCGGCGCGAAGAACCAGAGCGTCCGCTACTCCGAGGGCACGGTCAACGGCATGACCGCGACCAACGTCCACTCGGCGGCCGGTGACTCCGGCGGCGGCTTCATCGCCGGCAATTACGCGCAGGGCGTCCTGTCCGGCGGCAACAGCAGCGTGACCTACTTCTACCCGATCGCCGGCGCGCTGTCCGGCACCGGCACGACCCTGAAGACCAGCTGACGTCCCGGACACAGCGAAAGGGCGGGTTTCGAGTGCCTCCAGCGCACTCGAAACCCGCCCTTCGTCCTCGCCGCGGGAATGGGAGGTTCGGGGGTCAGACGTTGCTGATCTCCTCGATCAGCCCGTCGACGTCGAAGTGCGCGCTCTCTTCGCCGAGCGGCACCAGTTCGTAGGACGCCTCGAGGAACGTCCGGACGTCCTCGACTTCCAGCTCGAACGACGCATAGCCGTCCGGTGACTCGATTTCGAGGGTGAGGAAGTCTTCGTCCTCGGACAGGTCCGGGCGGATCCGGACGTCGCCGAGGCCGGCCGGCTCGTCGAGCCCGGCCACGAGGAGGTCACGCGCGAAGGTCCACTCGATCCACCGGCCGCGCTCGGTCCGGAACGCGACGGTGACCGCGAACGGCTCGTCGGCGTGGTAGGACAGCCGGGACAGGACGGGCGTGGTGCTCTCGTTCAGCACCACGAACTGGCTCTGGTGAACGGCGTCGGTCTGCATGGCCCCTCCTGGAGTCCGGGTGGCGGTTCGCGCGGCGCGAACTGTTCGAGGAGGAGATGACCAGGCCCGACGGTCATGACGAAGAAACTCTCACGTTCACTTGATCGGTTGCATCCGTCCATTGTGGTGTAACGTCCGGCACATACCCCTTGCGGTCATCCGGCGACTGCCGGTGACGACTCGCGCAGCGCCCCCGGGAGCTTCTTCCGCAGGACGAGCAGCGCCGGGACCGCGGACGCGCAGGTCAGGGCCAGTACCGACCAGGTCAGCGCGTTGCCGGCGCTGAGCAGGGCGGCCAGCAACCCGGGCGCGAGCGCGACGGGCAGGCCCCAGGAGAGCTGGAAGATCGAGCTGGCCCGGCCTTCGGCACCCGGCGGCGCGGCCGCGGCGGCCGTCGCGGTGCCGGTCGGCCCGAACATCGCCTCCGCGACGGAGAAGCCGAGGCTCGTGACGAGGATCAACCCGGTCGCGACGGGCAGGGGGACGATTTCCAACGGGATCAGCAGGGCGAAGGAAACCGAGAACAGCACCGCGGCGCCGATCAGCGCGGCGGTCCGGCTGTGGCCGGCGAGCTTCGCGACGATCGGGCGCTGCGCCGTCACGACGACGACGGTGCCGAGGGTGATCGCGGTCCCGGCGATCCACTGTGGACCGTGCAGCAGGTCCCGGACGACGATCGGCAGCACGGCGAACTTGCTCGCGCTGGCGAGCGTGAAAGCCGTGTGGGTGAGGCAGAAGCCGGTGTACGGCCGGTCCCCGAGCACGGCCCGCCAGCCGCCCGCGGCGCCACTTCCACGTGAAGGTGGCGCCGCCTGGTGGTCGCGTTCACGTGGAAGTGCCGGCAGCAACGCCATCAACACCGCCGCGACCGCGAAGCTCGCCGCGTTCGCGTACGCCAGTGCGTGGAAGGCCGCCTGGCTCGTGATCGTCGGCAGCACCGCGGTCGCCGCCGCGCCGATCCCGGCGCCCGCGAACCGGCCGATCGTCTGCGTGGCCAGCATGCGGTCGGTGCCCGGCCCGTCGGTGAGCCGCGCGACCATCGGCGCGTTGCACGTCCAGAAGAGCCGGTCGCCGAAGCCGGCCACCAGCGAGACCGCGATCACCTGCCAGCTGGTGTGGACCAGTGGGTACGCGCAGAAGGCCGCGAGCCGCACGAGGTTGCCCGTGAGGAGCAGGGCGCGCGGGCCGAAGCGGTCCATCGCGGCCCCGGTGGCCGGGCCGGTGACGAGCGCGAGCAGCGCGCCGGTGCTCAGCGACGTGCCCGCGTCGAGCAGGCCCATGCCCTGCCCGTGCACGAGGAACAGCAGCGCGAACGGGACCCACAGTCCGCTGCCGAGCGCGTCGATCAAGGTGGCGGTCAGGAAGATCCGGCGGTTCCGAAGCATGCACCCCCCAGGTGGACAGCGCTCCAGGATATCGCCCGCCTACGGCCCGAGCGGCAGCCCGAGCCCGACCTTCACGCGGTCCATCGCCACGCTCGTCGTGAAGTGCCGGACGTTCGGGTTGTCGAAGAACATCCGCCGGGTGAACGCCTCGAAGCCCGCCATGTCCGGGCACGTCACGACCAGCACGAAGTCCGCGTTGCCGGTGACGTAGTAGCACTGCTGGACGCAGTCGTCGGCCAGGACCTGCCGGCGGAACGCGTCCAGGACCGCCAGGTTCTCCCGCTCCATCTCGACCATGACGACGAACGTCATGCTCAGCCCGAGCGCCTCCGGCGACAGCACCGCGACCTCGCGCTCGATCACGCCCGCCTCGCGCAGCCGCTTGATCCGCCGTTGCACCGCCGCGGCCGAGAGGCCGACCTTCGCGCCGATCGTCTCGGCGATCGTGCGGGCGTCCTGCTGGAGGCAGGCGAGGATGGCGATGTCGAGCTGGTCGAGGTCGGGTGTCTGCACTCCAGCAGGCTAGCCGGGGGCTCCGACAGTTCGCCGGAGTTCGCTCTCGGCTCCCTCCTCCGTGACGTCGCTCACTACTCCGTCCGAGGCGAAAGTGAAACAACTTTTTCCGTGACCTGGAACACAACTCACCGGTCTACCAGGGGGTAGCCCATAGAAGTGGAAGACCTGCCGGTCGTTCGCCAACCCGCCGGCGTGGGGAGGCTCCACCGTGCCCGCACCTGCCGCCGTGTTGACCGGCCTCGGTTCGATGTTGCCGACGAAAGTCCTGGACAACCACGAGATCGCGGCCCGGCTCGACACCACGGACGAGTGGATCCGGACTCGCACCGGCATCCGCGAGCGCCGCGTCGCCGGGCCCGGCGAGTCCACTGTGGACCTCGCGGTCGGCGCGGGCCGGGAGGCGCTCGGGGGCGGGTCGGCCGACGCCGTCGTCCTCGCCACCTCCACGCCCGACCAGCCCTGCCCGGCCAGCGCGCCGCAGGTCGCCGCCCGGCTCGGGCTCGGCACCGCCGCGGCCTTCGACGTCAACGCCGTGTGCAGCGGCTTCGTCTACGCCCTGGCGACCTCGGCGGGCCTGATCGCGGGCGGCCTCGCCGAGCGCGTGCTCGTGATCGGCGCCGACACCTTCACCACGCTGATCGACCCCGGGGACCGCACGACCGTCCCGATCTTCGGCGACGGCGCCGGCGCGGTCCTGCTGCGGGCGGGCGACGCGGCCGAGCCCGGCGCGTTCGGGCCGTTCGACCTGCACAGCGAGGGTGACCACGCCGCCCTGCTGTGGGTCGAGGCCGGGGGCGCGCGCAAGCGGCTCTCGGACACCCCGGCCGACCGGTTCCTCGCCATGCAGGGCACCGCGGTGTTCCGGCACGCCTGCGCGCGGATGGCGGAGTCGTCGCGGACGGTCCTGGAGCGCGCGGGCTGGATGGTCGGCGACGTCGACCGCTTCGTCGGGCACCAGGCCAACATCCGGATCCTCCAGGCGACGGCGAAGCAGCTGGGCATGCCGGCCGACGCGGTCGTCGCGAACATCGACCGGGTCGGCAACACCAGCGCCGCGTCGATCCCGCTCGCGCTGGCCGACGCCCGGGCGGACGGCACCCTCGCGCCCGGCCACCGCGTGCTGCTCAGCGCGTTCGGCGCGGGCCTGACCTGGGGTTCGACGGTGCTGCGCTGGCCGGAGCTGGGTCAACCGTCCTGAGGGTCCGGGCCGGCCGTCCAGGTCGGCGTCGGCTCCTGGCGGCCGCGTAGCTCCAGCTCGCCGTGCTTGCGCCAGTGCGCGGCTTCGCTCGGCAGGGCCGCCGAGACCACGGCGTCGCTGGCGAGGATCCGGGACGGCACCGCCTTGGCCAGCTCGGTCAGCCGCGCGGCCTCGTTGACCGCGTCGCCGATCACCGTGTACTCGAGCCGGCTGCTGGTGCCGAGCTGCCCGGCGAACACCGGGCCGCTCGAGACGCCGATGCCGAGGTCGAGCTCGCCGTCCGCGCACACCTCGTCGCGGATCGCGCGGGCCGCGGCCAGCGCGGCCGTCGGTGCGTCCGAAAGCCGGGTCGGGGCGCCGAAGATGCACAGCGCGGCGTCGCCCTGGAACTTGTTGACCAGCCCGCCGCGGGCGTTCACCGCGGACACGACGGCGGCGAACAGCCGGTTCAGCTTCGCCACCAGTTCTTCCGGCGGCGTGCGGTAGGCGAGCGCGGTCGAGTCGACGACGTCGACGAACAACGCCGTGACCTCGCGGACGTCGCCGGACAGCGACGCGCCGTACTCCAGGGCGTGCCGGGCGACGTCGGCGCCGACGTGCCTGCCGAACAGGTCCCGCATCCGGGCCTGCTCGCGCAGGCCGGCGGCGAGCTGGTTGACCGACGTCTGGAGCAGGCCGATCTCGCTGGAGTCGTCGACGTCGACCGCGACACTGTTGTCGCCGCGCGCGATCCGGTCGAGGGCCACGCGCAGCCGGTGCAGCGGCGCCGCGACCGCCCGGGCCAGCAGCGCGGTGCCGATGGCCCCGACGCCGAGGCCGATCACCGACAGCATGATCAGGCTGGCCCTGTGGTCGCCCGAGCCGAGGTCGGGCGGCGTCGCGATGAGCAGGACGCCGACGAACGGGACGCCGCTGGCGAGCGCCCAGGTGACGACCAGCCGCGTCAGCACGGTCACCGGCAGCGAGCCGCGCGGCGGCAGGATGCCGAGCGCGATCGTCATCACCGGCCGCGCCACCCACTCGGCGGCCAGGTAGGTGAGCCCGACGGTGGTGAGGCCACCGAGCCCGATCACGGTCGCCATCCCGACCGCGTCCTCGGCCGAGCCGAGCACCCCGGCCAGCACGCTGAGGACGACCGTGCCGATCAGCCAGAGCGTCCCGCTGACCACGGCCATGTCGACGGGCAGCCGCAGCGCGCGCTTGGCCTCGCTCTCCGAGGGCGGGCGGCCGAGCACGAACCAGATCGCGGTGCGGCGCTGCAGGAAGGCCGTCCACAGTGTCCCGACGAGCAGGGAGACGGCGACGATCCCGGCGGCGGTCAGGCCGAGCACCCAGCCGCGGTCGCCGACGTCGTTCGGCAGCCCCTGCAGCAGCAGGAGCAGGGCGACGACGCCGGAGCCGGCCACACTGGACCCGACGCCCAGCCCGGCGAAGCCCAGGCTGGTGCGCAGGACCACCCGGAAGTTGCCGATCTTGCGCACGGCGTCGATCGTACGGCGGAAAATGCGTGGCCACCCCCGGTGGCCGTGGTTACCGTGCGGAGCATGGACCCACTCGGCCAGGACGAGATCCGGGCCTCGTTCGTCAACTGCACCCGCGGCGAAGCGAAGGGCGTGACGCTGCCGGCCCGGCCCGGGGAAATCCCGTGGGAGAAGCGCGAGTTCCTCGGCTGGCGCGACCCGAAGGCGCCGGCGCGCGCCTACCTCGTGCTGCCCTTCCACGGCGAAGTGGTCGGGCTCGCCCTGCGTGCCGCCCCGGCGCCGAAGTCCCGGCTGCGCAGCAACACCTGCGGCTTCTGCACGACCACCCACGGCCTCGCCGACATCACGCTGTTCTCCGGCAGGCGCGCCGGGAAGCCCGGCCGCGAGGGCAACACGCTGGGCATCTACGCCTGCGGCAACCTGGGCTGCTGCCAGTACGTCCGCGGCGAACTGAAGTCCGACGTGCCCCAGCCGTTCGAGACGCTCACCCTGGACGAACGCCTCGCGCGGCTGGAGGAGAAGCTGCACAAGTTCGTCGCGCGGGTGCTGGAGTCCCGTTAGGAGCGCGCGGCGTCCAAGGAGGACACCAGGCCGTGGCGTTCCCCGGTGTCACTGCTCCTCGGCGGCGAAGTCGTGCGCGTAGGTCTTGGCGTCGACCAGGTGCTTGAGGGTCAGCTCGCGGGCGGCGGCGGGGTCGGACCGGCGGATGGCGTCGAGGATGGCCCGGTGGTCGTCGACGGCCTTGCGGATCTGGCCGGGCAGCCGCAGCGCGGCCCGCCGCTCCTCGCCGACCAGGGCGAGCACGGACCGCAGCAGCCCGGCGACGTCGTCGTTGCCCGCGTTCTGCGCGATGACCCGGTGGAACTCGGCGTCGGCGGCGATGACGTGCAGCATGTCCCCGTCCTCGGCGGCCCGCGCCATCTCGGCGACGTTGTCCTCGAGCCGGCTCACGGTCTTGGCGGTGGCGTGCCGGGCCAGCCGCTCGGCGAGCGTCGGCTCGACGGTCGCGCGCAGGTCGAACAGCTTCTCGACGAGCTGGTCGTGCTCGGTGAACCAGGTCCGCAGGGGCTGTTCCCGCTGCTCACGGACGTAGGTGCCGGAGCCCGCGCGGATCTGGACGTACCCGATGGAGTCGAGCACGCGCAGCGCCTGCCGCAGCGACCCCCGGCTGATGCCGAGCTCTTCACAGAGCACGCGCTCGGCAGGCAGCCGGCTCCCGGGCGCCAGGTCCCCGGAGTCGATCCGCGCCCGCAACCGGTCCACGGTCGCGCTCCAGACCTGCTCGGTGTCCACACGCCCATCCTCTCAGCTCCGGAAACCGTCGGTGGTGACTGTCATGATCACGCGATGACCGCACGGTTCAAGGACCTCGCGCTCGACGCGAACGACCACCAGGCGCTGGCGGACTGGTGGTGCCGGGCGCTGGGCTACGTCCGCCGGGACTCGCTGACCGGCGACACGCGCCCGGACGACTGGCCCGTCCCGATCGTCGACCCCGCCGGCGTGGGGCCGCTGATCTGGCTCAACCCGGTCCCGGAGCGCAAGACGGTCAAGAACCGCATGCACCTGGACGTCTTCGGCGACCCGGCGGAACTTCGTGCCCTGGGCGCGGCGCTGCTCCGCGAGCGCGGCGGCGACGTCGACTGGGAGGTGATGGCCGACCCGGAAGGGAACGAGTTCTGCGTCTTCACGCCGCGGTGAATGTCCGACCGGACACATCTGCGTCGCGGGAGCGGCCCACGATGCTTAGGCTCCGCACGTGATTGCTAAATGACGTGGTGGCACGCGGTGATCGTCGTGGTCGCCGGGATCTGGGCAGGCACCATCAACGCCGTCGTCGGGTCGGGGACGCTCGTCACCTTTCCGGTGCTCGTCGCGCTCGGGTACCCGCCCGTGACCGCGACGACGTCCAACGCGATCGGGCTCGCGCCCGGCACGCTCAGCGGCGCCTGGGGGTACCGGCACGAGCTCACCGGCTACTGGCGGCAGGTCGCCCGGTTCGCGGTCGCGTCGTTCCTCGGCGCGATTGGCGGCACCGTCCTGCTGCTGTCGTTGCCGAAGGACGCCTTCGAAGCCGTCGTCCCGGTGCTCGTCGGGCTCGCCGTGATCCTCGTGATCGTGCAGCCCAAGGTGTCGAAGTGGGTCGCGAAGCGCCGCGAAGAGAACGGCGAAGAGCACAAAGCCGGTCCGCTGCTGATGTTCTTCATCTTCCTCATCGGCATCTACGGCGGGTACTTCACCGCCGCGCAGGGCGTGATGCTGATGGCCGTCATGGGGATGCTGCTGTCGGAACCGCTGCAGAAGCTCAACGGCGTGAAGAACGTGCTCGCCGCCGTCGTCAACGTCGTCGCCGGGGTGATCTACGCGTTCGTCGCGCCGATCAGCTGGCCCGTCGTGCTGTGGCTGGCCGTCGGGTCGACCGCCGGCGGCTTCCTCGGCGCGAAGATCGGCCGGAAGCTGCCGCCGGCGGTGCTGCGCGGCGTGATTGTGGTGATCGGCGTCGCCGCCGTGATCCAGCTGGTGGTCAAGCAGTTCAGCGACTGAATTCCCGCGCCGCGGCCAGGAAGAGGTCGTTCTCCTCGCGGGTCCCGATGGTCACGCGCACGCCGTCGCCGGCGAAGGGCCGCACCACCAGCTTGCGGTCCAGCGCGTGCTCGGCGAACGGCACCGCCTGCTCACCCAAGGGCAGCCAGACGAAGTTGGCCTGCGTCTCGGGCACCTGGTAGCCGGCCGCGATCAGCTCGTCGCGGACCCGGCCGCGCTCGGCGACGATCTCCTGGCAGCGCTCCAGCAGTTCGTCGGCGGCGTCGAGGGACGCCAGCGCGGCGACCTGGGCCAGCATGTTCACCGAGAACGCGACGTACACCTGGCGGAGCGCGTCGGCGATCGCCTCGGGCGCGACGGCGTAACCGACGCGAAGGCCCGCGAGGCCGTACGCCTTCGAGAACGTGCGAAGCACCATGACGTTCGGGCGCGTGCGCGTGTACTCGACGCCATCGGGCACCTCAGTGTCGGTGACGAACTCCTTGTACGCCTCGTCGAGCACGATCAGCACGCGCTCGGGGACGGCGTCCATGAACCGCTCCAGCTCGGCGCGCCGGATCGCCGTCCCGGTGGGGTTGTTGGGGTTGCACACGAAGACCACGCGCGTCCGGTCGGTGATCGCCGCGAGCATCGCGTCGAGGTCGAGCTCCTGGCCCTCGGTGATCGGGACCAGCACCGGCTTGGCGTGGGCCACCTGCGTCACGATCGGGTAGGCCTCGAACGAGCGCCAGCCGAAGAGGACCTCGTCGCCCGGGGCGCAGGCCGCCTGGATCGTCTGCTGGCAGAGCGACACCGAGCCGCAGCCGATGGCGACCTTCTCCACCGGCACGTCCAGCTCGCGCGCCAGCCGCTCGCGCAGCGCCTGCGAGCCGGTGTCCGGGTAGCGGTTGATGCCCACCGCGGCCTCGGCGATCGCCCGCGCGACGCTCGGCAGGGCGCCGCCGGGCACCTCGTTGCTCGCCAGCTTGATGGCGCCTTCGATCGTCCGGCCGGGGATGTATTTCGGCAACGATTCGAGATCGGCACGAGGGGACACGGACGACATCTTCGGCGCTCCTCCGATTGAACGGGACGACCCCGTCACCGTATCTTTTCCGCCCTCCGCCCCGCGACTCCCTTCAGGCGGTACCTCGATCGGCCACCTGGTTAACTGGGTTCCTTCCGTTCACCTCCAAGTGATTGAGTGACGCAATGACGTCGACCAGCACCGTGGACTACCAGCGCACCGACGGCCGCGCCCTGCGCCTGACCTTCTCGGCGCCCGAAGGCGCGTTACGCGGCGGCTTGGTGGTCCTGCACGAGGCGGACGGGGTCACCGACGGGGTGAAACTGCTGCTCGCGAGCCTCGCCCTCGAAGGCTGGCTGACCGTCACCCCGCACCTCGAAAACGCCGAGCTGACGCAGCAGGACCTGCTCGACGCGACGGACATCACACTCGCCTGGCTCGTCGAGCGCGGCGTCCAAGCCGACCTGCTCGGCGTGATGGGCTTCGACCTGGGCGGCACCGCGGCTCTCGTCGTCGCTTCGCACCGCAAGCTGGGTGCCGCCGTCAGCGTCGGCGGGCAGCAGGCCGCCGAACTGCCCGCGCTGGTCGAGATCGCCGGGAAGCTCACCAGCCCGTGGCTCGGCATGTACGGCGACGAGGGCGACGAAGCGGGCGGCGCCGAGGTCGAGCGGCTGCGCGACGCGGCGGCGTCGGCGAAGGTCGCCACGAACGTCGTCCACTACCCGGGCGCGAACCACCGCTTCGACGCCGACCCGGGCGCGGCCGCGGAAGCCTGGCAGCGCACCCTGAACTGGTTCGACGCCCACCTGCGCTGATCGCGATCACCGATCCGGCCAGAAGTAGGCCGGCCCCAAGCGATGGCGACCGTTGCCACGAAAGCCATCCGGCCGCAGCTGTGGTCGGATGGGTGATGAACGGCACAGTACAGTCGTGACGTGACGCACACCGCCGACGCCCCCGAAGTGCTCTGGCGCCCTGAGCCGAGCCACGTTGCCGACACCAAGATCGAAGCCTTCCGCCGGTGGCTGCGTGCCGAACGCGGCGTCGAGGTGGACGACTACCGCTCGCTCTGGGAGTTCTCGGTCGAGCACGTCCCGGACTTCTGGTCGGCCGTCGCGGACTTCCTCGGCGTCCGCTGGCACGACCGGCCGGGCGAGGTGCTCGCGGGCGGGATGCCGGACGCCGTGTGGTTCGACGGCGCCACGCTGAACTACGCCGAACACGCGCTCACCCCCGGCGTCGCGGGTGCCGCGAAGGGCGACGAAGAGATCGCCGTGATCTTCCACCGCGAAGACGGCTTCGCGGCCCAGCTGACGTACGGCGAGCTTCGCGCGCAGGTCGGCGCGGCCCGGGCGGCGTTGCTCGAACTGGGCGTCGGCAAGGGCGACCGCGTCGTCGCGCTGGCGCCGAACTGCCCGCAGACGCTCGTCGCGTTCCTGGCGACCGCGAGCGTCGGGGCGATCTGGTCGTCGTGCTCGCCGGACTTCGGGGTCCGCGCGGTCGCGGACCGCTTCGTGCAGATCGAGCCGAAGGTGCTCTTCGCGGTCAACGCCTACGCGTACAACGGGCGCGAATTCGACATCCGGACGACGGTCGCCGACCTGCAGCGGCAGCTGCCGTCGCTCGCCGCGACCGTGCTCGTCGAGTACGTCGGCGAAGGCCGGATGGCCGGCGCGCACGACTGGGCCGAGCTGCTCGCGCGGCACGAAGGCGCGCCCCTGCTGTTCGAGCCGGTCGAGTTCGCGCACCCGCTGTGGGTGCTCTACTCCTCCGGCACCACCGGCCTGCCGAAGGGCATCGTGCACGGTCACGGCGGCATCACGCTGGAGCACCTCAAGGCTCTCGCGCTGCAGACGGACCTCGGGCCCGGCGACCGGTTCTTCTGGTTCAGCACCACCGGCTGGATGATGTGGAACTTCCTCATCTCGGGCCTGCTGGTCGGCACCACGGTCGTCCTCTACGACGGCAGCCCCGGGTACCCCGACCTGAACGCGCTCTGGCACCTGGCCGAGCAGCACCGCGTCACGTACTTCGGCACGTCGGCGCCGTTCATCCAGAGCTGCCTCAAGAAGGGCATCAAGCCCGCGGAGCGCTACGACCTCACGGCGTTGCGCGCGCTCGGCTCGACCGGGGCGCCGCTGAGCGTCGAGGGCTTCCGGTGGATCGTGAACGAGGTCGGCGCGACCGTCCAGATCTGCTCGGTCTCCGGCGGCACGGACCTGTGCGCGGCGTTCGTCGCGTCGGCGCCCGACGTCCCGGTGTGGCTGGGGGAGCTGTCCTGCCCGGCGCTCGGCGCCGCGGTCAACGCCTTCGACGAGGCCGGCCACGCGGTCGTCGAGCAGGTCGGCGAGCTGGTCATCACGAAGCCGATGCCGTCCATGCCGGTGTTCTTCTGGAACGACCCCGACGGCTCCCGGCTGCGTGAGGCGTACTTCGAGATGTACCCCGGGCTGTGGCGCCACGGCGACTGGATCCGGGTCACGGACCGCGGCTCGGCGGTGATCTACGGCCGCAGCGACTCGACGCTCAACCGCGGCGGCGTCCGGATGGGGACGGCCGAGTTCTACCGGGTGGTCGAGGGCTACGACGAGGTCACGGATTCCCTGGTCGTCGACACCTCGGCGGCCGGGAACGAAGACGGCGAGCTCATCTGCTTCGTCGTGCTCGCGGACGGCGTCGCGCTCGAGGACGTCGAGCCGCGCCTGCGCAAGGAGCTCCGTAGCGCCCTGTCACCGCGGCATGTACCCGATCGATTCATAGTGGTTTACGAGATTCCTCGTACCTTGAACGGTAAGAAGTGTGAGGTACCGGTGAAGAAGATCCTCGCCGGTGTGGCTCCCGACCGGGCCGTCAGCCGCGACGCGCTGGCCAACCCGGCCGCCTTGACGCCGTTTGTGGAGCTCGCCGGGGGGTAGACGGGGGAAGCATGATCGCTCGCAACGGGTTGCACAGGTGGTGACGGGAACCAGAGCGCAGATCACCTGGCAGGTGGCCGGAGCCACCACCGTGGGGGTGATCACGTGGGTGACCCGGCTCGCCGGACTGATGACGCTCGTGTCGGTCCTGGTGCCGGCCGGGCGCCGAAACCTGCGCGGGCACCTGTCGGAGTGGCTGGAACTGCCGCAGGAGGCGACCGTCGCGGCGGCGACCGTGGCGCTGGTCACGGGCGTGCTGCTGCTGATGCTGGCCGCGGGCCTGCGCCGCCGCAAGCGCCGGGCCTGGCAGCTGGCCGTCGGCGCGACGGTGCTGCTGACGCTTTCGCACCTCGGGCTCAGGCACGTCTTCGCCGCCGGGGTGGTGTCGGTGGTGCTGCTGGTGGGCCTGATCGCGAACCGGCGCTACTTCGTCGCGAAGCCGGACCCGGTCGCCGGGCGCTGGCGCGCGGTGCGCGTGTTCCTGCAGCTGGTGCTGGCCGGGCTCGTGCTCAACGTCATCCTGCTGTCGGTGGCGTCGCGGGCGGTGCTGGAGCCGCTGAGCTTCCCGGACCGGCTCGCGGAGGCCGCGCTCGCGCTGGTCGGGGCCAGCGGTCCCGCGGTGTTCCACCAGATGTGGCTGGAGGACATGACCGCGGCCGTCGGGCTGCTGTTCGGGCTCGCCGCGGTCCTGGTGTCGGCGTACTTCCTGCTGCGGTCGGCCGAGCCGGCGCCGCGGCTGACCGACGAAGAGGTGGCCCGCCTGCGCAAGCTGCTCGACGAGCACGGCGAGCGTGACTCCCTCGGTTACTTCGCGCTGCGCCGCGACAAGTTCGCGGTGTTCTCGAAGACGGGCAAGGCCGCCGTCACCTACCGCGTGATCGCCGGCGTGGCGCTGTGCTCGGCCGACCCGCTGGGCGACCACGAGGCGTGGCCGGGCGCGATCGAGGAGTACCTCGAGGTGTGCCGGCGCAACGGCTGGATCCCGGCGGCGATGGGCGTCTCGGAGCTCGGCGCGACGGTCTGGGCCCGGTTCGGCCTGGAGGTCCTGGAGATCGGCGACGAAGCCGTGGTCGACGTCGAGGGCTTCACGCTGGACGGCCGGGTGATGCGCGGCGTCCGCCAGGCGGCGGCCCGCACGAAGCGCGCGGGCTACAAGGTGCTGGTGCGCCGGGCCGAGGACCTGCGCGAAGGTGAGCTGGACGAGCTGGCGGCGCTGGCCGCGAACTGGCGCGGCACGGAGACCGAGCGCGGCTTTTCGATGGCGCTGGGCCGCATGGGCGACCCCGGCTCGGTGCTGGTGACGGCCGAACAGGGCGGCCGCGTGCGGGGCGTGCTGCAGTTCGTGCCGTGGGGTGCGAAGGGCCTGTCGCTGGACGTCATGCGCCGCGACCGCACGGCCGACAACGGCGTCAACGAGCTGATGATTTCGGAGCTCCTGCTGGCGGCGCGTCGCCACGGCGTCGAGCAGGTGTCGCTCAACTTCGCGGCGTTCCGCGCCCTGATGGAACAGGGCCGCCGGATCGGCGCGGGCCCGGTCGCCAAGACGGCGGCGAAGGTCCTGCACTTCTTTTCCCGCTGGATCCAGATCGAGACGCTCTACCGGTTCAACGCGAAGTTCCAGCCGCGCTGGGTCCCCCGCTACCTGGTGTACCCGGGCGTGCGCGAACTCCCGCGCGTCGGCATCGCGACGTTCGAGGCGGAAGGCCTCGGCGGCCGCTCTCCGCGCCTGCTCAGGCTGCTGCGCCGGGCGTGAGGGGGGTGCTGTTGGAGGGTGATCGGGGGGTGTGTAACCTATCTGAGCAGTGGTCGTTGGGCCCAGGAGGCTTCGCCTAGTCTGGTCTATGGCGCCGCACTGCTAATGCGGTTGGGGGTAACCCCCCCTCCCGGGTTCAAATCCCGGAGCCTCCGCTGGTGCCCGGTTCGCCGGGTGCTAGGTTAGAGAACAACTGAACACGCGCCCGTAGCTCAGCTGGATAGAGCATCTGACTACGGATCAGAAGGTCAGGGGTTCGAATCCCTTCGGGCGCACGTCTGGTTGAGACAGCAAAGGCCCCTCCGGTTCGCCGGAGGGGCCTTTCTCATGCCTCCGTTTCCGGGGGCGGAATCCGCGGTCGAGCGATCGCGCGGCCGCCGCCGCGCAGGGCCGGATCCGCCTCGCCGCGACTGCTTTGCGTAACTGGACTGGACCAGTGAACACGCCAACGTCGCAGCTGGTCAGGCGGCGTTCGGCACTCTCCGTACTCGTGCTTCCCTAATTGGTCTGGACCACGTACCGTCTTCGCAAACGGCGCAAAACACCGTCTCGGTCCCCCGTGGTGTGCGCTGTCCTCGCACCTGGTCCAAGGGAGAGCAATGTCCAGAAAGAGATGGCACCTCCTCGGTCTGTTCACCGCGGTCGGCGCGCTCGCGGTCGGACTCGTCACCGTGCCGGCGAGTGCCGCCGGTGGCGTCAGCGCCGGCTTCACCAAGGGCTCCGACTGGGGCACCGGCTACGAAGGCAAGTACACGATCACCAACGGGTCCGGCTCGACGCTGGCCGCCTGGACGGTCGAGTTCGACCTCCCGTCCGGCGCGACGATCTCCTCCCTCTGGGACGGCAGCTACACCGCGTCCGGCCAGCACGTCACCGTGAAGAACAGCTGGAACGGCAACGTCGGCAACGGCTCGACCGCCAGCTTCGGCTTCAACGTCGCCTACTCCGGCACCTACTCGGCGCCGTCGAACTGCAAGCTGAACGGCGGGTCCTGCGACGCCGGCGGGGGCACCCCGACCACCACGCCGACGACCCCGACGCAGCCGACGACCACCCCCACGACCCCCACCACCCCGCCGACCACGACCACGCCGCCGCCGTCCGGTGGGTCCCTGAAGAACGTCGGCTACTTCGTGCAGTGGGGCGTCTACGGCCGCAACTACCACGTCAAGAACATCGAGACGTCGGGTTCGGCGAGCAAGCTGACCCACATCAACTACGCGTTCGGCAACGTGAAGAACGGCCAGTGCACGGCGAACGACGACCCGTACGCCGACTACCAGAAGACCTACGACGCGGCGGGCAGCGTCGACGGCGTCGCCGACACCTGGGACCAGCCGGTCGCGGGCAACTTCAACCAGCTGCGCAAGCTGAAGAAGCTGCATCCGGGCCTCAAGGTGATCTGGTCGTTCGGCGGCTGGACCTACTCCGGTGGCTTCGGCCAGGCTTCGCAGAACGCCGCCGCGTTCGCGCAGTCCTGCTACAACCTGCTTAAGGACCCGCGCTGGGCGGACATCTGGGACGGCATCGACATCGACTGGGAGTACCCCAACGCGTGCGGCCTTTCCTGTGACACCAGCGGTGCCGCGGCCTACAAGAACCTGATGGGCGCGCTGCGGGCCAAGTTCGGCTCGTCGTTCCTCATCACCTCGGCGATCACGGCCGACGGGAGCAGCGGCGGCAAGCTCGACGTCGCCGACTACGGCGGCGCCGCGCAGTACGTCGACTGGTACAACGTGATGACCTACGACTACTTCGGCGCCTGGGCCGCGCAGGGTCCGACGGCCCCGCACTCGCCGCTCACCAACTTCAGCGGCATCCCGACGCCGGGCTTCTACTCCGACGCGGCGATCCAGAAGCTGAAGAGCAAGGGCGTCCCGTCGAGCAAGCTGTTGCTGGGCATCGGGTTCTACGGCCGCGGCTGGACCGGAGTCACGCAGAGCACGCCGGGCGGCACCGCGACCGGTCCCGCGCCGGGCACGTACGAGCAGGGCATCGAGGACTACAAGGTCCTGAAGAACACCTGCCCGTCGACCGGCACGTTCGCCGGCACCGCGTACGCGAAGTGCGGCAGCAACTGGTGGAGCT
Organism: Amycolatopsis sp. NPDC004378; assembly: GCF_053602455.1. Taxonomy (NCBI): domain Bacteria; kingdom Bacillati; phylum Actinomycetota; class Actinomycetes; order Pseudonocardiales; family Pseudonocardiaceae; genus Amycolatopsis; species Amycolatopsis sp. NPDC004378. Next base: position 667,582 of record NZ_JBSGDR010000002.1, read on the forward strand.
ACGACACCCCGGCGACCATCGGCGGGAAGATGTCCTACGCCAAGCAGCAGGGTCTCGGTGGCGCCTTCTTCTGGGAGCTGACCGGTGACACCACGGGCGGCGAGCTCATCACCGCGATGAAGAACGGCCTGTCGTGAGCCGCCGGTGGGTGCCCGCACTCGGGCTCGCGGCCGCGGCCGCCACGATCGGCGCGCTGTTCGTGATCGCTCCGGCGAACGCGGCGGGCGGCGTGTCCGCGACCTTCTCGAAGGGCTCCGACTGGGGCACCGGGTACGAAGGCAAGTACACGATCGCCAACGGCTCGGGCTCGACGCTGGCCACCTGGACCGTCGAGTTCGACCTGCCTTCGGGCGCGAAGATCTCGTCGCTCTGGGACGGTAGCTACACGGCGTCGGGCCAGCACGTCACGGTGAAGAACTCGTGGAACGGCAACGTCGGCAACGGCGCGTCCGCCAGTTTCGGGTTCAACGTGGCGTACTCCGGTTCGTACGTCGCGCCGTCGAACTGCAAGCTGAACGGGGGTTCGTGCGCCGCCGGGGGCACACCCCCCACGACCACACCGCCGCCTACGACGACGCCCCCGCCCACGACCACCCCGCCGCCGGGCACCGGTGGCAAGGGCGCGCCGTACCTGTACATGGGCTGGGGCAGCCCGCCGAACCCGCAGACGGTGATGAACGCGACCGGCGTCAAGTGGTTCACCATGGCGTTCATCAACGCCTCCGGTGGCTGCAACCCGGCGTGGGACAGCAGCCGTCCGCTTTCCGGCAGCGCGGACGCCACCGCGATCTCGCAGATCAAGGCGGCGGGCGGCCAGGTCGTCCCGTCGTTCGGCGGCTGGAGCGGCAACAAGCTCGGCCCGAACTGTTCGACGCCGGCCGCGCTGGCCGGCGCCTACCAGCAGGTGATCAACGCGTACGGGCTCAAGGCGATCGACATCGACATCGAGAACTCCGACGAGTTCGAGAACGAGGCCGTCCAGGACCGGATCCTGGGCGCGCTGAAGATCGTCAAGCAGAACAACCCCGGGATCCAGACGATCCTGACGTTCGGCACGTCGACGACCGGCCCGAACTACTACGGCAACCGGCTCATCGACCAGTCGAAGGCCCTGGGCGCCAACGTGGACGTGTACACGATCATGCCGTTCGACTTCGGCGGCGGCTCGAACATGTACACCAGCACGGTGAGTGCGGCGAACGGCTTGCGCGACAAGCTGAAGTCGACGTTCGGGTGGAGTGACGCCACGGCGTACAGCCACGTGGGCATCTCGGGCATGAACGGCCTGTCCGACCAGCAGGAGCTGACCGATCTCTCGACGTGGACCCAGATCACCAACTGGGCCAAGACGAACAAGATCGGCCGCCTGGCGTTCTGGTCGGTCAACCGCGACCGGGGCTGCCCCGGCGGCGGCGTCCAGTCGGCGTGCAGCGGCATCGCCCAGAACGACTGGGACTTCACCAAGGTGACGGCGGGCTTCTGACGGTCTGCCGCGGCTGGTCGTGGGTGTTCGGGGCGGTGCCAACCGCCCCGAACACCCACGACCTAGTGGCCCACGAAGAAGTGCCAGCCGACCCACCACCAGGCCAGCACGAACGCGATCCGCGCGCTGCGCCGCCGCATCACCACGGCCAGCACGCTCGTCAGCTTCGGGATCCGCTTCGGCCACACGTGGCTCGCCACGCCCAGCCCGATCGCCGCCAGGACGATCAGCCCGAACCCCAGCTCGGTGATGACCCGGGTGCTCATGACCGTCTCGCCGTCGCCGCCGCGCGCAGCATCGCCAGGCCCGCCGCCAGCCAGCCCGTGATCGCCAGCGCCTGGACGACCCGGCTGGTCAGGAGCGGGTCGACCAGGTCGCTCATCGTCGGGTGGGTCAGCGACAGCCCGCCCGCCGCCTGCTCGTAGACGAACGACAGCAGCTCCCAGCCGCACCAGCTCAGCGCGACCGCGGACCACAGCCACGCCCGGCGCGGCACCGGGCGGTCGGCCGGCAGTGACGGGTCCCGCCACTCCGCGAACAGCGCCACCAGCCCGATCGCGGAGATCGCGACCGCCACCGGGACGCTGTCGCGGCCGAACGCCAGCACCAGCAGCCCGGCCGCGACCACCGCGAACCCCGGCACGCGGAACGGCTCCCCGAGCTCCGCGATCTCCTCGCGCGGCCGTTCGGTGATCAGGAGGACCAGCGTGACCGCCAGGAAGATCAGCGCGTCCGCGGGCGCGCCCCGGATCCAGTGCGCGATCGCCGCGAGGACGAGCGCGATGACGGGGAGGTCGACGGTGAGCGAGCGACTGGGGAAGCCGAGAGCCATGGCGTAGCTCCTTCGCGACAGGTCCTTGTCCTTGCTAACAAAAAACCCGCCGCTCGGCTACCGCATTCCGCCCTCAGAGCAGCTTGACGGCGTCCCCGATCGCCTGGTCGAGGATCGACACGCCCAGCGAAATCTCCTCTTCGGACGCCGTCAGCGGCGGGGCGATCCGGAACACCCCGCCCATCCCCGGCAGCTGCACGATGTTCATGTGCAGCCCCAGCTCGAGGCAGCGCTGCGTCACCCGGGCGCCCAGCTCGTCCGAACTTTGCTTGGTCTGGCGGTCCACCACCAGCTCCAGCCCGGCCAGCAGGCCGCGGCCGCGGAGGTCGCCGACCACCTCGTGGCGCTCGGCGATCCCCTCCAGACCCTGGCGGAGCACCGCGCCCAGCGAAAGCGCCCGTGCGTCGAGGTGGTCGCGGGACAGCACGTCCAGCACCGTGTTGCCGACCGCCGCCGGGAGGGGGTCCGCCACGTGCGTCGTGAAGAACAGGAAGCCGCGCTCGTGGGCCTCCTGCTCGATCTCCGCGCTCGTCAGCACCGCCGCGAGGGGGAGGCCGGCGCCGAGCGTCTTGGACAGCGTCAGGATGTCCGGGACGATGCCGTCGCGCTCGAACGCGTACCAGTTCCCCGTACGGCACAGGCCCGTCTGGGCTTCGTCGAGGATCAGCAGCATGCCGCGTTCACGGCACTTCTCCCGCAGGGCGGCGAAGTAGCCGGGCGGCGGTTCGATGATGCCGCCGGAACTCAAGATCGGCTCGACGATGCACGCGGCGAGGCTGCCGACCGACTGCGCGTCGATCAGGTCGAAGCCGAAATCGAGCTGACGCCGCCAGTCGAGCTCGCCGTCGGCGTCGGTGAAGTCGGGGCGGTACGCGTTCGGCGCCGGGATAGCGAAGTTGCCGGGCGCGGCGGGCCCGTAACCCTTGCGGCCGGCGCTGTAGGTCGCGCTCGCCGCGGCCTGGGTCATGCCGTGCCACGACCGGGCGAACGAGACGATCTCGTGCTTGCCTGTGACGAGCTTCGCCATCCGGATGGCGGCCTCGTTCGACTCGGCGCCGGTGGTGAGGAGGAGGGCCTTCTCCAGCGGCGCCGGGAGCGTCTCGGCGAGCCGCCGGGCGAGGTCGACGACCGGGCGGCTCAGCATGCCGCTGAACAGGTGGTCGAGCCTCGCGGCCTGCCGGGTCACGGTCTCGACGATCTCCGGGTGCGAGTGCCCCAGGATCGCGCTCATCTGGCCGGAGGTGAAGTCGAGGATGCGACGGCCGTCTTCGGTGAAGACGAAACTGCCTTCGGCGCGGTCGATGATCTCGCGCGTGAAGGCGCCGCCGTAGCGGACGAGGTGCTTGTCGACGTCGGACCAGAAGGAAGCAGCCATGGCATCGACGGTAAGTCCGCACCGAGCGCCACGTCCATCTCACGATTCCGGCTTTCTTGTTCGAGTTTTCCGCACAAGAATGGGGCGATGCTGAACCCGTGGCGCCTGAGGCTGCTGAGCCGGCTCGACACCCTGGGCACGGTCCGCGCGGTGGCGCAGGACGCGAACCTGAGCGCGTCGAGCGTGTCGCAGCAGCTGGCCGTGCTCGAAGCGGAAACCCGCACCCAGCTGCTGGAACGCACGGGCCGCCGGGTCCGGCTGACGCCGGCGGGCCTGATGCTGGCGCGGCGCGCGCGGGCGATCCTCGACCACATGGACACGGTCGAGGCGGAGCTGCGCAGCCTCGGCGAGGAGCCGGTCGGCCAGGTGCGGCTGGGCGCGTTCCAGAGCGCGATCCACACGATGGCGGTCCCGGCGGTGACCCGGCTGGCGGGCGCGTACCCGCACCTGGACGTCGAACTGCTGGAGCTGGAACCCCACGAGAGCATCCCGGCCCTGCGCGGCGGCGACGCGGACGTGATCATCACGACGACGGACTTCGTCGAGCTGCCCCTGGGCCCGGACCTGGACATCGTCCCGCTGGCCTCGGACCCGATCGTCCTGGTCTCCTCCGGCGACTCCCCGAGGGGGCCGGTCCCGCTCTCGGCCTACGCGGATTCGCCGTGGGCGCTGGACATGCCGCAGTCGTACATGGCCAACCTGACGCTGCGCCTGTGCCGCGAGTCGGGCTTCGAGCCGCGGGTGGTGTGCCGGTTCAGCAACTACCTGATGACCTTGCAGCACGTCGAGGCCGGGTTGTCGATCGCGTTGCTGCCGTTGCTGGCGGTGGACCGGCGCTACCGGGTGGTGACGCGGGAGCTGGCCTCACCGGTGACCCGCACGATCGCGGCGGTGGTGCGCCGGGGAACGCCGCTGCGCGCGGGGGTCAACGTGGTCCTCGACGCCCTGCGGCAGCCGCCGGACCTGCCGGAACTGGCCGCCTGGGTGGAGGAGAGCGCAGACTGAGCGGGTGCGCGTGGCGATCAGCGTCACCGGGGTGGTGCAGGGCGTCGGGTTCCGGCCCTTCGTCCATCGGCTCGCGCAAGGGCTCGGCGGCTTCGTCGGGAATGACGGGCGCGGGGTGTTCATCGAAGTCGAAGGGACGCGCGACCAGGTGGCGGCCTTCGTCGAGGCCCTGACGAAGGATGCTCCGCCGCTTGCGGTGGTCGACGAGGTCCGGACGCGCGAGGTTCCCTCGCGCGGGGAGCGCGGCTTCCGGATCGTGGCCAGCCCGGCCGACGGCACCGCCGACACGCTCGTCTCCGCCGACTCCGCCACCTGTGACGACTGCCTGCGGGAGCTGCGAGACCCCGCCGATCGACGTTATAGGTACCCCTTCGTCAACTGCACCAACTGCGGGCCGCGGTTCACGATCGTCAAGGGCGTGCCCTACGACCGTCCGCTCACGACCATGGCCGCGTTCGCGATGTGCGCTCTGTGCAAGCGGGAGTACGAGGATCCAGCCGACCGGCGGTTCCACGCCCAGCCCGTCTGCTGCCCTGCCTGCGGGCCCACGCTCAGGTTCGAACCCGGCGGCGGGGACCCGATCCCGGCGACCGTCGCGGCGATCGAGCAGGGTGCCGTCGTCGCCGTGAAGGGGCTTGGCGGCTATCACCTCGCGGTCGGTGCGCGGCAGGAAGAAGCCGCGAAGACGTTGAGAACACGGAAGCACCGCGAGGACAAGCCTTTCGCCGTCATGGTGGCCGATCTCGGGCAAGCCCGGGAGATCGCTCACGTCGGCGACGAAGCCGCGCGGGTCCTTCAAGGACGGCGGCGGCCCATCGTGCTGCTGCCCTCCAAGGGAGGCCTTGCTCAGGCCGTCGCGCCCGGGAACCGGCGGATCGGGCTCATGCTGCCCTACACGCCGCTCCACCACCTGCTGCTGGACCAGACCGGACCCCTCGTGCTGACCAGCGCCAACGTCTCCGACGAACCCATCGTCCACCGCGACGAAGACCTCGGCCGGCTCGAGGGCATCGCCGACGCCCACCTCACCCACGACCGGCCGATCCACATCCGGACGGACGATTCCGTGGTGCGCATCGTCGGCACGAAACCGCAGCTCCAACGGCGTTCGCGCGGCTACGCGCCCGAGCCGATCCGGCTGGAAACGAAGAAACACCTGCTCGGCTGCGGTGCCGAACTCAAGAACACCTTCTGCCTCGCCAAAGGCCACCACGCCTTCGTCTCCCACCACATCGGCGACCTGGAGAACTACGAGACCCTCAAGTCCTTCACCGAGGGCATCGAGCACTTCAAACGCCTGTTCGCGATCGACCCGGTGCTCGTCGCGCACGACCTCCACCCCGAGTACCTGTCCACGAAATACGCCCTGGACCTGGACATCGACCTGCTCGGCGTGCAGCACCACCACGCCCACATCGCCGCTTGCCTTGCCGACAACGGCGAGGACGGCCCGGTGCTCGGCGTCGCCTTCGACGGCACCGGGTTCGGGCCCGACGGCACCATCTGGGGCGGCGAGTTCCTCCTCGCCGACCTGACGTCCTACCGGCGGCTCACGCACCTCAAACCGGTCGCGATGCCGGGCGGCACCAGCGCGATCCGGCAGCCGTGGCGGATGGCAGCGTCCTATGTGGACGAACTCGGGCGGCCGGCGCGCGAAGACGTCGTCAAGCTCAAGCGCAGTGGCCTCAACTCACCGCTGACGTCGAGTGCCGGCCGCCTCTTCGACGCGGCCGCCGCGCTGCTCGGGGTCCGGGACACCGTCAACTACGAGGGCCAGGCCGCCATCGAGCTGGAACAGCTGGCCGATCCCGGCGAGCAGGCGGGCTACCGGGCGCGGATCGACGACGTCGTCCACGGCGAAGACCTCATCGCCGCGCTCCTGGACGACAACGCCACACCGGCGAAGAGAGCTGCCCGGTTCCACAACGGGGTCGCCGCCGCGATCGTGGACACCTGTGACCGGCTGAGGGACCGCAGCACCACGGTCGCGCTGTCCGGCGGGGTGTTCCAGAACGTCCTGCTGCTCGACCGGACCGTGGCCGGCCTCGAACACCGGGGGTTCCGCGTGCTGACCCACCGGAACGTGCCGGCGAACGACGGCGGGATCAGCTTCGGTCAGGTCGCCGTAGCCAGTCGTACCACGCGGTGAGGCCGTCGCCGCGGGTCGCGCTGACCTGCAGCAGGGCCGCCGACGGGTTCACCCGGCGGACGTCCCGCTCGAACTCGGCGACGTCGAAGTCGACGTACGGCAGCAGGTCGACCTTGTTCAGCAGCACCAGGTCCGTCGCGGTGAACATGTGCGGGTACTTCAACGGCTTCCCCGGTCCTTCGGTCACGGAGAGGATCACCACGCGGGCCGCCTCGCCGAGGTCGAACAGGGCCGGGCAGACGAGGTTGCCGACGTTCTCGATGAACAACGTCGAACCCCGGGCGGGCGACAGCGAATGCAGAGCCCGGTGCAGCATCGACGCGTCCAGGTGACAGCCCGCACCCGTGTTGATCTGGACGACCGGCGCGCCCGTCGCCTTGATGCGTTCGGCGTCCAGCAGCGTCTCCTGGTCGCCTTCGATCACGGCGCAGGGACCATCGAGAGCGAGGATCGTCCGTTCCAGCAGCGTCGTCTTCCCGGCACCCGGCGAGCTCATCAGGTTGACCGCGAAGACGTCCGAAGCGCGCAGGTGCGTCCGGTTGTGCGCCGCCAGCTCGTCGTTCTTGGCGAGGATGTCCTGCTCCAGGACCACGGTGTGCGCGTGGTCGGTGATCCGGACGTCCGAATCCGAGCAGCCGCAGGTGTCACACATGGCTGACCTCCACCGAGGTGATGCGCAGTTCGCGGCCCGCCAGCACCGACGCGTTGGCGCTGCCGCAGGGACACAGCACGATGAAGTCGTCGAGCGAGAACTCCTCGCCGCAGTCGCGGCAACGCGCTCGCCCGGACGGCTCGGCGATGTCGAGCCGGGCGCCTTCCAGGGACGTCCCCGTGCAGAGGACGTCGAAGCAGAAGCGGACGCTGTCCGGGACCACGCCGGACAGCCGGCCGATCTCGAGCCGCACGCACGACACCGGCGCCTCGCCGAGGCGGGCGACGATCGCGTCCACGACCGACTGCGTGATCGCCATTTCGTGCACTAGCAGATCCTCGGCAGCGGGTCCCCGACCAGCAGGTCCACGATCCGGGTGCCGCCGAACGCGGTGTTCAGCAGCACGATGCCCGGCGGGTCGCCGGCGACGCGCCCGATCACCGCGGCGTCCGCGCCCAACGGGTGTGCGCGCAACGCGGCCAGGGCATCGGCGGCCTGAGTGCCGTCGACCACGACGACGATCCGGCCTTCGCAGGCGACGTACAGCGGGTCGATGCCCAGCAGTTCCGACGCGCCGCGGACCTCTTCCCGGACCGGGACGGCCTTCTCGTCGACGACCACGGCGACTTCGGCGGCCTTCGCGATCTCGTTGAGGATCGTCGCGACGCCGCCGCGGGTCGCGTCCCGCATCGCGCGCACGCCCGGCACCGCGGCCAGCAGCCCGGCGACCAGGTCGTGCACCGGCGCGGTGTCGGACTCGAGGTCGGCGTCGATGTCCAGTTCGCCGCGGGCCAGCATGATCGTGACGCCGTGGTCGCCGATCGGCCCGGAGACGAGGACGGCGTCTCCGGGCTTCACGGTGGCGACGCCGAGCCCGGTGCGGGTCAGGACGCCGACGCCCGCGGTGTTGACGTACACGCCGTCGGCCTTGCCGCGCTGCACGACCTTCGTGTCGCCGGTGACGATCTGGACGCCCGCCTCGAGGGCCGCGGTCTTCATCGAGTCCACGATCTTCAGCAGGTCTTCGACCGGGAAGCCCTCTTCGAGGATGAACCCGGCGGTCAGGTAGAGCGGCCGCGCGCCGGACACGGCGAGGTCGTTCACCGTGCCGTTGACGGCCAGGTCGCCGATGTTCCCGCCGGGGAAGAACAGCGGCGAGACGACGTAGGAGTCCGTCGTCAGCGCCAGCCGCGCGTCGCCGACCGTCAAGGACGCCGCGTCTTCGAGCGGTTCCAGCAGCGGGTTGCGGAACGCGTCGAGGAACACGGCCTCGATCAGCGTGTGCGTCGACTTGCCGCCCGCGCCGTGCGAAAGCGTGATGCGCTCTTCACGCACCTTCGCGCGCCGGCGCCGGGCGCGTTCGATGCGGTCGAGGACCTGCTGCTCGCGTTCGGTGGTGGTCATGCGCGGCTCGCCTCCCGGACGCGCTGACGGCTGAACCGGCCGAAGTTGTAGTACGCCGCGCAGGCGCCTTCGGGCGAGACCATGCACGTCCCGATCGGTGTCTCCGGGGTGCACGCGGTGCCGAACACCTTGCACTCCCACGGCTTCAGCACGCCCTTGAGCACCTCGCCGCACTGGCACGCCTTCGGGTCGGCGACGCGCAGGCCCGGGATCTCGAAGATCCGCTCGGCGTCGAACGCGGCGTACTTCGCGCGGATCGCCATCGCCGAGTGCGTGATGAACCCGAGGCCGCGCCACTCGAAGTAGGGCCGCAGCTCCATGACCTCGTTGATGGCCTTCAACGCGACGAGGTTCCCGTCCCACGGGACCACGCGCGAGTACTGGTTCTCCACTTCGGAGCGCCCGGAAGACAGCTGCAGCATCAGCATGTAGATCGACTGCAGGATGTCCAGCGGTTCGAACCCGGCGACGACCACGGGCTTGCCGTAGTCGCGGGCGATGAACTCGTACGGCCGGCAGCCGATCACGGTGGACACGTGACCCGGGCCGATGAAGCCGTCGAGCCGCAGGTCGGGGGAGTCGAGGATGGCCTTGATGGCCGGGATGATCGTGACGTGGTTGCCGAACACCGAGAAGTTCTCGATGCCTTCGGCGGCCGCGCGCAGCAGCGTCATCGCGGTGGACGGCGTCGTCGTCTCGAAGCCGATGGCCATGAACACGACGCGCAGGTCCGGGTTCTGCCGCGCGATCTTCAGCGAGTCGAGCGGCGAGTAGACCATCCTGATGTTGGTGCCTTCGGCGTTGGAGTCGAAGAAGTTCCCGCCGGAGCCGGGTACGCGCATCATGTCGCCGAACGACGTCATGAGCACGCCGGGCTGCCGGGCGATGTGGATGGCGTCGTCGATGCGGCCCATCGGGATCACGCACACCGGGCAGCCCGGCCCGTGCACCAGCGTGATGCTTTCGGGCAGGTAGTCCTCGAGGCCGTGTTTGTAGATGGTGTGCGTGTGCCCGCCGCAGACCTCCATGAACTTGTAGTGGCGGCCCGGCTCGCACAGCGACGTGATCTTCGCGGACAGCGCCCGCGCCTTCTCCGCGTCGCGGAACTCGTCGACGAAACGCATGACGACTCCTACTCGATCCGGGATTCCAAGAGCGCGGCCATTTCGTCCTCGTACGCCTTGCCGATGCTCTCGAGGAACTCCAGGGCGGCCGCGGCCTCCTGCTCGTCTATTTTGGACAGTGCGAAGCCGACGTGGATGAGGATCCACTCGCCGGGCTTCGGCGGGTCGTCGTCGAGCAGGCCGATGTTGATGGTGCGCTTGACACCGCTCACCGACACCTTGGCGAGGTCCGGTCGCTCCTCGCTGATTTCGATGATCTCGCCCGGGATCCCGAGGCACACGGCCGTTACATCCGGCTCATCTCGAGGTACCGCCGGATGTCGGGCTCGAACTGCTTCACGAGCCAGGTCACCCCGCCGAACAGCAGGACCAACAACAGCAGGCGCTTCATCTCAGACCTCCGTCTTCTCCTTGAGTGGCAGCTCCGGGCTGGTTCCCCAGGCGAGTTCGGTGACCGCGCGGACCGCGGCCGGGATCGCGGCTTCGACCTCGGGGGACAGCCCGATCCCGCCGTCGAGGCAGGCCGGCTCGCAGCCCACGAGGAGGACGCGGCCGGCGTCGCCGCCGAGGAGGCGCAACAGCCGGAACACCGCGTCCGGCTGCATGCCGTGCGCGTCGATCGACGCCGACGCCGCCAGGTCCTCGGTGTCGGCCTCGATGAGCGAGAGCGTCCCGGGTGGCCGTCCGTGCGGGGTGGCGTCGAGCAGGATCGTCGTGTCGTAGCCGCCCAGCAGGTCGTAGGCGAGGTGCATGCCCGCGATGCCGTAGTCGGCGATCTGCACCCACGGCGGCAGGTCGGCGCCCTCGAGCTCCTTGATGACCTCGACGCCGAAACCGTCGTCGCTCAGGAAGATGTTGCCGATGCCGGCGACCAGGACTCGTGGCCTCATTCCGCGACCTCCAGGGGTTCGATCTCGTCGGGGGAGAAGTACCGGTACCGGCCGTGCGCGTGCTGCAGGTCGGCGCCGGGATCGTCGTCGAGCGTCACCGCGACGTGCGTCATGCCGTCCACATCGGACAGCACGACCCGGACGGTGGCGGTCTTGCCGGTGAGGAACATGTCCTGGGCGTCGGCACCACGCAGGTTCGGCCGCAGGCGCACGCGCGACCCTTCGATGACGCGCACGCCGCCGACGACCACCGAAGGCGGGACCGGCCGCAGGGACCGGACCGCGCCGTGCAGGCGTTCCAGCAGCTCGGGCGGCATCGTGTCGACGCGGTCGACGATCGCCGCCGCGCGCGGGTCGGTGGCCCGGGCCTCGCGCTTCTCCTCGTCGGTCAGCGTCATCGTGCGCAGGGTCAGGATCTCGTCGATCTCGGTGCCGTCGAAGAGGTCGCCCGGGCTTTCCTCGGCGATCGCCGGGTCGTCGTAGAGGATGATCGGCGACGCGAGCACCACCGTGCTGCGCGAGGTGTCGCCGATCAGCACCGGCCAGAGCCGTTCCTGCCGGCAGGCTTCGACGGCCGGTTTCGCCCACTCCGGCGGGTCCAGCATCGACAGGAAGTGCCCGGTGTCGAGGCTGAGCACCAGGTGGGCGGCGAGCAGGGAGTGGCGCAGGGCGTGCTCGCGGACGCCGTCGGAGGGCCACGACGTCGTGTTGTGCACCTCGACGCGCAGCCGGGCGCCGCCGAACGGCCCGTCGAGCGGGTCGACGCGGGCGGCGAGGACGCCGGACAGCTCGTGGGTCCGTTCGCCGTCGCCCGGCACGCGGAACGGCGTCTCGACCGGGAGTTCCGAAAGCGGCAGGTCGAAGTCGCTCTCGTGCTCGACGGCTTCGTCCCACCCGGACTGCGTCCGCGTCTGCAGGAATCGCACCTTGACGTGCAGGATCGTGCGTTCCAGCGGCTCGAACACGCACTCGGCGCGCGCCGACGCGTGTTCGCCGATCTCCGCCGACGCGAACGACGGCGGCACGAGCACGCCCCACTGCCAGCGCACCCGGTTCTTCGGCGCCGACGCCCGGTACGGGTAGAGCAGGTAGCCCTCGTAGAGCACGGCGTCACCGACCGCGCGGGCCTGCTCGAGGGCGTTCACGGCTCACCCGCCAGCAGTCGCTCCACCGCGGCCTCCCAGGTCGGGATCGCGTGCTGCGCCTTGTACTTGAGCAGCGCGTCGACGGTTTCGCGCGGCAGCTTGATCCACGCGACGTTCGGGAAGTACCGCGCCATCAGCTCGTCCCAGACGGCGACCGGCATCCGGCACTCGGCCTGGGTGTGCCACGGCACCTGCTCGACCCAGAACCCCGGCCCGCCCCTGCCGAACACGGTGCCGCTGAACAGCAGCACCATCGGCACGACCCCCTCGGCCAGCGCGTGGAAGTACTTGCCGGCCGCGACTTCGAGGTCGTAGGTGCACGGCACCTCGGCGTCGATCTCGGTGGCGCCGGTGAACCCCGGCACGGTCACCGACACCGTCGTGAACTGGAACGGCTTCAGCGTCTCGCCCCACCGGGCGCGCTCGCCGAAGAGGTGGGTGAGCAGCTCCGACTCGCCCTCGGCGTACCGGCGGCGCTGCGGCTCGATGCGGATCTGGACGCGCAGCACCATCGCGTGGACGGGCTGCCCGGTCAGCTCGGAGATCCGCAGCTTGAACGCCAGCGTCGGCGACGCGGCGTAGCGCAGCGGCCGGACGTCGATGCAGTCGAAGGTCAGCTCAGCCATCGCCGCGCTCCCGCAGCCGGGCGAAGAAGCCGTCGATGGCCTCGTGCGCTTCGGTGCCGCCGTCGAACCCCCGCCAGGTCGTCCGGACCAGCCCGACCAGCTCGTAGCAGACGTCGATCGGCACCGAGAAGGCCTCGAAACCGTCGTCGAGCCGGTTCACCAGCAGCGCTTCGACGTCGTCGGCGAGCTCGGTGACCAGGTCGTCGGCCGTGCCCAGTGGGAGCAGGGACTCCGTCGCCCCCGCCGGGCTCGGGTAGAACGCGACCGTGCGGTCCTGCACGGAGTTGCGGAACAGGAACGCCGTCTTGACGGGGATGCCGGCCGATTCCCACAACGCGGCGCCCGGCTCGAACCGGGGATGGTGCCGCACGCGGTCGGGCACCGCCCGGTGCCGCTTCCCGCCCGCGCCGGCGTGGGTGAAGAGCAGGTAGCAGCCCCGGCAGGTGCACAGGATCGTGCGGGACTCGAGGTCGATGACGTGCCCGTGTTCCGCGCCGATCGGTTCCGCGCACATCTCGCACCGCTCGCCCGGCGCGGCGCGCGGTGCGGGAGTGCGGAACCGGCGCAGGCCGCCCGTCACGGGACCTCCACGGGGCAGAGGGGGAGCAGCGGCCGCCCGCCGGGGCCGGTCTCTTCCTCGGCGACGCCCTCGACGACGACGTCCGAGATCTCCGGCGCCGCCTCCCGGACGACGCGCTCGATGGCGTACTTCGCGGTGACCGTCGACGACGGGCAGCCGTCGCAGGAACCTCGCAGCCGCAGCCGCAGGACGCCGTCCTCGATCCCGACGAACTCGACGTCGCCGGCGTGCGAGCCGAGGTACGGCCGGACCTTGTCGAGGGCCTCGGCGACCCGCTCGTGCGTCGACCGCGGGTGCAGGTCGTGCAGCACGAGCAGGCCGCGGATGTGGTCGTCCTCGGCGAGCCGGTCCAGCAGCGGCCGGTCGACGACCTCGACGATCCGGGCCAGGCCGGCGCCGTAGAACTCGAGCAGCGTGTGGACGAGGTCCTCGGCGAGCTCGGCGTCGCGGCCGTCGAACTCGCCCAGCAGCTGCTCGATGCGCTCGCCGACCCGGTCGACTTCCGTCATCAGGCTAGCTCCCCGCCGAACGCGTGCGGGGTGTGCAGCCGCTCGAGCACCTTCCCGGACCCGGTGTACATGTGGACGCCGCAGGGCAGGCACGGGTCGAAGCTGCGGACCGCGCGCATGATGTCGATGCCCTTGAAGTTCTCCTGCGTGTTCTCCTCGAAGATCGGCGTGTTCTGCACGGCGTCCTCGTACGGCCCCGGCGTCCCGAAGCTGTCGCGGACGCTGCCGTTCCACGGCGTCGGCGGGTACGGGTGGTAGTTCGCGATCTTGCCGCCCTTGATCACCATGTGGTGCGAGAGGACACCGCGGACCGCTTCGGTGAAGCCACAGCTCACGCCTTCGTCCGGGACCTTGAACGGCTCCCACGTCTTGGTGTTGCCCTTGCGGACCTCACCGAGCGCCTGGTCGGCGAAGTGCAGCGCCAGCGCGGCCGCGTACGCCTGGAAGTACGTCCGGGCGCGGTTGCGTTCGAGCGCGTTGCTCCAGCGCGGGATCTTCCACTCGAACTCGACCTCGGGCTTGGTCGCCGTGCGCGGCAGCGTGATCTTGACGCTGTGGCCGGTCGACTTCAGGTACGGCGTGTCGACGAGCCCGGCCAACGCCGTGACCCACAGCCGGGCGATCGGGCCGCCGCCGGTGTCGAGGGCGAGGTGGTCCTTGCCGTCGAACCAGCGCGGCGACATCGTCCACGAGTATTTGCCGTCGAAATCGCGCTTCGCCGGGCGCGGGATGGTGTGCTGGTTCCACGGGTGGCGCTGGTCGACCGGGTTGCCCAGCGGGTCCTGCGTGACGAACATCGGCTGGTCGGCCCAGTCCTCGTAGAACGAGCTGCCGAGCAGGATGCGGATGCCGAGGTTGATGTCGACCAGGCTGGTCGTGACGAGCTTGCCGTCGACGACCACGCCCGGCGTCACGAACATCTTGCGACCCCAGGCCGCCATGTTCTCGTAGGTGAAGTCGCAGTGCTCGGGGTCGTTCAGGCTGCCCCAGCAGCCGAGCAGGACGCGCCGCCGGCCGACCTCTTCGTAGCCGGGGATGGCTTCGTAGAAGAAGTCGAAGAGGTCGTCGTGCATCGGCAGGCAGCGCTTCATGAACTCGACGTAGCGCATCAGCCGGGTCAGGTAGTCGGTGAACAGCTGCACGGTGGCGACCGTGCCGACGCCGCCGGGGTACAACGTGGACGGGTGGACGTGCCGGCCTTCCATCAGGCAGAACATCTCGCGCGTGCTGCGCGACACTTGCAGGGCCTCGCGGTAGAACTCGCCTTCGAGCGGGTTGAGCGAGCGCATGATGTCGCCGATGGTGCGGTAGCCGTGGTCGCCCGCGTGCGGGGCCTCGGTGCGGTTCGCCAGCTCCAGGACGCCGGGGTTGGTCTCGGCCACCATCTTCTCGCAGTAGTCGACCCCGACCAGGTTCTCCTGGAAGATGTTGTGGTCGAACATGTACTCGGCGGCCTCGCCGAGGTTGATGATCCACTCGCCGAGGTGCGGCGGGCGGACGCCGTAGGCCATGTTCTGGTTGTAGACCGAGCACGTCGCGTGGTTGTCGCCGCAGATCCCGCAGATCCGGCTGGTGATGAAGTGCGCGTCGCGCGGGTCCTTGCCCTTCATGAAGATGCTGTAGCCGCGGAAGACCGACGACGTGCTGTGGCACTCGACGACCTTCTTCTGCGCCCAGTCGATCTTCGTGTAGATGCCGAGGCTGCCGACGATCCGGGTGATCGGGTCCCACGCCATCTCGACGAGGTCGGTCTTTTCTTTCATCTCGGTCATGACCGCGCCCCTGCCTGGTAGCCGGTGTCGAGCTTGGTGCCCTTGTGGCGCCACTTCGGTTCGGTGTCGGCCTTGCGCTCGGTGATCTTCCGCAGCCGGCGGATCACCGACCCGTACGCGCCGCTGGCCAGCGACGACACGTTCGCGCCCGGCGGCTCGTCCATGAACGGCATGAACTTGTCCGGGAAGCCCGGCATGGTGCAGCCGATGCAGATCCCGCCGACGTTCGGGCAGCCGCCGACGCCGTTGATCCAGCCGCGCTTGGGCACGTTGCACTTCACGACCGGGCCCCAGCAGCCCAGCTTGACCAGGCACTTCGGGGAGCCGTACTCGGTGGCGAACTCGCCCTGCTCGTAGTAGCCGCCGCGGTCGCAGCCTTCGTGGACGGTCGCGCCGAAGAGCCACTGCGGCCGCAGGTGGTCGTCGAGCGGGATCATCGGCGCCTGCCCGGCGGCCTGGTAGAGCAGGTAGGTGATGGTCTCGGACAGGTTGTCCGGGTGGGTCGGGCAGCCGGGCACGCAGACGATCGGGATGCCGGCGCCGGACTTCCAGTCCCAGCCCAGGTAGTCGGGCACGCCCATGGCACCGGTCGGGTTGCCCTCCATCGCGTGGATGCCGCCGTAGGTGGCGCACGTGCCGACGGCCATCACCGCAAGTGCCTTGGGCGCCAGCCGGTCCAGCCACTCGCTGGTCGTCATCGGCTGGCCGGTTTCGGGGTTGTTGCCGAACCCGCACCAGTAGCCCTCGTCCTTGATCGCCTCGTTCGGGATCGAGCCCTCGACGACCAGCACGAACGGCTCCAGCTCGCCGCGGTCGGCTTTGTAGAACCACTCGATGAACGTGTCGGCCCCCTTGTCGGGGCCGCATTCGAAGTCGATCAACGGCCAGTGGACCGCGATCTTGGGCAAGCCGGGCAGAGCGCCGAGGACGATTTCCTCGATGCTCGGTTGCGTGGCGGCCGTCAAGGCGACGGAGTCACCGTCGCACGAGAGGCCGGCGTTGATCCAGAGGATGTGGATGGGCTGTTCTTCGGTCTGTTCTGCGGCATGCGTCACGGCTGTTCAACCCCGAGTTCGTCGAGCGCGCCGAGGGTGAGCTCCCACAGCGCGTGGTAGAGGGTCGTCTGGGCTTCCTGGATGCGGTGCACGGACGGTGACGGGACGACGAAGAGGTGGTCGATGCTGTCCAGCTCGGCCATTTTTCCCCCGTCGTAGCCGGCGATGCCGACGGTCACCATGCCGCGCCGGGCGGCTTCGTCGAAGGCGCGCAACAGGTTCGCGGAGTTCCCGCTGGTGGACAGGCCCACCGCGATGTCGCCGGGACGCCCGAACGCGCCGATCTGCCGGGCGAACACGACGTCGAACCCGATGTCGTTGGACAGGGCGGTCACCACCGCGATGTCGTTCGTCAGCCCGAAGGCGGGCAACGGCTTCGCGTCGCCCGCCGGGCTGAGGAACAGGCTGGCGAGGTCCTGGGCGTCGGTCGAGCTGCCGCCGTTGCCGAAGGCGAGCAGGCGGCCGCCGCCCTGGAACGCGCGCGCCAGTTCCTGCGCGCACGCGAACAGCCGGTCGCGGTCGGTGGCGAGGACGTCACCGCGCAGGGCGACGATCTCGCGCACCTTGTCCACAGTGGACTGTTCGACCTGGCGGAGGACGGCGTCGAGGTCGCTTTCACCCGAGTACAGGAACGGGTACAGCGCTTCGAGACCGTCGGTGACGGGGCGTTCCCGCGTCATGCCGGTTCTCCCGCGGCTTAGGACTTCTCCAAGCGTGCGATGGCTTCCCCGGCGTGCACCAGGATGCGGTCGCCGACGCCGGCCTCGACCAGCGCCACACTGACCTCTTCCCGGGTGGATCCGGTGTCCACGACAGCGAGCTCGTGCTCGAGGAGCTCGACCACGGTCACCTCGACCGCGGTGTCGGAGCAGGTGATGCAGACCCCGTCGTGACAGACGGGGCCGGCTGGTCTGTCGGCGTCACGGGCGCTCACGACGCCACCTCCGGGGTCAGCACGCCGGGTTGCTCGAAGAAGACGTGCACCAGCTCCCAAAGCACGTGGTAGGTGGTCACGTGGACCTCCTTGACGACCCTCGGGTCGGTCGAACGGGCGACGAGCACGTGGTCGAGGCCGGGGGTGCGGGCGATCGCCCCGCCGTCGCCGCCGGTCAGCGCGACGGTGAGCATCCCGAGGTCCCGGGCGGTTTCGAGGGCGCGGCGGACGTTCGCACACCCGCCGTCGGTGGAGATGCCCAGCGCGATGTCGGCCGGGTCGGCGATGATCCGCAGCTGGTGGGCGAAGACGTCTTCGAGGCCGACGCGGTTGGCGACGCCGGTGACCGTCGCGACGTCGGCGGTCAGCGAGAGGGCCGGCAGTGCGCGCTTGCCGACGATCACCGGGTGGACGAACTCCACCGCGACGTGCTGGGCGTCGGTGCTGGGGCCGCCGTTGCCGAACACCACGAGCTTGCCGCCGCGGTGGAAGCGGCGGGCCATGCCGTGGCACGCCTCGGCCACCGTCCTGGCGTCCTCGGCCAGGGCGAGCACGGGTGTCTTGCGGCGCTCGAAGAGGGCGTCGACGGAGTCCGGGTGATTCGGTGACCACGACACGCGGCACACTTCCTCAGCGATGGCTCGGCGGTGGGAGCCCACCCAGGCTAGAGCTGTGAGTTGGATCACACAATAGATCGATCGGTCAGAAGTGGTGCTCTCGGTCGTCCTGGACGTGCTCCGCCCGGGCTAACCACTGTTCGGCCTCGTGGGCGGCGCCCCTCGACCGCAGCATCCGCGCCAGGCTGAGCATGCCCTGGACGTCGCCCGTGTCGGCGGCCCGGCGGAACCACTGCTCCGCTTCGGCGAGGTCGTCGCGGTGTTCGGCGAGGTGGCCGAGGTTGGTGAGGGCGGGGACGCTGCCGTGTTCGGCGGCCTTGCGGTACCAGGCGCCGGCCTCGCCTTCGTCGCCGCGGTTGCGGGCGAGCACCCCCAGGTTGGTCATCGCCGCCGGGTCGCCCCGCTCGGCGGCGTCGAGGTACCAGTTCTCCGCTTCTTCGAGGTCGCCGCGCCGGTGCAGCAGCAGCCCGAGCCGGACGATCGCCTCGACGTGGCCGCCGAGCGCACCCTGGCGGTACCACGCTTCGGCGTCGCCGGGTCTGCCGAGGCGCTCCGCCTGCCTGCCGAGCTGGCAGGTCGCCGCGAGGTCCCCGGCCAGCACGGCCGAGCGCCACCAGCGGGCCGCTTCGGCGGCTTGACCGCGGTCGCGCAGCACCATGCCGAGGTCGATCATCGCGCCGGTGATCCCGGATTCGGCGGCCTGCCGCAGCCACGACTCGGCCTCTTCGGGCCGGCCCTGTTCGCGGAGGATGTGCCCGAGCGCGGCGATCGAGGGCAGGTCGCCGGTGTGGGCCGCCTCGCTGTACCAGTGCTGGGCGTCTTCGCGCTTGCCACGCCGTTCGTAGGACCGGGCGAGGTTGAGCATCCCGTGCGGCTCGCCGGCCAGCGCCGCTTCGTGGTACCAGCGCTCGGCCTCGTCCCGGGCCCCGCGCTCGGCGAGCAGGTGCGCCAGCGACGTCATCGAGACGCGGTCGCCCCCCATCGCGGCCTTGCGGAACCACGCCTCGGCCTCGGCGAGTTCCCCGCGCTCGCGCATCGCGGAGCCCATCCGCGCCATCGCGACGACGTTGCCGCCCTCGGCGGCCTTGCGCTGGAAGAACTCGTCGAACTTCTTGAGCCGGCCGGGCATCGGCTGCTCCCTCCGGATGGGTCCTGCTCCGGTAGTCGCAGATGATCGGCTCGGTGTGACACCTCCGCCGTGGGTGGGCGAGGTCACATTCGCGCCAGGTCGTCGTGTCGGCGCGGTTTTCCCAGGCCGGCACGGGTGAGACTACGCCGCGCGCACGCACAGGTGAGAGGAGAAAATCTTGGCGGCCCGCGGCTTTCGGCTCAGCGTGACGCAGCGATCTCTGCTGGTAGTCGCGGTCCTGGCGATCGCCCTCTTCGGCTACTGGGCGACGAGCCGGAGCTCCGGCGCGACCCCGCCGCCGTCGTCGTCCTCGGCACCGGTTCCGGTCACCGCGGCCGACGCGCAGAAGCAGCTCGGGGAGCTGAAGATCGCCGACCGGACGTCCATGGACGGCTACTCCCGCGAGAAGTTCCCGCACTGGGACAGCCAGGGGTCGGGCTGTGACACCCGCGAAGTCGTGCTGAAGCGCGCCGGCAAGGACGTCAAGACCGACAAGGACTGCAGGGCGACGTCCGGGACGTGGACCAGCGTCTACGACAACGAGACCTGGACGAAGGCGACCGACCTCGACATCGACCACATGGTCCCGCTCGGGCAGGCCTGGGCGAGCGGCGCGAAGACGTGGACGACCGAGAAGCGCGAGCAGTTCGCCAACGACCTGACCCGGCCGCAGCTGTTCGCCGTCACCGACAACCTCAACCAGCAGAAGAGCGACAAGGCACCCGACCAGTGGAAGCCGCCGCTGGTGTCGTTCTGGTGCACCTACGCGACCGACTGGATCGTGGTCAAGCACTACTACGGGCTGACCGTCACGCAGCCCGAGAAGACCGCCTTGACGGACATGCTGCGCCGCTGCTGAGCTGGCCGGCATGACGACCTTCGCGCTGGTCCACGGGGGCGGCGGCAGCGGCTGGGACTTCCACCTGCTCGGCCCGGAGCTGGTCGCGCGCGGCCACGGCTTCGTCGCGCCGGACCTGCCGATCACCGACCGGGCGGCCGGGCTGACCGCGTTCACCGACACGGTGCTGGCGGCCCTGGGCGACGCCTCGGACGTCGCCGTCGTCGGGCATTCGTACGGCGGGTTCACCGCGCCGTTGGTCGCGGAGAAGGTCCAGGCGCGGCTGCTGGTGTACCTGGCCGGGATGATCCCGGCGCCGGCCGAGCCACCGGGGCGGTGGTGGTCCGCCACGGGCTTTTCGGCACCCACGGGCTTGAGCGAGGCCGAGCAGTTCTTCAACGGCGTCCCCGCGTCGCTCGCCGAGGAGTGCCAGGCGCGCGGGCGCGACCAGGTGAGCAAGGAGTGGGACGAGCCGTGGCCGCTGCCGGCCCACCCGGACGTCCCGACCCGGGTGCTGCTGTGCCGCGACGACCGGTTCTTCACGCCGGACTTCCAGCGCCGGGTGGCCGTCGAGCGGCTCGGCGTCACCCCGGACGAGATCGACGGCCCGCACTGCGTGCCCCTGAGCCACCCGGCCGAGCTGGCCGACCGGCTGGTGAGCTACCTCTGACTGCGCCGATCGGGTAGCGGAAAACTTAAAGGTCTAGACCTATTGACTGTGTGGTCCAGGCCACTTAACGTCTTTTTCAGCGGCGAACCCGCGCCTCCCCACCTGCGTCACCTCCACCCCGGTCCCCACCATGGAGGTTCCTCGTCATGCGCTTCGCCAGGGTCCTCACGCTCGCGGCGGTCGCCGCCGGCGGTCTCCTCGTCGCTCCGGCGGCACCCGCGTCGGCGGCCGCCTTGCCCGCCTGCCAGCACTTCTACCAGGGCACCATCCCCGACCGCCCGGTCACCGGCGGGCACGGCCCCGGCACGCTCGTCGGCGCGGTCGACGTCAGCAACCGCTTGCCCGCACCCGGTTCCGTCACCGGCGGCCTCGGCAGCGACGGCAAGGTCACCTTCACCTTCGCCCGCGTCCCCGGCGCGAAGGCCTACCGCGCGTTCCGCAACGGCCAGGCCCTGCAGTGGATCAGCGACTGGGGCCAGCCGACGCTCACGGTGACCGACGCGAGCCCGTGCCAGAACGCGAACTACCAGCTCTACGCGATGACGGCCGAGGACAACTCGCCCGGCTCGCTCGGCCAGATCTCGACGGCCTACCGCCTCGACAGCGGCAACCACCTCGCCGCCTACCGCATCCCGGCCGGCACCACGCTGACCTACCGCGTCACGTCCTACAACGACGTCGCCCAGACCGCGCTCGGCTACGACGCCGGCCCGGGCTTCTGCGCCGTCGACGCGCGGAACATCCCGTGGGGCACCAGGTTCTCGGTGCCGGGCTACGGCGAGTGCTACGCGGCGGACATCGGCAGCTGGATCAAGGACGACATCGTCGACGTCTGGCTCCCCGGCGCGCAGGCCGACGCCTGGGGCATCCAGCGGCTCACCCTGACCGTGCGCTGAGAGGAGTGCCGTGAAAGCCAAGCTCGCGCTCGCCGCGACGATCCTCTCCGCGGCGACGGTGCTCGTCGTCTCGCCCGCGACGGCCGCCACCGCACCTTCGGCCGCGTTCGCCAAGGACTCCGACTGGGGCTCCGGCTACCAGGCCAAGTACACGATCAGCGCGGGCACGTCCGCGTTGACGAGCTGGAAGCTGGAGTTCGACCTGCCGGCCGGCTCGACGCTCGGGTCCTATTGGGACGCGCTCGACACCCCGAGCGGCACGCACCACTCGTTCGCCAACCGGGAGTACAACGGCTCGGTCGCCGCGGGCGCGTCGACGAGCTTCGGCTTCCTCGTGAGCGGCAGCGGCCTGCCCGCGAACTGCACGCTCAACGGCCGGCCGTGCACCGGCACCACGGTCCCCCCGACCACGACCCCGCCGCCGACGACCACCACCACGCCGCCACCGAGCGGGGGCAGTGCGCGCGTGTCGCCGTACATCGACATCACGATGGCGACGCCGTCGCTGGTTTCGGTGGCGAACGCGACCGGCCAGAAGAACTTCACGCTCGCCTTCGCGCTCGGCAGCAGCCTCGGCTGCGACCCGCAGTGGGGCGGCACGGTGCCGCTGCTGGATTCGCGGATCATCAACGACGTCACCGCGTTGCGGTCGCTCGGCGGCGGGGTCACGGTGGCGACGGGCGGCGCGCTCGGCCCGTACCTGGAGAACGTCTGCGGCTCGGTGGACGCGCTCTACAACGCGTACGTGAAGGTCCTGGACGCGGTGGGCAGCAACAGCCTGGACGTCGACGTCGAGGCGTCGATCCCGACCGCGACGGTCAACCAGGCCCTGCTCAGGCTGCAGCAGCAACGCGGTACGCACATCAGCTACACGATGCGGATCCAGGGCCAGGACTACGGGATGGACCCGTTCTCGGTGCAGATCCTGCAGGACGCGGCTTCGCGCGGGTTGACCGTGGTGGTCAACCCGATGCTGATGGACTTCGGCTACAGCGGTTCCTGGGGCGACGCGCTGGTCTCGGCGGCCACGGCGACACTGGGCCAGCTGAAGACGATCTGGCCGGCGAAGTCCGACTCGGAGATCAAGGGCCTCCTGGGCCTGACCCCGATGATCGGCCGCAACGACACGGGCCCGATCACGGACCAGGCGGCGGCCCGGCAGCTGCTGTCGTTCGCCCAGGCCAACCACGTGGCGAGCATCGGCTTCTGGTCGGTCGGCCGCGACAACGGCGGCTGCCCCGGGGGCGGCGCGGTCCCGAACTGCTCCGGGATTTCCCAGTCGCAGTACGAGTTCACGAACATCTTCAAGGCCTACACCGGCTGAGCCTCCCGCCCGCCGAAAGGCCGTGAAGGCCTCCTCGCCGACGTCCCCCCTGCCCCGGCGAGGAGGCCTTCATGGGCGGTGCCTCACCAGCGGTCGAGGTGCAGCACGTCTTCCAGCGGCTGCCGCGCGGCCGGCTTGAAGGTGTCGCCCGTGTAGAACGCCGTCGGGATGAGCGCCGCCTGGTGGACGTTCTTCGGCAGCCCCAGGACTTCCGCCGCTTCCTGCTCGTACTTCAGGTGCAGCGTCGTCCACGCCGTGCCCAGGGTCACGGACCGGGCCGCCAGCATGTAGCTCCACACGGCAGGCAGCAAGGAGGCCCACAGCCCCGCCTGGTTGCCCTCCGGCAGCTCCGCCGACGCCGTCTCCAGGCACGGGACCACCAGCACCGGGACCTCGCCCATCCGGTCGGCCAGGTACTCGACGCTGCTGCCGACCCGCTGCTGCACCGCGGCCCGCGAAGGGTCGTCGGCGAACTGCTTGCCCGCCGCGTTCGGGGACGCCAGGTACTCGTGGCACGCGCGGCCGTAGATGCGCCCGAGCGCCGCCCGCTGGCCGGCGTCGGTGACCACCAGCCACTGCCAGCGCTGGGTGTTCGAGCCGCTCGGCGCCTGCAGGGCCACCTGCACGCAGTGTTTCACCAGGTCGAGCGGGACCGGCCGGTCGAAGTCCAGGCGCTTGCGGACCGTCCGGGTGGTCGTCAGGAGCTCTTCGGGCGTCATCATCGGCCCATCATGCCGGGACTACCAGCGATCGTGCACGAGCGGCCGGACGAGCTCGTCGTACGTGGCGCGGACGCCGTCGAGCGCCTCCGCGGACAACGGCGGAAGGGAAGCCGCCACCGTGTTCGCCGTGGCTTGCGAAGCGTTGCGCGCGCCCGGGATCACGGTGCTCACGCCCGGCTGGTCGAGGATCCAGCGCAACGCGAACTGCGCCAGCGTCTGCCCTTCGGGCACCAGCCCGCGCAGCCGCTCGACCGCCTCCAGCCCGACCTCGAACGGCACGCCCGCGAACGTCTCGCCGACGTCGAACGCCTCGCCGTGGCGGTTGAAGGTGCGGTGGTCGTCGGCGGCGAACGTCGTGGCCGCCGTGTAGCGCCCGGACAGCAGGCCCGACGCCAGCGGCACGCGCGCGATGATCCCCGCGCCCGCCTCCGCCGCGGCGGGCAGCACGCGCTCGAGGGGCTTGAGCCGCAGGCAGTTCAGGATGATCTGGACGGACGCCACGTTCGGCCGCGCCAACGCCGTCAGGGCCTCTTCGCAGGTCTCCACGCTCACGCCGTACGCCTTGATCCGGCCTTCGGCGACCATCTCGTCCAGTGCGTCGTACACCGCGTCCGACGAGTACACCGGCGTCGGCGGGCAGTGCAGCTGGACGAGGTCGAGCGTGTCGACGCCGAGGTTGCGGCGCGACCGGTCGTTCCACTCGCGGAACTTCGCCGCGACGTAGTTCTCCGGCACCTGCTCGACCCGGCGGCCCATCTTGGTCGCCACGAACACGTCGCGCCCGGCGGCGAAACGGCCGACCAGCCGCTCGCTGCGGCCGTCGCCGTAGACGTCGGCGGTGTCGAAGAACGTGACGCCGGCGTCGGCGGCCGCGTGCAGCACCGCCAGCGCGTCCTGCTCGTCGACCTCGCCCCAGTCCGCGCCCAGCTGCCAGCACCCGAGCCCGACGACGGACACCTCGCGGCCCAGCCGGGCGATCTTCCGGTTCTCCATGCCGCGATCCAAGCACACGGCCCCGCCTATGATCGGCCGTCATGGCCATGACGTCGGGTCCGGACGGACTCGGGACCCGGATGCGGCACGTCCTCGAGATCTTCGAGGCCGACGTCGCGAAGTTCCTCGCCGACATCGGTCTCGACGACTACCGCCCGCGGTACTCGCCGGTGGTGCGGGCGCTGCTCGCGCACGGTCCGCTGGCCATCCGGGAACTCGCCGCGGAGATGGGCGTGACGCACTCGGCGGCGAGCCAGACCGTCGCGCAGATGAACCGCGCCGGGCTCGTCGCCCTCGA
The DNA here is from genome assembly GCF_053602455.1 of Amycolatopsis sp. NPDC004378. Classification (NCBI taxonomy): domain Bacteria; kingdom Bacillati; phylum Actinomycetota; class Actinomycetes; order Pseudonocardiales; family Pseudonocardiaceae; genus Amycolatopsis; species Amycolatopsis sp. NPDC004378. Next base: position 692,604 of record NZ_JBSGDR010000002.1, read on the forward strand.
ACCCGGCGCCGACGCGCGGCAGCGGATCGTGTCGCTGACCGGCAAGACCCGGAAACTGCTGCCGCTGATCGAGGCGGAGTGGACGGCGACGACCGAGGCGTCCGAGGCGCTGGAGGCCGAGCTGCCGTACCCGCTGCGCGGGGTGCTGGACGCGATCGTCGAGGCGCTGGCGCGGAAGCCGTTCCGGCAGCGGATCGGGGAGACCGGCGCCGCGCGGGAGCTCCTGGGTCCCTGATCAGGCGCCGGGGACGAGGAAGACCGCCCAGACGAACTTTCCGCCGGGGCAGCGTTCGAAGCCCCAGTCCTCCGACAGCGCCTGGACCAGGACGAGCCCCCGGCTGCGGGCCTGCGCCGGCGACGGCGCCCGCAGCTCGGGCAGCAGGGAACCGGTGTCGTACACCCGCAGCGTGAGCCGTCCGTCCGCGTACGCCAGCTCAAGCGCCTGGGGGCACTCGCCGTGTTCGAAGGCGTTCGTGACCAGCTCGGACGTCGCCAGCAGCACGTCGTCCAGCTGCGGCTCGGTGAACCCGAGGCCGAGCATGGCGGAGCGGACCTCGTGCCGCGCCCGCGCCGGGGCCGTGACGTCGGCCGGCAGGGGCACCGTGAGCGGCGCGGCGGGCACAGCCGGGCGCTGCGGCAGCTTCGACGTCGTCATCGGTCCCCCTCCCAGTGAGTCCGGTACCGTCCGCGAGGTACCCACGCGCGCGAACGGCTAATCAGGTGCCGTCGGCGAGCTCGGATTCGTCCAGGCCCGAACGCAGCTTCTTCAAGGTCGCAGCCAGCAACCGCGACACCTGCATCTGGGAGACACCGACACGGCGCGCGATGTCCGACTGGCTCATCCCGGAGCCGAACCGCAGCGCGACGATCTTGCGCTCCCGGTCCGGCAGGCTCTCCAGCATCGGGCGCAGCGCCTCGCGCAGCTCGGCCTGGCCGAGCTCGGCGTCCGGCGCCCCGAACCGGGTGTGCGCCGCGTTCTCCAGCAGGTGGTCGAGCGACGCGCCGTAGCGGCCCTGACCAGCGCGAAGGCCCTCGTAGACGTCTTCGATGGGCACACCGAGCCGGGCGGCGATCTCACTGGGCTTCGGCGCGCGCGAAAGCTGCACCGTGAGCTCCTCGCGCGCGGCGGAGATGTTCGCGTTCAGCTCCTTGAGCCGCCGCGGCACCCGCACCGACCAGCTGTTGTCCCGGAAGTGGTGGCGCAGCTCGCCGGAGATGGTGGGGACGGCGAAGGCCAGGAAGTCGGTGCCCTGGCCGGGGTCGAACCGGTCGACGGCGTGGATGAGCCCGACCGTGGCGATCTGGACCAGGTCCTCCATCGCCTCGTCGCGGTTGCGGAACTTCCGGGCGAGGTTGCGCGCCAGCTCGAGGTGGCCGCGCACCAGCGTGTCCCGGATGGTCTCCCGTTCCGGGGAGCCGGCCGGCAACGCGGCGAGCCGGGTGAACAGGGCGCCGACGTCGAGAGCATCCTCGCCGCGCTCGGCGGGGTCGGTCACGAGTCCGCCGCCTGGCTCTCCCGGACGAGGTCGACCCGGGACAGGTAGCGGCCGTCCTCGGGCGTCACCGTGCGCTGGGCCGACGTCGCGAGCGCGGTGAGCAGCTGCCACGACAGGCCGGTGTCGTCTTCGTGGTCCGGAGTGTCCGAAAAGACCGAAACCGAAACCTCGATGCGCGGCCCGTTCCACGAGAACGTGCAGGTCAGCTTGCCGTCCGAGCTGGCGGGGAGCAGCAGCGAGCAGGCTTCGTCCACCGCCATCCGGAGGTCTTCGACGGCGTCCAGGTCGAAGTCCTGGCGCATCGCGATGTCCGCCACGATGGTGCGCAACGTCGGCACGACGTGCGGGATCGCGGCCGTCCGCACCTCGATGACCTGCGCGCCTTCCGGCACGAGCGGGGCGTTGTCCTCCACGGTTGTTCCTTTCTCCGGCTCGCGCTCCAGGGTTCGGCGGTGTCCTCTTCACGCCCGGTCGCGAGATGCCCGTGGGGTGAGCAAACCAAACCCGGGTTTGATCCGCTGCACCGGCGGGCATGTAGCGATCGACATGATTGACCTGGGAAAGGCAGGGACGACATGGCTGACGTCAGCCGGCTGCCCAACGTGGTTGCTGAAGAGTGGGAATGGCAGCTGCGCGGTTCGTGCCGGGGCGCGGACAGCAGCCTTTTCTTCCACACGGACAACGAACGGGGTTCGGCGCGGGAGCGGCGCGAGTCCCGGGCCAAGGCCATCTGCCAGACCTGCCCGGTCCTGGCCCAGTGCCGCACGCACGCGATGACGGTACAGGAGCCCTACGGCATCTGGGGCGGCCTCGGCGAGATCGAACGGCGGCAGCTGTTCCTGCGCCAGCGGCGGGCGGCGCGGAAGGCCGTGAGTGCGCACTGACCAGGCAGGATCCGATCGCACGTGAACAGTCCGCGCGAAAGGGCGGCGGCCGTGGCGGGCTCGGCCGCTTCCTGGGTTAGGGTTGGCCCCGGAGTTGCCTTGACCGTGCCCCGCGAGAGCTTGGGAAGGCACGGTGACACGGTTGCCGCTTGAGACAACAGGCGCGTACCCGGCGCAGGAGCAGCGCCTGACGAGGAGAAACTGCATGCCCGCAGCCGACCAGAACGCCACCCCGCCCGGGTTCGGCATCACGCTGGACACCGACGCGACGGAGCCCCGGGTGGTGGTCACCGGCGAGCTCGACCTGCTGACCAGCCCGCAGCTGCAGGAGGCCCTGGCGGGGCTGATCGCGGACAAGCGGGCGCAGCGGGTCGTGGCCGATCTGACCGGGGTGACCTTCTTCGATTCCTCCGCGCTGAACGTGGTGCTGCGCGCACAACGCCAGGCCGGCGAGCAGGACGTCGAGCTCGAGGTCGTCCCGAGCCCCGCCGTGAGCCGCGTGATCGAGCTCACCGGCGTGGCCGAACACCTGAGCGTGTCGGAGGACCCCCAAGCCTGACCGCCCGCTACGGTTCCGCGGACCGAGTTCGGTGCGGGGACGTTGGGGGCGGCACGATGATGGGGCGGACGCACGCCCTGACCGGCTGGTGCGCGGGCTTGGCCCTGGCGCCCGCGGTCGGGGCGGGTTCGGTGCACCAGGCGGTGGTTTTCGCCGCCACGACGGCGGGTTTCACCCTGCTGCCCGACCTGGACCACCCCGGCGCGAGCGCGTCCAAGCTCCTCGGCTGGCTGACGGGCGCGTTGTCGTGGCTGCTGCGCCGCGTCTCGGCGGCGTTCTACGCGCTGACGAAGGGCCCGCGCGACGAGAAGGTGACGGGCCAGCACCGCCACCTGTCCCACACGGTCCTGTTCGCGGCCGGCCTCGGCGCGTTGACGTCGTGGGGCACCGAGGCGGGCGGTCCGTGGGCCGTCGTCGGCGTGGTGGTCTTCGGGCTGATGCTGGCCGAAGGTGCGCTGGGCGACTGGCTGCTGCCGGTGAGCGGCGCCGCGATCGCCTGGTGGTTCTTCACGGCGCCGCCCGACCGGGCCGGCGAGCTGGCTTCCATCACGGGCTGGCTGGGCGTCGCGGTGGCGGCCGGCTGCCTGACCCACTGCCTCGGCGACGCGCTGACCGAGTCCGGCTGCCCGTTCCTCTTCCCGATCCCCATCGCCGGCGAGACCTGGTACGAGCTGGGCCCGCCGAAGGCCCTGCGGTTCAAGACCGGCAAGAAGGTCGAGAAGCGGCTCGTCTTCCCGGTGTTCGCGGTGCTGGCGGTGCTGCTGGTGCCGGGGGTGTGGGACTACGGCGTCAGCACGTTCGAGCGCCTGTTCATCCCGCCGGCGTCCCAGCAGGCGACCACGCCTTGAGCCGGTCCGCCGCGGCCGCGGTGTCGGTGTAGTCGCGGGTGTGCGCGATCAGGCCGTCCTCGACGGTCATCACCATCACGTAGGGGACGACGAAGCTCTCGCCGCCCATTTCCTGGTGGAGGTCGAACTCGGCGACGAGCACCGCCGGATCGGCCGTCTCGTGCACCACGACGTTGCCGGCCTTCGTGACGCGGCGGGCCGCGCCCGCGCGGCGGAACCGGCGGCGCAGCTCCTCGCGGCCGTGGGTCACCCGCGGTGCTCCGGGCAGCGTGAACGGCATTTCGAGGACGACGTCTTCGGCGTAGCAGTCGGCGAGGTCGTCCCAGCGGTTTTCGACGCTCGCGGCCAGGAAGCGGTCGAACACCTCGCGCGTGCGCAGTGAGGCGAGGGAGAGGTTCGGGTAGTCGCGGTAGGCCGTGATCTCCCCGCCGGCCACCGTGACCACGCCGACCGACGACGGCCGGCCGGAAACCGCGAGTTCGAGGACGAACCCGGATTCCGTCACCTGCGCCGTGACCTGGGCTTCCGTCACGCCCAGGGCGCGCGCCCGCACACCGGCCGCGTCGAGTTCCGCGACGATCGCGTCCCGGCCTTCGGTGCGCTGACCGAGGAACGGCAGCTCGTACACGGCGTCAGCGGCGAAGAGGTCCGCGAACGGCGTGGTGTCCAGCGTGGACATCCCTTCCCGGACGCGGGTGGCGATTTCGGGCACGGTGCGTGGCATCGGAATTCTCCTGGAAGACTGGACGTTGAATCGGAACGGTGCACCCGCTTACGACGATACGGAGCGCGCGTTCCGGTTGTCAACGAGGAGACGAACATGGAGAAGATGCGCGCGGACGCGCGGCGCAACCGGGCCAAGGTCCTGGCTGCCGCCGAAGAGGCGTTCGCCGCCGACGGGCTCGCCGTGCCGCTGGACGACATCGCGCGGCTGGCCGGCGTCGGCGCCGGCACCGTCTACCGGCATTTCCCCAGCAAGGAAGCGCTCTTCCAGGCCGTCGTGCTCGAGCGCATCGAGCAGTTCGCCGAAGAGGCCCGCGGGCTCACCGGCGCCGCGGACCCCGGCGAGGTCTTCCTCGACTACTTCGTCCGCGTCATCAAGCAGGCTTCGCTCAACCGCGCCATCTGCGACGCCCTCGCCGAGTCGAGCGGGCACGCCTTCAAGGCCGGCGCGGGCGACGAGTTCCGCGCGGCCCTGGCGGAACTGCTTACCCGCGCCCAGGAAGCCGGCACCGTCCGGCGGGACATCGACGGCGACGACCTGCGGGCGCTCATCGTCGGCTGCCTGGCCGTCGAGCGGTATTCGCCGGGCAGCCGCCACCTGGTGCGCGTGGTCGTCGACGGGCTGCGCGCGTCAGCCGGAGAAGGCGACGTCGCGTAGCTGCGCCCGGCTGGCGATGCCGAGCTTCGGGAACAGCTTGTACAGGTGGTAGCCGACGGTCCGCGGGCTGAGGAACAGCCGCGCGCCGATCTCCCGGTTCGACAGCCCGGCCGCCGCCAGCTCCGCCACCTGACGCTCCTGCGTCGTCAGCTGTCCGGTCCCCGGCACGGCCGCCCCGGTCGCGCGCAACTCCCGGCCCGCGGTCGCCGCCCACTCGGCCGCGCCGAGGCTTTCGAACGTCTCGAGCGCGGCCCGCAGCGGACCTTTCGCCTCGGTGACGCGCTTTTCCCGGCGCAGCCGCTGCCCCTCCCGGAGCCGCCTGCGCGCCTGCTCGAAGGGCAGGTCGATCGCCGCAGCGGCGACGTCCCGGTGGCCCGGCGCGGCGGCCCGGGCCGACTCCGTGTCGGCGCGGTCGATCGCCGCGGCAGCGACCACGTCCCGGTGCCCGAGTGCCGAAAGCCGTTCGGCCGCCTCGGCGAATTCGCCGCGCGAGAGGTGCAGCGAGCCCACGGCCCACCGGGCCTGGGCCGCGGCCAGCGCGTTGTCCTGGGCCGGCGCCGCGCGCAGCACGCGCTCCGCGTACCGGCGGCACGCCGTGGCGTCCCCGCGCAGGGCCGCGAGCCGGGCCAGGACCGCGTGGGCGTCGGCCGACGTCACGTGCTGCTCGGCCGCGGTGCGCAGGGCCTCCTCCGCGTGCGCCTGCGCGTCGGCCCAGCGGCCCAGGTCGAGTTCGAGGTCCGCCAGCCAGACCAGCAGCACCGCGTGCAGGGCGAGGATTCCGTTGGTCCGCAACCGTTCCGCCGCGACGAGCCCGAACTCCCGCGTCGCCTGCCGGTGCGGGCCGCGGCGGCTGATCGCCATCGTGACGAGCCAGCGGTGCGCGTGCCGCTCGGTGAGCGTGTCCGGTACCGCGTCGAGGATCTGCCACGGGTCCGGCGTCTCTCGGTCGCCGGCGAGCAGCTCGGCCAGGACGTGGAAGCCGGGTTCGCACGGCAGCGCCGTGATCCGCTTCGCCAGCTCGAGGACGTCGTCCCAGCGGTCGCGGTGGTGGGCCGCGTCGATGGCCAGGAACAGCAGGCGCGCGGCGTGGCTCGGCTCCACGTGACCCGCGAGCCGCGTCAGGTGGTCCTGCGCCGCGGCGAGGTTGCCGCTGTACAGCTCGATCAGCCCGCGCAGCCGGCCTGCCCGGGGCCGCGCGACGGGCTCGGGGACCGTCGAGGCCATGACGTCGAGGAGCCGCCGCGCCCGGGCCGGGTTGCCGGCCTTCCACGCGGAATGGGCCGCCTCGGCCAGCCGGCCGGCCCGCGCGCTTTCGTCCATGGCCTCGAAGCTAAGACCCGCCGGCTGAGACGCCGTTCAGGTCGCGCAGCTTCCGCAGCGGCGACCACACCAGGAACGCGGCCGACGCGAGGACGCCGGCCGCGGCGACGTGCAGGGTCACCCGCATGCCGAACGCGCTGGCCAGGGCGCCGCCGAGGAGGCTGCCGAGCGGGACCGCGCCGAGGATCAGCGTGTGCGTGATCGAGTTGACCCGGCCCAGCAGCGCCGGGGGCGCGACGGCCTGCTGGAAGCTCATCTCGAACACGTTCAGCACGATGACGCCGAAGGACGCGAAGAACCCGGCGACGACGTAGCACGCGAGCGCCCAGCCCGGTCCGGTGAACGGGTAGAGCTGGTACGCCACGCCGTAGAGCACAGCCGCACCCACCAGCGCCCGCGCGTCGCCGAACCGCCGTCCGATGCGCTGCGCGGTCAGCCCGCCGGCGAGGGCACCGGTCAGCGTCGACGTGCCGAGCAGCCCGATCGCCCACGCCGAGAGCCCGACGTCGCGCGCGAGGAAGACGATCACGATGGCGAGGTGCACGGACTGGAAGAGGCTGGACACCGCGCCGTGCAGGCTGATCGCCCGCAGCACGCGGTCGCCGCGGACCACCTTCAGGCCGTCGCCGATCTCGCGCCACAGCCGGCGCGGACCGGGCTCGGGCCGCACGTCCGGGGTCTCGATCCGGCGTAGCCAGAGCGCCGACCAGAGGTAGCTGACGGCGTCGACGGCCAGCGCCGCGGCGTTGCCGAGCGCCTGGATGATCAGCCCGGCCAGGCCGGGGCCGGCGACCGCCGCCATCGACAGGTTCGTCTGCAAGCGCGCGTTCGCGTCCGGCAGCTGCCCGGGCGGCACCAGTCGCGGCACGTAGGTCTGGTGGGCGATGTCGAAGAACACCCCGAACAGCCCGACCCCGAGCACGACGACCAGCAGGTGGGCCAGCCCGAGCACGCCGAACAGCGCGGCCACCGGGATCGACGCGATCAGAACCGCGCGCCCGACGTCGGCCGCGATCAGCAGCGGGCGGTGGCGCACCCGGTCGCACCACGCGCCGACCTGCAGGCCGAGCACCAGGTAGGGGAGGGTTTCCGCGGTCCGCAGCAGGGAGACCTCGAAGACGGAAGCGCCGAGCACCGTGGTGGCGAGCAGGGGGATCGCCAGTACGTCGATCCGGCTGCCGAGCTGGCTCGCCAGGTCGGCGAGCCAGAGCCGGCGGAAGTCGCGGTTCCCCAGTGCCCCCATGATCCCAACGTGCCACGCTCAACAAAGTTGCGTCAACCAGACTCAAGGTGCACGTTCTGTAACAGAAGATATGATCAACGCGAGTTAGTCCTCGAACCTGCGCTGCGCGTGGCGAGGGGGTGCCGGGATGGGTCGCCGTACTGCTTGGGACTCCGCCGCGGTGACCGGGCTGGCGGGTTTTGCCACCGGGTTGCTGGTGGCCGCGCTGCTCGTCGCCGGCCGGACGGCACCCCGGCCCGCCGAAAACGTCGTCGTCGCCCCGCCGACCAGCACCGTTCCCGCCGTGCCGGTCACCGTGACCGCCTCCGTGGCGCCGTCCACCGTCACCTCGGTCGACACGCCGGCGCCGTCCACCACCACGAGCGTCGTCCAAGTGACCGTGACACCGCCATCGCCGACTTCGGCCACCCCGACCTCGACGACGCCCGCGTTGCCGCTGACCAGCGGGTGGCGCGACTGAGGAGGCAACCGGCCGGCCGCTGACTCCGTCTGGTCGGTATGCGAAGGATTCCGTGGATCGCGGCGGTCGTGCTCGTGGCCGGGTGCTCGGCGCCGGAGGTCGCGTGCCTGGCGATCGGCACCCCGATCGGCATCGGCCTGACCGTCCCGGACCCGGCGGGCATCACCCGCGCCACGCTCGACGCCTGCTGGGGCGACCAGTGCGTCACGCGCCGGGTGGACCTGCGGCCCGACGACGCGACGGGGGGCTTGCAGGGCTTCGCCGACATTCCCGGCCTGCGGGCCGAGCCGGTCAAGGTCACCGTCCGCTTCGACGACGGCAAGCCGCACACCACGGTCGTCACCCCGGCCTTCACCGAACCGGGCGGCCCCGCCTGCGGGAAGGCGGGGCCGCAGGCTCAGGTCGTGGCCGGGCCCGACCGGGAGATCCGGCCGCGCTAGCCGACGTCCCGGCGCCGCCAGCCGGCGAGCCCGGCGACCAGCGCGACGACCGCGACCGCCATGAGCCACACGAGCGGGGTCGCGACGAGCTCCTGGCCGGGCAGCTTCGGCGGGTGCTGGAACGGCGAGATGTCCAGCACCGCCTGCGGCAGGTTCACGACCGGGCCGAACAGGCTGAGCAGCAGCGCCAGCGCGCCGACCGCCCACGCCGTCGCCGAGTACGCGGGCAGCAGCCCGAAGATCGCCACCGCCAGCGCGACGACCACCCAGGCCGCGGGCAGCTGGACGAGCATGCCGGACAGCGCGTCGCCGATCGAGCCGCCGACGTCGTGCGTGCGCAGGCCGTTGGCCAGGCCCATGAACACGCCGCCGGCCAGCAGCAGCAACGCCGTGCCGAAGAAGGCGAACACCAGGTGACCGCCCGCCCAGCGCAGCCTGCCGACGCTGGTGGCCAGCACCGGTTCCAGGCGGTTCGCCGTCTCCTCGCCCCGCATTCGCAGCACGGCCTGGACGCCGTACAGCGACGCGACCATGGCGAACATCCCGGCCATCGCGGCGAGGAACGCCTGCGTCAGCGCGTGGCTGCCGCCGAGCCGTTCGAAGATCTCCTGCGCCTGCGGGCTCGAGCCGACGAGGTCGCCGATGCCGCTGGCGATCGAGCCGAACACCGCGCCGACCACGGCCGTGCCGACGGTCCAGCCGAGCAGCGGGCCGCGGTGCAGCCGCCAGGCGAGCGCGAGCGGGGACCGCAGACTCGCCGCCGCCCGCGCCGGGCCCGGCCGTGGCGGCAGGATGCCGACGCCGACGTCGCGGCGGGGGAGCAGCCAGTACCCGGCCGCGCCGACGACGAGCGTGAGGGCCACCGGCAGCAGCAGGACCCACCAGCGTTCGCCCGCGAACGCGCGGACCTGCTGCACCCAGCCGATCGGCGAGAGCCACGACAGCCAGCGAGCGTCCACAGTGGAGTCTCCGGCGCCGCGCAGCAGGAAGGCCGCGCCGACGACGGCGGTGCCGATCCCGTTGGCCGTGCGCGAGTACTCGGCGAGCTGGACGGCGACCGCCGCGACGGCCGTGAACACCAGGCCCGCCAACGCTTCCGACGCGCCGAAGGCGACCGAACCCGCCGCGGGCAGGCCGGCGCCGATCATGCTGACCGCCTGGACCAGCCCGATCAGCACGCTCGCCCCGCCGGCCACGAGCAGCGACGCCGTCAGCGCCGCGTACCGGCCGACGACCGCGGACGCGAGCAGCTCCGCGCGGCCCGTGTCCTCCTCGGCGCGCGTGTGCCGGGTGACCGTGAAGACCACCATCAGCCCGGTCAGCAGCGCGAGGAACCCGCACATGCGCCAGGCGATGAACCCGCCGGCCGTGGTCAGGTCGAACGGCGGCCCGTAGAGCAGCGCGTACGACGGGTTCGTGTTCGCGCCGGCCTGCAGGGCCAGCCGGTCGGCGACGGTCGGGTAGAACTGCGTGAAGGTGTTGACCGTGCTGGCCGGGACGATGCTGAGCAGCACGATCCAGATCGGCAGGACCACGCGGTCGCGGCGCAGCGCGAGCCGGGTGAGGTGCCAGGTGCCGGCCAGCTCGTGGGCCGGCGCGACGTCGGCTTCGGCGCGCGAAAGGGTCGCGGTCATTTCGCGCTCGCCTCGGTGGTGTAGTGCCGCAGGAACAGCTCTTCCAGCGTCGGCGGCTGGCTGACCAGGCTCCGGACGCCGACCTCGGTCAGGTGGCGCAGGGCCTCGTCGAGCGAGCGTGTTTCGACGTCGAACCGGACGCGGTTGCCCTCGACCTTGAGGTCGTGGATGTTCGCCAGTTTCGTCAGGCCGTTCGGCGGGCCGGCCAGCTCGGCGGTGATCGACGTCCGGGTCAGGTGGCGCAGCTCGGCGAGCGTGCCGGACTCGACGGTCCTGCCGTTGCGGATGATGCTGACCTTGTCGCACAGGGCTTCGACCTCGGCGAGGATGTGGCTGGAGAGCAGCACGGTCCGGCCCTGCTCGCGCTCCTCCTGGATGGCGTACTGGAACGTCGCCTCCATCAGGGGGTCGAGGCCGGACGTCGGTTCGTCGAGGATCAGCAGGTCGACCCGGGACGCGAGCGCGGCGACGATGGCGACCTTCTGCCGGTTGCCCTTCGAGTACGTCCGCCCCTTCTTCTTCGGGTCGAGGTCGAACCGCTCGACGAGGTCGGCGCGGCGCTTCTCGTCGAGGCCGCCGCGCAGGCGCCCGAGCAGGTCGATCACCTCGCCGCCGGAGAGGTTGGGCCAGAGGTTGACGTCGCCGGGCACGTAGGCCAAGCGGTGGTGCAGGCTCGCGGCGTCCTTCCAGGGGTCGCCGCCGAGCAGCCGGACATCCCCCGAGTCCGCGTGGAGCAAGCCGAGCAGCACCCGGACGGTGGTCGACTTCCCGGCGCCGTTCGGGCCCAGGAAGCCGTGCACCTCCCCAGCGGGTACCTGCAGATCAAGGCCGTCCAAGGCCTTAGTCCGGCCGAACGCTTTGTGCAGGCCGGAGATCGCGATGGCGTTTTCCATGCTTCGGAAGCTACACTGGTTTCACAAAGTTGTGAAGTTAAGAAAATGTCTAGATGGAGTGATCTTGGTGGGGTGGTACGAGAGGATGACCGGATGACGACGCCTGGCACGAAGCGGGATGAGGACGCCGTCCGCCGGTACGTCGAGAGCCTCGCGCTCGTGCTCTCGCAGATCGGGATGCAACGCATGGCCGCGCGGGTGTTCGCCGCGCTGATGACCACCGACGAAGGCCGGCTGACCGCGGCCGACCTCGCCTCGCAGCTGTCGGTCAGCCCGGCGGCCATCTCCGGCGCCGTGCGCTTCCTCGAGCAGATCGGCCTGGTCGCCAAGGAGCGCGAACCCGGCGAGCGCCGCGACCACTACCGCCTCTACGACGACCTCTGGTACGCCACGTTCCTCAAGCGCGACCGCATGATCACCATGTGGCGCGACGCGGCCGAGAACGGCATGGACGCCCTCGGCGAGGACACGCCCGCCGGGCAGCGGCTCGCCGAGATGCGGGACTTCCTGTCGTTCATGCTCGTGGAGCTCAACGGCATGTACGAGCGCTGGCACAAGCTCCGCGACGAGAAGAACGCCTAACCCTGCCGGGCGGGCCGGATGGTGAGGTCGCCGATTTCGACGTCGTCGGGCTGCTCGACGGCGAACGCGATCGCCCGCGCCACGGCGTCGGGGCCGATGCCCAGCGCCGCCATGGCCTGCTGGGCCTGGTCGCGCTGCCCGGGCTCCTCGATGTGGTCGAGGAGCTCGGTGCGGACGTACCCGGGCGAGACGGACGTCGTGCGGACGACCCCGTCGGTCGACTCCTGGCGCAGGGCCTCCAGCAGCGTGCGCACGGCGTTCTTCGTGCCCGCGTAGACGGCCTGCTCCGGCACGATCTTCAACCCCGACGTCGACACCGTTGTGACGAAGTGCCCGCGGCCCTGGCGGCGGAACACCGGCAGCGCGGCGGCGATGCCGTTCAGCACGCCGCGCAGGTTGACGTCGATCATCGCGTCCCAGTCGTCGACGTCGAGGTCGCCGACCGGGGCGATCCGCGCGACGCCGGCGTTGGCGACCAGGACGTCGAGGCGGCCGAAGCGGTCCACCGCGAGGCTCACCAGCCGCTCGAGGTCGGCGCGCTTCGTGACGTCGACGGTCCGCACCTCCGCCCGGCCGCCGCCGGCCCGGATCCGCTCGGCCAGTGCGTCGAGCCGATCGGTCCGCCGTGCGCCCAGCACGACCGCCGCACCCCGGGCCGCGAGTTCTTCCGCGGTCGCCGCGCCGATGCCGCTGCTCGCGCCGGTGATGGCGACGACCTTGCCGTCCACTCCGCTCATCGCGGTCTCCTCCACTAAGCTGACAGTTGTCCGGTTACGCCTCCGAACGTACCGGACAGTTGTCCACTTCGCTGTCGGGAGGTGTTGTGACGGGTCGTGAGCGCCGGTCGGACGCGGTCGCCAACCGCGACCGGATCGTCGAGGCCGCGCGGGCCGAGCTGAGCCGGTCCAACGGCGCGGCCGCCGAGCTGAAGCTCCACGCGGTCGCCAAGGCGGCCGGCGTCGGGCAGGGCACGCTCTACCGGCACTTCCCGACCCGCGAGCACCTGCTGGCGGAGGTGTACCGCAGCGAGCTCACCCAGCTCGTCGACGCCGTGGCCCCGCTGCTGGCCGAGCACGCACCGCTGGTGGCCCTGACCCACTGGCTGGCGCGGCTGGTCGAGTACGCGCGGGTGAAACGCGGGGTCATGGCGGCGATCGAGGCGTCGGCCTGGCAGGACCTGTACGCGGACCAGCACCACCGGCTCGACGACGCCCTCGAGTCGGTGCTCGAGCGCGGCAAAGCCGCCGGTGAGGTGCGCGAAGAGGTCGACGCCGCCGACGTCATCCTGCTGCTCGGCGCGTTGTCCCGGATCCCCGAGGCGGAGTGGGACGCCCGGGCGGCCAAGGTCGTCGCGGTCGTCGTCGACGGCCTTCGCGCACCGCTAGCTTCGAGAACATGGTGATCCTCGCGCAAGCCCTGTACGTCAAGCGGAAGACCCCGCGGCTGCCCGGTGCGGCGGGCCCGGCCGAAGGGCTCGTGCCGGGGAGCGGCGAGCCGTTGCGCCTGGCCGTGCTCGGCGAGTCCACGGTGGACGGCGTCGGCGCCGCCACCCACGAGGAAGCGCTCACCGGCTGCCTCGCCCGCGAGCTGGCCCGCGGCGGCCGGGCCGTGCGCTGGCAGGCGGTCGGCCGGACCGGCGCCAACGCGAGGACCGTCCGCGACGAACTGGTCCCGCTGGTCCACCCGGCCGACCTGGTGGTGATCGCCCTCGGCGTCAACGACACCATCGAACTCCGGACGGCCGCGGGCTACCGCCGTGACCTGCTGAGCCTGGTCGTCGAGCTGCGACGGCGGCTCGGCCCGGTCGACGTCGTCCTGGCCGGGGTGCCGCCGATGGCGCGGTTCCCGGCCCTGCCGCGGCCGCTGCGGGACGTCCTTTCCGCGCGTTCGGCCGCGCTCGACGAGGCGGCCGCGGCGCTGGCCCGCGTCCCCGGCGTCCGGCACGTCCCGATGGACCCCGCCCTGCTCGACCCCACGGCGTTCGCGAGCGACAACTTCCACCCCGGACCCGCCGGATACGCCCGCTGGGCGCACAACCTGGCACTCCCCGTGATCGCTTAGCGGCACTGCGTCGATCTTCAAAAAAAGTTCGCCGTTCGTGTATCTGGCCCTCCCGCCACTGCGTCCTGTGGAGCAGCCACGCACGGAGAGAGGAACACGGCAGGGGGTGCCGGGTTCGGAAATGCGCGGTGACCGGGAGCCGAGGGGGCTACCGGACACCGTCGGCCGGGTGCCTTTCGGGGGAGGGGACATCCGGCGGGGCCCGTTGGGGAGCGGGCCCTTGAGGGAGGGGAGTATCGGTCGGCGCGGGTTCACCCGCCCGCGTCGGCCGGTGCCTCCCCCAGTCGTCATTGACCGGAAGCGCGACCGACCAAGTAAGTTGACTGATGTATCCGAGATCCACCTGCACGCTCCTTCCCCCCGAAGGACCCGCGATACTGCCGATGCCGACTCGAAGACTTTTCCGAAGAGGGGCAGATACCGTGACCGACGTGCAAACCACAGAGGTTGACCCGCCTTGGGAGGGCTTGACCGGCGCCGAGCTGCACGCCGCGTGCATGCAGGCCGCCCGGGACGGTGACCGCCGGGCGATGGACCGCCTCGTCGCCGAGCTGACCCCGCTCGTCTGGCACGTCGCCCGGGCCAACGGCCTCGACCGTTCGGTCGCCGAGGACGTCGTCCAGACCGTGTGGCTCGCCCTCTTCAGCCAGCTCGGCAAGCTCCGCGACCCCAAGGCCCTCGCCGCCTGGCTCATCACGACGACCCGGCGCGAGGCCACCCACCCGTTCGGCCGCCGCATCCAGCCCGTGCCGCTGAGCGACGAAGTCGCCGAAGCCATGCCGAGCACCCAACCGGCACCCGAAGACGAAGCCGTCCGCGCCGACCGCGACCGCCGGGTCTGGCGCGCCTTCGTCCGGCTGCCCCACCGCTGTCAGGAACTGCTCCGGCTGACCGTGCTCGCGGGCCGGGCGGAGTACCAGCTCGTCGCCGAGGCGCTGCGCATGCCACGCGGCAGCGTCGGACCGACCAGGGGGCGCTGCCTCGACCAGATGCGCGATCTCCTCGCCAGTGAAGGGGGAAGCCGATGAACGACCTCGGAACGCCGGGCGAGGCCTTTTCCGACGAACTGATCCTGGCCGACGTCGGCCGCTTCCTCGACGAACTGGACCCGCCACCGGACGACCTGGTGCAGCGGGTCCAGTTCGCGCTCGCGCTCGAAGACCTCGACGTCGAGGTCGCGCGCTGGGAGCGGCTGGACACCCTCGCCGGCGTGCGCGGCGGCGGCACCGGCACGATCACCTTCACCGTCAGCGACCTGACCGTGATGATCAACCTGACCAAGATGGGCAAGCTGCACCGCATCGACGGCTGGCTGGTGCCGGCGGGGCAGTACGGCGTCGAGGTCCGGGTCGCCGAGCACGGCACGTCGTCCACGACCGCCGACGAAGGCGGCCGGTTCGTGCTGGACAACGTGCCGCGCGGGACGACGCAGATCCTCGTGCACCTCGGCGACGTCTCGTGCCGCCGGACGGTCGTGACGCCGACCGTCGTGCTTTAACCCAGGAAGTCGGCCAGGGGGACGGGAGTCAGCCCGTCTTTCTTGGCCTGCTCGACGAACGCCGTGTAGTCCTCTTTGAAGGTCTTCCGGAAGTGCATCAGCACGATGTCACCGGGCTTGAGCTTGTCGCCGGCCTGGAACTGGACGTGCCCGTCGTTGACCGCGGCCGTCCACAGCACCGCGACGCGCATGCCGCACGCGGCCGCCGCGCGCTGGGTGTTCTGGTCGTAGATGCCGAACGGCGGCCGGAACAGCGACGGCCGCACGCCGAGGCTCTTCTGGAAGTCGTCGGCGTCGTCGCAGATCTCCTTGCGCTGGAACTCGAACGGCTTGCCCTTGAGGTTCGGGTGGTCGACCGTGTGGTCGCCGAGCGTCGCGCCGGTGGCGTCGAGGATCTGCTTGAAGTAGGCCTCGTGGCCCTTCACGTACTTCTCGTTCAGGAACAGCACCGGGTGCGTCCCGTTCTGCTGCATCAGCTTCAGCGCGTCGGGGTCCTTCACCGCGCCGTCGTCCATGGTCAGGAAGACGTACGGCTTGTCGGTCGCGATCCGCTTGACGACCGGGACCTCGCCGTTCGCCACCGCGGGTGCCTTCTGCTGGACCGTGCCGAACGGGTACGGCGCCGACACCGTGCCCCCGGGGCCGCCGCCCGGGGCCGGGTTGGGCTCGCTGGTGCCGGAACCCCTTGGGGTCGGCCCGCTCGTCGAACAGGCGGTCAGTGCCAATGCCGCGGCGACGACCACGGCTGCGACGCGCTTCATCCCGCGTCCCCCTTTCGCGTAGTAAAGACTACCCGAACGAGTGACGTCGGAGGGTGGGGTGAAGTTGCGTCGCCTGATCTTATGTGGCCGGGACCACCCAGGTCAGCGTCCTGTTTCCGCCGCCTTGACCAGCTTGCCGGAGAAGAGCTTGATCACCCGTTCGAGTCCGGCTGCGAGGATCGGGCCGCTGCCCTTGACCGGCTCGGTGAACGACCCGGTCCAGCGCAGGTGCGTGCCGCCGTCGGCGGTGGGCGTCAGGAGCACCTCGGCGCGGTAGTCCTTGATCGGGTTGGCGCCGAAGAACGTGTAGACGTGCTTGCGGCCGGGCTCGTACTCGACCGTCTCCTCGCGGATGAGCACCGGCCAGAGGCCGACCTCGCGGACGGCGCCGACGCCGGGTCCCGGACGCTTCCAGCGGGCCTGCACGATGAGTGGCTTTCCCCACTCCGCCCAGCGCGGCCCGTCGGCTTCGCGCTCGAACAACGCCTCCGGTGGCGCACTGCTCGTGCGGTTGACCTCGAAGGAGTACTTGCGGCCCACCGGAACCTCCCACGTTGTTGACAGGTTGATAATTAATCGTCTCGGGCAGCGTAGGTCAAGATGGGGGCGTGAGCACGCCGCGTCCCGACCTCGCCGCGCCGCACTGGCTGACCCAGCTCCTGCGCAGCAAGCCGGTCCCGGTGCCCTGGAACATGGTCGCCCGCGCGGTCATCGCCCTGGCCGTGCCGCTCGCGGTGGGGTACGCGGCGGGCGACATCGCCGTCGGCGCGCTCGTCTCGACCGGCGCCCTGCCCGCCGTGCTGTCCGAGTCGGCCGGGCCCTACCGCTACCGCGCGCGGCGCCTGGGCGGCGCGACCCTCGCGGCGACGGCCGGCTACGTCGTCGGGCTCGTCACCGGCGGCACGCCCGCGCTGTCCGTGCCCGCGGTGATCCTGGTCGCCGCCGTGTCCGCGCTGATCAGCGCGGCGGGCAGCAACGCCTCGGTCGCCGGGCTGCAGATGTTCGTGTTCGCCGTCCTCGGCACCGGCCAGCACGCGACCGGCGTCCGCGTCGAGATCCTGCTCGGCCACTTCTGCCTCGGTGCCGTCTGGAGCCTCCTGGTGGCGCTGGTCAGCTGGACGTTCCGGGCGACCAGCCCCGAACGCACCGCCGTCGCGCACGTCTACGTCGAGCTGGCCGCGATGCTCTCGGCGACCGACGAAGCCGTCTCGCGGGTGGCCCGCCACCGGCTGACCACGGCCATGAACACCGCCTACGACCAGCTGCTGACCGCGCGTTCGTGGCTGTCCGGCCGCGACGCCGCCTACCGCCAGCTGCTCAACCTGCTCTCCGCGACGACGCCCGCGGTCGAGGCGTCGGTCGCGATGGTCAACGCCGGGCGCCGCACGCCGCCGGAGGTCATCGACCACTTCGTCGCCTTGTCCGCGACGGTGCTGGCCAGCCAGCCGCTGCCGGAACCGCCGCCGGCACCCGAAGACGAAAGCGACCCGGTGCTCGCCGCCCTCTACGCGGGCCTGGTCCGGATCGGCAAGGGCGACGACCGGAAGCGCCGCGAGCCGACGCCGTGGCACCGGCGCCTGCGGACCTGGGCCGGCTCGCTCGCCTCCGGCCCGCTGACCTGGATCGCCGCGCTGCGCTTGACCCTGTGCGTCGCGATCGCCGAGGTCGTCGGCCTGCTGGTGCCGTTCGAGCGGTCCTACTGGATCACCCTGACAGTCGGGATCGTGCTCAAGCCCGACTTCGGCTCGGTCTTCGGCCGCGCGGTGCTGCGCGGGATCGGCACGGTCGTCGGTGTCGGGGTGGGCGCGATCATCCTCGGCGTCGACGGGCACGGCTGGCTGCTCGTCGCGCTGATCGCGATCTTCGCCGGCGGGGTCGCGGTCGGGAAGGTGCGCAACTACGGCATCCTCAGCGCGTTCGTGACGCCGTTGATCATCCTGCAGATGGACCTGGCGCACACCGGCAGCTGGAACGTCGTGGTGGCGCGGCTGGTCGACACCGTCCTGGGCTGCGTGATCGTGCTCGTCTTCGGGTACCTGCTCTGGCCGGGCAGCCGCCGTCCCCAGGTCGGCGGGCGGCTGGCCGACGGCCTGGACGCGGTCGCGAGGTACGTCTCGTCCGCGCTGGTCCAGGCGTCCGAAGGGGACGCGCGGCTCGCGCGGTCGCGGGCGCGCCGCGGTGCCTACCGGGCGCTGGCCGACCTGCGGACGGCGTTCCAGCAGGTGGTCGTCGAGCCGTCCGCGAACGGCCGCCAGGCGGTGGCGTGGTGGCCGGTCATCGCCGCGCAGGAACGCGTCGCGGACGCCGTCACCGAGGTCGGCGTGACCATCGGGCGGGGCGTGGCACCGCCGGACCCCGGCGACGTCGAGCTGCTCACCGCGGCCCTCGACGAGCTGGCGTCGGCGATCCGCGAGCAGCGCGAGCCGCGGTCGGTGCCGCTGCCCGACAGCCCGCAGCTGTCCGGGGTGGTCGACCAGCTGGAGTCGGCGTTCGACGCCGTCCGCGGCCCCGACCTGGTGGAACGCACCCCGCTCCGGCTGGTCAGGCGGTTCCTGCCCTACCACAGGCGCACGTGACGTCCGTGCTGTTCAATTGCCGTCATGGGAATCGACTTCGATGCGTTGAAGGGCAAGGCCGAAGAGGCCCTGCGTGAGCACGGCGACAAGATCGAGGAAGGCCTCGACAAGGCCGGTGACTTCGCCAAGTCGAAGTTCGCCGGCCACGACGAGCAGATCGACAGCGGCATCGAGAAGGCCAAGAGTTTCCTCGACAAGTTCGACGACAAGCCGGACACGCCCCCGGCCCAGTAGCTACTGCACTTCGCCGGTCGCGATCCCGTCCGAGAGGCCGGTGATCCGGCCACCGCGTTCGCCGAGCGCGATGAGGCCCTGCCGGGCGTCCGGCGCCGAAAGGCTGATCCGGACGCCCGCGCGCTCGACGTCCAGGCTGGCGGCCAGCGCCTGCGCGCCCTCGTAGCCCGCGTTGATCGTGGCCGCGAGCCCGCCGGTCGACGCGAGCGAACCCCGGGCGGCGCCGAGCCGGCCGAGGGCCTCGTCGACGATCGGCAGCAGCGCGTCCCGGTTGCCTTCGGTCATCGCGCGGACGAGGTGCGGGCTCGACCCCGCGACGCGCGTGCCGTCGCGGTAGGAGCCGGCGGCCAGCGACATCGCCAGCGGCCCGCCCTCGGCGCCGATCGTGGCCAGGATCGCCGCGAACAGGTGCGGCAGGTGCGAAATCCGGGCGACGGCTTCGTCGTGCGACTCGGCCGGCAGCGGGACGACGTGCGCCCCGAGGTCCAGCACCAGCCTGGCGACCTCGGCCCAGGTCTCGAGGTCGGTGTCCTCCTCGACCGCGACGACCCAGGCCGCGCCCTGGAACAACGCGGCGTCCCCGGCCAGCCAGCCGGAGTTCGACGTCCCGGCCATCGGGTGCCCGCCGACGAAGCGCGTGTAGGGCACGCGACGGCGCACGGCGTCCAGGACCGGCGCCTTCACGCTGGTGACGTCGGTGAGCAGGCAGTGCGACGCGTGCTGGGCGACCAGGCGCAGCACATCCTCGACCGCCGGGAGCGGCACGGCCAGCACGACCATCGCGTCCTCGGCGGCGGCCCGGTGCAGCGCGGCCTCGACGTCGGTCGTGACGTCGAACCCCGCTCTGCTCGCCGCGTCCGCGTCCACCTCGGAAACCGCGGCACCCCACGCCGTGCGGCCGGTCGAGGCCGCCGCGCGCAGCAGCGAACCGCCGATCAGCCCGAGCCCGATCACGCATACGTCTCGCACGGCGCCCATCCTGCCAGTAACAACCGGGGCTCCGCCCCGAGCCGGGGGCTCCGCCACCCGGAGCCCCCCAAAAAAGGTGTGCCGGACGCTTCCCGGGCTACAGCGATGCGGCGAGCCTCGTTCCCTGGTCGATTGCGCGTTTCGCGTCGAGTTCCGCGGCGACGTCGGCACCGCCGATGAGGTGCACCGGCGTCCCGGCAGCGCGCAGTTCGTCGGCGAGGTCCCGCACGGGCTCCTGACCGGCGCAGACGACGATCGTGTCGACTTCGAGCAGCCGCGGCGCGCCGTCCACGGTGAGGTGCAGGCCGGCGTCGTCGATCCGCTCGTACGTGACACCCGGGATCTGCTCGACGCGTTTCGCCTTGAGCGCGGCGCGGTGCACCCAGCCGGACGTCTTGCCGAGCCCGGAACCGATCCCGGTCTTCTTGCGCTGCAGCAGGTACACCTGCCGCGGCGACGGCTCGGGCTTCGGCGTCGCGAGCCCGCCCGCCGCCTGTTCCGGGTCGGTGACACCCCATTCCGCCATCCACGCGTCGAGGTCGAGCGCGGGCGAGCCGGTGTGCGTCAGGAACTCGGAGACGTCGACGCCGATGCCGCCGGCGCCGATCACCGCGACCCGCTCGCCGACCGGCTTCCCGTGCCGCACGACGTCGACGTAGGACAGCACCTTGGGGTGGTCGATCCCGGGCAGCGACGGCACGCGCGGCGCGACGCCGGTCGCCACGACGACCTCGTCGAAGCCGGTCAGGTCCGCGGCCTTCACGCGCTTGCCCAGGTGCAGCTTCACGCCGGTGACTTCGAGGCGACGCTGGTAGTAGCGGATCGTCTCGGCGAACTCCTCCTTGCCGGGGATCTTCCGCGCGATGCCGAACTGGCCGCCGATCTCGTCGTCGGCTTCGAACAGCTCGACGCTGTGCCCGCGTTCGGCCAGCGCGGTCGCGGCCGCCAGCCCGGCGGGCCCGGCGCCGACGACGGCGACGTGCTTCGACCGCCGCGTCGGCGCGAGCGTCAGCTTGGTTTCGTGGCCCGCGCGCGGATTCACCATGCAGGACACGAGCTTGCGCTTGAAGGCGTGGTCGAGGCAGGCCTGGTTGCAGGCAATGCAGGTGTTGATCTCGTCCTCGCGGCCGGTCTCGGCCTTGCGGATCCACTCGGGGTCGGCGAGGAACGGCCGCGCCATGGACACGAGGTCGGCGTCGCCGCTGCTCAAGGCTTCCTCGGCGACCTGCGGCATGTTGATCCGGTTCGAGGTGACGACCGGGATGCCCACGTGCGGCTTGAGCTTCCCGGTCACCCAGGTGAACGCCCCGCGCGGCACCGAGGTGACGATCGTCGGCACCCGGGCCTCGTGCCAGCCGATGCCGGTGTTGATGATCGTCGCCCCGGCGGCTTCGACCTCCTTCGCGAGCGCGACGACGTCCTCCCAGCGCTGCCCGCCCGGCACGAGGTCGAGCATGGAGAGCCGGTAGACGATGATGAAGTCGTCGCCGACCTTTTCCCTGGTGCGCTTGACGATCTCGAGGGCGAACCGGCGGCGCTTCTCCGGCGTGCCACCCCAGGCGTCGGTGCGCTTGTTGGTGCGCTCGGCCAGGAACTGGTTGATCAGGTAGCCCTCGGAGCCCATGATCTCGACGCCGTCGTAGCCCGCTTCGCGCGCGAGAGCGGCACAGCTCGCGAAGGCGTCGATCTGCTTGCGGACGCCGTGACCGGTCAGCGCGCGCGGCCGGAACGGGTTGATCGGCGCCTTGATGCTCGACGCGGACACGCTCAGCGGGTGGTAGGCGTACCGGCCCGCGTGCAGGACCTGCAGCGCGATCTTGCCGCCGGCCTCGTGCACCGGCGCGGTGAGCTGCCGGTGCTGCTTCGCTTCGGCCGACGTCGTCAGCTTGGACGCGAGCGGCAGCAGCCACCCGGTCTTGTTCGGCGCGAAGCCGCCGGTGACGATCAGGCCGACGCCGCCGCGAGCGCGTTCGGCGTAGTACTCGGCCAGCTCGGGGAAGTGCGCGGCCTTGTCCTCCAGGCCGGTGTGCATCGAGCCCATGAGCACGCGGTTGCGCAGCGTCGTGAAGCCGAGGTCGAGCGGCGACAGCAAGTTCGGGTACGGGGTCATCAGGCGTCCTTGGGGTGGTGGAGGGCGGCGAGGACTTCGTCGAACCACTCGACCTGGCCCTCTTCGACGCGGATGCCGCCGCGCAGGACCAGGTACTGGTGCAGGTGCTGGCCGTGGAGATGCGCGGGCGCGGGGAAGTCGCGCTTTTCGATCTGGCGGTAGACGTCGAGGCGTTCGGCGTGCGCGGCCCGGTGCCGGACGATCTCCGCGGCGACCGCGCCGGGGTCGCCGAAGGTGGCGCCGCGGATCTTCACGGCGAGTTCGACCGGCCCGGCCGACGGGTCCGGCTCGGCGAGCCAGCGGACCAGCTCGGCGCGTCCGGTGTCGCTGACCGTGTAGACCTTCTTGTCCGGCCGTCCCGACTGCGCGACGACGTCGACGGCCACCCAGCCGGCCTCTTCCATCCGCTTCAGCACGCGGTAGATCTGCTGGTGGGAGGCGCTCCAGAAGAGCCCGATCGACTTCTCGAACCGGCGCGTCAGCTCGTAGCCCGAGCCGGCGCGCTCGGACAGCGAGACGAGGATCGCGTGCTCCAGTGCCATGGTCCGAGGGTCCTATGCAACGAGTTGCAGTGCAACGAGGCGCGCATCACTTCACCCCCCTAGGGGGATAAATCGGGTCGACTGGACGCGCGAAACGACGAGGATGGAAAGGGTGCACCCGGTACTCGAACTGATCTCCGAACGGTTGGCGGCGGGCAGTGTCCCGGGAGAACGCACCGACGGCAGGCGCCTGGCGCTCGCCATCGAAGGCGGCAGCAGCCGCGGCACCTACTCGAGCGGCATGGTCCTGGCCCTGGACGAACTGGGCGTCACGCCCGCGTTCGACGCCGTCTACGGCTCGTCGGCCGGCGCGCTGAACGGCGCCTGGCTGCTCTGCGGCCGCTCGTCCACCGGCGTCCGCACCTGGTGGAACCCGGTCGTCATGCGCCGCATCATCAACCCGCTGCACACCCTGCGCGGCCGCGCCGTCATCGACCTCGAATACCTCGTCCACCAGGTGTATTCGGTGCTGGAGCCGATGGACTTCCCGGCGATCCTGGCCAACCCGGTCACGTTCCACCCGCTCGCCACCGACGCGGACACGGGGGAGTCAACCGACCTGCACCCCTTTCTCGACGACGTCGACGCGATCAAGGTCGCGCTCGCCGCGTCGTCGTGCATGCCGGTGCTGGCCGGGCCGCCGATCCCGATGGCCGGCCGCCGGTTCGTCGACGCGGGCGTCGCCGAACCGATCCCGTACCGCACGGCGCTGGCCCAAGGCGCGACCGACGTCCTCGTCCTGCGCACCCGCCGCGCCGACGAACTGCCCCTGCCGCCACCGCGGGCGTACGACGTCGTCGTCCCGCGCTTCCTGCGCCGCCAGGCACCCGGCGCGATCCCGGCCTGGCGCGACACCTACCGCCGCGACGTCGAGGACGAACGCACCCTGGCGTCCGACCCGCGCATCCTCAGCGTCCGCCCGCCCGTGGGCTCCCCGGACGTCCAGGTGCTCGAACGCGACCCGGACGTCCTGCGCAAGGCCGTCGACCTCGGCAAGAGCGCGGTCCTGGACGTCCTGGACGGGCTGCGCGAGGCTTCCTGACCGCAGCCAGGCCAGTCGACCCGGGGGTGATCAGGGCTTGCGCGCGACCCCGCCGATCACGCGGGACTCCGACGGCGCGGCGGCGAACACCGTCCGCTCGTCCGGGTGCCACGCGGGCGCGTACACGAGCCCGGGTTCGAGCATCGGCCAGCCGCCGAAGAACCGCTCGAACTCGGCCATCGGCCGCAGGAACCCGGGGTTCGTCGTGGTCTCGTAGTACTCGAGCAGGTCGATCAGGGCCTGCCGCTCGTCTTCGTTGACCGGGTTCTCGTTGGTCATCTGCGACAGCACCAGCAGCGAGCCGGACGGCAGCCGGTCGCGGTAGAACTCCAGCAGCTCGTCGGGGTTCTGCTCGTCCTTGATGAAGTGCATGACGGCGTTGATCACCAGGGCGATCGGCTCGCCCGCGTCGCTGATCCCGGACGCGGTCACCCGGTCCCACAGCTCTTCCGGCTCGAAGAAGTCCCCGGCGATCGCGTGGTGGCGCTCGGGATCGGCGGTGTCGGCGAGCAGCAGCGTCGAATGCGCGAGCGCGATCGGTTCGTTGTCGATGTAGAGCACGCGCGTGTCGAGTTCTTCGCGCTCTTCGTCGGCGACCTCGTGCACGTTGCCCGCGGTCGGCAGCCCCGACCCGATGTCCACGAACTGCCGGATGCCTTCGCGCACGCACTGGCGGATCGCGCGGCCGAGGAACTGCCGGCTCGTCAGGCAGTAGTCGCCCATCAGCGGCAGCCGGGCGCGGACCTTTTCGGCGAAGTCGCGGTCGATCGCGTAGTGCGTGTTGCCGCCGATGAAGTAGTCGTAGATCCGCGCGGCGGACGGCCGGTCGAGACTGCTCTCGACGGCCTTGAGCGCGTCGTCGTGGTTGATCATGCCGGTGCCAGTGCCTCCCGGTAGGCGTTCACCGACTCTGTCAGGCGATCCAGCTCGGCGCGCAGCCGGGCCACCCCCGCGTCGTCGAGGCTCATCGCCGTCCCGATCACGTCCGGGATGCCCTCCGCCTTCTCGCGCAGGGCCTTCCCGGCGTCGCTCAGGCTGACGCGGACCGAGCGCTCGTCGTCGGCCTGCCGGTTCCGGACCACCAGTCCCGCGGTCTGCAGCCGCTTGAGCAGCGGCGAAAGCGTGCCCGAGTCGAGGTTCAGCTCGGCACCGAGTTCCTTCACCAGGCGGTGGTCCCGCTCCCAGAGAGCCAGCATGACCAGGTACTGCGGGTAGGTCAGGTCGAGGTCGTCGAGGACGACCCGGTACAGCGACGTCACGGCGCGCGACGCCGAGTACAGCCCGAAGCAGAGCTGGTCGTCCAGCCGCAGCGATGCCATGGCGCCCTCCTCTCTCGTAACTCTCCATGATCCCCGAGATGACGGGGCGCGGCAACTTAAGTGCCCTGCATCTCATTGGGCGTCATTCAGTTGTGCGCAACTCAGTTGAGAGCTACGTTGTTGGCATCAGCTCGAACCGAGGAGGACGACATGACCGCCAACCCGCACAACCTCGCCCTGGAGCCGGCCGCGCAGGCGTTCGCCGAGGCCACGGACCAGCCGCCGTACCTGTTCCAGCTGCCGCCCGAGGAAGGCCGCAAGGCCGTCGACGGCGTGCAGGACGGCGAAGTCGCCATGGCCGCCGCCGACATCGAGGTGCTGACGGTCCCCGGCGGCCCGACCGGCGAGGTCGAGACCCGCATCGTCCGCCCGGCCGGCGTCGAAGGCCCCCTCCCGGTGATCCTCTACATCCACGGCGCCGGCTGGGTGTTCGGCGACTTCCACACCCACGAGCGGCTGGTGCGCGAACTGGCGGCCGGCGTCGGCGCGGCCGTCGTCTTCCCCGAGTACGACCGCTCGCCCGAGGCGCGCTACCCGGTCGCGATCGAGCAGAGCTACGCCGTCGCGAAGTGGGTTGCTTCGGAAGGAGCCTCGCACGGCCTGGACACCTCGCGCATCGCGATCGCGGGCGACTCCGTCGGCGGGAACATGACCGCGGCGCTGACCATCCTGGCCAAGCAGCGCGGCGACGTCACCTTCAAGCAGCAGGTGCTCTTCTACCCGGTGACCGACGCGAACTTCGACACCGAGTCGTACCTGAAGTTCGCCGAGGGCTACTTCCTCGGCCGCGAAGGCATGAAGTGGTTCTGGGACCAGTACACGACGGACGAGGCCCAGCGCGCCGAGATCACGGCGTCGCCGCTGCGCGCGTCGCTCGACGAGCTCGCGGGGCTCCCGCCGGCCCTCGTGATCACCGGCGAGGCGGACGTGCTTCGCGACGAAGGCGAGGCGTACGCGGCGAAGCTGCGTCAGGCCGGCGTGCCCGTCACGGCCGTCCGGTACCAGGGGATCATCCACGACTTCGTGATGGTGAACGCGCTCCGCGAGACCCACGCCGCTGAGGCGGCGATCACCCAGGCCATCACCGTGCTGACCCGCGCTTTGGGGAAATAACTGAGAAAACGCTGAGCCGGTGACCCGTTGCGGCCCTATGACGCAACTCACAGGGCCGCAACGTGGCCACCTGCTCAAACGTGATATATACGCGACTCCCGATCGATCCGGGCGCGCATTTCCCGCCGCCCGGAAGGACCGAACCCATGCACCTGAGCAGCATCAGGCTGGACTCGCCGGTCAACATGATCATCGTGATCGTGCTGACGCTGCTCGCGATCATCGCGGTGCCGTTCTTCTGGGACCGCTGGAAGCGCAAGCGGTTGTGGCGCAGCGCCACGATCCTGCTCGCGGTCGTCCTCCTGGTCGTGACCACCGGCATGGCGGGCAACATGATCGGCGGTTTCTTCCCGACGCTCGGCTCGCTGCTCGGCACCGGCGTCTACTCCGGCCAGGGCACCGACGCGGAGGCGGCGCAGAACGGCGAAGACCTCGAGAAGCTGCGCGACACGGGCATCGCGCACGCCCGCGAAGGCAAGGGCACGGTCGTCCACATGAAGGTGACGGGCCGGCGCACCAAGATGACCCGCGACCTCGCGGTCTACCTGCCCCCGCAGTACTTCGACGCGGCGTACAAGGAACTCCGGTTCCCGGCGATCGAGTGGATCCCGAACTACCCGTCCGGCCCTGAGGTCTTCACCAGCGGCTACGGCATGCCGCAACAGCTCGACGCGGCGATCGCGAAGAAGGTCCTGCCCCCGACGGTGGTGATCGTCCCGGACCCGACGGGCGTCCCGAAGGTCGGCCACGACACGGAATGCGTCGACGAGGTCAACGGAACGGCCAACGACACGTACCTGACCGCGGACCTGCGCGATTGGGCGCTGCAGAAGCTGGGCGTCTCCTCGAGCCGCCGCGCGTGGACGGTCGCGGGCTGGTCCTCGGGCGGCTACTGCGCGATGAACCTGGTGACCCGCCACCCCCAGTGGTACGGCCAGGCGGTCAGCGTCAGCGGCTACGACAAGGCCCAGGTGGACGGCGAGACGGAGGACCTGTTCCACGGCCGCCAGGACATCAACGACGCCAACAACGTCCGGCTGAACGTCCGCCTCCACCCCGCCCCGCTGGACATCCTGGCCGTCTCGGGCGACAAGGAGAACTACGAAAGCTTCGCCATCGACCAGATCCGCCTGGCCGCCCGCCCGCCGGTGCAGTTTTCGTCGTGGCGCATCCCGGACGCCGGGCACAACATGAATACGTTCAAGTCCCAGATCCCGGACGTCCTGACCTGGATAGGCGCCCACACCTCGGCCCCGGTCGCGGCGGGTCGCCAGATCGAGACCACCGGCGGGGTGCTGCCGTGGCCGTTGCCGAAGTCCGGCGCCCACGGAGCCTTGGCCGACACAGACCAGTAGCGAAGCGGTCACCTCGCCGCGCTGACGTCGCCCTGGGCACGCGGAGAATCCGACATCGTTGTCACCAGCGGGTCACGCCGTGACCGATCGTGACGGCCACGCGCACCCAGTGAGACGCGCCTCAGCTTGCGCATGACCCGGATTGCCTCCGTACCCCGGAACGGGCGAATTTGTGAACGGCTCTCGAACCGGCCCCCGACCACGCAATGCCGCGGGGCCCGGCGGGCAAGCGCCGTCGTTTCGCGGACTGTGTCCGCGGGGTACCTGTGTGCGGTGACGATCGTCACCACCCGCTGGGAAGGACTGGAGTCATGACTCACGCGAATGGCGCACGCATCCGGGTTCGCGGCCTGCAGCCGGCGCAGGTGCTGGCCGGGTTGGCCGGGATCGCGTTCCTCGTCGTCGGCATCATCGGGTTCACCAGGACCGGCATCGGGAACTTCGCCGGCCACCACGACGCCGGGTTCTGGCGGTTCTCCGGGAACCCGCTCATGAGCCTGGTCCGCGTCGTGACCGGCGTCGTCGGCCTGCTGCTGGCGTTCGGCTCGGGCCGCGCCCGGGCGTTCGGCTGGCTGCTGTTCATCTTCTACGGCGCGCTGTTCGTGTGGGGCCTGATGATCGACGGCCTCATCTCGAGCAACCCGTTCGCCAACTACGGCAACCCGATGGACCTCGGCCGCGCCGACACCTGGCTGCACCTCGGCGTCGCCGCCCTCGGCCTGCTGATCGCCGTGCTGCCGGCCCGCCGCACCATCCTCGTCCCCGAGGACGAGGTCGTCGACGAGCCGACGGTCGCCGAGGAGCGCACGGACCGCGTCGCGGACGCCGAGCGCACCGACGTCATCCCGGCCGACGAGCCGCGTCGCCGTCGCCCGTTCCTGCGTCGTGACGCGGAACGAGGCCCGGAGGTCGCTCGCGAAGAGCGTCCGCCGGGCCTCGCCCACTAGGAAGTTCGTGGTGGCTCAGTAGGTGGTGCCACCGGCGCCGGAGTTGCTGCTCCCAGCGCCACTGCTGGCCGGAGCCTGGTTGGCGGTGGAGCTGGGAGTGGTGCCGACCTTGCAGCCGTTGGGCTCGATGACGAACCAGGTGCCGTTGACGCCCATGCCGTTCGCGTCGCCCGGCTTCAGGTCCTTCGAGAAGGTGTAGACCGGCCAGCCGCCGATGGTGACCTGCTCGGTGCCGTCCGTGCGCTTGATGCTGCCGAGCAGCTTCGAGTCGATGCCCTGCAGCTCGACCTTGCCGTTGGAGAGCACCGGCGGCCAGGTCTTGGCGCAGTCGCCGTTGCAGGAGGACGTCTTGGCCTTCTTGGTGTCCTTCGTGAAGAGGTAGAGCGTCATGCCGTTCTGGTCGACGATCGCCTCGCCGAGGCCGTCGATGTTGCTGGCGCTCAGCTTGACGACACCCGCTTCGGCGCCGGCCTGCCCGGCCTTGCCGCCCTTGGCGTTGGCGGCGTACCAGGCACCGCCGACACCTTGGCCGGTCGCCTCGCCGGGCTTGGTGTCCTTGGCGTAGCGGTAGAGCGCCCACCCGCCGACGGTGATCTGTTCGGTCCCGTCGGAGCGTGTCACCTTCCCGACGATGTTCTTGTCGACCCCCTGCACCTGGACGTCGCCGGTGGCGAGCACCGGTGGCCAGGCCTTGGCGCAGTCACCGTCGCAATTGGACTTCGGCGGCTTGGCTGTGTCCTTGTCGAACCGGTAGAGGGTCATGCCGTTCTGGTCGGTGATCACCTGCCCGACGTTCGCCACGTCCGCGACGACGAGTTTCGACTCGTTCGACGCGGGGGCGGCGTTGCCGACCTGCCCGTTGGCGATCTGGCCACCACCGGTGCCACCGGCAGCCGCGGGGGCGATGACCGGCTGAGCAGTTTCGGCACCCGAGCAAGCGGTGAGCACTGCCAGCCCGGCTGCCGCAGCGGCGACGGAGACGGCGATGCGCGTGCGAAGCATGGAAGTTCTCCTTGTGTCCGTTGGGGTTTCCCGCCGCTCGGTGCGGCTGCTGATACCCACTACACGGACCCCCGCGGGAGGCGGTTCAAAGTTTTTTCCGCCGCGGATCACCCCAGGTCGAGCCCGGTGCGCCGGCTCAGTCCCCGGCGTCGCCGCGCGTCGGCTCGCCGAGCGCGCGGTCGACCAGCGTGCCCGCCGCGCCGGTGTAGGCGGCCGGGTCGAGGAGGCCGTCCAGCGCCGCCGGGGTGAGGACCTCGGTGATCGCGGGCAGCTCGTCGAGCACCTCCCGCAACGGCCGGTCCTCGGCCACGGCCCGCCGCGACGCCTCGCCCAGCAGTTCCTTGGCCTTCGCCTTGCCGAGCAGCGGAGCGAGCACGGCGGACAGCCGTTCGGACACGATCAGCCCGTGCGTCGACGCCACGTTCGCCCGCATCCGCGCCGGCTGCACGGTGAGCCCCCGCGCCAGCTCGACGGCGGTGTGCGCGGCACCGCCCGTCAGCCGGAGGCACTCGCGGACGAGCTGCCACTCGGCGTGCCAGACACCGGCCGAGCGTTCGTCCTCGGTCAGCATCGACTGCGTGACGCCCGCGGCCAGCACCGGCACCTGCAGCGCCGCCGAGCGGATCAGCGTCGCGAGCACCGGGTTCCGCTTGTGCGGCATCGCCGACGAGCCGCCCCGCCCGCCGGCGGTGGGTTCGGAGACCTCGCCGAGCTCGGTCCGCGTGAGAGTCTCGACGTCGACGGCCAGCTTCCCCAGCGCACCCGCGGTGAAGGCAAGCGCCCCCGCGAGGTCGACGACCGGCGTCCGCACCGAATGCCACGGCAGCACCGGCGCAGCCAGCCCGGTCTCCTCGGCGAACGCGGCGACGAGCCGTTCGGCATAGGTGTCGTCGACGCCCGCCAAGCCAGCCGGCGCCGGGTCGGCCTGGCCCGCCCGTGAGCTGCCCGGCGACGTCTCCGGGCCGGGGCCGCCTTCCGGGCCCCCGCCCCCGCCCCCGCCCCCCTCCCCACCCCGTCCCGCTTGCCCCTCTGCCATGCCCTCCGCCGTGCCCTCGGCCAGGCGGGCGTACTCCAGGTACGCCGCCAGCGTCCCCGCCGCGCCGCCCAGTGAGACCGGCAGGCCGCCGTCGAGCACGCGCCGGACCCGGACGGCCGCGTCCAGCACCAGCTGCCGCCAGCCCGCGGCCTTCAGCCCGAACGTCGTCGGCACCGCGTGCGCCGTCAGCGTCCGGCCGGCCATCGTCGTGTCCCGGTGCTCGCGCGCCAGCCCGGCGAGCGCCTCGGCCGTCGCGTCGAGGTCGGCCACGAGCAGCCGGAGCGTCCGGTCGGCGACCAGCATCATCGCCGTGTCGAAGATGTCCTGGCTCGTCGAGCCGCGGTGCACGTACTCGGCAGCTTCGGGCGCGTCCGCGCCGACGGCCGACGTCAGCGCCTTGACCAGTCCGACGACCGGGTTCGCGGTCGCCCGCGACCCGCGCGCCAGCTCGACGACGTCGATCCGAGCACTGCCCGCGGCCCGCGTGATCGCCTCCGCGGCCTCGGACGGCACCGTCCCGAGCCGCGCCTGCGCTCGGGCGAGCGCGGCCTCGGCGTCCAGCATGGCGCGCAGCCAGGCCTCGTCGCCGGTCGACGCTTCGGCCGGCGTACCGGCCCGGACCGGGGACAGAAGTCCGGAATCGGGGTCGACGGTCATGGCGCCAGCATCGCACGCGCCCGGGCTCGGCAGCCGTCACACAGCCGGGTCTGGCACGCTCATCCGCCATGAGCAGCGTCACGTCCGACGAAGACACCGTCGACTCCGAGGTCCGGGGGATGGCCGCCGAGCGGCTCACCTTCTTCTCGGACGCCGTCGTCGCCATCGCGATCACCCTGCTCGCGCTCGAGCTGCCGCTGCCGGAGGGCGCGACCAGCGCCGAACTGCTGCGCTCACTCGGCACCCATCAGTCCGAATACATCTCCTTCCTGATCAGCTTCGTCGTCATCGGCGGGCACTGGCGCGCCCACCACCGCCTGTTCCACCACGTCACCACGGTCGGCGGCGGGCTCCTGCACCTCACCTTCGGCTGGCTGCTGATGATGGTGCTGATGCCCTTCGCCACGAAGGTGATCGCGGAGGACGGCGGGTTCGAGTTCCGCTTCGTCCTGTACGCGCTCGTGCAGGTCGTCGCGCTCGTCCTGTTCCTCGTGATGGTCCGGCAGATCCAGCGCCACCGCCTCTACCGCGCGGACACCCCGCCGGAGCTCTTCGGCGAGTTCTACCGCGGGGTCGGCACGATGGTCGTCGCCTTCGCCGCCTCGATCCCGGTCGCGTTCGTGACGCAGTGGGCCTACGCGTGCTGGATCGTCATCCCGGTCGTGGGCAACCTCCTCTTCCGGCTGCGCCGCCGGGCGGCGCGAGCCTGAGCCGTCATTCGCCGGTGGCGCCGTCGATCCGTTCGCGGATCAGGTCGGCCTGGCCGATGTGGCGCGCGTACTCGCCGATCATGCGCAGCATCAGCCAGCGCAACGTGAACGGCGTTCCGGTGCTGATGCGCGTTCCCGTCTGCTCCAGCGAACTCGCCGCGACGATCTCCCGGGACCGCGCACATTCGGCGTGCCACAGGGAAAACGCCTCGCCGACGTCGTCGTCCAGGGCCGTGAAGTCCTGGTTCGGATCGTCGTCGGAGTAGTAGAGGTGAGGCACGTCCTCGCCCGCGAACTGGATCCGGAACCACCAGCGCTCGACGCCCGTGAGGTGCCGCAGGAGGCCGTGCAGGGTCAGTGTCGAAGGTGGTACCGAGCGCTCGGACAGGCGCGCCGGGTCCAGACCTTCGCATTTCAGCTCGAAGGTGCGTCGGTAGTAGTCGAGGCTCTCGGTGAGCGCTTGGCGCTCGTCGGCCACTTGCGTCGGGTCAGTCCGGTCGCCGGTGAGGCGGGCCGGGACGGCCACCGGGGTGCTGTGTTCGGTCATGTGCGGAGCGTGCCACGAGGGTACGACAGTTTTGGGTCCGTGCAGTTCCGGCGCCAGCCGGCCTCCACAGAGGAGCGTCAGAGAGCGAAGGCCTCGGTGCGACCTCGATCCCTTACGGCACAAGCGGTTTCCTCGATACTCTGCTCAGTGGTGTCGAGGACGTTCCGCTCGAGCTCACCCAATCCGGTGAACGCGCCGTGCATCCCGGTGAGCGGCTCGACGTCGGTGAGTTCGGGGGCTTCGCCAGCGGTCCCACGGGCGAGCGTGACCTCAAGACTGGGGCGCAGGACGACGTAGAAGAGGTCCAGGCCATCGCGCTTCGCGGCGTGACGGAACGGCGGCAGCGCCCACGGCCCGACAACACCGTCGATGACGACGTCGTAGCCACCGCGGGCATAGCCGCACGCGGCCTCGGCGATCACCCCGAGCACGACGTCGTTCTGCCGCGCGGCCTCGGGCAGGTAAGGCGCCACGAACCCGGTCCGGATCGAGACGTAGAAGCTGTCGGTGTGCAGGTGCACGGCCGGCCGCGGCGCACCCTCGGCGACCAGCCGCGCGACGGTGGACTTCCCGGCACCGGGCGGCCCGGTGAGGATCAGCAGTGAGCCGGCCATGCACGCATCATGGGCGGCACCGGCCCCGAGAACCAGTCTTGACCTTGCCCCCGACCTCACCCGGACCCCCGGTGTGCAGGCGGGCGACGCCCCCCTGGCTAAACTTGGGGCGCGGGCCGTTAGCTCAATTGGTAGAGCTGCGGACTTTTAATCCGTAGGTTCTGGGTTCGAGCCCCAGGCGGCCCACCATTCCTCGGCTTGCTGCAGCGAGGCGACAGGCGGTGTACATGGACGCGACCCGGCGGCTCGTCATCCTCCGGCACGCGAAATCGGCCTGGCCGGACGGGGTTCCCGATCACCAACGGCCGCTTGGGCCGCGGGGGTTGCGGGACGCGCCCAAGCTTGGACGTTGGCTCGGCGACAACGGTTACGTCCCCGAGCGCGTCCTCTGCTCCACCGCCCGTCGCACCAAGGACACCTGGGCGCTCGTTGCCGCGGAACTGCCGGGGCAGCCGGTCGTCGAGTACGCAGATGATCTCTATGGTGCCGGTCCTGAAGAGTTCCTCGACGCCGTCAGGCGGATTCCGGACGCCGTCACCACGCTTGCCCTCGTCGGGCACGAGCCCGGGGTCGGTGAGCTGACCCTGCAGCTCGCCGGCTACGGGGACGACACGCGGCTGGTCCAGGCCAAGTTCCCGACCGGCGCGGCGGCCGTGCTGGCCACCGACGACACCTGCGCCGACCTCGTCACGGCGCGGCTCGTCGGGTTCTTCCGGCCTCGCGACTGAACCGAACGGGCATTGCCCAAGGCGTGTTCACATGCGTACGCTCCATTCACTCACAGGTCTGACGTTCATATTTGTGAATGGAGCCGACATGGTTCTCCGCCACACCGTCGTGGCCGTGCTTGCCCTCGTGGCCACCTCCTTCGCCGCACCGGCGGAGGCCGCACCCGCGGAAGCCGCGCCGGCGGCGCACGGCTGCAGCGTCCCGGTCATCGGGGCCATCTGCGCGCCGCAGACCGCCGTTCTCGACGGCGGCCGGTTGTTGCGCACGAAGTTCGCCGCGCTCGTCGGGGAACGCACCGCCAAGACCGCCCTCGGCAACCTGTTGACGCAAGCCAGGACCGACCTCACGGCCGGGCCGTGGAGCGTCACCGCCAAGAAGCAGGTCCCGCCGAGCGGTGACAAGCACGACTACCTCAGCCTCGCGCCCTACTGGTGGCCGACCACCGCGCCGACCGCCGAGAACCCCTGGGGCTGTCCGTTCGTGCAGAAGGACGGCCAGCGCAACCCGATCGTCGACGAGATCACCGACCACGCCTACCGCGGCGAGGCCTTCACCGCGATCTACCGGCTCGCGCTCGCCTGGTACTACACGGGTGACGCGCGGTACGCCCAGCGCGCGGCCCTCGACCTGCGGACGTGGTTCCTCGACGCCGCCACGAAGATGAACCCGAACCTGAACTACGCCCAGGGCATCCCCTGCAAGGTGGACGGCCGCGGCATCGGCATCATCGAGTTCTCCTACACCCTCACCGAAGTCGTCGACGCCACCGCGATCCTCGCCACCGGCGCCCCGGGCTGGACCGAGACCGACCAGGCCGGCATGACCGGCTGGTACACGCAGTTCCTGGATTGGCTGCGCACCAGCAAGAACGGCACCGACGAGGCCAAGGCCCAGAACAACCACGGCAGCTTCTACGACATGCTGGCCGCCGGGCTGGCGCTCGGCACCGGGCAGCGTGACCTGGCCAGGACGATCGTCCAGGACGCCGGCCCGAAGCGGATCGCGCCACAGATCGACGCCACCGGCTACCAGCCGCAGGAAGCGAGCCGGACCCGCAGCTGGCACTACTCCAACTTCAACCTCGTCGCGCTGACGCGGCTCGCGCAGATCGGCAAGCACGTCGGCGTCGACCTGTGGCACTACACCGCACCCAGCGGCGCGACGCTCTTCACGGCCGTCGACTTCCTGATCCCGGGCGCGACGCAGGGGCAGTGGTCCTACCCGGAGCTGGACTTCCGGCCGTACGCCGCACTGGACGTGCTGCACGCGGCCGCCGACGCGGGTGACAAAGCCGCGCGGACGGCGTTGCCGCTGGTGCCCGTCCAGCCGGGCGGCGACCTCTACCCGGTCCGGCCCGCCGCGGAACAGCTCGACGACATTTCGACGTCCTGACGCGGAATGGGCCCGGCCGGGAACGGCCGGGCCCATTCCGGGAATCAGACGCCGGCCACCTGGGAAATCCAGCTGCGATAACGCGTGATGTTCGTGTACGCCGTGTTGTTCGACCGGTCGCTCGTCGACGCGACGCCGACCTGGCGGCCGGAAGCGAACATCGGGCCGCCCGAGTCGCCGCCCGCGGTGATGCCGTCGACGCGGTTCGCGCACACCGCGACGCCGCCGGTGTAGTCGCTGCAACCGATCGAGTTCACCCGCACCGTCGCGACCTTCAGGTACCGCGACTGGCAGTTGATCTCGGAGCCGCACTGGCTGGTCGCGCCCCAGCCGTAGACCGAGACGTTCTGGCCGACCGAGACGTCACCGACGTTGCCGAGCGGCGAATACGTCGCGTTCACCGAGGTCGTGAGCCGGACGATCGCCAGGTCGGCGCTGCCGGGGTAGCGCGTGATGGTCGAGCCGGTGGCCATCGTCCCGCCGCTGGACTGGTCGAGGCTGCCGATCCGGAACGTGTACGTCCCGGAGCTGCTGACGCAGTGCTTCGCGGTGAGGATGTACTGCGGCGCGATGATCGTCGCGGTGCAGTTCTGCTGGCCGTTCACGAACAGCCGGGCCGCCCAGGGACCGCTCGAGGCGGTGCTGCCGCCGATGATCGACGGCTGGGCCTGCGGGGTGCCGGCCGCCGAAGCGGGACCGCCGAGACCGACGACGGCCAGCGCGGTGGACGCGGCCAGCAGGACGAACTTGCCGAATTTCACGCTCACTCCTTTGCGTGCGGAGAACCGCACGGGAAAGCCGGTGGGGACCGAACGAGAAGAGTGTCCGAGTTGCCGGGGAATGTCCGAAACCGACGAAAGTCCGGTCGGTTCCGTATTTATTTCCGCGATCGGGCTACGTGCAGTTCCCGTACAGTTCCGCGCTCCACCCACGGGTGGAGGGAGGTTCAAACCGCGGCTTGAGGACTCCGGCGTCGCGCCGCCCTAGCGTTCCCGACGGGACCGGAGGGGGAGACATGGCGGCGACGAACGAAGTGCGGACCGAGCGGATCGCGGTGGGGGTGATCCTGGCTGTCGCGGCGGTCCTGTGGGGGTGGGCGCTCGGGAGCCGTCCGCTGCAGCCGTACTACGCGGCCGCGGTGCACTCGATGTCCCACGACGTCTCGGCGTTCTTCTTCGCGGGCTTCGACCCGGCGGGCGTCGTCACGGTCGACAAGCCGCCGCTCGCGTTCTGGACGCAGGCGCTCGGCGTCGCGGTGTTCGGCTTCCACCCGTGGGCGATCGCGTTGGTGCAGGTCATCGAGGGTGTGGCGGCCGTGTTCGTGCTGCACCGGGTGGTGCGCCGATGGGCCGGCCCGGCGACCGCGCTGCTCGCCGCGGCCCTGTTCGCGCTGACGCCGATCACCGCGGCGATCAACCGCGACAACGTGCCGGACACGCTCCTGGTGCTTCTGCTGCTCCTCGCCGCCTACTGCGTGACCCGCGCGATCGAGAACGCGCGATGGCTGCTGTGGGCGGGGGTCTTCGTCGGTCTGGGCTTCCTCACCAAGATGCTCGCCGCGTGGATCGTGCTGCCCGGCTTGGCGCTGGCCTACTTCGCCGGGGCGCCCGGCTCACGCGGCCGGCGGCTCGGGTGGATCGGCCTGGCCGGAGTCGTGACGCTCGTCGTGTCGCTGGCCTGGCCGGTCGTCGTCACGGTGTGGCCGGGGACCAAGCCGTTCGTCGGCAGCACCACGGACGCTTCGGTGTGGCAGCTGGCCTTCGGCTACAACGGCCTGACGCGGTTGGTCGGCGGGACGACCGGGATCGGCGGCGGCTACGGCGCCACGGTCGGCGCGGCGCTCGGCGGCGGAGCGGGTCCGTTGCGGTTGTTCGACGCCGAGGTCGGCGGGCAGATCGCGTGGCTGGTGCCGCTCGCTTTGACGTCCTTGGTCGTCGCCGTGTGCCGCGCTCGGGGTGCCGAGCCGCGCGTGAAGGCGGGATGGGCGTTGTGGGGTGGCTGGCTGGTCGTGGGGGCCGTGGTCTTCTCGTTCACCGGCGGCATCTTCCACGCGTACTACACCGCCGAACTCGCTCCGGCGATCGCCGCGCTCTCGGCGGCCGGCCTCGTCACGGCTTGGCGGTGGCACCGGGCCGGGGGAGCGGCGCGGTTCGTGTTGCCGGTCGCGGTGGCGGGAACCGCGGTGCTCGCGTACGTCCTGCTCGACCGGACGCCGGAATGGGCGCCTTGGCTGCGGTACTCCGTGCTCGCGTTGGCGCTGCTCGCTGTCGTCGCGGCGCTTCTGCGGGCTTCGCGGGTGGCTGCGTTGGTCGGCTTGGCGGCCGTCGTGGCCGGTCCCGCGGCCTTCGTCGTCGAGACGGCGGTCCGGCCGGTCAGCGTGCTCGAGTCCGCCGATCCCGCCGCCGGCCCGCCGTCGACGACGGCGTTGCACACCGTGGTCGGTATCAACACCGGGCAGGGCGCCGAGGCGGGGTACGTCCGGTTCATCGACGACGCGTACCGGCTCAGCACCGGCCAGCGGGAGGTGCTCGCGTACGCCGAGGCGCAGGCCCCGTCCGCTTCGGTCGTCCTGGCGGTCGAGGGGGGCACGTACGGCGCGGACCCGTTCCTGCTGAACACCGACGCGCGCGTCGCGCCGCTCGGTGGTTACCTCGGCTTCGACCCGGCGCCGTCCGCCGGGGAGCTGCCGCAGTGGGTGGCAGCCGGGAAACTCCGGTTCGTGCTGCTGCCGCAGGTGTTCCTCGACATCGGCCGCGCCGGGGCGAACCGGACCACAGCGGCGGTCGCGGGGGACGCCGGTGAGCTCACGCGGCGGATCGGCTGGGAGGCGAAGCACTGCCGTCCGGTGCCGCCGGCGCGGATCGGCGCGGACGCGGCCACGGCCGGGGTGTTGTTCGATTGCGGCGTCAGGCGGTGACTTCGGTGGGGGCGGTCCTGCGCAGCCAGTACAGGCCGATCACCGGCAGGACCAGCGGGATGAACAGGTAGCCCTCGCCGTAGACCGACCAGACGGTCGGGTGCCGGAACGCCGCCGCGTCCACGAGGCTGAGCGTGCCGATCGTCAGGACGCCCAGGAGCTCGATCGAGCAGGCCGTGAGAGCGACGCGCCACCAGCCGTCGCCGCGCTTGGCCAGGGCGATCGTCGCGACGATGTAGACGACCGCGGCGAACGCCGACAGCAGGTAGGCCAGCGGTGCCTCGTGGAACTTCGTGCCGATCTGGACGCCGGCCCGCGACGTCGCGGCCAGCGCGAAGATCGCGTACACGGCCACGAGCACCCGTCCGGGGCCGGAAGCCGTCTTACGCTGTTGCTCCACTCCACACCTCGTTCAGTCGCAGCACCATCACCGGGATGGCCAGGCAGGCGATGCCGAGCACCACCGTGCTCGACCGGCTCCGCTCGGCCAGCGCCCAGACCGCGCCGGCGGGCAGCACGAGCAGGCAGCCGATCAGGTAGGCCAGGTACGTCGCCAGGCTGCCGGGCCGTTCGCCGCCGGCGAGCAGCACGATGCCGATCACCAGCTGGACGACCAGCAGGGCCTCGACGACCGCGAGCCCGATCAGGAGCGGGTTGTCCGGCAGCCGGTTGCGGGCCGACTGGACGAAGCTCCAGAGCGCGACGAGCGTGGCCGCCACGGCGACCGCCACGGCGAATCCGAAGATCACCCATTCCTCCTTCCGGTCCGCCGGCCGCCAACTTACTCCGTAGTACCGGCGGGTCCGTTCGCCGAGGTGCCGCGGGCGTGGCGTGGGCCACCGGATCGCTCCACAGTGGACAGGATCGGGCAACGAGGTGTGCGGGCACCGGGAAAATTGATCACCAGATGGTGTTGATGGCATTGTGCCAATTCGGTGGTTTATTCTGGGCTACCCTTGTGTGGACCTGCGGGAATGTCGTAAAAAGCTTCGTGTTACACCCCGACAGAGTGGTTGGCCGTTGGCCAAGAATCACGCTGGGTTCGTGTACCGACTGGTAAGTGACCTTTTTGCCTACCTCGGATAGCCCAGTTGAACCCCCGGGTTGGCGGATAGGCGCGAGGCCGCCCGGCATGGGGGAATATTCCTCGTCCCGGAGCCGCGACGCCCGGGGGATCGCACGGAGGAGTATCTTCGATGGACCTGCGCTACGAAGCATTTTGCTTCGCCGACCCGTTGTTCTTCGACGAACAACAGGAAATCGGCGCGCCGTCCGACGATTTCGCCCAGGTGCTGCCGGCGCCGTCCGCCGGCTGGGTCGCGACCGACCGCGGCGTGTGGCGGGCCCTGCGCCCCGAGGGGCGCGAACTTCCCGGCCAGGGTTGGAAAATCCACGTTTCCGCTGGTCTGGACAACGCACGGCGCGTGCTCGTGCAGGTGCACGAGTACTGTATCGAGCACCGGATCGCCTACAAGCACCTCCGCTCGCTGATGATCCTGCTCGCCCGGAATTCGAAATACGCTCCCCGTGACGGCAGCGCCAAGCTCATCACCATTTACCCGGCTGACGACGACGAGCTGGAGCGTGTTCTCGAAGATCTGGCGGCCCGGCTCGAAGGCGAGCACGGCGCTTATATCCTGAGCGACCTGCGATACGGAAGCGGGCCATTGTATGTCCGTTACGGCGGCTTCGCAGAGCGATGGGTGGAGCACGGCGGCTCACGCGTCCTGGCGATCAGCAAACCGGACGGAACGCTCGTACCCGATAATCGGGAGCCCCGGTTCTCGGTGCCCGACTGGGTGCGGGTCCCGGCGTGCCTGACCGCCAGCATCGCCGCGCGAAAGGCCGGGGACCCGGCGCAGTTCCCCTACCGGGTGACGAGTTCCCTGCACTTCTCCAACGGCGGCGGCGTCTACCTGGCGACCCGCAAGAGCGACGGCGAGGAGGTCGTCCTCAAGGAGGCCCGGCCGCACGCCGGTCTCGACCGGACGCGCACCGACGCCGTCGAGCGCCTGCGCCGCGAACACGAGGTCCTGGAGCGCCTGGACGGCATCCCCGGCGTGCCGCGGACGTTCGAGCGGTTCACCGTCTGGGAGCACCACTACCTGGCCATGGAGCACATGCCGGGCACCCCGCTGGGCGGCTGGCTCGCGCTGAACTACCCGCTGACCCGGCGCAACCGCACCGACGGCGACCTGACCGCCTACACCGAGCGCGCTCTCGGCCTGCTCGGCAAGCTCGAGCGGATCCTCGCCGCGGTGCACGAGCGCGGGCTCGTCTTCGGTGACCTGCACCCGCAGAACGTCCTGATCGACCCGGAGACCGACGAGCTCTCGCTGATCGACTTCGAGCTGGCGGCGGACGCCGACGGCGGCGACCGGCCCGCGCTCGGCGCGCCGGGCTTCCGGGCGCCGCCCGACCGGTCGGGCACCGAGGTCGACGACTACGCGCTCGCCGCGTTCCGGCTGTGGTTCTTCCTGCCGCTCACGACGCTGCTCGAGCTGTCGCCGGCGAAGCTGCGCGGCTACGCGGACTTCGTGCAGCGCACGTTCGACGTCCCCGAGGGGTACGCCGACGCGATCGTCGCCGGACTCGCTCCGCGCTCGGAGCCGGCGAGTCCGGCGATCACCACCACCGAGCTGGACACCCCGCGGCCGGACTGGGCCCTCGTCCGCAAGCAGGTCGCCGCCGCGATCCTGGCGTCGGCGACCCCGCACCGGACCGACCGGCTGTTCCCCGGCGACATCGAGCAGTTCCGGCTGGGCGGCGCGTGCTTCGGCAACGGCGCGGCGGGCGTCCTGCACGCACTGGACGTGGCCGGCGCGGGGCGGTTCCCCGAGTACGAGCGGTGGCTGCTCGACTCGGTCCGCCGCGAGCCGCCGCCGCGGCCCGGCTTCTTCGACGGCACGCACGGCATCGCCTACGTGCTGGAGAACTTCGGCCACCACGACGCCGCGACCCGGCTGCTGGCCTCGTCGGCGCAGCTGGTCACGCAGACCACCGACCACGCGCTCGAAGGCGGCCTCTCGGGCATTGCGCTGACCCAGCTGCACTTCGCGGCGCGGCGGCACGACAACGAGTACGGCCGCCAGGCGCTCGCCACGGCGGTCCGCCTGGCGGAAGCGCTGGACACCGCCACACCGCCCGGGAAGGCCGGCCGCGCCGGGCTGCTCAACGGCTGGTCCGGGCCCGCGCTGCTGTTCGTCCGCCTGTACGAGCAGACCCACGAGCAGCTGTGGCTCTCCCTGGCCGACCAGGCGCTGCAGCGCGATCTCGAAGAGTGCGTCACCACCGACGACGGATCACTGCAGGTCCGCGACGGCGAAAGCCGGACGTTGCCCTACGCGGGCGTCGGCAGCGCCGGGATCCTGATGGTCGCCGAGCAGCTCGCCCGGCACCGTCCGGAGGCCGAGTCGCTGAAGAGCCGTCCGGGCCTGCGCGAAGCCTGCCGTGGCGAGTTCGTCGTCTTCCCGGGCCTGCTCTTCGGCCGGACCGGCCTGCTGGCGGCGCTGGCCATGGACCCGGACCCGGACGAGGCCGTCCGCGCGGCGGTCGACATGCACCTGGCCCGGCTGGCCTGGCACGCCGTGCCGTACAAGGACGGTCTCGCGTTCCCCGGCAACCTGCTCCTGCGGTTGTCGATGGACGTCACCACCGGCGGCGCGGGCATCCTGCTCGGCCTCGCTGCGGTACTGGACGGCAGGGCGTTGCTGCCCTTCCTCGACGGAACGCCGTCCCCCCAGATCTCCGGTCGCTGACCGGGGCGTAAGAGAAACAGAGAAGGGAAGATCATGGAACTCGTTCTGGAGTTGCAGTCGCTCGAGGCCCTCGACGGTCACGAGGGTGGCGGCGGCGGTGGCCAGTCGAACCTGAGCCTGCTGGCCAACTGCCACAACAGCACCCTCAGCGTGGTCGCCTGCCCGTGATCGGGTGAGGAAGGTGCGGGAGCGGCACAGGCCAAGTGCGCCGCTCCCGCACCTTCATTCTGCGCTCCCGCACCTCGTGCGGGAACTCGTTCGAAGGAGTGAGATGACGGCGTCCGCGGACCGGCTGCTCGTCGCGACGCTCCGGCTGGACCGAGGCCGTCTCTGTGCGCTGGGCGTGACCGCGCTCGTCGCCACCGGGGCGGCCCTGCTGCTGCCCGGCGCGCTCGCCGCCGCCGTCGACGCGGCTGTCTCCGGCCGCCCGGCCCTGCCCGCCGTCCTCTGGCTCCTCGCCGTCGGCGCGGCCGAGATCGCGGCCGACATCGCGGGCAGCCTGCTCACCGTCCGGTTGATCAGCTCCGCCACGGCCTGGCTGCGGCGTGAGCTCGCCGGCCGGCTCTTCGCGCTGGGCGCGCGGTCGCCCCTCGCCGAAGGAGACGCGATCAGCCGCCTCAGCGGCGACTGCACCGGCGCCGGCGCCATCGGCACGCTCGTGGTCCAGCTCGTCGCGATCGCCCTGATCTCCACCGGCGCGATCGCCCTGCTCGCGCGCCTCGACTGGCGGCTCGCGGTCGTCTTCCTCGTCAGCGTCCCGTTCGCGCTGCTCATCGCCCGGGCTCACCTGCGCCGCACCGCCGACGACGTCCTCACCTACCAGCGGGTCTCGGGCGAGCTGGCGGCACGCATGGTCGACGCGGTCGCCGGCCTCCGCACGATCGCGGCGTCGGGCATCGCGGACCGCGAAGCCACCCGGGTGCTGCGGCCGCTGCCCCGGCTCAACCGGGCCGGCCGCGGCATGTGGCGCACCCAGGCCCGGATGGTCTGGCGCGCCGCGCTGCTGTTCCCGGCCGTCGAGCTCGCTGTGCTGGTGGCCGCCGGGTTCGGCGTGCAGGCGGGCCGGCTCAGCATCGGCGACGTCCTCGCCGCGCTCGGCTACGTCGCCCTCGGCATGCGGCTCGTCTCCCAGATCCCGCTGCTCACCGCGGTTTCGAAGGCGCGGTCGTGTGCCGAGCGGCTGACCGAGGTCCTCGACCTGCAGGTGCCCGAGCCGGGCAAACTCGGGCTCCTGCCGGGCGACGGCACCCTCGTCGTCCGGCACGCCCGCGTGGCCGGCGCGCTGGACAACATCGACCTGACGGTGGCGGGCGGCACGTTCGCCGCCGTCGTCGGCCGGTCCGGGGCGGGGAAGTCCGCGCTGGCCGGTGTCCTCGGCGGGCTGACGACGCCGGACGAGGGCAGCGTCCTGCTCGACGGCCGCCCGCTCGACCGGCTGCGCCCGGAGGAGCTGCGCGCCGTGGTCGGGTACGCGTTCGAACGCCCGGCGCTGCTGGGCGCGACGGTCGCGGACGCCGTCGGCTACGGCTCGTGGGCGGGCGATTCCGCCGTGCGCGCCGCCTGCCGGACCGCGCAGGTCGACGACGTCGTCGTCCGCCTGCCCCACGGCTACCACACGCCGCTGGCCGAAACCCCGCTGTCCGGCGGCGAAGCGCAACGCCTCGGGCTCGCCCGCGCGATCGTGCACAACCCGCGCGTGCTCATCTTCGACGACGCGACAGCCAGCCTCGACACGATCACCGAGGCGGCGGTCGAGCAGGCCATGGCGACCGCGCTGCCCGGCCGCACCAGGATCGTGGTCACCCACCGCGCGAGCACGGCCGCCCGCGCCGACCTCGTCGTCTGGCTCGAGGACGGCCGGATCCGCGCGACGGCTCCCCACGAGGCCCTGTGGCGCGAGCCGGCCTACCGCGCCGTCTTCACCGAGGACAGCGTCACGGCAGGCGGCCCGTGACCCTGCGACGGCTGTACTGGGCGACGCTCGCCGGCCAGTGGCGCGGCGGCCTCGTCCTGCTGTTGTGCTCGGCGCTCGAAGGCGTGCCCGCGTTCTTCTCGGGACGCCTGGTCGAGCTGGCCGTCGACCGCGGGTTCGCGGCCGGGAGCCCCGCGGCCGGGCTGGTCTGGCTCGGCCTGTTCGGCCTCGCCGCGCTGCTCGGCGCGCTGGGCTCGCGCCTGGTGTGGCACCAGCTCGGCCAGGTCGTCGAGCCGCTGCGCGACGAGCTGGTGACCGCCGTGGTCCGCGGTGTGCTCCACGACGAGTCGCCACCCCGCAACCAGCCGGACGCCAGCGGCGTCGCCCGCATCACCCAGCACGTCGAGGTCGTCCGCGACGCCACCGGCGGCCTGCTCGTCCAGGCCCGCGGCATGCTCGTGACGACGATCGGCGCGCTCGCCGGCCTGGTGACCGTGGCCGGCGGGCTGGTCGTGCCGGTCGCCATCCCGGTCGTCGTCGCGGTGACCGCGTTCGCGTGCCTGCTGCCGTCACTGGCTCGCCGCCAGCGCGCGGCGGCCATCGCCGAAGAGCACATGGCGGCGACCGCGGGCGCGTCGCTGTCC
Source organism: Amycolatopsis sp. NPDC004378 (assembly GCF_053602455.1). Lineage (NCBI taxonomy): Bacteria > Bacillati > Actinomycetota > Actinomycetes > Pseudonocardiales > Pseudonocardiaceae > Amycolatopsis > Amycolatopsis sp. NPDC004378. The sequence continues at coordinate 736,789 of NZ_JBSGDR010000002.1, forward strand.
GGCCTGCGCGACGTCGTCGCGTGCGGTGGCGAGCCGATCGCGACGCTGGCTGTGTACGAGGCCGTCGACGCCCAGGCCCGCGCTGCCGTCCGGGTGGCGCGTTCGGGCGCGCTCCGGTCGCTGGTGATCTCGATCGGCGCGTTCGTGCCGCTGCTGCTGGCCCTGGTGCTGGCCCCCGGCCTGGTCGCGCGCGGCGAGCTCACCGCCGGCGCGGCGCTGGGCGCGCTGGTCTACCTCGCCACCACGATGCAGCCCGCACTGCGCGGCCTGGCCGCCACCGCCAGCACGGTCGTCCTCCGCCTCCTCGTGGCGCTGCGCCGCCTGTCCGAGACCGCCCGGGTCCCGGCGGCCCAGGACGGTGCCGCCCGGCCACGCGGTGCGGACGTCCGGCTCCGCGGCCTGACCTTCGGCTGGGGCGCCGCGGCCGAGCCCGTCCTGCGCGACCTGGACCTCGACCTCCGGCCGGGTGACCACCTGGCCGTGGTCGGCCCGAGCGGGATCGGCAAGTCGACATTGGCCGGGCTGGTGACCGGCATGCTGACCCCCCAGGAAGGCCGCGTGCTGCTCGGCGGGGTGCCGGTGCGGGACGTGCCCCCGGCGCTCCGGCACGAGCTGGTGGCACTGATCCCCCAGGAGGCCTACGTCTTCGCCGGCACCGTGCGGGACAACCTCGCCCTGTTCGCTCCCGGCGCGTCCGACGCCGTGCTGCTGGCCGCGGTGACGGCCATCGGCGCCGACGACCTCCTCCGCCGGCTCGGCGGGCTGGACGGCACGATCGGCCACGGTGGCGAAGGCGTTTCCGCGGGTGAAGCGCAGCAGCTGGCCCTCGCGCGGGTGTACGCGACTTCAGCGCGTGTGGTGATCCTCGATGAAGCCACCTCCCATCTGGACCCGCCGTCGGAAGCCCGTGCAGAGCGGGCCTTCGCCGCACGGGACGGTGTTCTCGTGGTGATCGCGCACCGGTTGTCCTCCGCCCTGCGCGCACACCGGGTGCTGGTCATGGACGGCCGCGAGACCGTGCTCGGCAGCCACGCCGAGCTGCTCGCCCGGTCCGCCCGGTACGCCGAGCTGATGCAGGCCTGGGCGCCGGTGACTGGGGAAGCAGCCACCGAAGTTCCGTCGCCCGCGGGCGCGGCGGTGGCGGTCGGCGCCGAAGTGGTGCGCCGGCACCGGATTTCCCGGACCACGCGGGCGAGCTGACTGCGTGTCCACTGTGGACCGAGCTCGACCGCTGTTCCAGATTATCGCCGCCGACGGCGCGCGGAAGCCCCGTCCGCGAATCTGTGGACAACTCGCCGATCCGCGCGGCCCCTGTGGACAACTCGGGCGGTTCGGCCGGAATCGTCGGTGCGGTCGTGCATGATCGGAAGCACGGGAAGTTCCCGGCCCGGAACCGGCACCGTCAGAGAGGAGGTGAACCGCCGGCGGTCGGCGTCATCCGGGTCGCAGTGCTTCCAGTGCTTCACGCAGCTTGCCGGAGAGCGGTACCGGCCGGCGGGACTCGCGGTCCACGAAGACGTGCACGAAGTGCCCTTCCGCGACCAGGGACTCGTCGGCGGCGTACATCCCGATTTCGTAGCGCACGCTGGAGTTCCCGAGGTGTGCCACCCGCAAGCCGACCTTCAGCGAACCAGGAAAGGAAACCGATGCGTGGTACCCGCAGTGCGACTCGACGCACAGCCCGATCACCTCCCCGGCCTCGATGTCGAGACCGCCCTGCTCGATCAGCCACGTGTTGATCACCGTGTCCATCAGCGAGTAGTGCACCACGTTGTTGACGTGCCCGTAGACGTCGTTGTCCTTCCAGCGCAACGGAACCGTCTGCCAGTGCGGGTACCCGTTCATCGCGGGGACACCGACTCGCGCAGGATGGCCGCGAGGTCGTCCTCCGACGGCTCGCGGGGTGCAGTGGCCAGCAACCGCTGCTGCTTCAGGGTTCCCTCGACGAGCGAGTCCACATCGGACTCCGCGTAGCCGACGGCACCGATGCCGTCCGGGATGCCGATCTGCCGCATCAGGTCGATCAGCACCGCGGGCAGGTGGTCGGCGAAGTCGCCGGGCCACTCGAAGTCGGGCGCCAGCAGGCGTGCGACGCGCAGGTGGCGGTCCGGCGCCGCGTCGAAGGTGAAGCGGAACGCGGCGGGCGCCGTGAGCGACACGGCCATGCCGTGCGGCACCAGGGGTTCTTCGCCCGGATACCCCTCCGGGTGGAAATCCCTGACCTGCCCGGCGATCGGGTACGCGTTCGCGTGCGGGATGTGGACCCCGGCGTTGCCGAACCCGAGCCCGGCGAACGTCGCGGCGAGGGCCATGGCTTCGCGGGCCTTGAGGTCGTCGCCGTCGCGGACCGCGGCGGGGAGGGCCCACGACAGCAGGCGAAGGGACTGCTCGGCGAACATGTCGGCCAGCGGGTTCGAGCCGCAGTACGGCACGCGCTGCTCCGGGCGCTTGCGCTCGAAGTCGGTGTACGGCTTGGCGGTGTAGCTCTCCGCGGCGTGGCAGAGGATGTCCATGCCGCTCGCGGCGGTCACCCCGGCCGGCTGGCTGACGGTGAGCCGCGGGTCGACGACGGCGAGGGTCGGGCGCAGCCGCAGGTGGCTGATCCCGCTCTTGACGCGCAGGGACAGCACGTCGAGGACGCAGACCGTGGTGCTCTCCGAACCGGTGCCGGTGGTGGTGGGGACCGCGACCAGCGGCTTCAGCGGGCGGTCGGGTGCGCGGCCGCCGCCGACCGGCGCGTTGACGTAGTCCATCAGCTCGCCGTCGTTGCTGGTGAGCAGGTTCGCGGCCTTGGCGGTGTCGATGCTGGACCCGCCGCCGACGGCGACGAACGCGTCGTACGGGCCGGTGCCGCGGGCGAAGTCGACCGCCTTCTGCATGCTGACGTCGGTGGGCTCGACGTGGACGCCGTCGAAGATCTCGGTCTCGATGCCGTGGCCCGCGATGCCGTCGGCGATGCGGCGCGGCCAGCCGGTCGCGGCGACCTGCGGGTCCGTCACGACCAGGACGCGGTGGACGCCGTACTGGCTGAGGTCGTAGCCGATCTCGTCGGCGGCGCCGGTGCCGTACTTCAACGCCGGTGCGCCATAAGTAAAAACGGTTTCATGTTCGGTCGCGGCCAAGACTGCGGTCCTCGCTCCCATGATCGGCTAACAGTCGGTCAAAGCGGACATTCAGTCCATCCTTACCGGGTTTCGGCGAAGATCACTTGACTGCACTGAACGGTGCCCGCCTAAGCTCTCCTCATTAGATACCAACTGGGAGCGACCGTCGCCCAGACGGCCGTGCGGATCCTGACCGAGGCGCGTGTCCGCCGTGTCTACGCGGTGGTCGGCGAGTCCTTCCTGGAACTGCTCGACGCTCTGCAGCGCGAGCGGGAGATCACGCTGGTCTCGGCGCGCCACGACGCGGGCGCGGCGTTCATGGCGGAGGCGGAGGGCAAGCTCACCGAGCGGCCCGCCGTGCTGCTCGCCAGCCGGGGCCCGAGCGCGGCGAGCCTGGCGATCGGCGTCCAAACGGCCTACCAGGACGAGACTCCGATGGTCGTGCTGCTGGAGACGCCGGCGACCGAGCCGATGTCGTCTTCGTCCGGGGAACTGCCGACCTCGGACCTGACGGCGATGTTCGAGTCGATCGCCAAGTCGACATTGCGGGTGACCGACCCGGACGGGCTGCCCGGGTTGCTCGCGCACGCGCTGACCACGTCGCAGGAAGGACGGCCGGGGCCGGTCGTGCTCGGCGTGCCCTGCGACATCTGGGGCATGCCCTACGACGCGGCCAAGCCGATGGCGCGGGTGCGGCCGCCGGCGTCCGGCACGCTGGGCCGTTCGGCGGACGCCGTCGCGCAGCTGGTGGACGAGGCGAAGTACCCGGTGGTCATCGTCGGCGGGCGGGCGCGGTCGGCGCGCGACGAGCTGATCGCCGTGGCCGACGAGCTCGCGCTGCCCGTCTACAACGCCTTCCGGCGGCAGGACGCCTTCCCGGAGAACCACGCGCGCTACGCCGGTCACCTCGGGCTCGGCATCCCGGCCAGGCAGCTGGACGCGCTCGAACGGGCCGACCTCGTCCTCGCGCTGGGCACCCAGCTCGACGAGGTGACCACCCAGGCCTACCGCTACCCGACGCCCCAGCAGACGCTGGTCATGGTCGGGACCGGCATCGACGTCAGCCCGAAGCGGCGCGGGCTCACCTTCCGGGTCGACTCGGAGGTCGAGCCGTTCCTGCGGGAGCTGCGCGAGGTGGCGTCGCCGCGGGCGCGGCGGGCGTCGGCGGCCAACGCGGCCGTCCACACCTTCATGACCCCGCCCGACACCAGCGGTAACACGCGGGTGCACCCGGTCGACGTCGTCCGCGCGCTGCGGAAGCTGGCGCCCGAGGACACCATCGTGACCAGCGACGCGGGCAACTTCGCGCAGTTCATGCACCGGTACTGGTGCTTCACGGCGCCGCGCAGCCAGCTCGGCCCGAGCAACGCCGCGACGGGGTACGCCGTGCCGGCCGCGGTGGCGGCGAAGCTGGCCGAACCGCGGCGGACCGTCGTGGCCATGGTCGGCGACGCCGGGACGCTGATGACCGGGCAGGAAATCGAGACGGCCGTCCGGTACCGGGCGCCCGTGATGGTCGTCGTCTTCCAAAACGGCGTGCACGGTGCGCTCGCCATGCACCAGGCACGCACGCACGGACGGCTGTCCGGGGTGTCCATCCCGCTGACCGACTTCGCTTCGTGGGCGCGTGGCCTGGGCGCGGCAGGGTACACGGTGGACGATCGCGAAGAGCTCGAGCCGATCATCGCCAGTGCGCTGGTGCGGCAGCGGCCGTGCGTCATCGACGTGCGCACGGACCCGGACGTCGTGACGCCGGACGTGCGGCTTTCGGCCCTGCTCGGCCAGGTCCGACCGCAACCTCCCGCCCAGTAAGGGTTTTTCCCGATATCGGTGCGGAAACGCCGGGAAAGTCGTGTGGTAGCGCGGCGACGGCTCGGGTAATCTGACGGTGTTCCGGTGGTGGTTCGCCGCTGAACGTTCCCGGCCGGGTCCCGGCCGGCGACAACCGGTTTCTGTCGGTGCCGCATGGCACCATCGCGGTCATGCCCAGCAGGGAAGCGGGCAGGGAACGAGGGGAGTTTCGACGTGACCGATCACCAGCACGCACCCGAACCAGCGCGGAAGTCCTCCGGCGTCGTACCGGTGCTGTTCAGCGCCAGTTCGGAGGCCCACGACGACGCCGTGGTGGCCGGGGAGCACGACACGACCTGGCGTTCGCCGTTCGGCGCGGACGGGCTGCGCCCGGCGAGTGGCGAATAGCTCACCTCGCCCGGGTGAAGACGGGTTGTCCGCCCTCCTCGAGGTGTGCTTTACTGCACTTGGTCTCGATTTTTGTGTTCGTGTTGAGTCACGCTCGCAGAATTCAGCGGGCGTAGTGTCTCCTCGCCGAGGAAGCAAACCGTCCGGGTGTTGACCCGGGACGCCGAAGTGGCTTCCTGTTTTTTTGGTGTTACACATGGAGATTTTTGATGACTCAGGGCACTGTGAAGTGGTTCAACTCCGAGAAGGGGTTCGGCTTCATCACCCCCGACAACGGTGGCGGCGACGTCTTCGTTCACTACAGCGAGATCCAGGGTAACGGCTTCCGTACCCTCGAGGAGAACGCTCGCGTCGAGTTCGAGATCGGCCAGGGCCAGAAGGGTCCGCAGGCCACGTCGGTCACCGTGATCTGACTTTGATCTTGGGAAAAGGCCGTCACCCGTTCGGGGTGACGGCCTTTTTCGTATGCTGCGCACCATGATCGAGCACGGGTACACCGTCTCCGGGATGAGCTGCGGGCACTGCGCCCAGTCGGTCACCGAAGAGCTCACGGCGCTGCCGGGAGTGACCGAAGTGGACGTCGACGTCTCGGCGAAGCGGGTGGTCGTCCGCGCCGAAGCGGCGCTGGCGGAGAGCGACGTCCGCGCCGCCGTCGAGGAGGCCGGCTTCACCTACGAGGGCACGGCCAGCCTGGTTTCGTGACAAGATCGTCCACTGGCGATCGGACGCCGGTGTGACTTACGGCTCAGTAGGGTCCCCGGACCCGGCCGACCAGGCCTTCGCCGCATCTTGAATACTGCAACGCCCTGCAACCCTTCCCCTTTCGCCCCGTTCGGGGTCTCCTGTTCACCGGTGACGTGTCAGGAGGTCAGGTGGGCGAAACGGTGGCGGGGATCGTCGCGAATCCGGCTTCGGGGCGGGACATCCGCCGGCTGGTCGCGCAGGCTTCGGTGTTCCCCACCGCGGAGAAGGCGAACATGGTCCAGCGGCTCCTCGCCGCCTTCGCCGTGACGGGGCTGGACCGGGCGCTCGTCTCGACCGACCTCGGCGGGATCTCCGCCGCGGTGCTGCGAGCCCTCGGGCGGGGCGGGACCTGGCCGAAGGTCGACTTCTGCGCCGACGACCCGATCACCGGGACCGCTGCCGACACGACCAACGTCGTCCGGCGGATGGTCGAGGCCGGGGCCGGGGTCATCGTCGTGCTCGGCGGCGACGGCACGGCGCGCGTCGCCGCCGCGGCCTGCGAAGACGTTCCGATCCTCGCCCTCTCCACCGGCACCAACAACGCCTTCCCGCAGATGCGGGAGGCGACCGTCGCCGGGCTGGCGGCCGGATTGATCGCCACCGGCCAGGTCGACCCCGACCTCGTGACGCACCGGGTCAGCGTGCTCGAGGTCGTCACCAAAGCACGCCGGGAGATCGCGCTCGTCGACGTCTGCGTGTCGCTGAGCAAGCACATCGGCGCCCGGGCCGTCTGGGACCCGGCGTCCCTCACCGAGCTGTACTGCACCTTCGCCGAGCCGGACGGCATCGGCCTGTCCAGCGTTCCCGGCCAGCTCTGCCCGAGCCCGCGGTCGAGCCCGGACGGCGTCGCGCTGCAGCTCGGGCCCGTCGGGGAGACGCCGTACGTCGTGCACGCGCCGATCGCGCCCGGCCTGGTCCGGCCGGTCGGCGTGCGCGGGTGGGGCGTCCTGCAGCCCGGTGTGCGGGTCGAGCTGGCCGCGGCCGGCGGGGTCATCGCGCTCGACGGTGAGCGCGAACTCGAACTGAAGAACGGCGAAAGCGCCTTCGTCGAGCTCAAACCGGACGGGCCGTGGGTCGTCGACGTCCGGGCGGCGATGGCGGAGGCGGCGAGAAAAGGGCTGTTGCGCACGGAAACCGATCAAGGGAAGGAGCGTCGAAGATGACGGACACCCTGCGGGAGGCGTATCGCGTGATGCGCACCATCCGGGCCTTCGAAGAGCGGGTGCACGCGGAGTTCGCGACGGGCGAAATCCCCGGGTTCGTGCACCTCTACGCCGGTGAGGAGGCCTCCGCCACCGGCGTTTGCCTCCACCTCGACGACCGCGACGCCATCGCCAGCACCCACCGCGGCCACGGCCACTGCATCGCCAAAGGCGTCGACGTCAAAGGGATGATGGCCGAGATCTACGGCCGCAGGACAGGATCCTGTCACGGCAAGGGTGGCTCGATGCACATCGCCGACCTCGCCAAGGGCATGCTCGGTGCCAACGGCATCGTCGGGGGCGGCCCGCCCCTCATCTGCGGCACCGCCCTCGCCGCCAAGCAGCAGAACACCGGCGGCGTCGGCGTCGCGTTCTTCGGCGACGGCGCCAGCAACCAGGGGACGACCCTGGAAGCGCTGAACCTCGCGTCGGTCTGGGACCTCCCCGCCGTCTTCGTCGCGGAGAACAACGGCTACGCCGAAGCCACGTCGAGCACCTGGTCCGTCGCCTCCGACAACATCGCCGACCGCGCCGCCGGGTTCGGCATGCCCGGCGTGATCGTCGACGGGTTCGACTTCTTCGCCGTCCACGAAGCCGCGGGCGAAGCCATCGGACGCGCCCGCGACGGCGGCGGCCCGACGCTCATCGAGGTCAAGTTCACCCGCTACTTCGGGCACTTCGAGGGCGACCAGCAGACCTACCGGGCCGGCGAAGTCGCCGACGCCCGCGAGAACCTCGACTGCCTCAAGCGCTTCCGCGAACGCGTCACCGAGAGCGGCGAACTGCCCGGCCAGGTCCTCGACGACATCGACGCCGAAGTCGCGAAGCTCATCGAAGACGCGGTCTCCGAAGCGAAGGCCGCGCCGAAACCCCGGAAGGAAGACCTCGAAACCGACGTCTACGTCTCGTACTGAAGGGAGCGCACGTCATGGCCAGGACGATCAGCTACCGCGAGGCGATCAACGAGGCGCTCGCGCAGGAGATGGAACGCGACGAGACGGTCATCGTCATGGGCGAGGACAACGCGGGCGGCGCCGGCAGCCCCGGCGAGGACGACGCCTGGGGCGGTGTCCTCGGCGTCACGAAAGGTCTCTTCCACAAGTTCCCGGGCCGGGTGCTCGACACGCCGATCTCCGAATCGGCGTTCGTCGGCGCGGCGATCGGGGCCGCGACGCGCGGGCAGCGGCCGGTCGCGGAACTCATGTTCATCGACTTCATGGGCGTCTGCTTCGACCAGATCTTCAACCAGGCGGCCAAGTTCCGGTACATGTTCGGCGGCAACGCGCGGACGCCGGTCGTCATCCGCACGATGTACGGCGCCGGGCTGCGCGCCGCGGCGCAGCATTCGCAGTGCCTGTACCCGATCTTCACGCACATCCCGGGCCTGAAGGTCGTCGTGCCGTCGAACCCGTACGAGGCGAAAGGCCTGCTCATCCAGTCGATCCGGGACGACGACCCGGTGATCTTCTGCGAGCACAAGGCTCTTTACGACACCAGCGGCGAGGTGCCGGAGGACAGCTACACGATCCCGTTCGGCGAGGCCAACGTCGTCCGCGACGGGGACGACGTCACGATCGTCGCCATCGGACGCATGGTCGCCATCGCCGAAGAAGCGGCGAAAGAGCTGGCGGACAACGGCATCGAAGCCGAGATCATCGACCCCCGCACGACGAGCCCGCTCGACACCGAGACGATCATCGAAAGCGTCGAAAACACCGGACGCCTGGTCGTCGTCGACGAGGCCTCGCCGCGTTGCAACCTCGCCACGGACATCTCGGCGCTCGTCGCGAAGGAGGCGTTCGGCTCGCTGCGGGCGCCGATCGAGATGGTCACGCCGCCGCACACGCCCGTCCCGTTCTCCGACGCGCTCGAGGACCTCTACATCCCCGACGCCCAGAAGGTCGTCAACGCGGCGAAGGCGGTCGTGGAGTACCGGCGATGATCCGCAAGGTCACGATGCCCAAGTGGGGCCTCTCGATGGAGCGCGGCCGGATCTCCGACTGGATCGCGGCCGAGGGTGACGAGGTCGCGGCGGGCGACGACCTCGCCGACATCGACACCGACAAGATCAACGGCACCCTCGAATCCCCGGGTGACGGCGTGCTGCGGCGGGTCGTCGCCGCGGTCGGGGAGGAGGTGCCGGTCGGCGGCACGATCGCGCTGCTCGCCGACGCGGCCACCGGAGACGCCGAACTCGACGAAGCCGCGAGACAGGCCCGCGAGGAGATCGACGCGGGTGCCGTCGCGGCGCCGGCGGGGCCGGTCATCAGCAGCGTGGAGGTCGGCGGCCGGACGCTCAGCTACGCGACGCTCGGCACCGAGGGCGACGTCGTCGTGCTCGTCCACGGCTACGGCGGCGACAAGAACTCCTGGCTGTTCATCCAGGAGCCGCTGAGCGAGACGATGCTCGTGCACGCGCTCGACCTGCCCGGACACGGCGAATCGACCAAGGACGTCGGCGACGGCTCGCTCGACACCCTCGCTGACGCCGTCCTCGGCTTCCTCGACGCGCTGGGCATCGAACGCGCGCACCTGGCCGGGCACTCGCTGGGCGGCGCGGTCGTCACGGCGGCGGCCGCGAAGGCGCCGGGCCGGGTCAGCGGGCTCACGCTCGTCGCCCCGGCCGGCTTCGGCCGCGAGATCAACGCCGGCTACCTGCGCGGATTCGCGTCGGCGACGTCCCGGCGCGAGCTGAAACCGCACCTGGGAGCTCTGTTCGCGAACCCGGACCTCGTCACCCGCCGGCTGGCCGACGACCTGCTCAGGTACAAGCGCCTCGACGGCGTCGACAAGGTCCTCACGACGCTCCTGGACACACTCCTCGACGGGGACGCGCAAGCCATCGACGCAGTTCCGCTGCTGTCCGAAGTGGACATACCGGTGACGGTCGTCTGGGGGCGCGAGGACGCCGTCCTGCCGCCGCGAGGCAACGCGACCCTGGTCGACAACGCCGGGCACATGGTGCACCTGGAGTCCCCGGGCGCCGTGATCGCCGCGATCACGGGCTGACCGGCGAGACGGCCGCCACCTTCCGATCGGCCGACCGAAAAGGCAGACTGAGAAGGGAGCACAGGGAGCGGCGGTTTGGGTCAGCGAGACCTCGAGGCAGCGTTGCCGGCCGGGGCGGACCCCCGGCGGCACGCCCGTGTCCTCGCACAGGTGCACGAAGCGGCCCTGACCGGGAAGACGCCGCCCAGCCGGCCGCGGCCGGTGATCGACGCGTCCTGGCAGCGGATGCGCCGCCTCGGCATGGATCCCGACACCCGCGCGGCCGCGCCCGTCCTGACCGCCGAGGAACTGGAAACGCGCCGCCGCACGAGCGGGCTGGCCGAAGCGCTGCCGACGTTGCGCGGCGCCCTGACCAGCCTCGCCGAGCAGGCCGCGCACATCATGGTGATCGTCGACGCCGGCGGGAAGGTGCTGTGGCGCGACGGCAGCGCCGCGGTCCGCCGCCGCGCGGACGGGCTCGGCTTCGTCGAAGGTGTCGACTGGCAGGAGGAAGCCGTCGGCACCAACGCGATCGGCACGGCGCTCGTCGCGCGCCGCCCGGTCCAGATGTACGCCGCCGAGCACTTCGTCCGGTCGCACCACTCCTGGACGTGCGCCGCCGCGCCGCTGCACGACCCGCGCGACGGCAAGCTGCTCGGCGTCGTCGATCTCTCGGGTGCGGCCTCGACCGTCCACGCGACGACGTTGGCGCTGGTCGACGCCGTGACGCAGCTCGCCGAGGCCCAGCTGCGCACGACCCACCTCACCGAGCTGGAACGGCTGCGGCGCTTCGCCGTCCCGGTGCTGGCGAAGGCCGGTGGCCGGGCCGTCGTGGTCGACGACCACGGCTGGGTCGCCGCGGCCGGCGGCCTCGCGCCGGTCGACCGGATCTCGCTGCCCACCGGCTTGACCCCCGGCGGGGTGTGGCTGCCGGCGTACGGCAGCTGCGCGGTCGAGCCGGTGCCCGGCGGCTGGCTGATCCGCGTCGCCGAGAGCGACCCCGCGCCGCCGACCCGGGTCGTCCTCGACGTCCGGTCGCCGCGCGAACCCGAGCTGACCGTGGCCGGCGCGGCCGGGACGTGGACGCACCGGCTCAGCCCGCGGCACGCCGAAATGCTGTACGTGCTGGCCAGCCACCGCGGCGGCCGGTCGGCGTCGGAGCTGTCGTCCGACCTGTTCGGCGACGCGGGCCGCACGGTCACCGTCCGCGCCGAGATGTCCCGGCTGCGCCGCCACTTCGGCGGCATCCTCGGCGCGAAGCCGTACCGCTTCGCCGACGACGTCGAGGTGCTGGTCCGGCGGCCGCCGAGTCCCGAAGCGGTGCTGCCGCACTCGCTCGCCCCGGCCATCCGCGGCTGACCTGACCAGGGAAGATGGGAACGTGCCGAACCGTCCCCTGCTGCCCGACACGATCGCGCCGAGCTGGCTCGTGGTGCAGGTGCTCGGCACCCTGTTCGTCGCGGGGACGCTGCTGACCGCCCGCGAGCCGGACCCGCGGATCTGGACCGCCTACGGCGTCGCGAGCGCCTGCTGGCTCGGGTTCGTCGTGCTCGCGCCGCGAAGGCCGAAGACGGCGGCCGCCCTGCTCGCCGTGGCCAGCGCCTTGCCGGCGACGCTCGTCGGCGAGGCCGCGGACTCGTCGGCGATCCTGCTGGCCGTCATCGCGCTGGGCCGGCTCGCGGCGCTCACCGCCGTCAGCGTCGGCGCGATCGTCGGGGCCGGCGTGCTCGACATCGCGCTCGCGGTGACCGCCCACCTCATCGCCGGGCAGTCCTCCGGCGACGCGCTCGCCGACGCCGGCGTGATGCTGCTGCTCGTGCTGATCGGGCTCAACCGCCGCCAGTACGAGGTCCAGGCGTCGCAGGCCGGGGCGCTGCTCGACCAGACCCGGCTCGCGCAGGCCGAACACGCGCGCGCCGCCGCGCTCGACGAACGCACCCGCATCGCGCGCGAGATCCACGACGTCCTCGCGCATTCGCTGGGCGCACTGGGGGTCCAGCTCGAACTCGCCGAAGCGCTGCTCGCCGAGAAGTCCGATGTGGACGGTGCGCTGCGGTCGGTCCGGCGGTCGCGACGGCTCGCCGCGGACGGGCTCGCCGAGGCGCGCAACGCCGTCGCCGCGCTCCGGCGGGACGTCCCGCCGCTGGCCGGCGCGCTCGCCGCCGTGGCCGCAGAACACGCCGGAAACCACGGCGTCTCCGTCGACTTCGCCGCTGAGGGCGACGCGCGGCCGTTGCCCTCCGCGGCCGTCGTCGCGCTGGTGAGCGTCGCGCGCGAGGCCTTGACGAACGCGGGCAAGCACGCTCCCGGCGAAGACGTCCGGATGCGGCTGAGCTACGTGTCCGGGAGTGTTCGGCTCGAGGTCCGGAACGCGCTCACCGAATTCACTCGGACAGGTGAAGGTTTCGGTCTGGCGGGCATGCGAGAGCGGCTTGCCCTCGCCGATGGCACCCTGGACGCCGGTCCGGTGGACGGTCAGTGGCGCGTCCTCGCGGAGGTGCGGGACTGAGCACGCCGCAGATCACGTGCTGATGACGGCGGGCGGTGCCCGTCACCGCGCGTGCGGCGTCTCGGCTACCTTTTGCGTACGGCTCGCAGCAGTCTTTAGGGGGCTCCGGGTGGCGAAGCCCCCGGCCTGGGGCGAAGCCCCGGAAGCCACGGGGAGGAATCGGGGATGACCAGCACTGCGACGGCGCCGGGGCCGTCGGCGCCCGCGCCGGGGCCCCCACCGCCGTCGCCACCGGACGGCCGCGACCGCGCCGGGGGCCGCAGCGGCCTGCTGGGACTCCTCGACCTGCCGGGTCAGGCGGTCCGCGCGATCGTCAAGTCGGCCGCGACCACGCCCGGCCGGCTCACCGTGATCGCCGTCGGGCTGGTGCTGCTGTCCCTGGTCGCCGGGCTGGTCGCGACGCTCTCGGTGCAGAACCGCGACGACACGATCACCGGCGTCATCGACCACCGCGAACCGCTGGCCGCCGCGTCGCAGCAGGTCTACCGCTCGCTCTCGGACGCCGACGCGACCGCGGCGAGCGCGTTCCTCTCCATCGGCACCGAGCCGCCCGAGCTGCGCCAGCGCTACGAGCGGGACATCGCCGAGGCCGGCGCCGCGCTCGCGAAGGCGGCTTCGGACGCCGCCGACGTCGCCGACGCGGCCGGTCCCGTCGACACCCTCAACCAGTCGCTGCCGGTCTACACCGGGCTAGTCGAGACCGCGCGGGCGAACAACCGCCTCGGCTACCCGGTCGGCGCGAGCTACCTGCGCGAGGCGTCCGAGCTGATGCGGGCGAAGGTGCTGCCCGCCGCGCAGGACCTCTACCGCGTCGACACCGAGCGGCTGATCGACGAGCAGGACAGCGCCACCGGCTTCCCGTGGCTCGCCACGATCCTGATGCTCGCGCTGCTCGCCGCGCTCATCGTCACCCAGGTCCACCTGACCCGGCGCACCAACCGGCTGCTCAACGTCGGGCTGGTCGTCGCGACGGTCGCCGTCGTGGTTTCGCTGCTGTGGGGCGCGGTCGCCCTGCTCTTCCAGGGCAGCCTGGTCGGCAGCGGCCAGGACGACGGCTCGCACCGCGTCGACGTGCTGGTCCGCGCGCGGATCGCCGCGCTGCAGGCCCGCGCCGACGAAACGCTGACGCTGGTCGCCCGCGGCGACGGCGCGGCGTACGAGAAGGACTTCGGCGCCAACGCGGCCCAGCTGGTCGGCCCGGACGGGCAGGGCGGCCTCCTCGGCGAAGCCCGCGGCCTGATCCAGGACGGCGAAGGCGCCGCGAAGGTCGCCGACGCGACGAAGGCCGCGAACGACTGGCTGAAGGCGCACAAGCAGGTCCGCACCCAGGACGACGCCGGGCAGTACCAGGACGCGGTCGACACCGCGGTGGTCGAGGACAAGCAGGACGGCTCCGCGCCGGCGTTCCGGCGGCTCGACGACAGCCTCCAGGCGGCGATCGACGTCGGCAGGCAGGAGTTCCTGGACGACACCCACAACGGCGACCGCGCGCTGACGCTCCTCGCGCCCGGCCTGGCCGTGCTGGCGATCGTCGCCGCGGCGGGTGTCACCATGGGCATCCGGGAGCGACTGAGGGAGTACCGGTGAGCAGGCGGGGGAACACGGTCCGGGCGGGCGTGCTGGCGCTCGTCGCGCTGCTCGCGGCGTCGTGCGGAAGTCCCGGGAAACCGGTCGACCCGGCCCCGGTCGGCAACGCGGCCTGGCCGCAGCCCGCGCACGTCGGCGGCCCGGACGCGACCGCCGGCGGCGGCGCCGACACCAGCTGCAACCCGCTGGCCAGTCTCTCGCCGAACGGGTCGGTCGCCGATGGCTCGACCATGGCGAAGATCAAGGAACGCGGCAAGCTGATCGCCGGCGTCGACCAGACGACGTACCTGTTCGGCTTCCGGAACCCGACCTCGGGCAACCTCGAGGGCTTCGACATCGACATGGTCAACGCGATCGCGAAGGCCCTGTTCGGCTCCGCCGAGGGCCACGTCCAGTTCCGCGCGATCCCGTCTTCGCAGCGCGAGGACGTCCTGAAGCAGCACCAGGTCGACATCGTCGTCCGGACCTACAGCATCACGTGCGCGCGCAAGAAGGACGTGCAGTTCTCGTCGGTGTACTACCAGGCGGGGCAGCGGATCCTGGTCACCAAGGAGTCGAAGGTGACCAAGCTCGCCGACCTCGGCGGCAAGCGCGTGTGCGCGACGAAGAAGTCGACGTCGCTGGCCAAGATCGCGACGGACCCGGCGAAGCCGGTGCCGGTCTCGGTGGACAACTGGTCCGACTGCCTGGTCATGCTCCAGCAGGGCCAGGTGGACGCGGTGTCGACCGACGACACGATCCTCGCCGGGATGGCCGCGCAGGACCCGACGCTGCAGGTCGTCGGCGACCAGTTCACGCAGGAGAACTACGGCATCGGCATTCCGAAGGACAACGAGGACATGGTGCGGTACGTCAACTCCGTGCTCGACCAGATCCGCGGCTCCGGCGTCTGGCAGGACAGCTACCACCACTGGGTGGAGCCGTCGCTGGGCGCGGCCACGCCACCGTCGCCGCAATACCAGTGAGCGCGCCGGAACTAGGATCGGTCCCCGCACACCGGGGATCTGGGAGGTAGCAGTGTCGGAGGAGCCGCGCCGTCCTCGGCACGCCGCGCCGGACGGGGAGCCGCAGCCGGCCACGCCGAGCTGGCAGCCGCCGCCACCGGTGCGGTGGGAGACCCCGGAGCCGTCGATCTCCGGCCGTCTCGACGACGCCGAACCCGCCGGCAGACCCGGTGGTCCCGGGAAGCCCGGTGGCGAGGAGACCGTCATCCACGCGCCCGTGCGCCGTCCGCCGACGCCGCCGCGCGGGCAGCCGTCGGCCGTGCGCGGGACGATCCCGGGCGCCGAAGACCCGACCCGCCCGCCGGGCAGCATCACCCCGGTCGTGCCGCCGGTCCAGCCGGCGCAGGCCGCGCAGCCGCCGACGCAGGCCATCCGGCCGGACGCGAACGCGCCGCAGCCGACGAGCGTGCTCGCCGCGCCGGCGCCGGAGACCCAGAGCATCATGCCGCCGGTACCGCGGCCCGACTCCGGCCCGGGGACGCCGTTGCCCGACCCGGGCACCGAGAGCGTCCTGCCCGAGCGCACCAGCGAAGGCCGCCACACCGGGACCGGCACGGGCACCGGCAGCGGCTCGGACTCCCGGTCCGGCTCCGGGGCGTTCCCCGGCACGTCGAGGCGGACGTCGTCAAGGACTTCGCGGTCGCGTCGCGGGCGGCTCGGTGCCGGCCTGGTCGAGGTCCCGCCGGTCCCCGCGCGCGACCCCGCGTCCGCGGTGCTGACGAACCCGGTGGTGTCGGAGGAAAAGCGGTTCTGCGGGAACTGCGCCGCGAAGGTCGGCCGCGGCAAGGACGGGAAACCGGGTGCCGCGGAAGGAAAGTGCGACAACTGCGGTGCGCCGTTCTCGTTCGTCCCGAAGCTGCAGCCGAACGAGCTGGTCGGCGGCCAGTACGAGGTGCTCGGCGCGCTCGCCTACGGCGGCCTGGGCTGGATCTACCTGGCGCAGGACCACAACGTGTCCGACCGCTGGGTCGTCCTCAAAGGACTGATCGACACCGGTGACCAGACGGCGATGGCGGCCGCGGCCAACGAACAGCGGTTCCTGGCCGAGGTCGAGCACCCCAACATCGTCAAGATCCACAACTTCGTGCAGCACCCGGACCGCCAGAGCGGCACGACCGTCGGCTACATCGTCATGGAGTACGTCGGCGGCCAGTCGCTGCGGCAGCTCGCGCTCGCGCACCACCGCGAAAGCCGTCGCCCCGAGCCGCTGCCGATCGGCCAGGTCATCGCGTACGGGCTGGAGATCCTGCCCGCGCTCGGCTACCTGCACAGCCAGAACCTGCTCTACTGCGACCTCAAGCCGGACAACGTGATCCAGACGAACGAACAGCTGAAGCTGATCGACCTGGGCGCGGTCCGGCGGATGGACGACTACGAGAGCCCGCTGTTCTTCACCACCGGCTACAGCGCGCCGGAACTGGCGAAGCAGGGCGCGTCGGTGGCGTCGGACCTGTTCACCGTCGGGCGCACGCTCGCCGTGCTGAGCTTCGAGTTCACCGGCTACACCACCAAGTTCAAGACGAGCCTGCCCGGCCCGGACGCGGTCCCGCTGTTCGCGCTGTTCGGTTCGTACTACCGGTTCCTGCGGCGCGCGACGCACGCCGACCCGGACCGGCGGTTCCTCTCCGCCGAGGAGATGGGCGACCAGCTCACCGGCGTGCTGCGCGAGATCATGGCGCTGGGCACCGGCAAGCCGCGACCCGGCGCGTCGACGGTGTTCGGCCCGGAGAGCCGCACCTTCGGCGTGCAGCTCGTGGTGCCGGAGACCGGCCGGAGCGTGCCGCTGCCCGGCGCGGACGAGGTCGTCGCCGGCCTGCCGATCCCGCAGGTGGACACGGACGACCCGGCGGCCGGCGTGCTCGCGACGACGACCGCGCTCGACCCGCGTGGCGCCATCGAGGCCCTGGCCGGCGCGCCGCGCGAGTCGATCGAGGTGCGGCTGCGGATCGTGCGCGCCCGCATCGAGCTGGGCGAGCTGGCCGAGGCGCAGCGGCAGCTGCAGGCGGCGCAGTACCTGGCGATCAAGAACGGCTTCCCGCACGACTGGCGGATCGACTGGTACCGCGGCCTGATCGAGCTGGCCGGCGGCCGCTCGCGGGTCGCGCAGGTCGCGTTCGAATCCGTGTACGACGACCTGCCCGGCGAGATCGCGCCGAAGCTCGCGCTGGGCATCAGCGCCGAGGGCGTCGGCGACTACTTCGCCGCGGCACGGTTCTACGAGCTGGTCTGGCGGACGGACCGGACCTACGTCAGCGCCGCGTTCGGCCTCGCGCGGGTGTACCTCGCGCAGGGCGCGCGCAACAGCGCCGTGGAGGTGCTCGAGACGGTCCCGCCGTCCTCGACCCACTACGTCGACGCGCAGGTCGCCGCGATCAAGATCAAGACGACGGCGACCAAGGCGAACGGCCGCGAGACGCCGGTGACCGAGCACGACCTGCTCGACGCGTCGGCGCGCCTCGAGCGGCTCCGGCTGGACGTCGAACGTCAGACGCGGCTGTCCGCCGGCGTGCTCGAAGCCGCGCACGAGTGGCTCAAGCAGGGCAAACCCACCCCGGGCGCGCGCGTGCTGGGGTGCGCGCTGGAGGAGCGTGAGCTGCGGTTCGGGCTGGAACGGTGCTACCGCGCCCTGGCGCGGCTGGCCGGGACGGTCGAGCAGCGCGTCGAGCTGGTCGACCGGGCCAACGCCGTCCGCCCCCGCACGCTCACCTGACGAGCGGCGTCAGGGGTTGATCTCCCAGTCGCCGCGCTGCCGCTGGTTCTTCTCGTGCTGGGCAGCCAGCTTCTCCAGCGCCTGCGGGTCGCCGTGCGTGCTGAAGTGGTCGAAGCCCACCACGATGAACAGCGCGCGGGCGCTGACCGCGATCGGGCCGTCCTCGGCGTCGAGGCGGCCGTCGGCGCTGACGTAGATCTTGCGGCCCGCGATGCCGTCCAGGCGGGCCTGGATGAACAGCGTCGAGCCGACCGGGACCGGGCGCCGGAAGTCCGTCTCGAGCTTGCCCGTCACCGCCGGGCGGCGCATCAGGTTGCCGACCGTCGAGCCGAGGGCCTCGTCGAACGCGCAGGCCAGCAGGCCGCCGTGGGCGAGCCCGGGCGCGCCCTGGTGGGCCGCGGTCACGGTGAACCGCGAGTGGATCACCTGGCCCTCGCCGACCGTCGAGCGCAGGTGCAGGCCGGCCTCGAGCTCGTCGCCGCACCCGAAGCACTCACCGAAGTGCACGCCGAGCTCGGTGCCCGGCTCCGGCGCCTTCGGGTGCGGGACCGCCGGCTCCACCGGCACCGGCGGCCAGGGTTGAGAAACACGACTCATGCGCTGACGTTAACTCGCCGGTAGCCGCCCGCCGCGCGCGACCCGCGGCGTATGCAGGCAACGTACACCTCTCAGTAGCCGGAAAGTTCCCCACCGTAGAAGATTTCCGGCTCAGACTGCCGACCGCTGCCCACCGGGCAAGACTGGGTTGATGAGCTCGAACGGCCCAATGGGCACTGCACGGAGGAGGTCGTCGCCGGCATGAGCGAACCAGCAGGAAAGACGAGCGCACCGAAGGCCGACGAAAGAACCGTCAAGCGGGCCGTCTGGGCCTCGGCCATGGGCAACGCCACCGAGTGGTACGACTACGGAGTCTTCACCTCCGGTGCCATCGCGGTCAGCATCGGCTCGGAGTTCTTCCCCGGCGAAGGCAACGCCGTGCTGAAGTCGCTGGCGCTGCTCGCGGTCGGCTTCATCGTGCGGCCGTTCGGCGGCGCGTTCTTCGGCCCCCTCGGCGACAAGATCGGGCGCAAGCGGGTCCTCGCCATCACGATCCTGCTGATGTCCGGGTGCACCTTCCTGGTCGGTGTCCTGCCGACGTACTCCGGCAGCTACAGCATGGGCATCGCGGCGCCGATCGCGATCCTGCTGCTCCGGATCATCCAGGGCTTCTCGACCGGTGGGGAGTACGGCGGTGCGGCGACGTTCATCGCCGAGTACTCGCCGACGAAACGCCGGGGCTTCTTCGGCAGCTTCCTGGAGCTCGGCACGCTGGCCGGCTACGTGCTCGGCAACCTCGTGGTGCTTTCGGTGACGCTGTCCATGTCGGCCGAGCAGGTCGACGCCTGGGGCTGGCGGATCCCGTTCTTCGTCGCGCTGCCGCTCGGCATGGTCGGGCTGTACCTGCGGAACAAGCTCGAGGACACCCCGGAGTTCCGCCGGATGGAGGCCGCCGGCCAGGCGCCGCAGAAGTCGCCGCTCAAGGAGATCTTCGCCCGCAACTGGCGGATGATCCTCAACCTGATCGGCATCGTGCTGCTGCTGAACATCGCGGACTACCTGCTGCTGACCACGATGCCGACGTACTTCACCGACACCCTCGGCATCAACGACAACACGTCCACGCTGATCATCATCGGTGTCGAAATCATCCAGATGGCGGTCATCATCCCGCTCGGCGCGCTGTCGGACCGGATCGGCCGGAAACCCCTGCTGCTCACCGCGGCCATCGGGTTCGTGGTGCTGAGCTGGCCCAGCCTCAAGCTCATGCAGTCCGGCAGCGTCCTGTGGCTGTTCGTCGGCTTCCTGATCGTGGCGCTGCTGCTGGTCCTGATGCTGGCCGTGATCGGCTCGACGTTCCCGGCGATGTTCCCGACCCGCGTGCGCTACGGCTCGTTCGCGATCGGCTACAACGTCTCGACGTCGATCTTCGGAGGTACGTGCGGTGTCGTCGTGACCGCGCTCGTCAAGGGCACCGGCAACGAAGACTGGCCGGCGTACTACCTGATCATCGCGGCACTGATCGCGATCGTCCCGATCATCAAGATCCCGGAGACCTCGCAGGTGCCGATCGAGCAGATCGACACCGAGGACACCGGCGGCAAGTCCCTGACCGGAGCGTCCGCTCAGCGTTGAGCGGCCGCCCCCGAAATAACGTGTGCCCCGTCCGGATCACCGGGCGGGGCACACGTGCGCTGCGGGTCAGCTGGCGTTGCTCCGAGGAGCGAAGCGCTTGCGGGACCAAGCGGCCAGCGCTCCAGCGACCACGACAGCGATTCCGGTTTCGACGATCAATGCGGCGAGCACCATGTGCTTCCTCCTCGGTTTCTCGGGCCGGCGACCGAGCGTCCGGCTGAGCAGTTCCTCCGGTGTCCGATCGGAACACCACAGGGCATATCGCCACGACCCGCCCGGGTATTTCGTCCGAAACCCACTTCGGCGCGGTGATCTGCACCACGTCGCTGACCTGCGGAAACGTCGCTAGCGCGTGGTGGTGGCCGAGGGTGCGACCGGGATCTTGCTCGTCCGCGGAGCCGAGGGCGGCGCGGTGGTGGTCGGCGTCGGCCGTCCGGTCGCCCGGCTCGCGGACGGCATCTCCGGGACCGGCTGCTGGGTGCGCCCCGGCGTGCGGGTCGGCTCGGCCGCCGGCGGCGCGACGGACGTCGCCGGCACGTCCTCCGGGGTCGAGGGTGCGGGGGAGGCCGTGCCGATCGTGGACAACCCGGGCCCGGCGGGCTGCACCGGCTCCGGCGGGCCCGCGCGGTGGGCGGCCAGGAAGCCCGCCACCGCGAGGATCACCGCCGTCGCGGCCGAGGTGCCCGCGACCGCGAACCGCTTGCGTCGTCGCCGGACCCGGCCGCCGCGCTCGATCACGTCGGTGGCGTCGAGGCGCATCGGCGGCTGCGGGCCGCCGGCCGCGCCGGTCAGGATCGCGCGGACGTCGTCTTCGGGGTCCATGTTCGTCACCTCCCCTCCGTGGTCGCGCTGAAGGTCAGCGCGCCGTAGTGCGGGCCGAGCCGGTTGCGCAGCGTCGCCAGGCCCCGCGAGGCCTGGCTCTTGACCGTGCCGGTGCTGCAGCCGAGCGCCTGCGCCGTCTCCTCGACGCTCAGGTCCTCGAAGTACCGCAGCACCAGCACGGCCCGCTGCTTGGGGGCCAGGACGGCCAGGGCCTGCCGGACCAGCATGTCCTGCTCGCGGCCGGCGGCCTCCGCCGGGAGTTCCGGCGGCGTGTCGGTGAGGCGCTCCCGTTTCCACCTGCTGCGCCGGTGCTCGGCGAGGAACGTGCGCAGCACGACCTTGCGGGCGTAGGCGTCCAAGGCGTCGTGGCGCGACAGCCTCGGCCAGGCGAGGTACAGCTTGAGCAGCGCGGCCTGCGTGAGGTCCTCGGCCTGGTGCCAGTCACCGCAGAGCAGGAAGGCCGTGGACCGCAGGCTGTGCGCGCGCTCGCCGAAGTACCGGGCGAACTCGCCGTCCCACGGCGAGCCCGGCCCGGTCGACGGACGGGAGCGGGAGATCACCGGGCTACCGGGTCACCCCGACGGCCGGCAGGTGCAGGTCACCGGTCGGCCCGGCGGGCACGGCGACGGGAACGCGCGGCGTCCGGGAGGGTGCCTTGGTCGTCGCACGCGGCGCGGGCACGGCCGTCGGCGCCTGGGCGGGCCGGCTCGTGGTCGGGATCGCGGACGGCGGCTCGGTCGGGGTCGGCCGCGCCGTGGTCGGGGCCGGCGGCTGCGCCTCCGAAGCCAGCGCGATGCCCCCGGTCAGGGCACCACCGGCGAGCACGAGAGCGCCGAGGGAAAGGGCGATACGGATACGCAAGACAGCTCCTCTTCTCGCGGGCGCGGCCGTGGATCGCCGCGCCTCTGCCCCTAGTCATGCGCCCGGTGATCACCGGGGTTGCACCGGATTTCCGGCGAGACGCGAACGGCCGGGAAGCCCGCGTGGACTTCCCGGCCGCCCGGTCTTCCTCGGTGGTCTCAGCCGGCGAGCGCCGACAGCTTCTGCCAGCTCGCCCAGTCGTACGTCCAGTCGCTGTAGTCGCCGTCCTTGGCGCTCAGCGTCTGCGTGCTGCCGGTGATCTCGACGGGGTCGCCCGTGAGCACGCCGTCGTAGTACTCCTTGGCCCGCGCGGGCGAGAGGTTCAGGCAGCCGTGCGAGATGTTCTTCTTGCCCTGTGCCCAGACCGACGCCGCGAGGCCGTGGATGAACTCGCCGTTGTTGGAGATCCGGACCGCCCACGGCACCACGACGTTTTCGTAGTGGTACTTCGGGTTGCTCATCGCGTACGTGGCCTGCTTGCCCATCACGACGTGCGTGCCGCTGTGCGTGACGCGGCCCGGGTCGGAGTCGAGGCCGTAGCTCACCGGGTAGTCGGCGATCTGCTGGCCGTCGCGGATCACCTGCATCGTGTGCTGCTGGGTGTTGCCCTTGACGATCTGCGAACGGCCGATGGTGAAGCTGGCCGACACGTCCTGCTTGCCGTACGTGCCGTCACCGATCTTGACGCCGTAGATCTTGGCGTTGACCTTCACCGTGGTGCCCGGCTTGTAGTACTCCTTGGGCCGCCAGTGCACCGACGTGTCGCCGTCGGTCCAGCCCCACGAGCCTTCGGTCTTCGGCGTGGTCTCGACCGACAGCGCCTTTTCGACGGCCGCCTTGTCGGTGACCCGGCTCGGGAAGCTCAGCGCGATGGGCATCGCGATGCCGTACGTCTGGCCGTCGCCCACGTTCAGGCTGGCCGACATCTGGCGCCGCGGCTTCACCGTGGTGAACGCGCCCCCGATGGCCACGTTCTTGCCGTCCGCGCCCTGCGCCTGGCCCGCCCAGGTGTAGGTCTTGCCGTAGCCGAGCTGTTCGGTGGTGCTCCAGCTCTTCTTGTCCGCCGACGTCTGCCCCTGGACCTGCTTGCCGTCCGGGTTCGTCAGCGTCACCGAGACGATCGTGCCGTCGGCGACCTGGACGCCGACCGGTTCGCCGGGTGCCACGTCCTGCGCGCCGCCGGCCGGCGTGACCGTCAGCTTCGCGGGCTGCGCGCTCGGCGCGGGCGCGGAAGTCGGGCCCCCGCCCGAAGTCCCGCTCGCCGACACGGTCGGCTCGCTGCTGCACGCCCCCAGCGTGAGCACGGCGACCAAGCCCAGTGCCACAGCCGCGCCCCGGCGCCGCGTGGAAGTCCTCACCGTCACACCCATTCCCCTTTGCCCCTTTGGTGCTTCCCCTCATCGAGACGTCCCGTGGACCGGCGACGTTGAGCAGAAGTCGCGTGACGAAGGTCACAATGGTCGCCGGAGGTCTTCACCGAGGGGGTCGGAACGACTCCGAGCCGTGTCCGGTGATCACGGTGTCGCTGTGCTGCGCAAGACTATCCGGTGGGTCCGGCAGATCGTGGCCGGGAGCCCTACGACGTTCCGGTGACCTTGGCCCGGACAGGCGGTTTTCGCCTCGATCACGGGGTTCAACTTTGGCCAGATCCCGGTAGTCTGCTCTCAGGCCGTCGTTTTGCGTGTTAGTGGCTTCACACTCGCGGAACTTCTGACGCGAGCCATGGAGCCGACACGCTCTTGACTCGACTCGTTGGAACCGCCCGGGACGGTCGGGGTGCCGCTTCGGTGGCATTCGAAGCGGATCTGTGTAACGAGGAGTACAGCGGTGGCGCAAGGCACTGTGAAGTGGTTCAACGCGGAGAAGGGCTTCGGCTTCATCGCGCAGGACGGCGGCGAAGGCGACGTGTTCGTGCACTACTCGGAGATCGAGGGCCGCGGCTTCCGCACCCTCGAGGAGAACCAGCGGGTGGAGTTCGAGGTCGGCCAGGGTCAGAAGGGGCCGCAGGCCCAGAAGGTCCGCGCGATCTGACAACAGGCCCTCTGCGTGTCTTAAGGCCTGAGCGAAGGGCCCCCGGCGATGTCATCGCCGGGGGCCCTTTCTCGTGGGGTTCTTGGGGCTACCGTCGCCCGACGGCCGGCGCGTCGAAGGCGTCGGCGGGGAAGTGGAACTCGTCGGTGAGGTCGTGCAGGTCGCCGCCGTGCTGGCGCTGGTCCTGCAGCGAGGAGGCCTGGCCTTCCCAGTTGAGCCGCTCGAGGATCCACTCCTGGGCGAGCGCCTGGGGCGAGATGTCCCGCTCGGCGGCGATGTCCTTCAGCTGCTGGTTGGCGATGAGGCTCATCCGGAGCTGGATGACCTGGGCCTCGCCGAACCGCTTGCCGGTCCCGGTGCTCTCGTTGTCGGCATCGGGCGCCAGGGCGGCGAGGTAGGAGGTGAGTTCCTTGTCCTCGACAACACCATCGTCCGCAGGCTTCGCGGCACCACGATGGCGTCCGGAGGACGCGGCTTTGAGGTTCGTCCGGCTGCTCAAGCGGCCAAGGGAGGGAAGAGGCACGCAGGCCACGATAACGGTTAGGTCTCGCCCCGCAAACCACTGTGAGCCACGACACGCTGAGAACCCGCCCCATTCAGCCCAACCCCCACCCAAACGGCCCAACAACCAATAAACACACCGCAACAGGCCGTTAACGCAACGAATCGATCACGACAAGCCCAGCCAGGACCAGCTGAGGTCAGAGGTGGCGATGGGCGAAGGTGAGCGAGTCGCGACGGCCGCGCACGAAAGGCGACGCGCGAAGGACAGCGGCGAGGCGCGGCCGGGGGTGCGGGACGACGCGCGGCGGCGAGCCGGGAGCGGTGCCGCCAGCAGCAGGCGGCACAACACGAACGCCGAACGAACACGACCAACCAGACAGACGCCGCAAGGGCGCCCAGCGCCCGAAGCGAAAAGCCAACCGGGCTGGAAGCCGCACCAGCCGCACCGTGGGGGTCCGGGGGCTCGGCCCCCGGGCAATACGCCGGAATGAACGGGGGAAAGCGAAGCGCCCCCGGAAATGGAGGACCCCCGCGCCAGGGGGAGGAACGCGGGGGTCGGAGGGGATCTCCACAGGCGCTGACCGGGGGTGTGTCAGCACTTCGATTGTTGCACGAGTTTCGCCCTTGGGCGAGTGGAGCGCGGGAAATTTCCGCGTGCGGTGTCACTTCCGCGCCGGGTGACGTTCGTTCGGGTGGTGTGCTTCTTCGGTGTTGCCGATTGCGCTGCGTTGAGCGGAGCGTGGCCTCAGGTTCACTCTCCGGGGGGCTGTGTGTGGCGGCCGGCGCTGGTTAGCCTCGCGGCCAAGCTGTTGTGAGCCGTATGGAGGGGCTATGAGCGGGTCTGTTGAAGTGCGGCAGTTCCTCCTTCGGTACGAAGGTGCCGATGGGGGGAGTGCTCAGTTCGCCGGGGGGTTGCCGGCGCAGCGGAGTGGGGCCGCGGATGCGCAGCGGGTGTCGGACGATCAGGTCCGGCGGGCCCGGCTGGCGGTGGCGAATGGTGCGCTGGGGGTCGAGGACTGTGTTCAGCTGCTGGAGATGCTGGGCCTGAACCTGGACGACGACGGGCAGGCGCCGGTCCAGCGTTGAGGGTGTTCCGGGTGGGCTCGGCGGGTGTCGCCGAGCCTGTCCCGTGGGGTTCGTGCGGGGTGTTTCCGTTTCCGGGCAATGATTCTCGAGGTCTCAGAGGTTTCGTGACGCCGGTTTAGTAACAGTGTTACGTTTGCCGTGGCGAAAGGGGCGGCCATGATGACGATCGAAGGCGCGGCGAGCCGGATCCGGTCCGTGGTGCAGGTGCTGGGCGGGAAGTTCATGACGTTGCCGGAGCCGGCGGCGGTCGAGGCCGAGGCCGGCTTGCCGCCGCGCTCCCTTTACGTGCGGGGGCGTTCGGCGGTGCTCGGGGACGTCCCGCCGAAGGTGGCCGCGGAGCTGTTCGAGATCTTCCCGCACTGGCTCTTCGAGTACGTCCTGCCGCCGGCGGCCGCGGTCTTGGACGCGCCCGCCGCCGTCCGTGCCTACTCGGAGTCATCGGCCCGGTGGGCGCGTGTCAACCTTTCGGCCGTACCGGAGCCCGGCTGTCTGGCGGAGCTGCTGTTCCGCGCCATCGACGCCGCCGACGCCGGCGGGCTGGAAGAACGTGCCGCGTCCCACGGCGGACGTCGAACGGCTCGGCTTCGCGTTGACGGTCTTCCGCGAGCTGCGCGGCGGCCTGCACTTCGCGGCGCTGCGAGCCGTGGGACTGTCGGTCCCGGAGGCCGTGATCGCCGACCCCGAGGGTGGCCGCGCCCGGCTGCTGCGCACGGGGTGGCCGGTGGCACCGCGCGGAGGCCCTGACCGACGAGCGGATCGACGAGCTGCTGACCGCCTCGCTGACGCCGGCGGAGCGGACCGAGCTCGAACGCCGCCTGGCCGAACTGTTTGCGCAGGTCCCGGCCTCGGCCAGGGGTTAAGGAGCCCCCGGTGCAAAGCGGTGGCGGCGTGCCCTATGCTTGTAATCGCTCCCGGGGGGACCTGAGAGCGCGGTCGGTCGGTCACCCGAAACCGGCCGGGCTCCCATCGTCCAGCGGCCTAGGACTCCGCCCTTTCAAGGCGGCAACGCGGGTTCGAATCCCGTTGGGAGTACGCAGTACAGTAGTCGGCAACACAGCAGTACACGCAAGGCCCTGTGGCGCAGTTGGTTAGCGCGTCGCCCTGTCACGGCGAAGGTCGCGGGTTCGAGTCCCGTCAGGGTCGCAAGATCGTTCGGCTCCTCGCCGGCGTTCCCGGCCAGGTAGCTCAGTTGGTACGAGCGTCCGCCTGAAAAGCGGAAGGTCGCCGGTTCGACCCCGGCCCTGGCCACCACGAACCACCCCGATGTGTCGGGGTGGTTTTTTGTGGTTCGACCACCGGGGGTCAGCGTGAACATCTGGGACGCGGAAGCCGCGACCTTCGACGACCAGCCCGACCACGGCCTCCGCGACCCGGAAGTCCGTGCCGCCTGGGCGAAGCTGCTTCTCCCGCTCATGCCACCGAAAGCGACCGTCGCCGACCTGGGGTGCGGGACCGGGAGTCTTGCTCTTCTGCTCGCCGAGCATGGCCACCACGTCTGCGGGATCGACCTCTCCCCGGCGATGCTCGATGTCGCCCGCGGGAAAGCCGGTGACCTCGAGATCGACTTCCGGCTGGGCGACGTCGCCGATCCGCCCGCCGAACCCGGGTCCTTCGACGTCGTCCTCGTGCGGCACGTGCTCTGGGCGATGCCCGATCCGCAAGCCGCGGTCGACACCTGGGTGCGGCTGCTCGCTCCCGGCGGACGGCTGATCCTCGTCGAGGGCCGGTGGTTCACCGGTGCCGGGCTGAGCCAGGACCGGTGCCGGGCCATCGTCGAACACCGGCGCCGGGCGGTCGAAGTGCGGGTGCTGGACGATCCCGCCTTGTGGGGCAAGGAAATCGACGACGAACGCTACCTCCTCCTGAGCCCGCCCGTTAGGCCGGACGAGTGAACCCCGGACCCGCGTGTCCGGACCGGGAGAGCCGCTCCGACCACCGGGCATGAAATACCTCCTGACGCTCCACATGAACCCGGCCCTCTGGGGCACCCTCACCGACGACCAGAAGAACGGCGTCTTCGAAGGCCACGGCGCCTTCATGAAGGAAATCACCGGCTCCGGCGAGATGGTCGAGACCAAGGCGCTCGCCGAGGCCGCCGGGACCAGGACCGTCCGGGTCGAGAACGGCGAGGCGCGGACCCGGACCGGTCCCTACGTCGAGTCGGACGCTTTTCTTTGCGGCTACTACATCGTCGACGTCGAGAGCGAGGCGCGCGCCGTCGAACTCGCCGCGAAGATCCCCGATGCGCAGTACACCGCCGTCGAGGTGCGGAAGATCGTGCACGAGGGTTGACCTCGATCGAGGTCGAGGGTGCAGGCTGATCCCATGACCAACGAATGGGGCATCGACGCCGTCGACCTCGACGCGTACCTCGCGCGGATCGGGCAGCCCGCCCGCGAACCGTCGGCGGACGCGCTGAAAGACCTCATGCACGCGCACGTCCGGGCCATCCCGTTCGAGAACGTCGACGTCGTTCTCCGGCAGCACCAAGGGATTTCCCTCGACGTCGTGACCGCGAAGCTCGTCGGACGGCGGCGGGGCGGCTACTGCTACGAGCAGAGCGGCCTCTTCGCCGCCGTCCTCGAGCGGCTCGGCTACACCGTGCACCGGCTCGCCGCGCGCGTCCAGCCGCGGCGGCCGGGGCCGTACACCCACATGACCGTCGTGGCCGACGTGGGCGGGCAGAGCTTCCTCGCCGACGTCGGGTTCGGCGCCGGGATCTTCGAGCCGATGCCGCTCGTCGACGGCCACGAGGTCGACCAGGCCGGCTGGCCGCACCGGCTCACCGAGCGGAACGGCTGGTGGACGCTCGAAAAGGGCGACGAGGACATCCTCGAGTTCCGCCTCGACGAGATGCACCCGATCGACTACCAGGTCTACCACCACTACACGTCGACGCACCCGAAGTCGCCGTTCACCGGGCGGCTGGTGATCATGACGCTCGAACCGGGCGTCAGCCGGAAGCTGCTGGGCCGCGAACTGACCGTCGAAAAGCCGGGCGGCAGCAGCGAAACCACCACCGTCGCGCCGGACGAACTCGACGCCACCCTCAAGGACCTGGGCATCGAGCTGACGGCCGACGAGCTGCGGAGGCTGGAAGAGCTCTACTGACCGAACAGCTCGGCCGCCGCCACCGGGCGGCCGAGGTGGTAGCCCTGCGCCTGGTCGCAGCCCAGCGACCGGAGCAGGTCCACCTGCTCCGCCGATTCGACGCCCTCGGCGATCACCGTCAGGTCGACGGCGTGGGCCATCGCGATGATGCTCGTGACGATCGCCGCCGCGTCGCGTGATTCGGCGATGCCGGTGATGAACGACCGGTCGATCTTGAGCGTGTCCAAGGTCAGCCGGCGCAGCTGCGCGAGCGACGAATAGCCGGTGCCGAAGTCGTCGATCGCCAGCAGCACGCCCAGCGACCGCAGGGACGCCAGGACTTCGCCCGCCGCCTCCTGGTCGCGCATCAACGCGCTTTCGGTGACCTCCAGGCACAACGCGCTCGCCGGCAGGCCGGTCTGCGCGAGCGCGTCCTGCACCGTGGGCACCAGGTGCGGGTCGTCGAGCTGGCGCGCCGACAAGTTGACCTTCAGCGTCAGGTCCAGACCTTGCGAACCGCGTCGCGTGGCCAGCTCGCGCGTGGTCGCGCGGAGCATCTCCTTGCCGATCAGGTTGATCAGGTCGCTCTCCTCGGCGAGCGGGATGAACTCCGCGGGCGAGATCGCGCCGTGCCGGGGGTGCGTCCAGCGCAGCAGGGCCTCGACCGCGACCATCTCGCCGGTCGTCAGGTCGACGACGGGCTGGTACGCGGGCCAGAGCTGGCCGTCGTGCACCGCGTCGCGCAGGTCCTGCTCCATCCGCAGCCGCCGCTGCATCCGCTCGCGCAGGCCGACGTCGAAGACGTGGTGCCGGCCCCGCCCGAGCGTCTTGGCCTGGTACATCGCGACGTCGGCGTCGCGCAGCAGGTCCTCGGCGCTGCGCCGGTCGCCGGTGCCGACGAGCACGACGCCGATGCTGGCGTCGAGGTGCAGCTGCCTGCCGAGCACGCCGATCGGCTCGGCGAGCGCCGCGCGCAGGTGCTCGGCCAGCGCGCGGACCTCGCCGGGTTCGGTGACCTCGCCGGTGACGACGACGAACTCGTCGCCGCCGAGCCGGCCGACCAGGTCGTCGCGGCCGGAGCTGCGGCGCAGGCGCTCGCCGACGATCCGCAGCACCTGGTCACCGACCGAGTGCCCGAGCGAGTCGTTGATGACCTTGAACTTGTCGAGGTCGAGGAACAGCACGGTGACCGCTTCGCGCCCGTGGACGTCGAGCCGGCTCAGCACCAGCGTCCGGTTCGCGAGCCGGGTGAGCGGGTCGTGCGTCGCGTCGTGCGCGAGCTGTGCGCTGATCGCACGGGGCTCGGTGATGTCGGTGAACGTCGTGACGACGGCCAGCGCCGCCGGGTCGTCCGGGTTGAGCAGCCGCGAGGTCAGCGACACCCAGACGTCCAGGCCGTCGGGCCGGCGCAGCCGCACGACGAGGCCGTTGTGCGCGACACCGGTGCGTCGCGTCTGCACCGACGGCATCTCGTCCGGCGGGATCCAGTGCCCGGACTCGGTGAACAGCACGAGCGTGTGGCACGGGATGCCGACCAGGTCGGCTTCGGCGACGCCGAGGATCCGGCAGGCGGCCGGGTTGGCGGCCTCGATGAGCCCGGTGGGGCCCATGACCAGCACGCCTTCGTCGAGCGACGCGACGACCGTGCGGTAGTTCTGCTCGGCCCGCCGCCGCGCGGTTTCGTCCGCGCAAACGAGGACGTAACCGTCGTTCATCTCAGCTGCCGAAACGCGGACCGCCAGGGGAGCGCCGTCCCGGCGCCGGTGCACCGCTTCGGTGACCCCGCCGCCGAGCAGGTCCAGCGGCGCGCCGACCAGCTCGCTCGCCCGCCGCCCGACGGCCTCGGCCGACGTCCAGCCGTACACCGCCTCGGCTGCCGGGTTCCAGCTGGTCACGACGCCTTCGCCGGTGGTCGCGATCAGCGCGTCGCTGACGTGTGCCACCAGGGCGGCCTGGTAGCGGAGGGCGTCCGCGGCGGCCTTCTTCGCCGTGATGTCGCGCATGACGACCTGGTAGGCGCGCGGGGCGCCGAGGCGCACCCACACCGTCTCGACGGCGAACTTGCTCCCGTCCAACCGGGACATCAGGGCTTCGACCGGCTCGCTCGCCTGACCCGGTTCGGTCAGCCGCGCGAGCTTGTCCGCCACGGCGGCGCGCGAGTCCTCGGCGACGAAGTCGGTGAAGCGGCGGCCGACGACCTCGTCGGCGGAGCGGGCGGCGAAGGTGTCGAGGGCGGCGCGGTTGGCGTAGGTGAGGACGCCGTGCTCGTGGACGCAGATCGCGTCCGGACTCAGCTCGACCAGTTCGGCGAGGGAGCCTGCCTCCATGAGCGTCCGTCCCCCTGGCAGTCGGCGTGTGGCCCGTCGATTACACCACCGACTCCGGCCCCTGCCTACCCGCCGGAACGCGGGCCGCGCGCCGCAGCCGCGGGCCCCAGAACAGCAGCCCGAAGTGCGCGGCGAAGGCGTGCCCGAGCAGCGTGACGACCGCGTCGAGCTGCCCCGGGTCGTCGGAGAGCCAGATCACCGCGATGAACCCTTCCACCGCCGCGAGCGCCGCGAGCCGCGCGCGGCCGCGCAGCAGGAACACGAGCGCGCCGGCGGTGGTGAAGAAGCCGTAGCTGACGCCGATGTCGAGCCAGTGCCCGGCCGAGTTCGGCAGCACGTGCGCACTGATCAGGGCCATCACCGGCAGCTCGGTGACGAGCGTGGCCAGCACGTGGCCGGAGAAGAACACGGTCACCGCGCGGCGGGCGCCGAACCGGCGTTCCAGTGGCGCGACGGCGATCGCGAAGATGAGGACGTAGACGAGCCAGCCCTCGTCCGCGAGCCAGAGGGCGCTGGTCACCAGCGAGGTCAGCGGCCGCCGCCAGAGGTTGTGGGCGTCCGTGCTGGACAGCCGGAGGAGGCGGTCGGTGAGGTCCGCGTCGGCGAACCTGAGCAGCAGCGTCGTGCCGAGCAGGACGACCAGGTAGCCGAACGTGAAGGGCGTCGTCTTCGGGGCCGGGACGAACCGGGCGAAGTCCCGCCAGGTGCGCGAAGGCGAAACGACGACCTCGTCGATCGGCTGTCCCGCCTTGAGCAGCATGGCTTCAGCTTCGCCGGGCATGCTGGGAGTCTCCCGAATGTCGGCTGTGAATCCGCTGTGGAATGTCACCCACAGTCAGTTTGCTTGTTACGTGACGAATTTTTGCTCAAAACTCACCCGTTCGGGTGCTATGTGCGGTAAAAAGACGGCCACGATGTCGGCCGAAAGGCCTCTCGGGAAGGTCTGTCGGGGTGAACGACGAGGTATCGGTCGCCGAGCTGCTCGTGCGCGAGGGCTGGGGTGAGCGGGCGGAAGCGGGCCAGTCGCGGTGGCGGGTGCTCGCGGTGATGCTCGCCGTCGTCATCGGCTGCGGTGCCGCCGCGGTGCTGGTCGGGCTCAGCGGCAAGGGCACCCCGGACGCGTCCCCGGTCGACCAGATGCAGGTCATCCCGTTCCCGCAGCGCACCACCGGGCTGGGCGGCGCCGACCAGGCCACGGACTCGCCGCCCGAAGGCGGCACCGGCGGCGGTGACGTCGTCCCGGGCTCCGGCGTGCCGCGTGAGACCGTCACCGAGGTGCCG
Source organism: Amycolatopsis sp. NPDC004378 (assembly GCF_053602455.1). Taxonomy (NCBI): domain Bacteria; kingdom Bacillati; phylum Actinomycetota; class Actinomycetes; order Pseudonocardiales; family Pseudonocardiaceae; genus Amycolatopsis; species Amycolatopsis sp. NPDC004378. Next base: position 769,010 of record NZ_JBSGDR010000002.1, read on the forward strand.
GGCACCACGCCGACGTCCGAGACGAGCAGCAGCGAGACGTCGACGACCACCACGCCGACCAGCGGCGGCGACCCGGGGACGTCGGTCACCCCGACGACGACTCCGCCCGGCGGTCACCACCCCACGACGACCCCGGCGCCGCCGCGGCCGTCGTGCCTGCTGATCATCTGCTGGTGATCAGGCCAGCTTCTCGGCCAGGTCGCTGAAGTCCGAGGTGTTCCAGCGCTCCGGGCGCATCACGATCGCGATGTTCTGCCCGTGGGTGTCGTCGGTCGCGTCCGTGTAGGCCTCGCTCACGCCCGGCGGCAGGTAGCGCGCCGCCATCTCGTGCCGCTCCGCCTTGGTCATCGGCCACGTCTTCACGACCGGGCCCTCGACCGAGACGTACTTGTAGACGCCGTCCTGCTGCTGGACGCACAGCGCGAACCTGCCGGCCTCCTCGATCAGCCGGGTCTTGCGCAGGCCGGGTGAGGTCATCACGACGACGTCGCCGCCCGGCTCGTAGCGGTACCAGATCGGCGTGGTCAGCGGGGCCCGGCCGGGCTCGGCCGTGACGCTGAGGACGCCGACCTGCGGCTGGGCGAGGAACGCTTCGCGCTCTTGCTTGGTCATCTTGCGGGCCATCTCGGGCTCCTTAAAGCCGTCTCGTTTGCTTTAACGATAGCCACGGGCGACGCGCAAAAGCAAGCACGTTTGCTTTAAGGTGAGGGCATGACCCGACCCGGTGGCCGCAGCGCGCGTGTCCGAGACGCGGTGCACGACGCCGTCGTCGAGCTGCTCGCCGCGGGCGAGATCGACGCGACCGTCCCGCGGATCGCCGAACGCGCGGGGGTCAACCCGACCAGCATCTACCGGCGCTGGGGCGGCCGCGACCACCTGCTGCTCGACGCCGCGGTGACACGGCTGCGCGCGACGTCGCCGATCCCCGACACGGGCTCGCTGCGCGGCGACCTGCTCGGCTGGGCCGAAGGCGTCGAACGTGCGATGCGCGACCCGCGCGGCCAGATCCTGCTCCGCGCGCTCGTCGCGACCCTCAGCCCGGGCGAGAAACCGCTCGAGTACCTGCAGGCGCGCGGCCAGGACCTGCAGGTGACGATCGACCGGGCCGCGGCACGCGGTGAGCCCGTGCCGTCGGTCGACGAGGTGCTCGACTTCGTCCTGGCCCCGCTCTACCTGCGGGTGCTGTTCCGGCGCCCGGTCGAGCCGGGCACGGGCGGCCGGCTCGTCGAACGGCTGCTCAGGTCCCTGCCGGCTCCTCGCGCCGGCCGAGGTGGTTGAACAGCAGGTTCAGCACGAACGCCAGCACCGCCGCCACCGTGATCGAACTGCCGCAGATCGTCTGCAGCCACGCCGGGAAGTGCTGGAAGATCTTCGGCGCGAACGCCGGCAGCAGGCCGACGCCGAGGGCGACCGCGACGATGAACGTGTTGTGGTTGCCGGAAAACTCGACCGTGCGAAGGTTCTGCGCGCCGACCGCGGCGACCATCGCGAACATCACCACCGCGACCCCGCCGACCACCGGCTGCGGGATCGCCGCGATGAACGCGCCGATCTTCGGCACCAGCCCCATCAGCACGAGGATCCCGCCGGTCACCGCGACCACCCAGCGGCTGCGCACCCCGGTCATCCGCACCAGGCCGACGTTCTGCGCGAAAGCCGTGTCGGGGAAGGAGTTCATCACGCCGCCGAGGACCGCGGAGAAGCCGTCGGTGGCCAGGCCGCGCGCGAGGTCGGCGTCCGTCGGCGGGCGCCCGGTGATCTCGCCGACGGCGATCATGTCGGCCGTCGACTCGGTGAACGTCACGAGCATGACCACGCACATCGACAGGACCGCGGCGACCGGGAACGTCGGCGCGCCGAAGTGGAACGGCGACGCGAGCCCGAACCAGCTCGCCGCACCGAGGCCGTCCCAGTGCACGAGCCCCATCGGGATCGCGACCACCAGGCCGATCGCGAGGGCGAGCAGCGGCCCGATCTGGTTGGCGAACCCGCGCAGCACGCGCGTGAACAGGATCAGCAGGGCGAGGACGCCGAACGCGAGCAGGATGTGCGACAGGGCCGCGTAGTCCGGCGCCGCCGGGTCGTTGCCCGCGATCAGGCCCGCGCCCGGCCCGAGCAGCGAGACGCCGATGACGAGCAGCAGCGTGCCGGTGACCAGCGGCGGGAAGAACCGGATCAGCTTCGCGAAGGGCCTGGCGATGAGCAGCCCGAACACGCCGGACGCCAGCATCGCGCCGTAGACCGCGGTCAGGCCGTACTGGGACGCGATCAGGATCATCGGGTTGACCACGCTGAACGTCGCGCCCGCGACCACCGGCAGCCGGATGCCGAGGAGCCTCCCGATGCCGACCGCCTGGATCAGCGTGGCGACGCCCGCGACGAGCAGGTCCGCGTTGACCAGCAGCCCGATCGTCGCCGTGTCGAGCTTCAACGCGCTGCCGACGATCAGCGGCACCGCGACCGAACCGGCGTACATGATCGACATGTGCTGCAGGCCGAGCAGCGCCAGCCGGCCGGCGGGCAGGCCCTGGTCGACCGGGTGCACCGCGGGTTTCGTCATGGTCAGGCCCCTTTCACCGCGGCACAGCCAACGCGGTGCGCGTGACGGTAGCAAGACCCGGGCGTCATGATCTTGTTTCGGGGGGCGGCGGAACGGTCCCGGATGTGTGACCATCGGTGCATGACTTCGGGCGGCATTCCCCAGGTGGGCCCGCCGTTTCGCGCCGATCACGTCGGGAGCCTCCTGCGGCCCCCGGTGCTGCGCGACGCGCGACGGCGGCACGAAAGCGGCGAGATCGGCGCGGAGCAGCTCCGCGCGGTCGAGGACGACGCGATCCGCGACGTCATCAAGATGCAGCGGGCGGCCGGGCTGAGCTCGGCCACCGACGGCGAGTTCCGGCGCGCTTCGTGGCACATGGACTTCATCTACTCGCTCGGCGGGGTCTCGAAGAGCGACGAGCGGCTGCACGTCAAGTTCCACAACCTCGCGGGCGACCTCGAGTTCAGCCCGCCGGGCCTGCAGGTCGACGGCAAGGTGCGGCTCGACGAGCCGATCTTCGCCTCGCACTTCGAGTTCCTGAAGTCCCATGTGGACGAAGGCGTGACGCCGAAGCTGACCATCCCGTCGCCGAGCATGGTCTACTACCGCGGCGGCCGGGCGGCGGTCAGCGAGAGCGTCTACCCGGACCTCGAGGAGTTCTACGCCGACCTGAGCGCGGCGTATGCGGCGCAGGTCGCCGCGGTGCACGACCTCGGCTGCCGCTACCTCCAGCTCGACGACACCAGCCTCGCCTACCTGAACGACCCGGCGCAGCGGGAGCTCGTCGCGCGGATGGGCGGCGACCCGGACCGCCAGCACCTGCGCAACATCGCGACGATGAACGCGGCGCTCGCCGGCCGTCCCGAGGACCTCACGGTGACGACCCACCTGTGCCGCGGCAACTTCCGGTCGTCGTGGGTCGCTTCCGGCAGCTACGAGTTCGTCGCCGAAGCGCTCTTCGGCGACCTGGCCGTCGACGGGTTCTTCCTCGAGTTCGACGACGACCGCTCCGGTGGCTTCGAGCCGCTGCGGTTCGTGCCGAAGCACAAGAAGGTCGTGCTCGGCCTGGTCACCACCAAGCGGCCGGAGCTCGAGGACCCGGACGTCCTGGTGCGCCGGATCGAAGAGGCGTCGCAGTACGTCGACGTCGACCAGCTCTGCCTTTCGCCGCAGTGCGGATTCTCCTCGACCGAGGAGGGCAACGACCTGACCCCGGACGACCAGCTGCGCAAGCTCGAGCTGATCGTGGCGACGGCCGACCGCGTCTGGGGCGGCCACTGATGATCACGTGCGTCGTCGACTACGTCATCGACCCCGCCAAGCTCCCCGACTTCGAACGCTTCGCCGCCGCGTGGATGCGGTTGGTGCAGCGCGAAGGCGGTGTCCACCACGGCTACTTCCTGCCGGCGGAGGGGGCGAGCGACGAAGCCCGGGCGCTGTTCAGCTTCGAAAGCCTGGCCGCGTACGAGAAGTACCGGACGCTGTTCGGCGTCGACCCGGACTTCATCGAAGCCGACAAGATCCGCGACGAAAGCGGCTGCGTGCTCCGGTACCGGCGGACGTTCATGCGGCCGCTGCTGCCGGACGACGATCTGTGAGACACAGCGCGAAGCGGCCGCCGTCGGTCGTGGACCGCGTCCTCGACCTCCTGGGCGCGTTCACGGCCGAGCGGCCGCGGCTGACGCTGTCCGAGCTCAGCCGCCGCGTCGGGCTGCCGCTTTCGACGACCCACCGGATCGCCGGGGAGCTGACCAGGCGCGGCGCGCTCGTGCGCGACGAAGCGGGCGTGTACCGCGTCGGGCTGTGGCTGTGGGAAGTCGCCTCGCTCGCGCCGCACGGCGCGGAGCTGCGCGAGAGCGCGATGCCGTTCCTGGAGGACCTTTACGAGGCCACGCACCAGAACGTGCAGCTCGCGGTGCTCGACGGCCCGGAGGTCGTGTACGTCGAGCGCATCTCCGGCCGCGGCGCGGTCAACGTCGTGACGCGCGTCGGCGGCCGGCTGCCCGCGCACGCGACCGGCGTCGGCCAGGTGCTGCTCGCGCACGCGCCGCCCGAGGTCCAGGAGGAAGTCCTCGGAGGCCCCCTCAAGACGTTCACGCCGAAGACGATCGGCTCGGCCGGGCAGCTCCGGCGGGTGCTGGCCGACGTCCGCCGCGACGGCTACGCGATCAGCGACGGCCAGATCGAGCTGATCGCCCTCTCGGTGGCGGCGCCGGTCCACGACTCGACGGACGAGGTCGTCGCGGCGATCTCCGTGGTCGTCCCGGCGGAGGGCACCGACCCGCGGACGCTGGTCCCGGCGGTCCGCGCCGCGGCACGCGGGATCTCGCGGGTGCTCGGCGCACCGCGGGCCCTGCGCTCCTCGGGCGACGCCTCGACGGCTTGAGGGTCTTGTGATCGGATGGCGGGTATGGGTGCACAGAACACGGTTCTCGTCGTCGGGGCGGGGCAAAGCGGGTTCCAGGCCGTAGCGTCGTTGCGGGACCGCGGCTTCGCCGGCCGGCTGGTGCTGATCGGGGACGAGCCGGGCGTGCCGTACCAGCGGCCGCCGCTGTCGAAGGCCTACCTGGCCGGTACCGCCGGGGTCGCGCAGCTGCACCTGCGCGGGGAGGACTTCTTCGCCGAGAAGGACATCGAGCTGGTCGCCGGCCGGGTCGCGTCGATCGATCGCGCGGCCTCGCGAGTGCGGCTCGAAGACGGCACCGAACTGGCCTACGACCACCTCGTCCTGGCGACCGGTTCGCGCAACCGGACGCTGCCCGTGCCCGGCGCGGACCTGCCGGGCGTGCTGACCCTGCGCACGCGTGACGACGCCGACCGGCTCCGGGAGTCCCTGGCCTCCGCTTCGGACGTCGTCGTGGTCGGCGGCGGCTTCATCGGACTGGAGTTCGCCTCGCACGCCGGGCGTCCGGTGACGGTCGTCGAGGCGCAGGACCGGCTGCTCAACCGCGTCGCGACGCCCGAGATCTCCGCCTACTTCGCCGACCTGCACCGCGATGCCGGGCACAAGGTCCTGCTGGGCCAGGGCGTCTCGGCGCTGCACGGTGACTCACGGGTGCGGGAAGTCGAGCTGTCCGACGGCACCCGGCTGCCCGCCGACCTGGTCGTCGTCGCCGTCGGCGTCGTGCCGGAGACGACGCTCGCCGCGGACGCCGGCCTCCCCGTGGACAACGGCGTGGTCGTCGACGCGCACCTGCGGACCGCGGACGACCGGATCTTCGCGATCGGCGACTGCGCGAACTTCCCGTGCGTGCAGGCGGGGGCCGCGACCCGGCTGGAGTCCGTGCAGAACGCCGTCGACCAGGCCCGGTGCGTGGCCGCGGCGATCACCGGCACCGAGGAGCCCTACGCGAGCCTGCCGTGGTTCTGGACCGACCAGTCCGGCGCGAAGCTGCAGATCGCCGGGATCCTTGCGGGTGCCGACCGGACCGTCGTCGCCGGTGACCAGGCGGCGGGCAAGTTCTCCGTGCTGTCCTTCCGCGACGACGTCCTCATCGCGGTCGAGTCGGTGAACCGGCCGGCCGACCACATCGCCGCGCGGCGGCTGTTCACGGCCGATCCGCACCCGCGGTACGCGGACCTCGAAGCGAGCGACTTCAACCTGAAGGGACACCTATCGTCAACTCGTGGTTGACGACCAAGGATCGTCAACCTACAGTTGACGGCATGGACCTTCCTGCGAACGTCAAACTCGACGACCTCATCAGCGCGATCAAGAGCAACAACGACAAGGACGCCCTCGCCCAGCTGTCCGACGCCGTCTACATGGGCGAGCACCTGGGCGAGGTGGCCGACCACCTGATCGGCCACTTCGTCGACCAGGCCCGCCGCTCCGGTGCCTCCTGGACGGAGATCGGCCAGAGCATGGGCGTCACCAAACAGGCCGCGCAGAAGCGGTTCGTGCCGAAGGTCGACCCCGGCGGCGACCCGAGCGGGACCATCGAACGCGTCTACGGCCGCTACACCGACCGGGCCCGGCACGTCGTGGTCGAGGCGCAGAAGGCGGCGGCCGAGCACGGCAGCCCCGGCATCGACACCGTGCACATCGTGCTGGGCCTGCTCACCGAACCCGCGGCCCTCGCGGCGGGCGCGATCATGGCCCAGGGCGTCTCGCTCGACGCCGTGCGGGAGGCCGCCGAGGCGCGGCTGCCCGAGGCGGTCGTCCCGGCGCCGGACCCGATGCCCTTCACCGGCACCGCGAAGAAGACCCTCGAGCTGACCCTGCGCGAGGGCCTGCGGCTCGGGCACAACTACATCGGCACCGAGCACATCCTGCTGGCAGTGCTGGAACAACGCGAAGGCGCCGGGTTCGAGGTGCTCGACGGCCTGGGCGTCAAGAAGGACCGGGCCGAGGCCAAGATCCAGGAGGTGCTGGCGGAAATCCTCGCCGCCCGGGGATGAGGGTGCTGCTGGCCGCGGCGCTCCTGGCCGTGGTGCTGGTGACGCTGCTCTGATCGGGAAGGACCAGGGGGTCTCCCCGATCAGAGCAGCACAACACTCAGGCTTCGGATTCCGGGCGGCCGTCGGCGGCCCAGGCCGTGTGGAACGAGCCTTCGCGGTCCACGCGGCGGTAGGTGTGGGCGCCGAAGAAGTCCCGCTGGCCCTGCACGAGCGCGGCCGGGAGGCGGTCGGCGCGGAGGCCGTCGTAGTAGGCCAGCGCCGTCGAGAAGCCCGGCGTCGGGATGCCGAGCCGGACCGCCGTCGAGATGACCGACCGCCACGAGTCCTGCGCGTCCTCGACCGCCTTGCGGAAGCCGCCCGACGTCAGCAGGGTCGGCAGCGCGGGCTCGTCGGCGTAGGCCGAGGTGATGTCGTTGAGGAACTTCGCGCGGATGATGCAGCCGCCGCGCCAGATCGAGGCGACCTTGCCCAGGTCGATGTCCCAGCCGTACTCCGTCGCGCCGGCCTGGATCTGGTTGAAGCCCTGCGCGTACGCGACGACCTTCGACGCGTACAGCGCCTGCTCGACGTCGTCCGCGAATCGCTCCAGCGAGGATCCCGACAGCGGCGCCGCCGACGGCCCACCCAGGCCGCGGGCCGCCGCGCGCAGCGGCTTCGACCCGGACAGCGAACGCGCGAAGACGGCTTCGGCGATGCCCGAGATCGGGACGCCGAGGTCGAGGCCGATCTGCACCGTCCAGCGGCCGGTGCCCTTCTGCTCGGCGGCGTCCTCGACGACGTCGACGAACGGCTTGCCGGTCGCCTTGTCGACGTGCGCCAGCACCTCGGCGGTGATCTCGATCAGGTAGGAGTCGAGCCGGCCGGTGTTCCACGTGCGGAACACGTCGGCGATCTCGGCGGGGGCGTAGCCGCCCGCGTGGCGCAGCAGGTCGAACGACTCCGCGATCAGCTGCATGTCGGCGTACTCGATGCCGTTGTGCACCATCTTGACGAAGTGGCCGGCGCCGTCCGCGCCGATGTGCGTGCAGCACGGCTCGCCGTCGACCTTCGCCGAGATGTCCTCGAACAGCGGGCCGAGCGACTCGTACGACTCCTTCGAGCCGCCGGGCATGATGCTCGGCCCGTGCAGGGCGCCTTCTTCTCCGCCGGAGACGCCACTGCCGACGAAGTGCAGGCCACGCTCGCGCAGCGCCTTCTCGCGGCGGCGCGTGTCGGCGAAGTGCGCGTTGCCGGCGTCGATGATCACGTCGCCCTCTTCGAGCAGCGGCGCGAACTCCTCGATGACGGCGTCCGTCGGGTCACCCGCCTTGACCATGATCACGACCTGCCGGGGCCGCTCCAGCGCGTCGACGAACGCCTGCGCCGAGTACGCCGGGATGAAGTCGCCCTCGTCGCCGAACTGCTCCACCAGCGCGCGGGTCCGCTCCTCGGACCGGTTGTGCAGGGCCACCGTGTGCCCGTGCCGCGCCAGGTTGCGGGCCAGGTTGCGGCCCATGACCGCCAGCCCGGTGACCCCGATGCTCGCCTTCTTGCTCATCCGCATCCTTCCGAAGACTCTCTCGATTCAGACAGTAGTCCCACGGCGAGCGGGTGCCGCAAGTTCAGGAGAAGCAGCGGATCGGGCCGCGGTTGATCGCGACCATGTCCAGCACGGCCGCGGCGAGGTCGATCGGCGCGCCCCACCCGGCGCCGTCCAGCTCGGCGTACGCGCGGTGCAGGTTGCCCGGCAGCCGCTCCTGCTCGGTCATCGACGCGAACTCGCCGAGGTCCGTCTCCTTCGCCTGCTCGAGCGGCGACCGGCCGGCGGCCTTCCCGCGCTTCGCCGTCTCCTGCACGAAGGCCAGGTACCGGTCGACGGTCTCCACCACGTCGAGCCCGCACGGACCACCGTGCCCGGGCAGGATCACGTCCGGCTGGAGTTCGCGGATGACGTCCAGCCCGGCGCGCCAGCCGGCCACCGAGCCCATCAGCGCGAACGGGCTGCCGCCGTTGAACACCAGGTCGCCGGCGTACAGCACGCGCTGCTCGGGCAGCCAGACCAGGACGTCGTTGGTGGTGTGGGCCGCGTGGCCGGGGTGGATCAGCTCGAGGGTGACGTCGCCGGCGTGCACGGTCAGCCGGTCGTCGAACACGACCTCCGGCGGCCGCGACCGCAGCTCGCCCCACTCGCTGCCGGTGAAGACGCCTTCGTAGGTCTGGATGCCCTCGGCGACCATCAGCTCCCGCGTCTTGCGGTGGCCGATCACGGTCGCGCCGGCGACGAGGTAGTTGCCGTTGGTGTGGTCGCCGTGGTGGTGGGTGTTCACCAGGGTCGTCACCGGGCTCCCGGTGGCGGCCTCGACGGCGTCGAGCAGCGCGCGCGTGCGGCGCTCGGTCGAGCACGTGTCGATGAGGACGGTGTGGTCGCCGGCGTCGACGAACCCGCAGTTGTTGATGTACCAGGAGCCGTCCGGCTGGACGTACGCCTGGGCCTGGTCGGCCAGCCGGGTGACGGCGGCGGCGGAGGGCGAGCGATCGGTCACGCGCCCCACTATGCCCTCCTCCGCTGCCCGCCGGTTGGCCGAAAGGTCACGAATCCGCTGGTCCAGGCGAGTGAAGACCGCAGTGACTGGCATTCCGCGACATTTCCTGGAACGCTGCGCGATGTCATCATCGAGATCCGCAAGGTGAAGCACTAACCTGGGTGGGTTCGATAGTTCGCGTGCGACGGCGGCCGGTGGCCGCCGTTGCTTGGTAGTGGTCCGGGAGAGCAGGGCGATGGCCAGCACCGTCACCTCGCGCCGGAAGCAGCTCGGGAACGAGCTCCGGCACGCTCGGACCGCGGCGCGGATGACGCAGCAGCAGGTCGCCGAAGTCCTCGGCTGCACCCAGGGCAAGGTCAACAAGATCGAGTCCGGTGCCGTCGGGGTGAAGCTCGGGGATGTGCGATCGATGCTGAACGCGTTCGGGATCAACGGCGAAGAGGCCGACACGCTGATGAACCTGGCGCGCGCCGCCGCCGGGCAGCGCGGCCACTGGTCCGGCTACCGCTCGGTGGTGCCGCACTGGTTCCGCACCTTCACCGACCTGGAACCCGCGGCCGCGGAGATCCTCACCTGGCACGGCGAGCGCATCCCGGGCCCGCTGCAGTCCGAGCACTACATGCTCAAGCAGTTCACCGAGGCCGGCGCGACGGACGTGACGTCCCTGGTGCGCAACCGGCTCGACCGCAAGGCCGTGTTCGAGCAGCAGCAGCCGCCCTACTACCGGTTCATCATCAGTGAAGGCGCGTTGCGCCGGGCGCCCGGCGGGTACGCGCCCGCGGTGATGCTGGACCAGGTCGAGCACCTGCTCTCGCTGGAGCGCCACCCCCGCGTCTACGTGCACGTGCTGCCCTTCGGCGCGCGGCTGGCCGCGGTGCCCAACGACTTCACGATCATGCGGTTCCCGGACCGCACCCGGGACTTCGTCTACATCGAGCACTCGGCCGGCGGGCTGTACCTCGACGACGTCAAGGACTTCAACATCTTCGTCGACTCGTGGGACCGGCTGCGGGGTGCGGCATTGGAGCGGCAAGAGACCCGCCAGTTCCTCAAGGAGCTTGCGGAGGGTTACCGCGGCCAGATGCAGCAGCTCCAATAGGGCGAACGGCGGCCCGAGGTGTCCCGGGCAGTGAACAACTTTCGGTAGAGTCGGTCTGTTGCGCTGGAATCCACCGGAAGTGAAGATCGTGGACCCCGACTTCCTCCCCGAAGCGGTCGACCTCGACCGGCCGAACGTGGCGAGGATCTACGACTGGGCGCTCGGCGGCACCGCGAACTGGGCCGTCGACCGCCAGTACGGCGAGCAGGCGGTGCAGGCCTTCCCGCTGGCGAAGACGCTCGCCCGGAGCAACCGCGACTTCCTCGGCCGGGCCGTGCGGTTCTGCGTTTCCCTGGGCATCACCCAGTTCCTGGACCTCGGTTCCGGCATCCCGACCGCCGGCAACGTGCACGAGGTCGCCGACGAGTACGCCGACGACAGCCGCTGCGTGTACGTCGACAACGAGCCGGTCGCCGTCGCACACGGGCGGATCCTGCTCGACGAGGAAGGCGACCCCGGGCGCCACGCCGTCCTGCACGCCGACCTGCGCGACGCCCGGGAGGTCTGGGACGCGGCGCTCGCCACCGGCGTCCTCGACCCCGACCGGCCGATCTGCCTGCTCAGCGTGGCCGTGCTGCACTTCCTGCCGGACATCACGGGCGTGCGCGAAGCGATCCGCGACTACCGGACGCTGCTGGCGCCCGGGTCGGCGTACGTCCTTTCGCACGCGACCGAGTCCGGCGTCGAGGGCGACGAGCTGGAGCAGATCCGGCGGCTCGTGAAGCTGTCCGAGCGGTCGAGCTCGCCGGCGGTTTCCCGGTCGCTCGACGAGATCGCCGCGTTCTTCGGTAACTTCGACGTCGTCGAGCCGGGGATCGTGCCTGTGGGAGAGTGGCGTCCCGAGCCCGGCGCCGCCACGGTCCCCCTCGCGAGCGTGGTCGGCGGTGTCGGCCGCAAGCCTGGAGGAAGCCCATGACCACGCAGGACCCCGAAGCCCCGGAAGGCGTCGACCTCGAACGCCCGAACGCCGCGCGCATCTACGACTGGTTCCTGGGCGGCGACGCCAACTGGGCCATCGACCGGCAGTTCGGCGAGCAGGCCGTCAAGACGTTCCCGATGATCAAGACCGTCGCGCGCGTCGGCCGTGACTTCCTCGGCCGCGGGGTCCGGTACCTGGCGCGCAACGGCATCGACCAGTTCCTCGACCTCGGCTCGGGCGTGCCGACGGTCGGCAACGTGCACGAGGTCGCGGCGTCGGTGAACCCGGACGCGCGGTGCGTGTACGTCGACAACGAACCGGTCGCCGTGGCGCACTCGCAGATCCTGCTGGAGAAGGAGGGCGTCGCCGACCGGCACGCGGTGCTGCAGGGCGACCTGCGCGACCCGGCCGACATCTGGAAGCGCGCCCTCGACACCGGCGTCCTCGACCCGAACCGGCCGATCGGGCTGATCATCGTCGGCGTCCTGTACTTCCTCGGCGAGGACGAGCCGGTGGCCCAGACCATCCAGAAGTACCTGTCGCTGCTGCCTTCCGGCTCGTACTTCCTGTCTTCCCACCTGACGAGCGACGGCCTGGAGAACATGGCCGACTCGGAGAGCCGCGAGTCGATCATGGCGCAGTACAACAAGTCGAGCACGCCGCTGCACCTGCGCTCGCGCGCGGAGTTCACGGAGTTCTTCGAGGGCCTGGAACTGGTCGAGCCCGGCATCGTCTACCTCCCGGAGTGGCACCCCGAGGAGATGGAGTCCAAGGCCACGAAGAAGCTCGCGAACGACCCGGCCTTCGTCGGCCACATCTGCGGCCTCGGCCGCAAACCGTGACGGCGGCTTACGACGCGGTCGCCGTCCAGTACGCGGAGTTCGTCCGCGGCATCTGGGACGGCGACCCGCTGGACCGGGCCGCGTGGACCGCGTTCGCGGACTTCGTGCGCGGCCACGGCCCGGTCGCCGATCTCGGCTGCGGACCCGGCCACCTGACGGCTCACCTCGTGAAGCTGGGCCTCGACGCGTTCGGCGTCGACGTGTCGCCGGAGATGGTTTCCCTGGCGCGCGCGGCGCTTCCGGACCTGCGGTTCGAAGTGGGTTCGATGGCGGCCCTGGACCTCCCCGACGCGTCGCTCGCCGGGATCCTGTCGTGGTATTCGGTGATCCACACACCACCGTCGGAGGTACCGGGGTACTTCGCCGAATTCACCCGGACGTTGGCGCCCGGCGGTCACGTTCTGTTGGGCTTCTTCGAAGCCGGCGACGGCCCGGTCTCGGAGTTCGACCACAAGGTCACGACGGCTTACCGGTGGCCTCTCGACGAACTGATGCGCATCGCGGCCTCGGCGGGGCTCGGCGAAGTGGGCCGGATGTACCGCGAGCCCGTCGAGGGGGAGCGCCCGTTCCGCCAAGGACGGCTGCTGCTGCGGAAACCGTAGCCCGACGCGGCGAGAGCCCCGGTCCCATCAGGGAACCGGGGCTCTTGTGGTGGTGGGGCAGTCAGGCGCTCAGACGCGCGAGCCGATCCGGCCGCGCAGCAACGGCGTCAGGTCGATCGCGGTCTCCAGCGGGCGGGTCGTGCGGACGCCGTCGGAGTAGTGCCGCAGCGGGAGGTCCTGGTCGGCGGCCCACGTCGTCGTCTTGCGCAGGGGCGCCTGGATCAGGCTGAAGCCGAAGCGGTTCCGCAGCTCGTTCCCGATTCCCCGGCGGCCACGGTGCTCTTCTTCCTCGCGGCGGAAGAGCGAGTTCAGCCGGACGGCCATCGTCTACACCCCCAGCTCTCGTCGCGGTGACCGGGCGGGTTCGCCGCCGGCCAGTCCGAGACAGGGTTCGCACGGCATGCCGGCCCCGGGGGCCAGCCATTCCACATCGGCACGGGTAAGCGCTTCCCCGCACTTGGTTCGGACCAGGTGGGTCGTGCTGCGGGCGGCGCCCAGTCCGAAGACGTGGACGACCCGGCGGGCCTCGCCGGCGGTTCCCTTGGCGAGCCTGCCCACGACGAGCGCGCTCGGTGGCGCGCTGTCCTCGACGATCACGCTGATCCTCCCCCATGAGGTCCTGCGGTGGTGGTTTTGTCGGTCGTCAGCCAGTGGCCTGCGTTCGGGGACCGCCCGTCGCATGCAGGCAGTCATTCACCGACACCAGCGCCCCGGCCGATGCGATTAATCCTACTCCTGGAATAATCTTCATGTCGAGGCCGGACCTAGTTGATCACCCGCTTGGCCGTGCGGCGTACTCCATTGAGACACTGAGTAGCCGGGAGCGGGTACTTTCGACCAGGTCACGGCCGCGCCCCCCATCGATCCTCGGAGGTACGACCCATGGCGGATTATCCGTCGTTCGCGGATTACGATCCGAACACGGCCGTGTCCCTGTTCGAAGAGGCTGCCTGGGAGAAGTCGTTCGCCAGCGAGCCCAACGGTGGGAGCTGCGTCGAGGTCAACCTCGGGCGCGAAGGTCTGATCGGCGTCCGCGACACCAAGCTCTCGACCAGCCCCGTTTTCGTGTTCGACACCGCCGAATGGGAAGCGTTCCTGGTCGCCGTGAAGGCCGGGCAGTTCGACCTGCCCGCCTGATCCCTCCCCCGTGGAGGTGATCATGATCACCCGTCCGTGTCCCTGAATGGTGAAGGCCCCCTTCCTGCTGTGAGGAAGGAGGCCTTCGCGACCGCCCGGATACGGCCGAGTGCCGAATGTGAGGGGAATCTCACCCGATTGCCGGAAGCTCACCCCCGCGCAGCCGGCCGCGGGTCCGCCGCCAGGCGATGACCACGAGCACGACGAGCCCGATCAACGGCAGCGTGCTGATCGCCCAGCTGAGCCCCATCGGTGGCCCCGGTTGTTCCAGCACCGGCAGCGCGTGCAGGTCGCCGGATCCGGTGCCCGCCGGGCCGTTGACGGTGAAGTGGAACGTCCATTCGCCCGGCCGTGGCATCGACCGGACGTCCAGGCCCCAGACGTCGCGCTTGCGCGGGTGCCGCACCAGCGGCTGCGTCCGGTTCTTGCCACCCTCCGGGTTGACCATCGTGAGCGTGCCGGACTTGTCCTCGATCCCGCCGTCGGGGATGAACGTGAAGTCCAGTGACTGCATGGCCTTCAGCGGCCAGGTGCTGAACCCGACCGTCAGCCCGTACGGCCCGGCCTGCACGTGCTCGGTGTGCACGATGTTGACCGGCTCGTAGGCGTTCGCCGGCGCCGCGGTCGCGAACAGCAGTCCGGCGACGGCGCCCAGTGCGACAAGTCCTTTACGCATCAGCGGTTTCCCCCTTCTTCGCGGGCGCCAGCAGGCAGAGCATCCCGCCGAACCGCCACCCGGCGAACCCGCCGAGCAGCCCGAACAGCCCGCTGAGCAGCGCGGTCGTCAGCAGGTACCACGACGGCGGCAGGTGCGCGCCGGAGTAGAGCAGGACGCGCTGCACCGGCAGGCTCAACCCGATCAGCACCCCGGCGATCCCGCCGACGGCCACGGACACCCGGCCCGCGCGCCACCCCCGGCGCCGGCCCGCGAGGTACCCCAGTTCCATCAGCGCGGCCACCGGCAGCAACGCCAGCGGCGTCAGCGACGGCATCTCCGGCACGCCGGAAATCGCGTCCCGCAGCGGAAGATCGACCAGGTCGGCGTACGCCTTCGCGGCCCACGGCGAGAACCACCAGAAGATCCCCTGCACGACCAGGACCAGTGCCGCGGTGCCGGCCGCGCCGCCCGGGCGCCGCAGGAACCCGGCGCCGACGGCGACCAGCAGCACCGCCACCATCGACGTTCCGATCGCCACGGCGTCGGCGTAGTCGTCCGGCACCTGCTGCAGGCCCAGGGCCAGCACCGGCCCGAACGTGAGCAGCACGGTCAGCGACGCCAGCGTGCCGAGCCGGCCCCAGCGGTACTCGCGCGCGGCCGCGAACACCGCGGTCGTGCCGATCAGCGACACCGTGATCGACAGCAGCAGCCCGATGTGCGGCGGCGAGTCGATGACCGCGTCGAAGCCGTAGAGCCCGTGCCACCACTGGTCCCACAGGCCGTACAGCAGGAACGTCGCCGCCCCGACGCCGGACACCAGGTAACCCAGCGGCGCCGCGAACGTCCTGCCGAACACGTTGACCACGCGCCCGCCGACCCGCGCGTCGATCGGTCGGCCCGCGCGCCGCGCCGCCGTCGTCAGCAGCACGACGGCGAGGCTCGCCAGGCCGACGACCGCGCTGCCCGCGTACAGGAACAAGTGCGGCAGCGTGAAGAACGTGTCCGGCCCGACGTCGCTGTGCCACTGGATGTCCCAGGTCAGCCCGACCAGCGACAGCAGCGACCCGCCGAGCACGACGTTCGCCGGCAGCAACCCCGTTCGCGCCTGTTTCGCCACCGAAGCCGTCCTGACCCCGGATGCGGTGAGATCCATTCCCCCGACCTCCTCCTTTACTTGACCAACAACGGAAAAACGACTTGCGCGGGCCCGCCGGGTCCGCGCAGGGACACCGTGATCTCCCACTGCCCGGCCATCGGCAGCCCGACGTCCGCCGCGCGGAAGCGCCCGGGCCCGTCCGGGGCCGCGGTCACCGGGGCGAACGCGTGCCCCATCTGCGCCATGACCGGCGCGACCGTGACGGCGTCGGGCGCGGGCCCGGTCACCGCCACCGCGAAGGTGTTGCCGCCGATGCGCGGCTCGTCCGCGGAGAACTGGACCGTGTACGGCCCGGAAACCGCTTGCTGCGTGGTGGCTTTCGCGCCTCCGCCGCCCCAGAGCAGCCAGGCGGCCCCGGTCGCGACGACCAGCGCGACCAGCGCGACCAGGACCGTCGGACGTCTCATCGGCCTGCTCCTGTCGTGGGGACGTCGAGCACGGCGGGGACGGTGAGCACGCGGTAGCCGCGCTCGGCCTGCAGCCAGACCCGGTACCGGCCGGGGGCGGCGAAGGTGTAGGTGAAGCTGACGTCGGGGCCATACGCGGCGACCGTCTCGTCGGGCCGGTCGACCTGCCCGGCGACCGGCGGGACCATGGCGTGGACGTGCGCCCACGTGGGTGCCTTCGCGGCGGACGCCCCGACCTCGCCGGTGATCGGCCCGGCGACGATGAGGTGACCCAGCATGCCCAGCCACGGCTGGAGGTCCTGCGTCGTGAAGTGCGCGGTGATCGTCGTCGGCGTGCCCGGGGTGACGCTCAGTTCCACCGGCGTGCCGTCGATCGTCCGCGGTCCGGCGCCGGGTGGTTCGGGCGCCGGGGCGGCCGGGCCCCGCAGGTCCACAGTGGACCGGGCCAGCTGGACCCCGCCACCGCGGCGGACGAGTTCCGCGGCGACGGCGTACGTGCCCGGTTCGGGATCCGCGACGCCGACGCGGTAGTCGCCGGGCGCGACGCGCACCGGGTGCAGGTGGCTCATCCGCCCGGACGGCGAGACGAGCACCAGGTGCACGAACGCGTTGTCGTGGACGAGCAGGTCGTCGACCGGCCGCCCGGTGGCGCCGTCGGTGAGGCGCAGCGCCAGTTCGCCGCCCTCCGCCCGCACGGCCAGGTTCACCGGTGGTCGCGAGTAGTCCACTGTGGACAACCGGGAACTGGCATACGGATCGGTGACGTTGTCGAACGTCGGGTCGAGCTGGCTGCCGGGCGCGGGCGGCGCGGGAGTGCTCGCCGACAGCAGGGCGCCGGTGACCGCGACGGCGATCGCCGCGACCACGCCGCCCGCCGGGATCAGCGCGAACGCGGTGCGTTTCGCGCGCATCGCCACCACGAGGGCGAGCAGCAGGAAGACGCCCGCCGCGACGAAACCGCCGTACGTCGCCTTTTCCCACGGCGGCACGACCCGCGCGGGCACGATGAACGGGATCGTCGCCGCGGGCCCGGTCCCGTCGCCCAGCGACAGCTCCCACGGACCCGGCTTGCCGACTTGGAGATTCCCCGGGTACACGCCCGGCGTGGCGCCGAGGACGACGTCGGCCCGCGACGTCACGACGCCTTCGGCCGCGACGGCCAGGTGCAGCGTGCCGGGCGCGGTGCCCTGGTGCGTCACGACGTCGACCCGCAGCGGCGACGGCGTGACGTCGACCCGGCGGATGATCACGGTCAGCTCGCGCGCGCCGAGTGTCTGCGCGACCTGGACGTCGGTGCCGGATGGTGCGCCGTCGGCGTACGCGGTCCCGCCGCCGGCCGCGATCCCCAGGACGGCCAGCAGCACCAGCAACGCGAATTTCGGTTTGGTCCCCATCGTGGGTCCGAACCTAGCCACGACCGCGGGTGGCGGGCGTCACGGCGGGGAGGGAACTCCGGTCCCCGGTGCGGGGGACCGGCGCCCCCGGGGATCTCAGGGGTCCAGGAACTTCCGCAGGTGGGAGACCACTTCTTCCGGCTGTTCTTCGGGCAGGAAGTGGCCGCACTCGGCGATTGCCCGGCCGGTGACGTCCGTGCCGTACTCCTGCCAGATTTCGAGCGTGGGCAGGGTGCCGAGCAGGCCGTTCGCGCCCCAGAGCGCGAGAAGTGGCTGGGTGACGCGCTTTCCGGCGGCGAAGTCGGCGTCGTCGAGTTCGGCGTCGTCCGGGAAGGAGGCGCGGTAGTCGTCGAAGCCCGCGCGGAGGGCGCCGGGCTGGGAGAACGCGCGGACGTACTCGGCGACGGCGTCCGGGGCGAGGCCGTGGCGCTGGTAGGTCCAGCGTTCGAAGAAGTAGCCCAGGTACGCGGCGATGTTCTGGCCCGCGAGGAGTTCGGGGAGGTCGGGCTGGAGGTGGAAGAGCCAGTGCCAGTAGGCCTTCGCGACGCCGGTGTCGAGGCGCTGCCACATCGCGCGGGTCGGGGCGATGTCCAGGACGGCGAGGCGCTCGACCTGGTCCGGGCGGTCGAGGGCCCAGCGGTGCGCGACGCGGCCGCCGCGGTCGTGGCCGACGACGGCCGTGCGGTCGAAGCCGAGGTGGTCGGCGAGTTTCGCGATGTCGGCGGCCATGGTGCGCTTGTCGTAGCCGGTCCGGGGTTTGTCGGTGCGGCCGTAGCCGCGCAGGTCGGGGGCGATGACGGTGTGCGTCTCGGCGAGCGGGCCGAGGACCTGGTGCCAGCAGTGCGACGTCTGTGGCCAGCCGTGCAGCAGGAACAGGGGCGGGCCGTCGCCGGCCTGGAGGTAGTGCATCCGGAGTCCGTCGACGGTGGCCATCTTCTCTAACCGGTTCATAAGGTTAGACGGTACCGCTGCTTCTAACTGTCTTCAAGGGTTAGAATGACGGCATGGAATGGGTCTTCGACGGCGGACGGCCGTGCCTCGACCTGGTCAACACGCTGCGCGCGCGTCACGACGAGGGTGTCGAGCTGCTGACCGGGCCCGCCGCGCTGGGGGAGTGGCTCGCGCTCGCCGGGTTCACGACGGGCGAAGTGCGTGTGACGGCGGGGAACGTGCTGGCCGCGAAGGCGTTGCGCGAGGCCGTGGACCGGGTGCTGCTGGCTCCCGACCTGCCGGACTCGATGGACGTCGACCTGGTGAACAACGCGGCGGCCTCGGCGCCGGCGCCTCCGCCGCGGCTCGTCGTGACCGACGGCCGCCTGCGCCGCGAGGTCCCCGCGCCGAAGGACCCGGTGGCGGCGGCGTTCGCGGCACTGGCGGCGGACGCGATCGACCTGGCGACGAGCGACGCCGCGGTGCGCGTGTGCGCGGCGGACGACTGCGGGTTGCGCTTCTGCGACGCCTCGCCGCGGCGGAACCGCCAGTGGTGCTCGATGGCCCGCTGCGGCAACCGCGCCAAGGCCCGCGCCCACTACGCCCGGGTCAGCGGTCGTGAGGAGTAGCTCCCGGGCCGTGACTGCCGATCAGCCGTTGGTAGGCCTGGGGATGGGCGCGGAACCAGACGTTGAGCTTGCCGATCCACCGCATGTGCGCCGTCCGCAGCCCGGCCGGGACCGGCGTCGCGAGAACGCGCACCACGCGGGCGAACCGCAGGAACCGCTGCTGGTCGCGAAGAGTCCACTGTAGACCGAGCCGGTCACGCAGCGCGGGCGGCAACGTCGCCCGCAGCAGGAACATCTGGATCCGGCCGTGCCACCGCCACGCCGAATCGGGCAGCCACCGCACCGGTTTCGCCACCGTCCGGATCGTCTCGAAGAGCGTGTCGATCGTCGCATTGCCCGCGAACCCGGTGACCATCTCGTCGTAGTACCGCTCGAAACTCGCCCAGTCCGGCGGCAGATCACGCTCGCGCACGCCGAGCATCCGGCCGACGTCGCACATCTGCGCGTAGTACTCCGCCAGCTCCGGCCCGGACAGCGGACGGCCGAAGAACCGTTGCGCGTCAACGGGAACCTTCACCAGCGTCGCGTGCACCCACGCGTACGCCAGCGGATCCAGTGCGCTGTACCGGCGTCCGTCCGAAACGCCCGTGAACGACCGGTGCAGGTCCCGCAGGCGCGCGGCTTCGACCCGGGCACCCGCGGCACCGCCGTAGACGTAGATCGACAGCGACGCACCCGTGCGCATCAGGCGCGTCCAGGGATCCGACGTGTAGTCCGAGTGGTCGCGCACGCCCGCCGCGACGACCGGGTGCGCCACCTGCAGCACCAGCACCTGCCCGGCCAGCAGCCCGTCGCGGAAGTCGCCGAAGTACCTCCACGCCGCCGTGCCGCGGACGACCGGCGGGGCCATCAAGCCCCGCGGAGCAGCATCATCAGCGGTTCGGCCACCGGCGTGTCCGTCTCGCCGGTCGCCAGGCGACGCAGCTGCAGCCCGGCGATCAGCGCGACGACCGGCCCGGCCAGCCGGCGTGCGTCCGGCACACCCAGCGCTTCGAGGATCGTCACGGCCAGCTCGTCGTACGCCGCGAAACAGCGCGAAGAAGCCTCGTGCAGCTCGGGATCCCGCGCGGACTGG
Source organism: Amycolatopsis sp. NPDC004378 (assembly GCF_053602455.1). NCBI lineage: Bacteria > Bacillati > Actinomycetota > Actinomycetes > Pseudonocardiales > Pseudonocardiaceae > Amycolatopsis > Amycolatopsis sp. NPDC004378. Next base: position 789,320 of record NZ_JBSGDR010000002.1, read on the forward strand.
AGGTACAGCTCGTGCGCGCCGAGCTCGTCGGCGCCGAAGGGCAGCTGCGCGATCACGTGCTCGACGACCGACGCGGCCTGCTCGACACTCAAGCCGTCCGCGCGGTAGCCGTCGACGATCGCGCCGAGCTTCGCGGTCTCCTCCTCGACGAACAGCAGCATCGCCTCGCGCAGCAACGCCGTCTGGCTGGGGAAGTGGTAGGTCAACGTGCCGAGCGAGACGCCGGCCGCGGCGACGATCCGGCGGTTCGTCAGGCCGCCGACGCCGTGCTCGCCGACGACCGTTAGCGCGCCGCGCAGGATGGCTTCCCGGGTGCTTACCAGCTTGTCTCGGGATGCCGCTCCGGCCACCGTTCGACCTCTTCCAGTTGCGCGGCGAGCGAAACCAGCCGCTCCTCGGCGTGCGAGGGGCCGAGCAGCTGCGCGCCCAGCGGCAGGCCGCCGGCCGTCTGCCCGGCCGGGACGTTGATCCCCGGCCAGCCCAGCACGTTCCACGGCCAAGCGTACGGGCAGGCGGCGATCATGGCCTGGTCGGTCTCCCAGCCGGACAGCCCGTCGAACGTGCCGATCGGCGGTGGCGGAGTGGCGGTGGTCGGGGTCAGCAGGACGTCGACGCGGCCGAACACCGAGCCGATCCGCCGGTGCAGGCCCGGCTCGAAGGCGCGGGCGAGGCGCAGCGCGGGCCCGGCGAGCAGCCGCCCGTGGCCGGCGTTGCTGCGCGTGCGCTTGTCGAGCCCGGACCGGTCGGGCACCCGCAACGTCCAGTCGCGGACGCCGGTGAGCGAGCGCGGCAGGAACGTCAGGCCGATCAGCCCGTAGTCCGGCTCGACCTCGACGATCTCGTGGCCCAGCCCGGCCAGGGACTCCGCGAGCCGCCGCACGTTCGCCTCGACGACCGGGTCGAGCCGGGTCTTGGTCGCGGTGAACGGGATCCGCGTCGACAGCCCGATCCGCAGCCGGCCGGGTTCGCGCGCGGCGGCGGTCCGGAACGTGGTGCCGGCGTCCGCGGCCACGTCCAGCAGCAGGGCGGCGTCCTCGACGGTCCGGGCGAGCGGGCCGAGCACCGTCAGGCCGTGGAACAGCTCGCTTTCGGTCGGGATCCGCCCGCGCTGGGTCTTGATGCCGACGAGCCCGGTCCACGCAGCCGGGATGCGCACCGAACCGGCGCCGTCGGAACCGAGCGCGGCCGCGATGACCCCCGACGCCACCGCGGCCGCGCTCCCGCCTGAAGAACCCCCGGGGGTGTGGCCGGTGTGCCACGGGTTGCGCGTCGCACCGAAGGCCGGGCCCTCGGTGAACGGCCATTGGCCCAGCTCGGGGGTGTTGGTCTTGCCGATGATGACGGCGCCGGCTTCGCGCAGCAGCGCGACGGCGGGCGCGTCGGACGTCGCGACCGGGAACTCGCCGGGGCAGCCGAAGGACGTGGGGAGGCCGGTCAGGTCGACGTCGTCCTTGATGGCCACGGGCACGCCGAGCAGGGGTTTCCGGTCGCCGGCCGTGAGCCGCTCGTCCGCCTCGGCGGCTTCGGCGAGCGCGGCGTCGTCGCGCAGGTGCCGGAACGCGTTGAGCGTCGGCTGGCTCGCGTGGGCGCGGCCGAGCGCGGTCGCGGTCAGCTCGGCGGAGGTGACCTCCCCGGCGGCGAGCTGCGCGGCCTGCGCGGCGAGACCGGTGAAGTCCAGGCTCGTGGCGGTCATGGCACCTCCCTGTGTTCTCGTTCGTTCGAACGAACGTTACCGGATACCGACGGTCTCCGGCTACTCCCCGGGCGTTCTAAGGTGGGCTGATGACGTTCGACTTCGCCGGGTTCCCCGACCCCGCCCTCGACTCGATCCCGCGCGTCGACCTCGGTGGCTGGCCGACGCCGCTGCACGAAGCGCCCCGGCTCGGCGAGGTGCTCGGCCTGCGGAACCTCTGGCTCAAGCGCGACGACGTCCACCCGCTCGGCGCGGGCGGCAACAAGCTGCGCAAGCTCGAATACCACCTCGGCGCCGCGCTCGAGGCCGGCGCCGACACGGTCGTCACCTTCGGCGCGCTGCAGACGAACCACGGCCGTCAGACGGCCGCCGCGTGCGCGAAGCTCGGCCTGCGCTGCGAACTCGTCCTCACCGCGAAGGTCCCTCGCGACGGCGACGCGTACGAGCGCGGCGGGAACCTGCCGCTGGACAAGCTCTTCGGCGCGACGGTCCACGTCTGTACCGACGGCGAGGAGACCGGCCGCACCTACGACCGCCTCATCGCCGAAGCCGCGCAGGAGGGCCGGAAGGTCGCCACCATCCCCGTCGGCGGCTCCAACGACCTCGGCGCGCTCGGCTACGTCCGCGCCACCCGCGAACTCGCGCACCAGCTCGAAGAACGCGGCGTCGAGCGGGCCCACCTGGTCGTCCCGCACGCCAGCGGCGGTACGGCGGCCGGCGTGGCCTTGGCCACCGCGCTCCTCGGAAACCTCGGCGTCGGCATCGCCTGCGTCAGCCACCCGCTCGACGAAGCCACCGAGAACCTGCGCGAGCTCACCGCCGGTGCGGCGAAGCTGCTCGGCGTCGAGCCGCCCTCCCTTGCCCACACGAAAATGGGCGACTCGACGCTCGGCCCCGGCTACGGCATCCCGACCGACGCCGTCTGGGACGCGCTACGCCTTTTCGGCCGCACCGAGGGGGTCGTGCTGGACCCCGTCTACACCGGCAAGGTGGCCGCCGCGCTGGTCGACTGGGCGGGCCACTTCGCCCCGGACGACCACGTGGTGTTCCTGCACACCGGCGGGATGCCCGGCCTCTACGGCTACGCGCCCGAATTCGCGGCGGCCGTCGAAGGCTGACTCCAGCCGGGTCGCGACCCGCAGCAGCGTGCAGAGCAGCCCGACGTCGGCGATCAGCAGCAGCCGCTGCGTGACGCCGATCGGGAACGCGTCCGAGACCGCGTGGAACGGCTCGACGCCGGCCTCGCTGAGCCGCACGAACACGAAGCTCAGCGCGAACAGCCCGAACGCGACCGCGGTCAGCCGGATCGCGCGCACGACGGCGACGCGCTCTTGCCGTCCCCGCAACGGTTCCAGCAGCGAGATCGCCGCGCCGGGCAGGCTGAGGAACGCGACCAGGCACGCGTAGAGGTGGATTTCGCCGCTCACCGGGTCCGGCGCCTCGGGGTAGCTCGCCGGGAACACGGCGGCCGCCGCGAGCCCGAGCGACCACAACGCGAGCAGCAGCCGGGTCGTCCGCGACAGCGGGACCCCGGCGACGTGCAGCGCGCCGAGCACAGCCAGCGAGCCGATGGCCAGCGAAAGCACGCTCGCGGCGAGCATCCCTTCGCCGCGGTCGGTCACGGTGTAGCTCGACAGCGTGTCGTACACCGGGTCGTGCGAGCTGATGATGTGCAGCACCACGGCCGTGAAGAGCCCCCAGCCGATCGCGCCCAGCGCCACGAGCCGCCACGGTCTCGTGCGCTTCCCCTGTTCCGTCCCCATGTCCTCCAGGTTCTCGGGAAACGGGACGGCCGTGATCAGGGAAGACCCTGAATTCCCCCGGAACCGAAGTCGACCAGCACGAGCGCCTGGTCGTCGTGGCGCTTCGGACGCGGCCAGCGTTCGCCGTCCGGGTCCTGCTTTTCCGCGGTGCGGACGGCGTCCAGGATCGAATCCGGCCCGTCGGCGCGCGTGATCGCGAGGACTTCGCGCCAGTCGAAGAGCTCGTACTGGTCGACGCCGATGGAAACGCCGTCGCTGGCGAGCAGGACGGCCTCGACGGCTCCCCGCGGCCAGCTGCGGCGCACGGCGTGCGCGGCCGCGCCGGGGTCGGCTTCGGCGACCCAGAAGCCGTCGTGGGCGTTGCGCCGGCGCCGGACGTCCGCGCCGGTCTGCAGCATCCCGCGCCGCCGCAGCCGCGCGAGCCGGTCGTCGGAGACGACGTCGACGCCGAACTCGCCGAAGCCGATCACCGGGCTGTCGGCGAGCACCAGGGCGTCGACCCGGTCGTCCAGCCAGCGCACCGCGGCCACCGTGCTCGACGGCGACTGCCGCGGCCGCAGGGCGTTGTCCCGCGTCACGGCGGCGATCGCGCTGGTCAGGGTGTCGGTCAGGTCGGCTTCGGGGGCCGCGCGGAGGTCTTCGGCGAGGCGGCGGGCCAGCCGTTCCGCGTACCAGCCGCCCGGGGGCTGCGACGGGTCCGACGAGGTGGCGCCGTCGAGGACGAGCACCGCGTTGTCCAGGACGACGACGTGGTCTTCGGTGGGACGCGGGTGGCCACCGGCGCCCACCCCGGCCCGTTCGGCGATCACGATCTCGGGCATCGCCCGACTCTACGTCGGCGGAGGAGGACCTTCACGCCGACGGTGTCAACTCAGGTTGACAGGCTCGCGTTGTCAACGTAGGTTGACAGACATGACGGAAGCGACGGACCTGGCCGCCCGGGCCGGCGACCGCGATCCCCGGGTGGGACTGCGTGCGGTCGCCGCGCTCCGGCGGCTGGTGGAACAACTGGAGGCCGTGCAGGTCCGCAGTGCGCGGATCGACGGCTGGTCGTGGCAGGAGATCGCCGCCGAGCTGGGGGTCAGCCGGCAGGCCGTGCACAAGAAGTACGGGAGGCACTGATGTTCGAGCGGTTCACGGCGGACGCGCGGTTGGCGGTCGTCGAAGCGCAGATCGTGGCGCGGGAGTCCGGGGCGGCGGAGATCCGGCCCGCGCACCTGCTGGCCGGGCTGGTCAAGGTGGCCGTGCCGGTGCTCGCCGAGCTGGGCATCTCCGCCGAGGAGGTGGCCGCCGAGCTGGCGCGCACCCGGCGTCGCGGCGGGGTCAGCGACGCCGACGCCGAAGCGCTGACGGAGTTCGGCATCGACGTCGAGCAGATCGTCGAGAGCGTCGAGCGGACCCACGGCGAGGGCGCGCTGGCCGGCCGCCTCGGCCCGGCCAAGCGCGGGCACATCCCGTTCACGGCCCAGTCGAAGAAGACCCTGGAGCTGAGCCTCAAGGAAGCCGTCCGGCTGGGGGACAAGCACCTCGGGCAGGAGCACATCCTGCTGGCGCTGGCCCAGCAGGGGGACACCGACGAGGTGCTGGCCCGCCGCGGCGCCGACTACCCGACGCTGCGCCGGGCCGTCCAGCAGCGCAAAGCGGGCTAGTGACCCTGCTCGCGCTGCTGAGGTTCGCGCCACGTGGTCAGTGGCAGCAGTGCCTGGGTGAGCGGGCCGATGGCGAGGGCGTAGAGCACGGTGCCGACGCCGACCGTCCCGCCCAGCAGGAAGCCGATGGCGACCACGGTGACCTCGATGCCGGTGCGCACCAGCCGGACCGACCAGCCGGTGCACCCGGCGAGGCCGGTCATCAGGCCGTCGCGCGGGCCGGGACCGAGCCGGGCGCCGACGTAGGTCGCGGTCGCGACGCCGTTGAGCGCGACGCCGCCGACGAGCAGCGCGATCTGCCAGCCGAGGTCGTGCTGGTCCGGGAGCACCGCGCGGACCAGGTCGACGACCACCGAGATGACCACGACGTTCGCGATGGTGCCGATCCCGGGCCGCTGGCGCAGCGGGATCCACAGCAGCAGCACGACCACCGAGATCAGCCCGGTGACCGTGCCGAACGTCAGCCCGGTGTGCTTCATGACGCCTTCGGCCAGCACGCTCCACGGTTCGAGGCCGAGACGCGCGCGGGTGACGACGGCGACGCTGGTGCCGTAGAGCGTGAGGCCGAACAGCAGCTGGGCGCTGCGCCGGACGGGGTCGCGGGAGATCCGGACGGGCCGGAGATCGATCTGAGCCACGACCTCACTATCGCCGGGAAGTGGCCTTGTAAACCATAGCCAATTCCAGGATATTGGCCTTATGGAAACGCTCGTCCCGTTGGGTGGACGCATCTCTGGTCCCCGACTGGCCGTCATGCTGGGCTCGTGGCGGCAAGGCGGCTCCCGGCAGGGCGCGGCCGACCTGGCCGCCGCGATCGAGCTGCAGGTGCTGGACGGCCAGCTCCCGCTGGGCACCCGGCTGCCCGCCGAGCGGGAGCTGGCCGACGCGCTGGGCGCCAGCCGGACGCTGATCGGCTCGGCCCTGGACCGGTTGCGGGAGAACGGGTTCGTGGCGAGCCGCCGCGGCGCGGGGTCGTGGATCGCCGCGCCGGGACGGCGTCGCCGCGGCCCGCTCGCCCCGGCGGGCGGCGACTCGATCGACTTCACGCACGCGTCTTCGCCGGCCATCGCGGGCACGGCCGCCGCGGTCGACACGGCGCGCGTCCTGCTGGCCGACCACCTCGGCGACCACGGCTACCAGGAACGCGGCCTGCTCGGGCTGCGGGAGAAGATCGCCCGGCGCTACACCGAACGCGGGCTGCCGACGACCCCCGCGCAGGTGATGGTCACCAACGGCGCGCACCACGCGTTCGTCCTGGTCCTGCGGATGCTCGCGGGCCCCGGCGACCGCGTGCTGGTCGAGCAGCCGACGTACCCGAACGCGCTGGAAGCGATCCGCGCCGCGCACGCGATCCCGGTGCCCGTGGCGCTCGACCCGGCCGGCGGCCGCGGCTGGGACATCGCGGGCGTCGACGCGGCGCTGCGCCAGGCGTCGCCGCGGTTCGCCTACCTCGTCGTCGACTTCCAGAACCCGACCGGCCTGCGCCTGGACGCCGAAGGCCGCGAACGGCTCGGCGCGGTGCTCGCGCGGGCCAGGACCCCCGTCGTCGTCGACGAGACGCTCGTCGAGCTGGACCTCGAAGGCGACCCGCTCGACGGGTCGCCGCCGCTGGCCGCGTTCGCCGGTGACCTGGCGATCTGCGTCGGCTCGGCGTCGAAGACGCACTGGGGCGGGCTGCGGCTCGGCTGGATCCGCGCCTCGGAGGACCTGCTCGGCCGGCTGGTTTCCGCGCGCTACGCGGTCGACCTGGGCTCACCCGTGTTCGAGCAGCTCGTGCTCAGCGAGCTGCTGAGCGACGAAACGGCGCTCGCCCGCCGTCGCGAAGAGCTGCACGGCTACCGCGACGCCCTCGCCGGCGCCGTGCGCGGGCTGCTCCCGGACTGGACGTTCACCCTGCCGAAGGGCGGCCTGTCGCTGTGGTGCCGCATGCCGGAGCCGGTGAGCTCACGGCTGGCGGTGGCGGCGGCGAGCCACGGTGTCCAGGTGGCGCCGGGCTCGCGCTTCGGCGTCCACGGCGGGCTGGAGCGCTGGATCCGGCTGCCGTTTTCGCTGCCCCCGGACCGCAGCCACGAGGCCGTCCGGCGGCTGAGCGCCGCGGCGGCGTCCGTCAGCGGCACCCCGGCTTCGCTGGACGCCCCGATCGCATGAACGAACCGGTGCGCTGGATGCGAGCCTGCTCCCAGGGATGGGCGGCGTTCGTGTGCATCCAGCGCACCGGTTCGTTGTTCCACACTCCCGCTCACGGGCGTGACCCCGTTCGCGGGTGCCGCGGCTTCCCGGCACAGCCCCTCGACGTGCCGGGAAGCCGGCGGCTCAGGCGTGCTCTCCGCTTGACGAATCTTCGCTCGGCGCGGTGAGCGAAGACTCCCGGAGCACGCCCGGTGTGGGTCCCGGCGCCGCGGGGGGCGGGCGGCCCCGCCCCCGAGCTCGGCAACCGCCGGGCCGCGTGGGGCGGGCGGGGGGAGTGGGTGGGGGGGTGGTTTTGGGGGCGGGCGGG
>NZ_JBSGDR010000003.1:0-44330 GCF_053602455.1 Amycolatopsis sp. NPDC004378
CCCGAGTTCAAGTTCTGCGCGGTGCAGGCCCACCGCCCTCAACACCCACGACCGGGCCTGCTCAGCCGAGGCCGTTCTGCCCGATCACCCGGGAGTACCAGTGGGCGCTGCGCTTCGGCGTCCGGCGTTGCGTCGCGTAGTCGACGTGGACCAGGCCGAACCGCTTCGCGTACCCCTCGGCCCACTCGAAGTTGTCCAGCAGGGACCAGTAGAAGTACCCGCGCAGGTCGACCCCGGCCGCGAGCGCGTCGTGCGCCGCCCGCAGGTGGGAGTCGAGGAACGCCACCCGGTCGGTGTCGACGATATCGCCGTCTTCGCCCACCACGTCCGGGTACGCCGCGCCGTTCTCGGTGATGTACAGCGGCACCTGCCGGTACCCGCGGTGGACCTGCAGCAGCGACTCCGTGAGCCCGGCCGGCTGGACCTCCCAGCCGGAGTCGGTCCGCGGCGCCGCCGGGTCCGGGACGAAGTGGACGTCGCCCGCGCCGACCCACTCCGGGCCGGCCGGCTCGCTGCCCGGCACCGGCCGGCCCGCGACGCGGTAGTCGCGGTAGTAGTTCACCCCCAGCCAGTCGACGTGCGCCGCGATGATCGCCGCGTCCTCCTCGCGGACGACGTCGCCGAGGCCGAACGGCGCGAGGTCGGCGACCAGGTCGTCCGGGTAGCCGCCGCGCAGCACCGGGTCGAGGAACAGCCGGTTCTGCAGGCCGTCGATGCGCCGGGCCGCCGCGACGTCGGCGACGTTCGCCGGGTCGTGCGGGGCGACCGGGTACAGGTTCAGCGTGATGCCCGCCGGGACGCCCGGCGCGTGCCGCCGGATGATGTCCATCGCCAGCCCGTGCCCGAGCAGCAGGTGGTGCGTGGCGGCGACGGCGGCCGGGTGGTCGGTGCGGCCGGGCGCGTGGATGCCGCCCGCGTAGCCGAGCATCGCCGCGCACCACGGCTCGTTGAGCGTCGACCAGCTGGCGACGCGGTCGCCGAGGCGCGCCAGCACCGTCTCGGTGTACTCGGCGAACCGGTAGGCCGTCTCGCGCGAAGTCCACCCGCCCTGGTCCTCCAGCACCTGCGGCAGGTCCCAGTGGTAGAGCGTCGCCCACGGCTGGATCCCGGCTTCGAGCAGCGAGTCGACCAGCCGGTCGTAGAACGCGAGCCCGGCGGCGTTCGGCGCGCCGCCGTCCGGCCGGACGCGCGGCCAGGCCAGGGAGAACCGGTAGGCGCCGAGGCCGAGGCTGCGCATCAGGGCGACGTCCTCGGCGTACCGGCGGTAGTGGTCGGCCGCCGGGTCGCCGGTGTCGCCGCCCACGACCGCACCCGGACGGCGTGCGAAGACGTCCCAGACCGAGTCGGTGCGACCGTCGGCCGTGGTGGCCCCTTCCACCTGGAACGCCGCGGTGGCGGCGCCCCAGACGAATCCGGGCGGGAACTCGCAGGCTGTCTCCGCCCGAACGCTGTCGGGATGTACGGACATGTTCACCCTTTCACGGCACCTTGCATGATCCCGGCCACGATCTGGCGGCCGAGGAGGACGAAGACGATGAGGATGGGGATGGTGGCCAGGGTCGTGCCGGCCAGCACCAGCGAATAGTCGACGTAGTAGCCGCTCTGGAGCTTCTCCAGCGCGACCTGGACGGTCGGGTTGCCCGCGTCCAGGACCACCAGCGGCCACAGGAAGTCGTTCCAGGACATCATGAACGTGAACATCGCGAGGATCGCCGCGGCCGGGCGCACGGCGGGCAGGCAGACGTTCCAGAAGATCCGGATCATGCTGCAGCCGTCGACGCGCGCGGCCTCGATCAGCTCGTACGGCAGGGCGTCCACTGTGTACTGGCGCATCCAGAAGACGCCGAACGCGGTGACCAGGTTCGGCACGATCACCGACTGCAGGCCGCCCGCCCAGCCGAGCTTCGACATGGCGATGAACAGCGGGATGATGCCCAGCTGCGTGGGGACCGCGAGGGTCACCACGATGAACACGAACAGCCCGTTGCGGCCCTTGAACCGCAGCTTGGCGAAGGCGAACCCGGCCAGCGACGAGAACAGCACCGTGGTCAGCGTGACGGTGCCGGACACGATGACGCTGTTGGCGAGGGCCTTCCAGAACGGCACGGTGTCGAACACCCGCGCGGCGTTGGCGAAGAAGTTGCCGCCGGGCAGGAACGGGGGGATGCGCTCGGTGAGCATCCCGCTGTCGCGGCTGGCCACCAGGAACGACCAGTAGAACGGGAACAGCGAGCCGAGGACGAAGATCGCCAGCACGATGTAGGTCGCCTTGCGCGGCCTGCCGAGCGTGGCGACTCTCTTGCGCAGGCCACTCTGGAGGGTCGTCATTTCTTCTTCACCGCCGGGGTGCGGGCCAGCCGGCCGGTGAGGAAGAAGTTCACCAGCGCGATGAGCACGATGATCACGAACAGCACCCAGGCGATCGCCGAGGCGTAGCCGAGGTTGTAGTTCTCGAACGCCGACTGGTAGAGGTACAGCGTCACGGTCTGGAACTGGTTGCTGGAACCGCCGTTGTTCGACCCCGGCAGGGCGTCGAACAGCTTGGGCTCGGTGAAGATCTGCAGGCCGCCGATCGTCGAGGTGATGGTGACGAAGATCAGCGTGGGCTTCAGCAGCGGCAGCGTGACGTTGAAGAAGCGGCGCCAGGTGCCCGCGCCGTCGATCAGCGCCGCCTCGTGCAGCTCCTTCGGGATGGCCTGCATGGCCGCCAGCACGATCAGGGCGTTGTAGCCGGTCCAGCGCCAGTTCACCATGATCGCGATCGCGACGTGGCTGCCGAACCGGCTGGCCTGCCAGTCGACCGGGTCGAGCCCGAGGGTCTGCAGCACGCCGTTGATGAGTCCGTACTTGGGGCCGAACAGGTTCGCGAAGATGATGCCGATCGCGACGAGGCTCGCCGCGTACGGCAGCAGGATGCCGACGCGCCAGCCGGTCGCGCCGCGCAGCCGGGCCCCGAGCAGGGCCGCAAGCAGCACCGCGATGATGATCTGCGGGATGCTGGAGAGCAGGAAGATGCTGATCGTGTTGGTCAGCGCGTTCCAGAACTGGCCGTCCCCGAACAGCTCCTTGTAGTTGTCGAGGCCGATGAAGTCCGGGTCGTCGTCCCCGGCCTTCCACTTGAACAGCGAGACGTACGCGGTGTAGAGCAACGGGAACAGCCCGACGATCCCGAAGACGATGAAGAACGGCGCGACGTAGAGGTACGGCGATACCTTGACGTCCCACCGGCTCAGCTTGTGCCGGAAGGTGGGCCGGGGAGACGTTCGCTCCCCGGCCTTGCTCCCTTCCGGCGCGACTTTGTCGATGACCGTCATCAGCTCAGCGCGTGATCTTCTTCGCCGCGTCGACCAGTTGCTGCCAGCCGTCCGCCGCCGACTTGCCCTGTTCGACCGCCTGCAGGGCCGGGCTGGACGCGTTCTCCTGGATCTGGCCGTCACCGGGGCCCTTGTACTGCGGCTTCTGGACCTTCTTGGCCTGCTCGGCGAACAGCTCGCCGACCTTCGCCCCGCCGAAGTAGGCGTCGGTCTGGCTCAGCAGCGTGGGGTCGGACAGCGCCTTGACCTGGCTGGGGAACGTGCCCTTGGCCTGGAAGGCCTTGATCTGCTGCTCCGGCGCGGTCAGCCACGCGGCCAGCTCGGCGGCTTCCTTCGGGTGCTTCGACTGCGTCGGCACGGTCAGGTACGACCCGCCCCAGTTGCCGCCGCCGCCCGGGAAGGCCGCGGTGACCGCCCACTTGCCCGCGTTCTCCGGGCCGGCCTGCTCCTTGATCACGCCGAGCATCCACGCGGGGCACACCTTCGTCGCGAACGCGCCCTGCTTGAAGCCGGTGTTCCACTCGTTGCTGAACGCGGTCAGCTTGGCCGACTCGCCCTTGGCGACGGCGTCGGTGACCTTGGTCCAGGCGTCCTTGATGCCCTGGTTGCTCTCGACGGCGAGCTTGTCGTCCGTGCCGATGTAGCCCTGGGGGAGCTGGTTGACCATGGCGTTGAAGTTCTGCGCGGCCGAGTCGAACCAGGCCTTCTTGGTCTTGGCGGAGTAGTCGGCCCCGGCCTGGAAGTAGCTGTCCCAGGTGGCGAACAGCGGCTTGACGGCCTCGGGGTCGGTCGGCAGGCCCGCGGCCTGGAACATGTCCTTGCGGTAGCACATCGCGAGCGGCCCGATGTCCGTGCCGTAGCCGATGACCTTGCCGTCCTTGGTCTTGGCGGCGTCGTACTTCCAGCCGAGCCAGCGGTCGGGGGAGGCGTCGGCGGGGCCGATCTTGCTCAGGTCGTTGAACTTCGAGCCCTTGTCGAGGACGTCGGAGAGGTGGCCCTCCTCGACCGCGGCGACGTCGGCGAGGCCGGAGCCGGCGGCGAGCTTGGTGATGAGGTCCTGGTGGTAGGGGCCGCCCTGACCGGTCTTGCGGTGGGTGATCTTGATGTTCGGGTGCAGTCGCTCGTACTCCGGGATGAGTGCCTCGTAGCCGAACTCGGTGAACGTCGACAGCGTCAGGTCGACGTGCTCGTTCGGGCCCGCCGCGGCCGGGGTGTCGTCACCGCCTCCGCCGCAGGCTGTGGCGCCGAGCGCCGTCATCGTGATGCCCAGTGCGAGGACCAGGCCGTTCCGGATCGTTCTCACGTGTCCAACCACCTTGTTGACGGGAATGAGCGCTCTCACTGCTGGGAGCCCGACTGGGAGCGCTCCCAGGTGTCGCAGAGTCTGCTGGGGGCCTTCACCGGTGTCAAGAGGTCGTGACCGGAGTGTTTCCTCCGAGGAGCGCTCCCGGACATCGCCCTGGGTGACGGTTAAGCTGTGGTCGTCCGGGTGGTCGTGGTGATTGAGGGCGGTAGGCGTGGGGCCTCGAGCAGGGGATGAAGAACGGCCGACGCTGGAGGACGTCGCGGCGTTCGCCGGCGTGTCGCGGTCGACGGCGTCACGCGCGTTGAACGACGACGCGTACGTCAGTGCGACGGCGCGCGAGAAGGTCCTGGCCGCGGCCCGTGACCTGGGCTATTCCCCGAACCAGGCGGCCCGGTCGCTGGTCACCCGCCGGACCGGCGCGGTCGCCGTGGTGCTCTCGGAACCCGAGTCGCGGCTGCTCGACGACCCGTACCGCGCCGCCGTCATGCGCGCGGGCTACCGCGAGCTGGCCGACGTCGGCCGGCAGATGGTGCTGATCTTCAGCGACATCCGCGAGGACCTGAGCCGGACCGTCCGGTTCCTGGAAGGCGGGCACGTCGACGGCGCGCTGGTGTTCGCGCCGCACCGCGCCGACCCGCTGCCCAAGGCGCTGCGGCTGCTGCGCATCCCCGTGGTGTTCGGCGGCCAGGCGGCCGGCATCCGCCGGGGCGTCCACGTCGTCGACTTCGACAACGAAGGCGGCGCGCGGCTGGCCGTCGAGCACCTGGTCGCGTCCGGGCGGCGCCGGATCGCCACGATCGCCGGGCCGCAGGACCAGAGTGCCCCGATCGACCGGCTCGCCGGCTGGCGCAAGACCCTCCTCGACGCCGGGCTCGACCCCGCTGACCTGGTCGAAGAGGCCGACTTCACGCTGTCCGGCGGGGCTTCGGCGATGACGGCCCTGCTGGACCGCCGTCCCGACCTGGACGCGGTGTTCGTCGCGAGCGACATGATGGCGGTGGGCGCGTTCCGCGTGCTGGGCGCGGCCGGCCGCCGCATCCCGGACGACGTCGCGGTGGTCGGCTTCGACGACAACGCCACCCTCGCCCCGGCGATGGACCCGCCCCTGACGTCGGTCCACCAGGACCCCCGCGAGCAGGTCCACGCCATGGTCGAAACCCTCATCCAGCTGCTGGACGACCAGAGCCTGAAGCCGCGGCAGCAGATACTGCCGGTCTCCCTGGCGGTCCGCGCCTCCAGCTGACCGTGTCGGCCGGACGCCGGACTTCCGTGCGGGAAGGGTCGACACGATCGGCGGTGCGGGTGGGCTTGATCCGGAATGCACGCCTTCGGCGCTAAACGGCGTTTCCGGAGTGCGGAGCGTGCACGAGGGGCTGGGCCGTTCGGGTGGTGGGCAGACGAATGGCGGGGGCCGTTCAGGAGCGTTCAGTGAGCTGGGCGGGGCCGGGAGCGTAGGGGCGACGTCCGCGGGCGCGGTGTCCTTCTGACTCGATTCTTTACAGCCACGTTTCCGGCTGGCTACCGTCTGCGCCTGGAAGCGCTCCCAGATCGCTGGCTCCCTACGGACAAAGGAGTTCCGCAGCCATGCGTTCCTCTCCCCGATGGCGCCGTGCGCGCCGAACGCGCTGGTTACGCGGCCGCGCCCTGGCACTGGGCACGGCCGTGGTCGCGGCCGCCGCCGCGCTGGTCGCCCCGCCGCCGGCGCTCGGCGCCGACATCGCCTGCTCCGTCACCTACACCACCAACGACTGGGACACCGGGTTCACCGCCAACGTCTCGCTGCGCAACGACGGCGCGCCGTTCGACAGCTGGAAGGTCGGCTGGACCTTCCTCGACGGCCAGAAGGTCCAGCAGGGCTGGAGCGCCACCTTCGCCCAGTCCGGCGCCGCGGTCACCGCGACGAACATGTCCTACAACGGCCACCTCGACACCGGCGCCAGCACGAGCTTCGGCTTCAACGGCTCCAAGGGCGCCGCCAACCGCCCGCCCACCGACTTCTCCGTCAACGGCACCGCCTGCACCGGCGCCAACAAGGCCCCGACCGTCAGCCTGACCGCACCGACGTCGAGCGGCACCTACTACGCCCCGGCCACCATCCCGCTCGCCGCGACGGCCGCCGACGCCGACGGCACGGTGAGCAAGGTCGAGTTCTACGCCGGCGACACGCTGCTGGCCACGGACACCACCGCGCCGTTCGAGGGCAGCTGGGCCAACGTCCCGGCCGGGACGTACTCGATCACGGCCAAGGCGTACGACAACAAGAACGCTTCGACGACGTCGAGCCCGGTCAGCGTGAAGGTCCTTTCCGGACCGACGATCGTCGCGTCCCCGGCGACCGCGCAGGTCAAGCAGGGCGGGACGACGACGTTCGCCGTCAGCCTGGCCGGCGCGCCCTCGAGTTCGGTCACCGTCGGCGTGGCGAGGACGGCGGGCAGCACCGACCTGACCGCGAGCCCGACGAGCCTCACCTTCACCCCGGCGAACTGGAGCACGCCGCAGAACGTCACCGTGAAGAGCGCCGACAACGGCGGCGACCTCGGCAGCGCCACCTTCACCGCGAGCAGCAGCGGCTACACCGCCGCCACGGTGACGGTCAACGAGATCTCGTCGTCCACATCGGACTACCAGCTCGCGTTCCTGACCCAGTACAACAAGATCAAGGACCCGAACAACGGCTACTTCCGCAAGTTCGGGTCCATCCTGGTGCCCTACCACTCGATCGAGACGCTCATCGTCGAGGCGCCGGACCACGGCCACGAGACGACGTCGGAGGCGTTCAGCTACTACCTCTGGCTGGAAGCGTCCTACGGCCGGGTCACCGGGGACTGGACGCCGTTCAACCAGGCGTGGACGTCGATCGAGACGTACGCGATCCCGTCGACCGCCGACCAGCCCACCAACAGCGGCTACAACGCGAGCAAGCCGGCCACCTACGCGGCGGAGTACCCGAGCCCGAAGTCGTACCCGTCGCAGCTGCAGAGCGGCGTGTCCGTCGGGGCCGACCCGATCGCGGCCGAGCTCAAGGCGGCCTACGGCTCGGCGGACGTCTACGGCATGCACTGGCTGCTCGACGTGGACAACATCTACAAGTTCGGCCACTGCGAGGACGGCACGAACACCGCGCCCGCGTTCATCAACACCTTCCAGCGCGGCTCGCAGGAGTCGGTCTGGGAGACGGTCACCCAGCCCAGCTGCGACACCATGAAGTTCGGCGGCAAGAACGGCTACCTCGACCTGTTCACCGGCGACTCGTCGTACGCGAAGCAGTGGAAGTACACCGACGCGCCCGACGCGGACGCCCGCGCCGTGCAGGTGGCCTTCCAGGCCGAGAAGTGGGCCGGGGCGCAGGGCAAGGGCGCCGACGTCGCCGCCGTCGTCAAGAAGGCGTCGAAGATGGGCGACTACCTCCGGTACTCCCTGTTCGACAAGTACTTCAAGAAGATCGGCAACTGCGTCGGCGCGTCGAGCTGCGCCGCCGGGTCCGGAAAGGACAGTGAGCACTACCTGATTTCCTGGTACTACGCCTGGGGCGGCTCGCTCGACACGGGCAGCGCGTGGGCGTGGCGCATCGGTGACGGGGCGGCCCACCAGGGCTACCAGAACCCCCTCGCCGCGTACGCGCTGTCGACGGACCCGGGCCTGAAGGTCACCTCGGCGACCGGCGCGCAGGACTGGGCGACCAGCCTCGGCCGCCAGATGGAGTTCCTGCAGTGGCTGCAGTCGTCCGAAGGCGGCCTCGCCGGCGGCGCGACGAACAGCTGGGAAGGCCAGTACGGCACCCCGCCGTCCGGCACGCCGACCTTCTACGGCATGTTCTACGACCAGCAGCCGGTCTGGCACGACCCGCCGAGCAACCAGTGGTTCGGCTTCCAGACCTGGGGCATGGAACGCATCGCCGAGTACTACCAGGCGACCGGCGACGCCCGCGCCAAGAAGATCCTCGACAAGTGGGTCCCGTGGGCGATCGCGAACACCACGGTCGGCTCGGGCGGCTCGTTCCAGATCCCGTCCGACCTGACCTGGAGCGGCGCGCCGGACACCTGGAACGCCACCAGCCCGGGCTCGAACGCCGGCCTGCACGTCACGGTGAAGAACTTCAGCCAGGACGTCGGGGTCGCGGCTTCACTGGCCAAGACGCTGCTCTACTACGCGTCGGGGGCGAGCAACGCCCAGGCCAAGACGGTCGGGGAGCAGCTGCTCACGGCGTTGTCGGCCAACACCGACAGCAAGGGCATCGCGGTGCCGGAGACCCGGACGGACTACAACCGGTTCGACGACACCTACAACGCCACCACCGATCAGGGCCTCTACGTGCCCACCGGCTGGACCGGCACGATGCCGAACGGCGACGCGATCAACTCGAACTCGACGTTCCTGTCGATCCGGTCGTTCTACAAGAACGACCCGCAGTGGCCGAAGGTCCAGTCCTACCTGGACGGTGGCGCCGCGCCGACGTTCACCTACCACCGGTTCTGGGCCCAGTCGGAGATCGCCACGGCGTTCGCCGCCCACGTCGCCCTGTTCGGCTGAAAGGTTCTCGATGAAGCGACTGCTCGCACTGGCGGTCGCCGCACTGGTCGGGGGCGCCGTTCTCACGGCGTCCCCGGCCACCGCGGCCCCGCAAGCAACCGGGACCGGCACCGGGTTCTGGCACGCGTCCGGCTCCCAGCTCGTCGACGCCACCGGCGCGCCGGTCCGGATGACCGGCGTCAACTGGTTCGGCGCGGAGACCGGCAACTACTCGCCGCACGGCCTGTGGAGCCGCAACTACAAGGACATGCTCGACCAGATGGCGGGCCTCGGCTACAACACGCTGCGGCTGCCGTACTCCAACCAGCTCTTCGACCCGGGCGTCAAACCGAACAGCATCGACGCCGTCCAGAACCCGGACCTGCAGGGGCTTTCCGGCCTCCAGGTGCTCGACAAGATCATCGCCTACGCCGGGACCAAGGGCATGCGCGTGATCCTCGACCAGCACCGGCCGGACTCCGGCGCGCAGTCCGCGCTCTGGTACACCAGCGCCTACCCCGAGAGCCGCTGGCTGTCGGACTGGACGATGCTCGCCCAGCACTACAAGGGCAACACCACCGTGATCGGGGCCGACCTGCACAACGAGCCGCACTCGATCCAGGGTGGCGGGGGAGCGTGCTGGGGCTGCGGGGACACCGCGACCGACTGGCGCCTGGCGGCCGAGCGCGGCGGGAACGCCGTCCTGGCCGCGAACCCGGACTGGCTGGTCATCGTCGAGGGCGTCGACTGCGTCAGCGGCACCGGCGACCCGCAGTGCGGCTGGTGGGGCGGCAACCTCTCCGGCGCGAAGACGTTCCCCGTGCGACTGTCCAAACCGGACAAGCTCGTCTACTCGGCCCACGAGTACGCGACGTCGGTGTTCGCGCAGCCGTGGTTCTCCGACCCCTCCTTCCCGGCGAACCTGCCGGCGCTGTGGGACCACTTCTTCGGCTACCTGCAGAAGCAGAACATCGCGCCGGTGCTGCTCGGCGAGTTCGGCACCACGCTCGCCGACCCGCGCGACAAGACCTGGCTGCAGGAGCTGTTGAAGTACGCCGGCACCGGCGCGACCGGGATGAGCTTCACCTACTGGTCGTGGAACCCCAACTCCGGCGACACCGGCGGCATCCTCAACGACGACTGGACCACCGTCAACCAGGCCAAGCAGGCGATCCTGCAGCCGTACCTGATCCCGCCGGCCGGCGGTGGCGGCGGGACGACCGAGCCGCCGCCCGCGGTGAGCTGCGCGGTCACCTACCACGTCGACAACGCGTGGCAGGGCGGGTTCGTCGCCTCCGTGACGCTCAAGAACACCGGCTCCACCCCGCTGAAGGCCTGGTCGCTCGGCTGGACCGAGCCTTCGGGGACGCAGATCACCGGCGGGTGGGGCGCCACCGTCACGCAGTCCGGGCAGCAGGCGAGCGCCAAGGCGCCGTCGTGGGCGCCCGACCTGGCCGGCGGCGCTTCGACTTCGATCGGCTTCCAGGCCACCGGTCCGTCCACCGGCGGGCCCAGCGGCTTCGCCGTCGGCTCCACCAGCTGCACCGCCTGACCCGACAACACGAAGGAGCACACTCGATGAGGAGTGAATTCTGGTCCCCGAAGCGGAAGGTGCGGCTCGCCGCGGCTTCCTCGGTGACGGCCGCCGCGGTCGTCTCGGGTCTCTTGGTGGCCGGCGGCAGCCCGGCGACCGCCGCCACCGGCTGCAAGGTGACCTACACCGTCAACCAGTGGGACACCGGGTTCACCGCGAACCTCGCGGTGACGAACCTCGGCGACAGCGTCTCGAGCTGGGACGTCCAGTGGGACTTCGCCGGCAACCAGCAAGTGCAGCAGGGCTGGAGCGCGACGTTCAGCCAGTCCGGCAAGCACGTGAGCGCGAAGAACCCGTCGTGGGGCGGCACGCTCGCCTCGAACGCGACGGCGAACTTCGGCTTCAACGGCTCCTATTCCGGCACGAACGCCGTCCCGACGTCGTTCACGCTGAACGGCGTCGTCTGCACCGGCGGCACCGGTGGGCCGACCACCACACCGACGACCCCGACCACCCCCACGACCCCGACCACGCCCACCACGCCCACGACGACGCCGCCGCCCGGGACGCACGTGGACAACCCGTACTCCGGGGCGAAGGGGTACGTGAACCCGGACTGGTCGGCGGAGGTGAGCGCGGCGGCCGCGGCCAAGGGCGGCACCCTCGGCGGCCAGATGGCCAAGGTGGCGAACACGTCCACGGCGGTGTGGCTCGACCGGATCGCGGCCATCGAGGGCACCTCGAGCGCCCGCGGCCTGCGCGGGCACCTCGACGCGGCGCTGGCCCAGCAGAGCGGCGGGACGCCGGTGACGATCCAGATCGTCGTCTACGACCTGCCGAACCGCGACTGCGCGGCGCTGGCGTCCAACGGCGAGCTGCAGGCCGGTTCGGACGGCCTGGCCCGGTACAAGAGCGAGTACATCGACCCGATCGCGTCGATCCTCTCGGACTCGAAGTACGCGCCGCTGCGGATCGTGGCGGTCGTCGAGCCCGACTCGCTGCCCAACCTGATCACCAACACCGCGACGGCCAAGTGCGCCGAAGCGCAGTCCACCGGGGCGTACACGCAGGGCATCCAGTACGCGCTGAACAAGCTGCACGCGATCTCCAACGTCTACAACTACCTGGACATCGCGCACTCGGCGTGGCTGGGCTGGGACAGCAACTTCGGCCCGTTCGTCAACCTCGTGAAGCAGGTGTTGCAGGGCACCACGGCCGGGGTGAACAGCATCGACGGCTTCATCAGCGACACGGCGAACTACACGCCGCTGACCGAGCCGAACCTGCCCGACCCGAACCTCACCGTCGGCGGCCAGCAGCTCAAGTCGGCGACGTTCTACCAGTGGAACCCGTACTTCGCCGAGGTGCCGTTCGCCACGGCGATGTACAACGCGTTCGTCGCGGCCGGCCTGCCCAGCGGCATCGGCATGCTGATCGACACCTCGCGCAACGGCTGGGGCGGCTCGGCCCGGCCCAGCGGCGCGTCGGGGTCCACTGTGGACGCCTACGTCAATTCGGGCCGGATCGACCGGCGGCTGCACCGCGGCAACTGGTGCAACCAGAGCGGCGCCGGGCTGGGCGCGCGGCCGACGGCGTCGCCCGCGGCGCACTTCGACGCCTACGTCTGGATCAAGCCGCCGGGTGAGTCCGACGGCGCGAGCTCGCAGATCCCGAACGACGAGGGCAAGGGCTTCGACCAGATGTGCGACCCGACCTTCCACGGCAGCCAGCAGGCCAACGGCGGCAACCTGACCGGCGCCCTGCCGAACTCGCCGCTGTCCGGCAAGTGGTTCGAGGCCCAGTTCGAAGAGCTGGTCCAGAACGCCTACCCGCCGGTGCAGTAGCAAAGCTCCCGGGCCGGGCGGTGCCGCGCAGCCGCCGTCCGGCCCGGGATTCCACCCCTCCCGACTCGGCAAAGGAGCCTCCATGAAGAACCGGCTACGGGCCACACTGGCGTCGTTCGGAGCCCTGACCGTGCTGCTCTCCGGCGGCGTCGCCCTGATCGCGCCACCGGCGTCCGCGGACACGCAGCTGTGCGACAAGTACGGCTCGCTGCGCATCCAGGGCGGCAGGTACATCGTCCAGAACAACAACTGGGGCGACGACACGACCCAGTGCCTTTCGGTGTCCACCACCGGCTTCACCGTGACGACGGCGTCGCACAACCGGCCGACCAACGGCGCGCCGGGCAGCTATCCGTCGGTGTACGCCGGCTGCCACTACGGCAACTGCAGCAGTGGCAGCGGCCTGCCCCGGCAGGTCCGGTCGCTGGGCTCGCTGCGGTCCCATGTGGACTACACCACCGTCCAGGCCGGACAGTGGGACGCGGCCTACGACGTCTGGTACGACCCGAACCCCAATCCGGCCGGGCAGAACACCGGCGCCGAGGTGATGATCTGGGGCAACCACCGCGGCGCCCCGCAGCCCGTCGGCAGCGTCATCGGCACGGCGCAGCTCGCCGGGGCGACGTGGAACGTCTGGTTCGGCAACATCGGCTGGAACGTGATCTCGTACGTCCGCACGTCCGGCACGGACAGTCTCGACGTGAACCTGAACGACTTCACCCGGGACGGCGTCAACCGCGGCAAGATCAGTGACGCCTGGTACCTGACGAGCGTCCAGTTCGGGTTCGAGCCCTGGCAGGGCGAGACCGGGCTGGGCGTGCGCTCGTTCAGCGTCTCGGGCTAGCGGTCCCCGCGGCTGAGATCCTTCGAGAAGGACAGCCGGTCCAGGCCCGGCCCGTCGTAGTCGGGCTGGACCGGCAGTCCTTCGAACTCCTTCGGCCCCGGCTCGGTGACGAACCCCATCCGGGTGTGGAACGCGTGCGACGCCTTGTTGACCGGCGAGGTGATCGCCCGGACGCTCGTGCGGCCGTTGGCCCGGCTGTAGGCGAAGAACCGCTCGTACAGCGCGGCGCCCAGGCCCCGGCCGCGCTCGGCGGGGTCGACGCCGACGAAGTGGATGTAGCTCTCGGCCGGCCGGGACGGCGAGAGGAACCCGATCAGGAACGCGACGATCCGGTCGTCGCCGGTGACCAGGAAGCTGCTGCCGGTGAAGTGCTGGAACATCAGCTTCGGGAGGAGCAGGGCCCGCTGGCGGGTGCCTTCTTCCCCGCCGAGCCCGCCCCACCAGGCGTCGAGCACCGCGAGGACGGGCAGGTGGTCGTCCGGGCCGGGGTGGCGGACGGTGTGGCCGGCGAGCGGGCTCAGGTCGGGAGTCGTCACGCGGCCAGGGTGCCGCACGGGGGAGGGGCGCGCGAGCGGGTTTCACGACGTCCTGCGTTCAGACCACGGACAGGAGTTCACCGGGTGTCCTTCCCTGACGAAATGCCGCCCCGGAGCCCGGAGGTGTCCCGTACCGGCCACCACTCAGGGCACGATCCGGCGCACGCCGATCAGCACCTGCTGCCACACCGCCGCCGGGTCGGCGCCGCGCTCCACGGACTTGAGCGCGGGCGCGATCACCTCTTCCTGGATCTTGCCGTCGCCCGGGCCCTTGTACTGCGGCTTCCCGACCTTCCGGGCCTGGGCGGCGAACACCTGGCCGCTCAGCGCGCCGCCGAAGTAGCCGTTCATCTCGCTGAGCAGGTCGGGCGAGGTGAAGGCGTCGACCTGGCTGGGGAAGTTCCCGCTCACCCGGAACGCGTGCAGCTGCTGCTCCGGCGCGGTCAGCCACGCGGCGAGCGCGGCGGCCTCCTTCGGGTGCCCGCTCGCCGACGGCACCGTGAGGTAGGAACCGCCCCAGTTGCCGCCGCCGTCGGGGAACGCGTCGGTGATCGCCCACTTGCCCGCGTTGCCGATCCCGGCCTGCTGCTCGATGACGCCGAGCATCCACGAAGGACAGACCTTCGTCGCGAAAGACCCGAGGCGCAGGCCGTTGTTGCCGTCGTCGGCGAACGCCGTGAGCCCGGCCGACTGGCCTTGCTGCACCGCGGTGGTGACCTGGTTCCAGGCGTCCCGCAGCGCGGTGTTCGTCTCGAGCGTCGGGTGGTCCTGCCGGTCGAGGTAGCCGACGGGCAGCTGGTTCACCATGGCGTTGAAGTTCTGCGCCGCGGAGTCGAACCACGGCTTGCCCTTGGCGCGCTTGACGTACTTCTCGCCGGCTTCGAAGTAGCTGCCCCAGGTCGCGAACATCGTCTTGACCGAGCCGGGGTCGGTCGGGAGGCCGGCGGCCTCGAGCAGGTCCTTGCGGTAGCACATGGCGAGCGGGCCGATGTCCGTGCCGTAGCCGACGAGCTTGCCGTCCTTGCTCCGGCCCGCCTCGTACTTCCATTCCAGCCACCGGCCGGGTTTCACGTCCTGTGGGCCGACCTCGGCCAGGTCGGCGAACTTCCCGGCCTGCGCGAGGACGTCGGCGAGGTGGCCCTCCTCGACGGCCTGGATGTCGGCGAGCCCCTGGCCGGTCTTCAGCTTGGCCAGCAGGTCCTGGTGGTAGGGGCCGCCCTGCTCGGTCTTCACCTGCCGGATGTCGATCCCGGGGTGGGTGAACTCGTAGCCGGGGATCAGGTCGTCGTAGCCGAACTCGCCGAACGTCGCGAGGGTGAGCGTGATGCGCTCGGGCGTACCCGGACCGCAGCCGCCGGTCAGCACGAGCAGGACGACGGTGACGGCGACGGCCAGCCGTCTTCGGACCAACCTCATGCGCACCCCGATCCACTCTCACTCCCTCGTGACTGGGAGCGCTCCCGGACGGAGTCTCGTTTCCGCGGGCGGCGGGTGTCAAGGTGCGCGACAGCGGGTGTTCGCGCGGATACGCCGGCGGGCCGGGGAGGTGCGTGGTGAAGCGTCCGACGATCACCGACATCGCCCGGCAGGCGGGCGTGTCCAAGGGCGCGGTGTCGTACGCGCTCAACGGCCGCCCGGGCGTCTCGGAGGCGACCCGGCACCGGATCACGGAGATCGCCCGCCAGCTGGGCTGGTCGCCGAGCAGCACCGCGCGGGCGCTTTCCGGCGGCCACACGGGGACGATCGGCCTGGTGCTCGACCGGCCGTCCGAAGTGTTCTTCCCGGCCCTGCTCGACGGCTTCGAGCCGGAGCTGCTGCTGCAGGTCGCGGCCGGCCGAGACGCGGCACTGGCGGTCTACCGCCGCTGGCGCGCCGAGCGGAAGGTGGACGGCGTGCTGCTCACCGGCCCGGCCTGCGCGGCGGAACTGGTGCGGATCGGCCTGCCGGCGGTACTGCTCGGCGGGCCCGGCGGGGTGCCGGGCGTGCCGTCGGTGTGGGTGGACGACGTCGCGGGGGCCGCGGAAGCGCTGGAGTACCTGGCCGCGCTGGGGCACCGGCGCGTGGCCCGGGTCCCGGGCGCGGCGGCGTTCGCGGATCCCGTCGCGCGGGAAGCGGCGGTGGACGCGGTGGCGTGGCGGACGGGGCTCGGCGGGACGCGGAACCTCCGCACGACGACCGCTTCCGGACCGCAGGCCGTCGTGCCGCCCGGTGCCGGAGTCCTCACCGAACCCTCCGCCGACGCGGTCCGCCGTGTCCTTTCGAGCCGGCCGCGGCCCACGGCCCTCCTCTGCGACACCGACACCCTGGCCGTCGCCGCGCTGGCCGCCGCGCGGGAGCTCGGGCTGGCCGTGCCCCGCGACCTGTCGGTCGTCTGCTGGGACGACACCACGCTCTGCTGCCTCGTCCGCCCCGCGCTCACCGCGGTCCGGCGCCCGCTGGCCGAACTCGGCTCGCTCGCCGCGTCCCTGCTTCGGGACCTCCTCACCGGGGAAGACGCCGGCGACGTCTGCGCGTCCCGGCCGCGGCTGGTCACCCGGGGCAGCACCGGTCCCGTCCGCTGACGGCACCGGTGCCACCGTCCACACGCGACCCTCAGGTGCCCTGGCAGGTCGGCGACGGCTGGGCCGGGTTCGTCCCCGCGGCGGTCACCACCAGGCCGAACGTCGTCGAGCCGTCGGGGGCGATGCGGCCGTTCCAGTCGGCGTTGCGGACCGTCACCACCGAACCGGACTGGCTCAGCGTCCCGTTCCAGACGCTGCCGATGCTCTGCCCGCTCGGCAGCGTCCAGCCCACCTGCCAGCCGTTGTACGCCGTGGTGCCGTGGTTCATCACCGTCACCGTGGCCTGGTAGCCGCCGCTCCAGGCGTTGGTCACCTCGTACATGGCCATGCACGAGCCGCCCGACGGCGGGGGAGAGGTAGGCGTGGTCGGCGGCGTGCCCGGGTCCTTCACGCCGGTGACCTCGCCGTGCCCGCCGTCGAACGTCACGTCGGAGCAGCCGTAGAACGTCTCGGTGCTGTCCGAGCGCTTCCACACCGAGTAGATGATGTGCCGCCCGGACTTGTTCGACGGCAGCGCGCCGGTCCACTTGTACTGCCCGTCGACCGTGCCGACCTGGCCGGTCACCGGGGGGTGGTCCACGGTCAGGAACGGCTGGTCCTCCAGCTCGTCCCAGGTGAGCGGCGCGTTCGGGTTCCAGCCGTCCTTCGTGACGTAGGTGTAGAACCAGCCCGGGTGCGCGGCCCAGGCGTTGTAGGAGAAGTCGAACGCGGCCCCGGCGGTCAGGTGCGTCAGCGGCCAGTCGCCGACCTGGTCGAAGCCGGCGTAGCCCGGGTTGCCGCCCGAACACAGTTTGCCGTCGGGGATGAAGCCGCGCGTGCGGCCGGCGCCGTCCGAGCGCAGCACGGCGAACCAGTTGTACAGCGAGTTGGCGCCGCTGGTGGCCACGGCCGCCGCGCAGGCCGGGTTCTGCGGGATGATCTGGCCGGTCGAGCTGAGCCCGTCCTGCCAGCACAGGAAGGTCCGGCTGCCCGGTTTCATCATGGCGCCGTGCGCCTCGGCGGTGCCGGTGTTCAGCAGGACGGCCGTCAAACTCGCCAGCAGAACGGTGACGGCGGCGAGGATCGTACTTCGTCTCCTGGTCACGTCAGTCCCTTCGTCGGGTAGCGTGCTTCGAAGACTGGGAGCGCTCTCAAGGTCAGGATACGCGGTGGCGCGCACTTCCGGAACAGCCCGCGGTGGGCGTGGAAGGCGGCTTGCCCTACGTTGGCGGAAGTCGTCGGTCACCGAGAAAGGCACAGAGTGGACATCCCGTCTTCCGTCCCGGCTTGGGTGCGCGCCGAACCCGCGCGCCTGCTCGGTTTCGCCGCCCGCGCGGCGCACCCCGATGGCGGGTTCGCCTGGCTCGACGACACCGGGCAGCCGGTCCTCGACCGGCCCGTCGAAACCTGGATCACCTGCCGGATGACGCACGTCTTCGCGCTCGCGCAGCTGCAGGGCGCGAACGCCGGCGAGCAGGTCGCCCACGGCGTCGCGGCGCTCAAGGGGCCGCTCCGCGATCCGGACCACGGCGGCTGGTACGCGACGACAACGTTGTCAGAGAAGCGCGCCTACGAGCACGCCTTCGTGGTCCTGGCCGCTTCGAGCGCGGTCGCGGCCGGCGCCGAGGGCGCGGAACCGCTGCTGGCCGAGGCCCTCGACGTCGTCGAACGCCGGTTCTGGGAGCCGGGCGCCGGCCGGGTCGCCGACGTCTGGGACCGCGGCTGGACCGAGCTGGAGGACTACCGCGGCGCCAACGCCAACATGCACACGGTCGAGGCGTTCCTGGCCGCCGCCGACGTCACGGGCGACCGGGTGTGGGCCCGCCGCGCACTGTCCATTGTGGAACACCTGGTGCACGGGGAGGCCCGCGCCCACGGCTGGCTGCTCCCGGAGCACTACGACGCGGGCTGGCACGTGCTCCTGGAGCACAACCGCGACGAGCCCGCCCACCCGTTCCGGCCGTTCGGGGCGACCATCGGCCACCTCTTCGAATGGGCCCGGCTGGCCGTCCACCTCAAGCGGGCCCTCGGCGACGATGCGCCGGAGTGGCTGGTGCCCGACGCGGCCGCGTTGTTCGCGACCGCGACCCGGGACGGCTGGGCCGTCGACGGCAACCCGGGCTTCGTCTACACCACCGACTTCGCCGGGACGCCGGTCGTGCGCACCCGCCTGCACTGGGTCGTCGCGGAGGCGATCGCCGCCGCGTGGACCCTGCACCAGGAAACCGGCGAGGCCGCCTACCTCGACCGGTTCCGTGCCTGGTGCGACCACGCCGAGGCCTGTTTCGTCGACCGCGAACGCGGGTCGTGGCACCACGAGCTGGACCCGGAGAACCGGCCGGCCGGCACGGTCTGGGCGGGCAAGCCGGACATCTACCACGCCTACCAGGCGACGCTGCTGCCCGCGTTGGTGCCGGGCGCGTCGTTCGCCGGCGCCTTGATCACCCGCGGCTAGACTCGCGGCGGACCCTGAGGAGAACCATGTCGCCTTTCGTCGCGGCCGGAGACCGGTACTCGGGCATGCCGTACCGGCGGGCCGGGCGCAGCGGGCTGAAGCTGCCCGCCGTGTCGCTCGGCCTGTGGCACAACTTCGGGGACGACAAGCCCCTCGACGTCCAGCGCGCGGTGCTGCGCCGGGCGTTCGACCTCGGCGTGACGCACTTCGACCTGGCCAACAACTACGGCCCGCCGCCCGGCGCGGCCGAGACGAACTTCGGCCGGCACTACGCCGCCGACTTCCGCCCGTACCGCGACGAGATCCTGGTGTCCTCCAAGGCGGGCTACCTGATGTGGGACGGCCCGTACGGCGAGTGGGGCTCGCGCAAGAACCTCCTGGCGAGCCTGGACCAGAGCCTCGCCCGCACCGGCCTGGACCACTTCGACGTCTTCTACTCCCACCGCCCGGACCCCGAGACGCCGATCGAGGAGACCATGGGGGCCCTCGACACCGCGGTCCGGTCCGGGAAGGCGCTCTACGCGGGCATTTCGAACTACTCGCCGGAGCAGACGGAAGCCGCGCTCGCCGCGCTGAAGGAGCTCGGGACGCCCCTGCTGATCCACCAGCCGTCGTACTCGATCCTGAACCGCTGGGTCGAAGACGGCCTGCTGGACACCCTCGACGAGCACGGCGTCGGCTCGATCGCGTACTCGCCGCTGAGCCAGGGCCTGCTGACCGACCGCTACCTCGACGGGATCCCCGCCGACTCCCGCGCGGCCGGGGCGAGCCCGTTCCTGACGAGCGACCGGATCACCGAGGAGAAGCTGACGACGATCCGCGCGCTGAACGACGTCGCCAAGCGGCGCGGGCAGTCGCTGGCACAGCTGGCGATCGCGTGGGTGCTGCGCCGCGGGCGGGTCACCTCGGCGCTGATCGGGGCCAGCAGTGTCGCGCAGCTCGAGAACACCGTCGCGGCGACGAAGAACCTCGAGTTCTCCGACGACGAGCTGGCCGAGATCGAGCGGATCGTCGCGGGCTAGCAGCCGAGGCGCGTGGTGCCCAGAGCGACGTCGTCGAACCAGAGCGTGTCGGCGTCGGTGCCGTAGCTCTCCCAGCCGAGCCGCAGGTCGGTCACGGCCGGGTGCCACGCCCGGGCGAGCCACTGCTGGTCGACGTCGGCCGTGGGCACGCCGTCGACGACGAGCCCGGGTACTTCGGTGCCGCCGAGCCACGTCCGCAGCTGCCCGGCGGTGCCGTCGATCTCGAACTCGAAGCACGACCAGGTGCCGGTCGGCAGCGGGACGCTCTGCGCGACACCGGCCGGGCTCTGCGCGGGGAGCGTCGCGTCGTCGGACTCCCGGTTCCACTGCAGGGCCCGGTTCTGGCCGCCGGCCCGCAGGTCCCGGCCGCCGTCCGCGGTGTCGCGCAGCGCCATGAAGGTGACGTGCCCGGCGGGCAGCGGCGTGCTGTGCCGGACCCAGAACCGGCCGTACAGCAAGCCGGCGCCGGGCAGGCTCGTGCCGAAGAAGGCGTGGTCGCAGTAGCCGCCCTGGCCGGTGACCTTGACCGAACGGGTGCCCGAGTGCGCGACCGCGGAGTCGACGGTGACCGTACCGGTGCCCTGGCAGTTCGCCGCGCCGACGGCCCAGCGGCCGCTCGGCGCGCCACCGGTCTGCTGTTCGAAGTCGTCGCAGAACGTCGTGCCCGGGCAGGCCGCGGGTGGCGGTGTGGTCGTCGTCGGCGGGGGAGTGGTGGTCGGGTCCCCGCAGGCGACGCCGTTGAGGGCGAAGTCCGCGGGCTCGGCGTTCGTGCCGCTGTAGGTGGCCTGCAGGCCGAAGGAGACGGTGCCGCCGGCGGGCAGCGAAGCGTTGTAGGGCAGGGTTTCGGCGGTGACCGCGGTCCCGCTCTGGCGGACCGTCGCGTTCCACGCCGACGTGACGGCCTGATTGCCCGCGTAGTGCCAGGTGAGCGTCCAGGACGAGAGCGCCGTGGCGCCGTTGGTCACGGTGATCTCGGCGGTGAACCCGGTCTGCCACTGGTTGACGCGGTAGCCGACCGCGCACGCGGGGGCGGCGGTGGCCGGCGCGGCGACGACGACCGCCGTGGTGCCCGCGGCGGTGAGGAGGCAGAGCGCCGCGAGGGCGGCGGCGAACCTGGTCATCGGGCCTCCCGGGGCGCGGACAGGGGCGCCGCGGCAGGCACCGCGACGCCCCTGGGTGGTTGGCCGCGTTCTGGTGAGGCGACCTGGCATGGGAGCGCTTCCAGCCGCCGGGAAAGGTAGCGCCGGTGTGTCGTCCTTGTAAAGCGCGACCCGGACGCGGCCCGATCCGGTGGTCCGTTTTCCGCTGCGCCGCGCCGCCTGGCGGCCACTGAACGTTCCTGAACGGCCGAAGTCGTTGGCGTTCCGGAGATCCCGTGGTCGCACTGCGCTACCGGCCCGAGCCGGAGAATGCCGCCGTTGGAGTGGAATCCGGAAACCGGGGCAAGATCGCCGCGGGGTTTACACGAATCGGGGTGCGCGGTACTGTCCAGCCCTGCTGGGAGCGCTCTCACGATTCCGTTCGGTACCAAGGGAGTGATCGATGCGTTCCGGACCAGCACTGCTCGGCGCCCTCGGCGCGCTCGCCGTCGTCGGCGCGACGACGGCGTTCACCCTGGGCACGCTGTCGCCCGCGGCGGCGGCGACCGCCTGCGAAGTCGGCTACACGGTGAACGACTGGGGAAGCGGCTTCACGGCCGACCTGACCTTGAAGAACCTCGGGACGGCCCCGCTGTCCGGCTGGCGGATCGACTACGCCTACACCGGGAACCAGCAGCTCCAGCAGGGCTGGAACGGCACCTGGGCGCAGTCCGGCCGGACCGTCACGGTCACCCCGGCGACCTGGAACGGCACCGTCGCCCCGAACGCGTCGGTCACCGCCGGCGCGAACTTCGGCTACAGCGGGACCAACGCGGCGCCGGCGTCCTTCAGCGTGAACGGCGCGCCCTGCGGCGGCACCCCGCCGCCGTCCACCACGACGTCGGCCCCGCCGCCCCCGGGCGCGCCCGCCCTGCACGTCTCCGGCAACCGGCTGGCCGATGCCGCGGGCAACCCGGTGACGCTGCGCGGCGTGAACCGCTCCGGCGCCGAATTCGCGTGCGTGCAGGGAAACGGCCTCTTCGACGGTCCGATGGACGCCGCCTCGGTGGCCGCGATCAAGAGCTGGCACGCCGACGCCGTGCGCGTGCCGTTCAACGAGGACTGCTGGCTCGGCCTGTCCGACGTGGACCCGCGCTACGCCGGCGAGACCTACCGCGCGGCGCTCAAGTCCTATGTGGACCTACTACACCGGAACGGGCTCGTCGCGATCCTCGACCTGCACTGGACCCACGGTGCCTACACGGGAAACTCGTCGGCGTGCGGTGACGTCGACGCCACCTGCCAGAAGCCGATGACCGACGCCGAGCATTCGGTGGACCTGTGGACGTCGGTCGCGACGACGTTCAAGGGCGACGACGCCACGATCCTGGACCTGTTCAACGAGCCCTACCCCGACCGCGCGGTGTCCGGCCCGGCCCAGGCGTGGACGTGCTGGCGCGACGGCGGCTCCGCCTGCTCCGGCATCGGCTACCCGGTGGCGGGCATGCAGGCGCTGGTGAACGCGGTGCGCGCGACCGGCGCGACGAACGTGCTCATGCTGGGCGGGCTCGCCTACGCCAACGACCTCACCGGCTGGCTGCAGTACGAACCGAACGACCCGGCGGGCAACCTCGTCGCCTCGTGGCACTCGTACAACTTCAACGCGTGCAGCTCGTCGTCGTGCTGGGACAGCCGGCTGGCACCGGTAGCCGCGGCCGTCCCGCTCGTGGCCGGGGAGATCGGCGAGAACGACTGCGCGAGCGGCTACGTCACCGGGCTGATGGACTGGCTCGACCGGCACCAGGCGTCCTACCTCGGCTGGACCTGGAACACCTGGAACTGCTCGACCGGCCCGGCGCTGATCTCGGCCTACGACGGCACGCCGACGGCGTTCGGGGCGGGCGTCCGGGCGCGGTTCCTCGCGGCCGGGTGACCCGGGCGAGGGGTCCGGGTCACCCTGTCCGGTGACCTGACCGGTCCAGGGGGCTGCGTTCCGGGCCCTGCACGTGCATACTGTCCCCGCCGGACCGCCCCAGCGGCGTCCGGACCCGAGGTGCCGGCCGATGACCCCCAGGTCGGCCGGCACCCCTCACTCCGGCTTCTTTCCCCGCGCGTTCGTCACATCCTGGGCCCACGCTGTCACGCTGCGGTACTGTCTGCTTCGTGCACCCGTACTCCGGAAGTCGTTGGATGAACGATGAGTCGACAGGCCAAACCGGGCAGTAAGCCGTATCGTGCACAGCTGCGCGACCGCCTGGCCGCCTTGGGGTTTCCCGAAGGGGCGATGCCGGCGCGGGTCGCGGAGAACCTGATCGTCGAATGCCGGATCCCGCCCCGCACCGCGTGGCGCCTGGCGTCGGAACTTTCCCTCGACGTCGCGGCGCACCGCTACAACGCCGTCACCGGCGACCCACGCGCGGGCATGCGCGGCACCCGGATCTGGGAGTACGAGCAGTGGCCGGAGCGGGGCGTCCGGCCCACCGTCGCCGCCCTGCGCGTGCTCGCCGAGGTGTACGGCACCAGCTGGAAGTCGCTGCTCGGGCTGCGTGACCTCGAGCAGCTGCCGGCCAAGGACCTGGCCGAGTACCACGCCGACACCGCGGCGCCGTGCCCGCCGGAACCCGCGCCGGCCGCCGCCCGGCCCGCGCGCGCCGGCCGCCGCGTCGAAGAAGCGCCGGAGACCGACGTCGGCGCCAGTGCCCTCGACGACGCGATCCTGTTCACCAAGACCAACGTCGACGACGTCCAGCTCGACGACCTGTGGTCCGATCTGGACTTCCTCGGCAACGGCTACACGCGCACGGCGCCGGACGCGGTCCTCAGCCAGCTCGCGGTCGTCGAAGAGCGGACCTCGGCGCTGCTGAAGGGCCGCCAGCGGCCGAAGCAGACCCAGGACCTGCTGCTCATCGGGGCGAAGTGCACCGCGATGATGGCCTGGATCTCGGGCGACCTCGGGCGGTACGGGCTCTCCCGCCGGTACAACTCCGCCGCCTGGCTCTACTCCCAATACGCGGACGACTACCTCGCGCGCCGCTGGGTGCGCACGGCCCAGGCCCGCGTCGCGTTCTGGGCGGGCAACGGCGTCGAGTCCGCGAAGCTCGCGGCGGACGGGCTCAACTACCACGTGGGCGGCCGGATCACGGACGCGCCGCTGATCCTCGCCGAGGCCCGCGGGTGGTCGTCGGTGCGGGCGGAACAGCAGGTGCTGGACGCGATCGCGCGGTGGACCGCCATCGAGGACCCGGAGCTCGGCGCGGGCGGCGAGGACCGGTTCTTCAACATCACGAAGGACCGCCGGCACTACATGGCCGGTACTTCGCTGCTGTCCGTCGGGCAGGCGTCCGCCGCGCTGCGCGAGTTCACGACCGCGCGCGAGGCCTACGAAAAGCTGTCCCTGGAAAGCCGCTGGGAGGCCATGGAACCGATGATCCGGATCGACACCGGCCGCGCCCACCTGCTGCTCGACGATCTCGAAGGCGCCGCCGCGCAGGTCGAGCCGCTGCTGGCCACCGACGTGGCCAAGCAGCCGGACATGGTGCACGCCATGCTCGGCGTGCTGGCCACCGAGCTGGCCGGCCCGCGCTGGCGCAAGGCGGCGACCGCCCGCTACCTCGCCGAAGCACTCCCGGACGTCCGCGCCTCGGCGGGGCTGTGACGCCCGAACCGACCAGAACCCAGTGGGAGAACGTGGTACCGGACGATCCAGCGTGTCCCGGTGAACGGGACCCGGCGGCCGGGGCCGGCCGCACCCACCGCGACGTCGTCGTGGTCGCCGACCGGTTCGGCCGGTTCGCCCGCGGCGACCGGGTGCTGACGATGACGGGCCTGCTGGCGCTCATCGAAGCGGCCGGCGCGGACGAACCGTGCGGCGAGCCGGTCGAGTGGGTCGTGCACGCCGGGCAGGGCGTCGACGAGACCGACTGCGACCTCATCGAGGCCGCCACCGAAAAGGGCCGCGCTCCGGTGCGCCTGGCCGACCGGGACACCTTCCGGCAGCCGCGCGCGCGGGCCGGGATCGTCCACAAGGACCGGCCCCGCAACGTCCTGCTGTCCGGCGTGCACTCGCCGGCCGACCAGCTCTGCCGGGCGGACCTCCGGATCCACCGCGACAACGAGCTGATCCTCGACCACCACACCGGCGAGCACGTGCAGGGCATCGTGATCGTCGAGGCGATGCGGCAGATCTGCATCGCGCAGTTCGAAACGGCGGTCCGGCCCGGCCTGGGCCGGCTGGGCTACGCGGGCGTGTGGCAGCGGATCGACCTGTCCTTCCAGGACTTCCTGTTCCCGCTGCCGGCCACGGTCGAGTCGCTGATCGAGGAGTCCGACCTCGCCCGCGAGACCAACCTGAAGTTCCGGGCCGTGACCGCCGTGCGCCAGCACGGCCGCACGATCGCCACGGCCGTCATCGAGTACGCCATGATCGCGCAACGGCGCATCGACGCGCTGGAACGCCGGAAAGCCGACCAGGCCACCCGGGCCTACCTCGGGTGAGCCGCAGTCACCACGTGAAAGGGGAGGGCATCACGATGCCGGAAACGCAGGACGCGTCCTTCGCCCAGGGCCTGGAGCTCATCCAGCGGCTCGGCGGCGCGGAGCGGCCCGCAGTGCTGGACCTGTTCGCGAGCATCGGCGAGGCCGAGTTCGGGGAGCAGTGCGTCGGGTTCATCTACGGCGACGTCTACCACCGGCCCGGCCTGCCGCTGCCCGAGCGGCAGCTGGTGACGGTCGCGGCCCTCACCGCGCTCGGCTACGCGGGCTCGCAGCTGCAGTTCCACGCCAAGGCCGCGCTGAACGTCGGCTGCGGCCGCCGCCAGCTCGTCGAGGCGGTCATCCAGATCAGCTCGTTCGCCGGCTTCCCCGCCACGCTGAACGCCCTGGGCGAGCTGAAGGCCGTGTTCGAAACCCTGCCGCCCGAGGAGCCGCCGGCCGAACCGCCCGCCGACCTTCCGTGGGCCGGCATCGAGGACCGCTACGAGCGCGGCCTGGCCGCGTTGAAGGCCGTCGACGGCGAAGCGGGGGAGAAGGTCGCCGCGGCGCTCGCGGACATCGCGCCGGACCTGGCCACCTACATCGTCGAGTTCACCTTCGGCGAGCTGTACAACCGGCCGCACCTGGACCTGCGGCACCGCGAGATCGTCACGGTCGCCGCGTGCGTCGCGCTGGGCACCGCGCTGCCGCAGCTGAAGGTGCACATCCACGCCCTGCTCAACGTCGGGGGCACCGAGCAGGACGTCATCGAGACGATCCTGCACCTGGCGTTCTACTGCGGTTTCCCGGCCGCGCTCAACGCCATCGGCGCCGCGCGCGAAGTGTTCGCGCAGCGGTGACCGGCCTGCGGAAGCTGCGTGCCGTCGCGCTGGACTGCGACGGCGTCCTCATCGACGACACGTACCTGGCGATGATCGCCCGGTACGTCCGCGACCACGGCGGTGTCTACGACGAGGCGGCCGAGCGGGACGTGATCGGGCTGCGCGACATCGTCGTCGCCGAGAAGATCACCCGGCTGTGCGGGCTCGACCAGCCGGCGGAGAAGACGCTCGAGCAGCTGTGGGCGGCCCGGCAGGAGTACCTGGCCGAACACCCGATACGCGTCGCCGAAGGCGTGCGGGACTGCCTGGAGGCGCTCTCGAAGCTGCCCGTCCGGCTGGTCTGCTACGGCGGCCGGACCCGCGAGCACACCTTCGACCGGTACCTCGGGGAGTACGTCGACCTGCTCGACCCGGAAGTGCCGTACGTCAGCATCAACGAGCACCGGCCGGGCGTCGACCACATCGCCCGGAGCGTGCTCGGCGTCGGCTTCGACGAGATCGTGTTCGTCGACGACGTCAGCCGGGTGGCCGAGAACGCCCGCGCGCACGGCGCCGGGTTCGTCGGCTTCCCCGGCAGTCCGGCCCACGCGCGGCAGCGGGAGTTCATGGCCGGCTACGGCGTCCGCCACTTCGCGACCTCGCTCGCCGAACTGACCCCACGACTTCTGGAGATCGTCGACGCGGAGCTCGCGACTTCGACACACTGGCCGGGTTGAGGAGTTCCCGCACCCTTGGAGCCGCTGTGAAGTCCTTTTCCCTGCCGCGTCCCGGCGCCGAGCTCGTCCTGGCCGAGCGTGCCGTTCCCGAACCCGGTCCCGGCCAGGTGCTGGTCCGGCTGCGCGGGTGGGCGCTCAACGCCCGCGACCTGATGATCCTGAAGGGTTTCTACCCGATGCCGGTGAAGCCGGACGTCGTGCCGCTGTCCGACGGCGCGGGCGAGGTCGTCGCGGTCGGCGACGGCGTGCGCGCGTGGTCGGCGGGCGACCGGGTGGCCGCGACGTACTTCCCGAGATGGCTCTCGGGACCCGGTACCCCGGAGAAGACGGCCGAAGACCTGTCCGGCTCGCTCGACGGAGTGCTCGCGGAGTACGCCGTCTTCGCCGAGGACGCGCTCGTCGCCGTCCCCGCGCACCTGGACTTCGCCGAGGCCGCGACGCTGCCCAGCGCCGGTGTGACGGCGTGGCGCGCGGTCGTCGAGGAAGGCCGGGTGGCGCCGGGCCAGACCGTGCTGACCCAGGGCAGCGGCGGGCTGGCGACGTTCGCGCTGCAGTTCGCCGTGCTCGGCGGCGCCCGCGTGATCGCGACGTCCAGCTCGGACGAGAAGCTGGCCCGCCTGCGCGCCCTCGGCGCGGCCGAGACGATCAACTACACGACGACGCCGGAGTGGGGCGTGGCGGCGGCGGAGCTGACCGGCGGCGGCGTCGACCACGTCGTCGACGTCGGCGGGGGCGGCACGATCGGCCAGTCCATGCTCGCCGCCCGGCCGGGCGGGCACGTCAGCGTCGCCGGCGTGCTCACCCACGAGGGCGCCGCCGACCCGGTGCTCGTGCTGGTCAAGCAGCTGACCCTGCGCGGGTTGACGAACGCGTCGAGGGAGACGTTCCAGGCCATGAACCGGGCCGTCGAGCACAGCGGGCTGCGGCCCGTGATCGACCGCCGGTTCGCCTTCGAAGAGGTCGCCGACGCCGTCAAGCACCTCGAGTCAGGCACCCATGTCGGGAAGGTCGTGCTGGAGAGCGCCTGAGCCGCTCGCGGCCAGGGGTAACTTTTGGCCGCCCGGCTGGGTAGATCCGTACCGCCGCGACCACGTATTCGCAGCTCAGCGGGGTTTCGGGATGGAAGAAAGTCCTCTTTCGGCAGGAATGGCGGCCGGTGACCACAACCGGGAGAGTGATAGCTACCAGGGCGTCGCCCGAGCAGGCTGCGGATGCTCGGGCCGGCCGCTCCGGGCTGGGGGCGCGGGGAGGGGGTTTCAACCGCCTGGGGGTGGGTTGAAACCCCCTTCCCGCCTGCGCCGCCGACCCGCCCGAACGGGTCCGGCGCGCACGTCCGGGTTCACCGTCTCCCCGACCTTGCGGTGAGCCCGGACTCTGCCCGATTTGCCCGGCTCCCGGGATTCCCCTTCACGGCCTTCGCCGACCTGCTGCGCCGCGATTGTCCATAGTGGATTGATCGAACCCGCGCGCGTCGGCGGCCGTGTCCATTGTGCACTGATTCGCGACTGCGGCAGACGGAGTATTGGTGTGCGCCCCAACGTGTCACATATGTGAACGGCGATCACGTTTCTGAATTGTTATCGACGACTGTCTTGCCCGGCTATTTCCGGCGTGTGAATGTGGACGCCGCTGGCTGGACTGGACCTACGAAAGAGGCGACCCGGCAATGACGCAGACAGCCCCGGCGCGGCACATCAGCCGGACCACCTTGTACTTCTTCGGCGCGCTCGGTGGCATCTTGTTCGGCTACGACCTCGGCGTGATTTCCGGGGTGCTCCCGTTCATCGGGAAACTCTGGGGGCTGACCAGCTGGGACAAGGGTGTGATCACCGCCAGCCTGTCGGTCGGTGCCATCGTCGGCGCGCTGTTCTCCAGCCGTACCAACGAAGCCCTCGGCCGGCGGCGCACGATCATGGTCGCCGCGGCGATCGTCATCGTGGGCACGCTGGCGGCGGCCTTCTCGCCGACGTTCGCGCTGCTCGTGGTTTCGCGGCTGGTCATCGGCCTCGGGATCGGCCTTTCGTCGTCGACCGTCCCGACCTACCTGTCGGAGCTGGCGCCGGCGCGGTTGCGCGGCGCGATGGGCGCGCTGAACCAGATCTTCATCGTGCTCGGCATCCTGATCGCGTTCCTGGTGAGCTACTGGCTCGGCCCGAACTCGGCCTGGCGCTGGATGTTCGCCGGCGCGATCGTCCCGGCGGCGGTGCTGCTCGTCGGGCTGGTGTTCCTGCCGGAGACGCCGCGCTGGCTGGTGAAGAACGGCCGGGAAGAGGAGGCCCGGCGAGTCCTCGCGAGCGCGCACGGCACCACCGTGAACCTCGACGAAGAGATCGAGACGATCAACGAGGTCATCCGGCTCGACACCGAAGAAAAGCCGCGCCTGCGCGACCTGTTCTCCGGCTTCGTGCGGCCGATGCTGGTGGTGGCGCTGCTGCTCGCGATCGGCCAGCAGTTCAGCGGGGTCAACGCGATCAACGCGTACTTCCCGACGATGCTGATCGGCCTCGGCTTCGCCACGCAGGCCGCGCTGCTTTCGGGCGTTCTGCTGGGCGTCACGAAGTTCCTGTTCACCGCGTGGGTCGTGTTCGTGGTGGACCGCTGGGGCCGCAAGCCGCTGCTCCTGATCGGCAACGTGATCATGGTGATCACGCTGGTGGCGGCCGGGTTCGTCGTGCTGAACGTCCACGACACCGGCACGCGCGGCATCCTGATGCTGGTGATGATGGTGCTGTACCTGGTCGGCTACGAACTCGGCTGGGGCGCGGTGGTCTGGGTGATGATGTCCGAGGTGTTCCCGCTGAAGTTCCGCGCGGCGGGCATGGGTGTCAGCAGTGTGGTCCTCTGGGCGGCGACCGGCATCGTGAGCGCGGTGTTCCCGATCATCTCCGACCCGAAGTCGCTCGGCATCGGCGGTTCGATGTTCCTGTTCGCCGGCATCAACGTGGTGCTGTTCGTGCTCACGAAGTGGCTGGTGCCCGAGACGAAGGGGCGTTCGCTCGAGCAGATCGAGCTCGACCTCCGGGCGCGCCAGGGCGTCGCGGCCAAGAGCTGACCCCGGGGGGGGCTTGACGGCGGGGCACGGGATCCGTGCCCCGCCGCTTCAGTGCGCGGGGGCGGTGACGAGCCCGAGTTTGCCCGCCAGGCGCCCGATCCAGGCTTCGACCTCGTCCGGCGAACGGTCCGGCAGCCCGAAGATCGTCTCGGTCACGCCGAGGGAATCCAGGTGCGCCAGGCGTTCCGGGTCCGGCCGCTCGCCGAGGGCGCAGATCCGCGGCGCCCCCGCCCGGCCTTCCGCGAGCCAGATCTCCTTCAGCAGGGCCACGTGCCCGTCCAGGTCCGTGTCCGCCGGCGTCGTGATCCAGCCGTCCGCGTGCCGCGCGATCCAGCGGAACGTCTTCTCCGTCGGGCCCGCGCCCAGCAGCACCGGGATGTGCGGCTGGACCGGCTTGGGCCACGCCCAGCTCGGTCCGAACGAGACGAACTCACCGGCGTAGGAAGCCTCTTCCTGTGTCCACAGTGCACTCATCGCCTCGAGGTACTCGCGCAGCGCGGTGCGGCGGCGGTGGCCCGGGACGCCGTGGTCGGTCAGCTCGTCGACGTTCCAGCCGAAGCCGGTGCCGAGCGTGACGCGGCCGCCGGAGAGGTGGTCGAGGCTCGCGATCGTCTTGGCGAGCGTGATCGGGTCGCTCTCCACCGGGAGGGCCACCGCCGTCGACAGCCGGATCCGCGACGTCACCGCCGCGGCCGTCGCCAGGGCCACCCACGGGTCCAGGGTGCGGCTGTAGCGGTCGTCGGGCAGGGACGCGTCGCCGGTGCGCGGGTGCGGTGACTCGCGTTTCACCGGGATGTGCGTGTGCTCGGGCACGTAGAAGGTGGCGAACCCCGCGGCTTCCGCGGCGCGCGCCGCGGAAGCGGGGGTGATGCCCCGGTCGCTGGTGAACAGCACGATTCCGTAGTCCACGCGTGGAGCGTATTAGAACGTGTTTCAGTTTTCAAGGTGGGTCGGGACCGCGAAAAGTACCAACGCGAACGCGGAGAGTAACGTCGTGGGCCGCTCGAACGATGGTGGAGGAGCCCGGGGTGAGCAGGCGGGGAGCAGAGCGCCCGCGCCCGGTGCGGCAGGGTGGGCGCAACCGGGAAAGACGCGGAGGCAGGGTGAACCCGAAAATCCATTGTGGACTCACGGTGTCCCAGTCAGTGGACGCGCCGGCGGGGCGGGATGGCGTGCGCGCACCCGGTTCCAGTACCGTGGACCACAGGTCGAGAGGCGCTGCAACGGACCGCCGGGTCCGCCACGCTCGACCGGGAACCACCGACCAAGGGCGCCTCCCGGATGAGGGAGGCTGCCGATGAACCCCAATGAGTCCGAAGCCACCGCGCGCCTGCGCGAGCTGCTCGGCCGGCGGGTGGCGGTGCTCGACGGTGCCTGGGGCACCATGCTGCAGGGCGCCGGGCTGACCCCGGCCGACTACCGCGGCGACCGCTTCGGCGAGCACACCCACGACGTCACCGGTGACCCCGACCTGCTGAACCTCACCCGCCCGGACGTCATCCTCGACGTCCACCGCCAGTACCTCGCGGCCGGCGCGGACATCACCACGACGAACACCTTCACGGCCACCAGCATCGGCCAGGCCGACTACGGCCTCCAGGACCACGTCCGCGAGATGAACGTCCGCGGGGCGCAGCTGGCCCGCCAGGCCGCCGACGAGCTGGGCGGGAAGTTCGTCGCCGGGTCGATCGGGCCGCTGAACGTCACCCTCAGCCTGTCGCCGAAGGTCGACGACCCCGCCTACCGCGCGGTGACGTTCGAGCAGGTCAAGGCGGCCTACGCGGAGCAGATCGCCGGGCTCGCCGAGGGCGGCGTCGACCTGCTGCTGATCGAGACGATCTTCGACACGCTCAACTGCAAGGCCGCGATCGCCGCCGCCCGCGACGTCGCGCCGCACCTGCCGCTGTGGATCTCGGTGACGATCGTCGACCTGAGCGGCCGGACGCTCTCGGGCCAGACCGTCGAGGCGTTCTGGAGCTCCATCGAGCACGCGAAACCGCTGGTCGTCGGCGTGAACTGCTCGCTGGGCGCGGAAGAGATGCGCCCGCACGTCGAGGAGCTCGCCCGGATCGCCGACGCCTACGTCGCCTGCCACCCGAACGCCGGGCTGCCCAACGCCTTCGGCGGCTACGACCAGACCCCGGAGGAGACCGCCGGGCTGATCGGCGGGTTCGCCCGCGAAGGCCTGGTCAACCTGGTCGGCGGCTGCTGCGGCACCAGCCCGGCGCACATCGCGAAGATCGCCGAAGCCGCGAAGGACGTCACACCGCGGGAGGTGCCCGCGCCGCGCACGCACACCCGGTTCAGCGGGCTCGAGCCGTTCGGCATCGGCGCCGACACCGGGTTCGTGATGATCGGCGAACGGACCAACGTCACCGGCTCCAAGCGGTTCCGCCGGCTCATCGAGTCGGGCGACCACCAGGCGGCCGTCGACGTCGCGCTGGAGCAGGTCCGGGGCGGGGCCAACCTGCTCGACGTCAACATGGACGCCGACCTGCTCGAGTCCGAGGAGGCGATGACGACCTTCCTCAACCTCATCGCCACCGAGCCCGAGGTCGCGCGGATCCCGGTCATGGTCGACAGCTCCAAGTGGAGCGTGCTCGAAGCCGGCCTGCGCTGCCTGCAGGGCAAGGGCGTGGTCAACTCGATCAGCCTCAAGGAGGGCGAGGAGCCGTTCCTCGCGCAGGCCCGCACCGTCCGCAACTACGGCGCCGGCGTCGTCGTGATGGCCTTCGACGAGCGGGGCCAGGCCGACACCGCCGACCGCAAGGTCGAGATCTGCGCCCGCGCCTACGACCTGCTCACGCAGGAGGCCGGCTTCGCGGGCGAGGACATCATCTTCGACCCGAACGTCCTCGCCGTCGCCACCGGCATCGCCGAGCACAACGGCTACGCGAAGGCGTTCATCGACGCGTTGCCGAGGATCAAGGAGCGCTGCCCCGGCGTCCACATCTCCGGCGGCATCTCGAACCTGTCGTTCTCCTTCCGCGGCAACGACGTCGTCCGCGAGGCGATGCACTCGGCGTTCCTGTTCCACGCCATGAAGGCCGGCCTGGACATGGGCATCGTGAACGCCGGCCAGCTCGCGGTCTACGAAGACATCCCGAAGGACCTCCTCGAGCTGGTCGAGGACGTGCTCTTCGACCGCCGCGAAGACGCGACGGACCGGCTGGTCAGCTTCGCCGAGAACGTCAAGGGCAGCGGCACCAAGCGCGTCGTGGACCTCTCGTGGCGCGAAGGCAGCGTCGAGGCGCGGCTGTCGCACGCGCTGGTGCACGGCATCGTCGACTACATCGAGGACGACACCGAAGAGGCGCGGCAGCAGCTGGCCCGGCCCCTCGACGTCATCGAGGGGCCGCTGATGGACGGCATGAAGATCGTCGGCGACCTGTTCGGCTCCGGCAAGATGTTCCTGCCGCAGGTGGTCAAGAGCGCGCGCGTGATGAAGCGGTCCGTCGCCTACCTCGAGCCGTTCATGGAGGCGGAGAAGGAGAAGGCGCGCCAGGAAGGCCGGCTGGCCTCGAGCGGCGGCCAGGGCAAGATCGTGCTCGCCACGGTGAAGGGCGACGTCCACGACATCGGCAAGAACATCGTCGGGGTCGTGCTCGGCTGCAACAACTACGAGGTGATCGACCTCGGCGTGATGGTGCCGGCCGCGAAGATCCTCGACACGGCCGTCACCGAAGGCGCCGACGCGGTCGGGCTGTCCGGGCTGATCACGCCGTCGCTGGACGAGATGGTCGCGGTCGCGACCGAGATGCAGCGGCGCGGGCTGAAGCTGCCCCTGCTGATCGGCGGCGCGACGACGTCCCGTCAGCACACCGCGGTCAAGATCGCGCCGGCCTACGACAACGCGACCGTCCACGTGCTGGACGCGTCGCGCGTGGTCGGGGTCGTGTCCGACCTGCTCGACCCCGACCGGTCGATCGCGCTCGCCGAGAAGAACCGCGCCGATCAGGAGGTGCTGCGCGAGCAGCACGCGAGCAAGCAGCGCCGCCCGATGCTCACCCTCGAGCAGACGCGGCTGAACCGCGAGCAGGTGGTGTTCGCCGACCTGCCGGAGCCGCTGTTCACCGGCACGCGGGTCGTCGAGCCGGCGATCGCCGAGCTGCGCGAGATGATCGACTGGCAGTTCCTGTTCCTGGCCTGGCAGCTCAAGGGCAAGTACCCGGCGATCCTGGAGCAGCCGGTCGCGCGTGAGCTGTTCGACGACGCGAACACACTGCTCGACCAGATCATCGCGGACGGCAGCTTCACCGCGAAGGGCGCGTACGCGTTCTGGCCGGCCCACAGCGAGGGCGACGACATCCTGCTCGACGGCGAGTTCTCGCACGTCGCGTTCCCGATGCTGCGCCAGCAGACGTCGAAGCCGGAGGACCGCGCCAACCGCTGCCTGGCCGACTACATCGCGCCGGAAGGCGACCACCTCGGCGGCTTCGCGGTCGCGATCCACGGCGCCGAGAAGTTGGCCGCGAAGTACGAAGCCGAGCAGGACGACTACCGCGCGATCATGGTGAAGGCGCTGGCCGACCGCCTCGCCGAGGCGTTCGCCGAGCACATCCACCTGCGGGCCCGCCGCGACTGGTTCGAGCCCGACGCCGAGCCGAAGCTGGAGGACCTGCACGCGGAGCGCTTCCGCGGGATCCGCCCGGCATTGGGCTACCCGGCCAGCCCGGACCACAGCCAGAAGCGCGAGCTGTTCGCGCTGCTGGAGGCGGACCGCCTGGGCATGGACCTGACGGAGTCGTTCGCGATGACGCCGGCGGCGAGCGTGTCCGGGCTGATCTTCGCGCACCCGGACTCCCGCTACTTCACCGTCGGCCGCCTCGGCCGCGACCAGATCGAGGACTACGCGCGGCGCAAGGGCGTCGAGGTCGCCGAGGTCGAGCAGTGGCTGCGGCCGAACCTGGCCTACGAACCCGACGCGTAGTCCTTCAGCTCGATGTCGGTGGCGAACTTGTCGGTCGCCTTCAGCATCAGGCCGAGCAGGAACCGCGACTTGAACGTCCAGTCGCGCATCTTGATGCGGAACGGGGACGGCGGCGCGAGGAACGGGCCCGCGCTGCCGCGTTGCGAGATCTTCGCGTAGCCGCGGAACTGCTCCTCGTAGCGGGCGAAGGCGGCGCGGTGGTCGCCGTCCGCGGCGAGGAGCTCGCCGGCGAGCACGTACGCGCCGACGACGGCCAGGCCGGTGCCGAAGCCGCCGAGGGTGTTGCCGTAGGCGGCGTCGCCGAGCAGGACGACGCGGCCGCGTGAGTAGTGGTCGATGGTGACGCGCGCCAGCGAGTCGAGGTAGAACTCGCGGGCCTGCGGGATCTTCGCGACCAGCTCGGGCACCCGCCAGCCGGCGCCGCGGTAGGCCTCGGCCAGCAGTTGCCGCTGCCGGCCGGTGTCCGCGCGGTCGTAGTCCAGCTCCGGTGACGCGAAGACGAAGAACGCCGACGCCTTCGGCCCGCCGACCGCGGTCATCCGGCCCGGCTCGTTGTACATGACCGGGTCGCCGTCCGCGACCTCCGCGCCCAGCTCGGCCAGGGCGTAGTAGTGGCCGAGGAACGTGACGTAGTCGCGTTCCGGGCCGAAGGCCAGCCGCCGGACGGCCGAGTGGATGCCGTCGGCGCCGACGACGAGGTCGAACCGGCGGGGCTCGGCGTGGGCGAAGGTGACGTCGACGCCGTCGGACGTCTCGGCCAGCGACGTGATGGTGTCGCCGAAGAGGTACTCGCAGTGCGGTGCGGTGTGCTCGTACAGGATGTCGGCCAGGTCGCCGCGGCGGATCTCGATGTCGCCGCCGGTGAACTCGCCGGGGATGACCGCCCGCGCCCGCCCCTCGGCGTCGACGATCGTCTGGTCGGTGCCGCCGGTCTGGCGGGCC
This sequence comes from Amycolatopsis sp. NPDC004378, assembly GCF_053602455.1. Taxonomy (NCBI): domain Bacteria; kingdom Bacillati; phylum Actinomycetota; class Actinomycetes; order Pseudonocardiales; family Pseudonocardiaceae; genus Amycolatopsis; species Amycolatopsis sp. NPDC004378. Next base: position 35,936 of record NZ_JBSGDR010000003.1, read on the forward strand.
AGGACGTCATCGAGGATGCCCATGCGCTCGAGCACGGTCCGGTGGGTGGCGCCCTTGAAGTCGACGGCCTGCCCGCCGGGCCGCACCGCCGGGGCGCGTTCGACGACGGTGACGGTGCAGCCGTAGCGGGCCAGCCAGAGGGCGAGGGCGGGGCCGGCGATGCTGGCGCCGGAGATCAGGACGCTGAGGTGCTTCATGCCGTGGTTCTTCATGCCGCCGAGCTTCGCGGCCGTCGCTTACCGGTCCCTGGCGAAGCGCTGACGGCCGCCGTCAGCGACTGTCGCGAGTGGACTGCGCGCGGTCCGTCACGACGGAAAATTCCCGGCCGTGACCCCGGCTTTCCCGCCGGTTTCCGCGTGTTGACCGCGATCCGATCGGCGGGCACCATTTCCGGCGGGGGAGAGGGGTCGGCGATGCCGGTCAGCGAACTGCCACCTGCGGCCACCACACTCGGCGAGCTGCTGCGCAACGGGGAGCGGGCCCTCGAGGCCGACGGCGACCTGCGCGCCGGCCGGGAGTGGTTCGACCGCGCGTACCGCGCCGCGGAAGCCGAGGGCGACGGCACGGCGATGGCCCGCGCCGCGCTGGGCATGGGCGGGTTGTGGGTCCACGAGCACCGGAGCGCGCCCGCGGCGGCATTGCTGCAGGCCCGGCTGCGCGCGGCGCGCGCGGCGGTCGACCCCGGGTCCTCGCTGGCCTTGCGCCTCAAGGCCCGGCTCGCGGGCGAAGCCGACTACGTGGCCGGTGAGAGCAACGAGATCCTCGCGGTCCTCGAAGAGGCCAAGCGCGCGGGCGACCCGGTGGCCTGGGCCGAAGCCGCCAGCCTGGCCCACCACTGCCTGCTCGGACCGGACCACGGCGGCCAGCGCCGCGCGCTGGCCCAGGAGCTGATCACCGAGGGCTTCCGCACCGGGCGGCGCAGCGACCTGCTGATGGGCATGCTCTGGCGCACGGTCGACCTCTTCCTCGACGGCGACCCGCACGCCCAGCGCGGGCTCGCGGACCTGCGCGGCCTGCTGGCCGACCGCGACCACCTCGCGGTCGGGTTCGTGCTCGACGCGATCGACGTCATGCTCAGCATCCGCGCGGGCCGGTTCGCCGACGCCGAAGCGCGCGCCGCGGCCTGCGCGGAACGCGGCGAGCAGGCCGGGGACGCCGACGCGACCGGCTGGTTCACCGCGCAGCTGGGCGCCATCCGCTGGTACCAGGGCCGGGTCGCCGAGGTGCTGCCGGTGGTGCGGGAGACGGTGAACTCGCCGACGCTCAGCGCGGTGGACAACGCGCTCGTCGCTGGCCTGGCCGTCGCGGCGGCGGCCGCCGGGGACGAACGCGAAGCCGCCGGAGCCCTGGCCCGGCTGCGCGGGCGGGACCTGGCCCTGCTGCCGCGGTCGAGCAGCTGGCTCGTGTCGATGTACGGGATCGTCGAGTCCGCGTACTTGCTCTCGGACGTCGAATCGGCTCTGGCCGCGTACGCGCTCCTGACGCCTTTCGCGCGGCTGCCGATGACGGCGAGCCTCGGCGTCGCCTGCTTCGGTTCGGTGCAGCACGCCCTGGGCGTCGCGATGCTGACGGCGGGCCAGCCCGAGCGCGCCGCCGCGCACTTCCGCGCGGCCGTGCGCGACAACCTCGCGCTGGCGCACTGGCCGGCCGCGGCACTCTCCCGCGCGCGGCTCGCGCAGGCACTGGGACCCGCGTCGGCCGAAGCCGACCGGGAGCTGGCCGCGGCGACCCGGGAGGCCGGGCAGCTCGGGATGGTGCTGCCCGCGCTGCCGGTGCGCGGCCCGGACCGGCGCGTGACGTGCCGGCGGCACGGCAGCCACTGGGTGTTCGCCCTGGGCGGGCGGTCCGTGCAGGTGGAGCACAGCGTCGGCATGGGCTACCTCGCGACGCTGCTGGACAACCCCGGCCGCGAGCTGACGGCCGTCGAGCTGGCCTCGGGGCCGGGCGTGCGCACCGCGCCGGCGTCGGCGCAGCCGGTGCTCGACCAGGAGGCGACCAGTCACTACCGCCGCTGGCTCGCGAACCTGGAGGCCGAGCTCGACGAACACGAGGCCAACCACGACGCGGGCCGGGCGGAGAAGGTGCGCGCCGAGCGCGACTGGCTCGTGGGCGAGCTGTCGGCGGCGGCCGGGCTCGCGGGCCGCGTCCGCGAGTTCGCGGGCGCGGAGGAGAAAGCGCGGATCGCCGTGGGCAAGGCGATCCGCCGGGCGCTGACCCGGATCGCGGCAGCGGACACGGTCATCGGCGACGTCCTGCGCGACGGCGTCCACACCGGCGCCCGCTGCTCCTACGACCCTTCGTGACCGCCTACTGCACCGCGCCGTTCTGCGTCACCATCGTCTCGTACCAGGCGTCGTACGGGTGGTTGGAACCCGGGTAGTTCGCCGGCGGGCTGGTCGCGTCGCTCGCCGAGTCGAAGTCCCAGCCGCGCACGAGCTTGCCGGACTGGCGGGCCGAGGTGATGAACGCCGACTCCGTCGCGGGTGCCCCGTAGAACAGCGCGCCCTGCTGGAGCTCCGCGCTGTCGCCCTTCTGGAACTCGTCGAACGCGACCTGCCGGTAGCGGATCCGGTCGCCGGTGACGCTCGCGGTGTCCGCGCGCAGCGTGTTCGACGGCGTCGGGCCGTCCGCGCCCGTCCACACCTTCACGCGACGGCTGCCGTTGGTGGCGGTGTCCTTGGCGTACCGCGCGTCCGACGTCTTGGCGTTGCCGGTCCACGCGACGGCCGTGGCCGACAGCGTGCCGTTCCACGTCCAGTTCTGGCTGTTGCTCTGGCTCTGGTGGATTTCGCGCACGTGCGTCGCGTCGGTGAAGGCGACCGTCGGCTGCACGCCGTTGTCGTACTGCTTGCTGGCCTGCCAGGTGATCTCACCGTCCGAGCCGAGCTTGCCGACGTGCGACCAGAGCGTCGTCGCGGTCTGGGACTGGTGGACCTCGACGAGGTCGCCGTTGTCGTTCAGCGCGACCGCCGGCGTCTGGCCGCTGTCGTACTTCCCGTGCCGCAGCCAGGTGACGCGGCCGTCGGCGCCGTAGGTCCCGGTCCAGTACCAGAGCGCGCCGCCGCCCGAGTCGTGCACCTCGACGATCTGGCCGCGGCCGTTGACCGCGACGGCCGGGTGGTAGCCGACGTCCCGCTTGTACTCGCTGCGGCTGCCGCCGTCGCCGGACAGCAGCGGCAGCACGCGCCCGCGCAGCGCGTCCACGGTCGGCGAGCCCGCCGGGTAGTCCTGCGCCCGCAGCAGACGGCTGCCGAACACCGACTCCAGCTCCTGGTTGACCGCCGCCAGGTTGCCCTCCGCGAAGTTCGCGTTGTCGGTCAGGTCGTCCTTGAGGTCGAGCATGACGACGATCGGCGCGGCCGAGGGGTGCGCCGCCGACCACGTGTCGACCGTGGCCAGCCAGTCGCGCAGATTGTTCGACGCCGGGTTGCCGCCGCTGTGGTCGACGGCGTTGCCGGGGGAGTCGTGGCCGACGCCGTAGTCGTGGTTCGTGGCGTAGCCGTTGTCGTGCACGTCGAGCTCGATGAACCGGACGCCGTGGTCGAGCTGGTAGGCGATCGACTTCTTCGCGCCGTCGACGTCGCCCGAGTAGCTGTTGTGCGTGGCGCGGAAGACCGAGGCGGTGAAGGGCGGGCTCGCGGCTTCGGCCGTCCCGCCGGTGAGCAGCGCGGCGGTGGTCAGCGCGGTGACGGCCAAGACGGGCAGTCGGGTCATCCTCGGGTCCTCACGTCGGGAGCGGGGCGGTCCCCATCCTGGCCCGCGCCGCGGAACGGCGGGTGGAACGTCGTGGAACGCGAGTGGAACGCCTAGAAGGGGTCAGCAGGACGTCGAGGGAGGAATCGTCATGACCCACGCGGGTGGACCCCAGTACCCGGACCCGACCGGACCCGTGCCACCGCCCCAGGCCGGTCCGCCGCCGGGGCCGCAGCCCGCCGCGCCGAAGAAGTCGAAGCGGCGGCAGAAGATCGTGCTCACCGTGTTCCTGATCCTGGTCGCCGGGGTCCTCGCGCTGGTCTGGGTGGCCACCCGGTCCAACGGCGAGAACGCCCAGGTCGGCAACTGCGTCACCGAAAGCGGCGAGAACTACGTGAAGATCGTCGACTGCGGGACGCCCGAAGCGACGCTCAAGGTCGTCGCGCGCGTCGAGGACAAGACCCAGACCGAAGCGCAGATCAGCGCGTGCACCCCGTACCCGGACGCCGACCAGGTGTTCTGGGAGGGCAAGGAAGGGGAGACCGGCGTCGTGCTCTGCCTGGCGAAGACCGGCAAGTGACCGATGGCGGCCGGGAAGTTCTCGTTCACCGGCTCCGGTGAGGTGCGGATCCGCTGCGGCGGGCGCACGCTCGCCGCGGCGGGCGACGTGATCGTGATCGGTGACCGCGTCTTCCGGCTCGCCGAGGTCGACCGGGTCGCCTACCACGCGGCGGCCCGGCCGCACCAGGCCAGCTACGCGCTCGGCCTGGCCCGCGGCCCGGTGCGGAGCCGGTTCGTGTTCGACGCCTTCCGCGGCGGCAGCGAGCTCGAGGACGCGCGCGAAACCTGGCGGCGGCTGGTCGAGCTGGTCGAGTCCGCGGCGTGCCCGCGGATCGCGCGGGCCGCGGTCGACGCGATCACGGCCGGGGCGACCGCCCGGTTCGGCGGGCACCCGCGCATCGACGCCGACGCCGAGGGGCTGCGCCGGTGGTTCGCGCCGAAGGTGCCGTGGCACGGAGTGCTCGGCACCGACCTGCGCGCGGGGCAGGTGCGCGTCTGGACCGGCGGGCCGGAGCCGGAACTCGTCACGGCCATGGCGGGCTGGAACGCCGTGGTCCTGCCGCGGGTCGTCGGAATGATGGTGGGCCGCGAAAAAGAATCACCGGGAAACCAATGATCACGGTTTCCGCAATTCCAGCGGGAAATGCTCACGAAATCGGACATCGAGTGTCCGTTCTGCCGGGTTCGTCGCACCGCTTGGCGATTAATGCCAAATCGCTGCGCGGATTCGGTACTCCGCCGGAGCGGGCGTAGTCATTATCCGATGAACGGGTGCGGGGGCACCGGAAAGCCCGCGAGGGGTGGGGAGGCAGTGGGTGTGGCGAACGACTGGCCGCTGGTCGGCCGCGAACAGGAGCTGGCGTTCGCGCGCCGGGCGCTGGCCGACCCCGAGGTGTGCGGTCTGCTGCTGACCGGGCGCGCGGGCGCCGGCAAGACGCGGCTGGCCAAGGTGCTGCTGACCGAGCTGGCCGGTGCCGGCGCGCGCACGCACTGGGTGCGCGCGATGTCGTCCGCTTCGACCATCCCGTTCGGCGCGTTCGCCCACCTCCTGCCCGGCAGCGCGGACGGTTCGGGGGACCGCGCGCACCGGCTCAACCAGGTCGCCGGCCACCTCACCCGCGGCGCGGAGGGGCGGCGGCTCGTCCTGTGCGTGGACGACGCGCACCTGCTCGACGACCTGTCCGCGACCTTGGTGCACCAGCTGGCGGCGACCGCGTCGGCGTTCGTGATCGTCCTCGCGCCGCACGGCGTGAGCGTGCCCGACCCGGTGTTCGCGATGTGGAAGGACCGCGTCGCCGAACGCCTCGACGTCGGCGAGCTCAGCCGTCCGCAGACGACCGAGCTGATCACCGCGGCCCTGGGCGGCCGGCTCGACGACGGCGCCGAGCACCGGCTGTGGCACCTGACCCTCGGCAATCCCCTGTTCCTGCGCGAACTCATCCAGGGCGGCCTCGACAGCGGCGCGCTGTCGGCGGAGGACGGCGTGTGGCGGTGGAGCGGCGCGCTCACCGCGACCCCGCGGCTGGTGGAGCTGATCGAAACGCGCACCGACCGCGTCGACGCCGACGAGCGGCGGCTGCTCGAACTGCTCGCCTTCGGCGAGCCACTGGGCAGCGAACCGCTCGTGCGGCTCGGCGCCGCGCGGGTGCTCGCCTCGACCGAGCAGGCCGGGCTGGTCGTCTCGGAACGCACCGGACGGCGGCTCAACGTCCGGCTCGCGCACCCGCTCTACGCCGAGGTGATCCGGCGCCGGACGTCACCCTTGCGCCAGCGTGACACCTACCGGATCCTCGCGCAGACCCTCGACCTCACCGGCGCGCGCCGTGCCGAGGACAAGCCCCGGCTGGTGCGCTGGCGGCTGGCCGCCGGGCTGCCGACCGACCCGCAGCTGGTCCGGGCGGCGGCGGAAACCTTGCTGCGCAAGGACTTTCCGCAGGCCGAACAGCTGGCGGCGGAAGCCGCCCGGATGGGCGGCGGGTTCGCCGCGAAGTTCCTGCTCGCCCAGGTCCGGATCGCGGGCGGCCGGCACGCCGACGCCGACTCGCTGCTCGCCGAGCTCGCGGGCGAGACGGTGTCGGACGCCCAGCACGCCCGCGTCGCCGCGACGCGGGCCAGGAACCTGGCGTTCGGCCTCGACCGCTTCGAGGAAGCTGCCGCCGTGCTCGACACGGCAGAAACGGGCGTGTCCGGCACTTCCGACGAACTGGTGACCGCCCGGGCCGCCCTGCGCGCGGCGGCGGGTGCGGCCCGCGAAGCCCTCGACCTGCTCGGCCCGGTGCTGGACCGCAACCGCCGCGGCGACGCGCTGCGGCTCGCGGCCCTGGTGGTCGCGGCGGGAGCGCTGGCTTCGGCGGGGCGGACGGAGGCGTGTCTCGGCGTCGTCGACGAGGGGCTCGCGATCGCGTCCCGGATCTCGGACGCGTTCGCCCCCGGCGCGCGCGTCCGGCTGGAGCACGCCCGGATCGTCGCGCTGTGCCGGGCGGGCCGGCTGGAAGAGGCCGAGGACCACGCCGGCGACGACTACCGGGACGCCGTCCGGGACCGCTGGGGCCCGGCGGTCGCGGGCGCGGCGGCGTCACTCGGGACGGTGGCGCTGGCCTACGGCAACGTCCGCGGCGCGATCCGCTGGCTGCGGGAAGCCCTCGCCGCCGACGTCCACGACCAGCCGTACGAGTTCCGTCCGGCGGTCGCCGCGGCGCTGGTCCGGGCGACGGCGATGGGCGGCCGCGTCTCGGACCCGCACGGCGACTGGGACGGCGCCTGGGTGGCGGCGGCTCGCGGCGAACTCTCCCGGGCGGCGGACCTCGCGGCGTCGGCGGCCACGGCGGCGGAGGAGGACGGCCGCCTCGCGGTGGCGGCCGAGATCCGCCACGACCTGGTCCGGCTCGGGTTCGGCTCCCGCGACCCCGGGCCCGGCTCGGGAACCCTGGCCGAGTTGTACTCGGCACACGCACGGGCGGTCGCCGACGCGGACGCCGAAGCCCTGGACGCCGTGGCTTCCGGCTTCGCCGACGTCGGAGCGAGGCTGCTCGCCGCGGAGGCCGCGGCCCAGGCCTCCCGCGCCCACCGCGCGGAGGGCAGGAACGGCAGCGCGGCCACGTCGGCGCAACGGGCCCGCGCGTGGCTCGCGTCCTGTGAGGACGCCGCGACCCCGGCGCTGGGACTGCTGGACACCCCGCTCGACTTGACGGTCCGCGAGCTGGAGATCGCCCGCCTGGTGGCCACGGGCTTGACGAGCCGAGCGGTCGCCGACCGGCTGGTGGTCTCGGTGCGAACGGTCGACAACGTCCTGCACGGCGTCTACGCGAAGCTGGGTATTTCCGGCCGCCGCGAGCTCGCCTCGGTGGTAGGCCCCCCGGAGCCGGCGAGTAGTCCCGGCGACGGTCCATAGGTAGATCGCGCCGGAGACAGCGGCGAAGCCGAGTAGGCCGCTACTCATGACCCGGGCGCCCGCCGGCCCAAGACTGGATGACAACGGAGGGGCACGGGCTTCACCGATCCGAATGTCAGGAGTGCACAGGATGACGACTTCATCGGGCGACGTTTTCCAGAACGAGCAGGGTTCCGGCGGTGGCGACCAGTTCAACGAGCAGGCGGCCAACGGTGGTCGGGGGGACATTTTCCAGAACGAGCAGGGTTCCGGCGGTGGCGACCAGTTCAACGAGCAGGCGGCCAACGGCGGTCGGGGGGACATTTTCCAGAACGAGCAGGGTTCCGGCGGGCACGGTGGGAACCAGTTCAACGAGCAGGCCTCGACCGGCGGTCGCGGCGACATCTTCCAGAACGAGCAGGGCTCCGGCCGCGGCGGGAACCAGTTCAACGAGCAGGCCTCGACCGGCGGTCGCGGCGACATCTTCCAGAACGAGCAGGGATCCGGCCGCGGCGGGAACCAGTTCAACGAGCAGGCGTCGGCCGGTCACCACGGTGACGTGTTCCAGAACGAGCAGGGTCACGGTGGTCGTGGCGGTGACCAGTTCAACGAGCAGGCTTCCACGGGCGGCCGGGGGGACATCTTCCAGAACGAGCAGGGTCACGGTGGTCGTGGCGGTGACCAGTTCAACGAGCAGGCTTCCAACGGTGGTCGCGGCGACATCTTCCAGAACGAGCAGGGTCACGGTGGTCGTGGCGGCGATCAGTTCAA